>CALRJN020000008.1:0-107208 GCA_943367555.1 Synechococcus sp. UW140 | reverse complement strand
CGAGCAGGTGCCGCATCGCGAGCTCGGCCCCGCGCCGCTGGTCGACGGACACCGTGAGCAGGTCGGGCTCGGGCTCGGGCTTCACGACGAGAGTGGGGATACCGCTGGACCCCTCCCGCAGCAGGTCGATCGAGTCGGAGCGCGGGGTGATGAGGCAGAGCGCGTCGATCCCGATCGCGGTGAGGGACTCGATCGCGTCGTGCGGGGTGACGGCGCGATCGACTGCGACGGAGCTCACGGTGTACCCGCGGTCGTGGGCAGCATCCTCGATCGCCCGCAAAGTGCTGCCCGGGCCGAACTCCACCACGCTGTCGACGATCACGCCGATCCGCCGGGTCGTGCGGCTCGCGAGCGCGCGGGCGGCGCCGTTCGGGCGGTAGTTGAGCTCGCGCATCACCGCGAGCACCCGCTCGCGCGTCGCGGGCGCGATGCTCGGGTGGTCGTTGATGACCCGCGACACCGTCATGTGCGAGACCCCGGCGAGCGTGGCCACCTGGCGGATGTTCGCCTTGGGGGCGCTCGCGGGGGTGGTCATGGCGTCGACCCTAGCGGGTGCGTCCCACTGACTGGTTCGAGATCGGCTTTGCGAATGATCGACTCGGTGGCAAAGAGGTCCGGCGTGCCTGCTGAAGGCGCGCGCCCGCCACTCAAGGCCAGAGAAGAAGCTTCACTACGAAGAGCACGATCATCGCGACGGAGAAGCCGAACATCAAGATGCCAATGAGCCGAGTCCGACGAATCTTTTCCTCGGGCGAAAAGGGGCGCGGGTCAGGGACGAACCTGCCCACCCCGGGGACGGCCCACAAGAGAAGTCCGATCGTGCCAAATCCCGCGCTGATCAAGAGGATGAGGGGGTCCATGTGGCTACTCGTCTGCCCGAACGCCAGAGACAGTCAGTGTTCGCAGGGGTGTGCCCATGGCGCAAACCCTAGTCGACGATCGCGAACGCCCTCACGGGGAACGTGCCGAACTCCTTGACCGCCGGCGGGGCCGCCGTGAACCGCGCCCCGCGAGGCGGCAGCTCCCCGAGCCGGGTCAGGTGCTCGACCACGTGGATGCCCGACGCGAGCAGACGCGTGTGCGCGGGGCGCTCGCCGCCGCTCTCGGTGTCGTCGATGTTGAGGGAGTCGATGCCGACGAGCAGCGCGCCCTGCTCGATGAGATAGTCCACGGCATCCGGTGCCACGAAGGGCGCCCCGGCGAAGTAGGCCGGTGTGCCGAAATGGCGGTCCCAGCCGGTGTGGATGAGCACCGCCGCGCCGCCCACGTCGCGGTCCCAGAACACGCTCGCGGGCACGCCCCGCTCGGCCGCGTCCGTCACGTGCAGCACCTCGGTGCGCAGGTCGACGAGGGTCGCGAGGTCGAGGCCGGCGAGATCCGTGCCGTCGCCGTACCGGTGCCAGGGCGAGTCGAGGTAGGTGCCCGTGTTGCCGACCAGCGTGATGAGATCCATCGCGAACTCGGTGCCCGGTGCGAACTTCGCGCGCGACTCCTCGCGGGTGAGGAACGGGGTGATCGTCGGCGCGGGCAGCCCCGGGTAGGTGATCAGGCCATCCCGGATGACGTGGCTGAGATCCACGACCCGCCTGCTGCCGGATGCCGCATGAGCCTCGATTCCGCGGGAGCCGCGGTGCGCCTCCTCGACCACCGTGAACCCGTCGAGCCGCACCGACCCCACGAGCGCGAGGCCGAGGTGCTGCACGAGCAGGCGCCCGGCGTCGTCCTCCGTGGTGTCGGCCGAGGGCAGGTCGAGGCGGAAGTCGGTCGCCGTGAGCGAGCCGCCGTTGACGAATTCGATGACGGCGTCGAAGTGGGCGCGATACTCAGCCACGGGTTGTCTTCCGCTTCACGAGGGTGACGACCACCGCGACCGCCGCGAGCACCGCCGGGATCACGAGGTTCGCGCCGGCGAGCACGAGCAGGCCCGCCACGAGCACGACGGAGACCACGGCCATCCACCAGCCCGCGGACCACCGTTCGAGCAGACGCACGGCGGCGAGCATCCCGAGGGCGTAGACCGCGACCATCGACGAGGTGTGGATGAGGATGAGCGGCGTGAGGTTGAGGCCGAGCGCGACGAGCACCCCGAAGTAGCTCAGCTCGATGAGGGCGACGAGGGCGAGTGCGCGGCGGGGGATCGCCCCCGGCTCGGCGCCCTTGGCGAACCACCTCGGCAGATGGCCGTCGCGGCCGAGCGAGGCGGCGAGGTTGGCGAACGCGGGCACGTAGGCGTTGAGCACTCCAATCGCGACGATCGCCGCGATGAGGGCGACGACGAGCGGGCCGACGCCGGGCACCGTGATCGAGACGAGGTCGATGAGCGGGACCGGGCTGGTCGTGCCGCGATCGCCGAGCACCCCGACGGTCACCCATTGGAGGGCGAAATAGGCGAGGCCGACGACGACGATCGCGATGGCCGTGGCGAGCGGGATGGTGCGGCGCGGGTTGCGGAACTCCGCGGCGATGTGCGTCACCGCCTCCCACCCGGCGAACGCCCACACGAACAGGCTGATCGCGAGCCCGACCCCGGCCCAGCCGTTCGGCAGGAACGGCGTGAACGCCTCCGCCCGCACGATCGGCGCACTCACCGCGACGACGCCGACGACGACCACCACGAGCAGTCCCGTGAGCACCAGCTGAATGCTCCCGCTGACGCGGAGCCCGAACACGTTGACGGTGAGCGGGATCACGAGGAACGCGAGCGCAATGAACGGCACCGCGACGCGACCCGCTCCGAGCGCGGCGGCGAGGTACTCGGCGCCGAGCGTCGCGACGACGGGGGCGCCGAACTGCACGCCGAAGAGGAACCAGTAGCCGGCCATCCGCGCGGCCGTCGGGCCGAGCGCGAGCGTGACGAAGGTCGCGACGCCGCCCGCGTCGGGGAATCGGGCGGCGAGCGCGGCGAACGTCCCGGCCAGCGGGATGGAGAGCAGCAGCACCGCGGCGACAGCGATGAGCGAAGCTGGGCCCGCGGCATCCATCGCCAGCCCGGGGAGCACGAGGATGCCCGTGCCGAGCACCGCCGCGATGTACATCGCGCTCGCGGGCGCGAGGCCGAGTCGGGCTACGTGGGCGGGGGTGCTGGCGGGCTCAGTGGTGCGGGTCACCGGTCAATCATGGCGTGGCAGGGATGCCTCGGCCAGCGAGAAACGGACAACGCGCGTGCGACGGCTGCCGCCGCACGCGCCCCTCGCGCCGAGAGTGCAGTTCTTGTGAGTCGCTCCGCGGTGGACTCGCGACAACTGCACTCTCGACATCAGGACCGGCTGCCGAGGGGAGTCGGTGAGGTCTCCACAGGCTCGACCCGCGGAGGGGCTCCCCCTAGACCCGGTCGAGCGCCGCGAGCACGTCGGCCGTGAGATCCCCCGCGTCCTCGATGCCGACGGAGAGGCGCACGACGTTGTCGGGCACCTCCAGCGCGGTGCCCTTGACGGACGCGTGCGTCATCTCCGACGGGTAGCACATCAGCGACTCGACCCCGCCGAGCGACTCGGCAAGCTGGAACAGCTCCGTGGACTCGGCGAACGTCCTGGCCGCGCTCGCCCCACCGGCGACAGCGAGCGAGATCATCCCGCCGAACCCCGACATCTGCCGGGCCGCGAGCGCGTGCCCGGGGTGCGACGGCAGCCCGGGGTAGTACACGGCCTCGAGCTTCGGGTGCCCGACGAGCGCCTCCGCGATCGCCTGCGCGTTGGACGAGTGGCGTTCCATGCGCACGGCGAGCGTCTTGATCCCGCGCACGGTGAGCCAGGCATCCATCGGACCGGAGACGGCTCCGACGGCGAACTGGAGGAATCCGACCTTCTCGATCAGCTCCGGGTCGTTGAGCACCACGGCGCCGCCGAGCACGTCGGAGTGGCCGCCGAGGTACTTCGTGGTCGAGTGCACGACCACGTCGGCGCCGAGCGCGAGCGGCTGCTGGAGCGCGGGCGACGCGAACGTGTTGTCGACCACGACGAGCGCACCGGCGGCGTGCCCGATCTCCGCGAGGGCGGCGATGTCACTGACCTTCATGAGCGGGTTCGACGGGGTCTCCACCCACAGCACGTGGGTGGCACCGGGGCGGATGCTCGCGCGCACGGCATCGAGATCGCTCATGTCGACCGTGGAGATGGAGACCCCCCACGGCACGTGCACGCGGCTGACGAGGCGGTGCGTTCCGCCGTAGACGTCGTTGCCCATGATGACGTGGTCGCCCGGATGCAGCACCGCGCGCAGGAGGGTGTCCTCCCCGGCGAGGCCGGAGGCGAAGCTGAACGCACGGGCGCCGCCCTCGAGGGAGGCGAGCAGCTCCTCGAGCGACGTGCGGGTGGGATTGCCCCCGCGCGCGTACTCGTAGCCGCCGCGGAAGCCGCCGATGCCGTCCTGCACGAAGGTGGAGGTCTGGTAGATCGGGGGCACCACCGCGCCGGTGGTCGGGTCGAAGTCCTGGCCGGCACGGATGGCGCGGGTGGAGAAGGCGTACTTGTCGTCGGACACTGAGGTCTCTTCTGTTAGGAGCTGAGGAAGGCGAGCAGGTCGTGCCGGGTCACGACGGCGGCCGGCTTGCCGTCGTTCGTCACGAGCAGAGCGTCGGCATGCGCCAGAGCCTCCTTGGCCGCGGCGATCGAGTCCTGCATCCCGATCAAACCGAGCGGCGGGCCGATGAATTCCTCGAGGGCGTCGGTGAGCTGCGCCCGACCGCTGAAGACGGCGTCGACGAGCGCGCGCTCGTCGATCGAGCCGACGACCTCGCCCATCACGACGGGCGGCTCCGCGGTGAGCACGGGCATCTGCGAGATGTCGTACTGGCGCATCTTGTCGATCGTGTGGCGCACGGTGTCCGTGGGATGCACGTGCACGAGTCCGGCGAGATCCGCGGTCTTGGTGCCCACGAGATCGGCCACGCTGCGGTCCTCGCCGGCGGGCAGGAAGCCGTAGCTGCGCATCCACTTGTCGTTGAAGACCTTGCCGAGGTAGCCGCGCCCGCCGTCGGGGAGCAGGATCACCATGACGTCGTCGGGGCCGAGGTCGCGCGCGGCCTTGAGAGCGGACGCGACGGCCATGCCGCTCGAGCCGCCGACGAGCAGGCCCTCCTCGCGGGCGAGCCGCCGGGTGAGGTCGAAGGCTTCGGCATCCGACGACGCGATGATCTCGTCAACGACGCTGGGGTCGTACGCCGTGGGCCAGAAGTCCTCGCCGACGCCCTCGACGAGGTAGGGGCGACCGGTGCCGCCGGAGTACACGGAGCCCTCGGGGTCGGCGCCGATGATGCGCACCGCGCCGTTCGACACCTCCTTGAGGTACTTGCCCACGCCGCTGATCGTGCCGCCCGTGCCGACGCCCGCGACGAAGTGGGTGATCGTCCCCTCGGTGTCGCGCCAGATCTCGGGCCCGGTGGTCTCGTAGTGCGAGCGAGGACCGTTGGGGTTGGAGTACTGGTCGGGTTTGAAGGCGCCGGGGATGTCGCGGGCGAGCCGGTCGCTCACGGAGTAGTACGACTCGGGGCTGTCGGGCGCGACCGCCGTGGGAGTCACGACGATCTCGGCGCCGTAGGCGGTGAGCACGTTGCGCTTGTCCTCGCCCACCTTGTCGGGAAGCACGAACACGCAGCGGTAGCCGCGCTGCTGGGCCACCAGGGCCAGGCCCACGCCGGTGTTGCCGCTCGTCGGCTCCACGATCGTGCCGCCCGGCTTGAGCAGCCCGCGCGCCTCGGCGTCGTCGATGATGCGCGTGGCGATGCGGTCCTTCGATGAGCCGCCCGGGTTGAGGTACTCGACCTTGACGAGCACCGTCGCGGCGATCCCCTCGGTCACGCGGTTCAGCTTGACGAGCGGGGTGTCCCCGATGAGGTCGAGCACGGTGTTGGCGTACTTCATGCCCCAAGGCTACCCGGGCGTCGACGGGTGTTACGCGATCATCCTCGAGTCCCGGGGCAGCGCCATTCCCGCGCCCTCGAACGCCGTGCGAGCGAGCTGGCGGCGGTTGTCGATCTCCTGACCGATGTCACGGGCGAGGCGGGCGCGGGTCTTGACGAGTCCGTCGAGCACCCCGACCGGAACGGAGAGCACCGCGAGGTCGGTCGTGGCCACGACGCGCGCGGCGGCGGTCTGGCGGGTGAGAGCGGTCAGCCCGACCACGTCGTCCCGGTCCAGCACCGCGATGACGACCTCCCCGCCCCCGTCGACCGGGGCGGAGAGTGCGGCGGTCCCGCTCACGATGTAGCGCATCCCATCGGGAACCGAGCCCGTGCGCTGCACGACCTCGCCGGCGCCATAGCGCTCGAGGCGAAGCTGCGGCACGAGCGGGGCGACCTCGTCCCGGGCGAGGGAAAGCGCGGGCGCGAGGCGCGTGAGCGCCGCCCGCACGTTCGCCTCGGTGTTGTAGTTGTCGGTGAGATCGCCATCGAGGTGAAGGTCCGCCCGTCGCGCCGCGTACCAGAGGCGGGTGCGGAAGGCGATGAGGGTCTGGTAGTTGTCCGCGGGGCTTCGAATGGGGATCGCGACCTCGTAGCGCGCCTTGTGGATCGGCTTGATCATGGCCGGCTCCCCCGGCACCGCGGCCGGGAGGTCGCCCGCGACGCTGCGACACACGTCGATCACGGTCTGGGGCGAGTCATCCGTCGCGAACCGCACGGTGACCTCGGCTTCGAACGGGGAGTCGTTGCGGGTGATGTTGAGGAACGAGCTGCCGGCGAGGTTCGCATTCGGGATGATCACCACGCCGCTGGACGTCTTGAGGTGCACGGCACGCCAGTTGACTTCCACGATCCGGCCGCGCACGCCGTCGGTCTCGATCCAGTCGCCGAGCTCGAACGGCTGCTCGAACAGCAGCAGCAGACCGCTGACGACCGAGCCGACCGCGTTCTGCAGCGAGAGCCCGATGACGATCGACCCGACCCCGAGGGCCGCGAAGAGGCCGCCGACATCCGCGTTCCAGACCACCGAGAACAGCACGGCGAGGCAGACGAGGATCAGCACCACCCGCACGATGTCGACGAAGATCGACGGCACCCGGCTGCGCCAGCTGCCCTGGCGGGCGGTGACGAACAGGGCGAAGTTGAGCCCGTTGAGCAGCACGAGGATGATGAGGAAGCCGAACAGCGTCGCCGTCACCTGGGTCCAGGTGAGGTCGATGTCGGCGTAGGTGGCCTGATTGAGCAGCAGCAGGAGGGCCCCGACCGGGGCGACGTAGTTGCGCAGCAGGAGCACGATGCGCGCCGCGGGGTTGCCGCGGCGGTCGAGCGCGCTGTGCACCTCGGTGAGGATGAGCAGCACCACGGGCAGGCCGACGACCACGCCGACGGCCGGCCAGAACCAGGGCTGGAGCCAGATCTCGGTCATGCTGCGATTCCGGTCATCGCGCGATCTCAGTCATCGTCACGATCCACATCCACGCGCCAGACCGGCTGCTCCCCGTCGGCGGTGGTCACGACGCCCCACTCGTGGGTGTGCACGGTGTCCGGCATCCGGTCGACGACGGACTGCGTCACGAAGATCCCGGAGGCGTCGTTCGTGCCCTGGATCTGGAAGGCGAGGCTCACGGCATCCCCCCACAGGTCGTAGGCGATGTGCGTCTGACCGACGAGCCCGCTCGTGACCCGACCGGTGTCGAGCCCGGCGCGCAGGTTCAGCTCGACCCCGTGCTTGCCGCCGAAGCGCTCGAGGATGTGCTGCAGCTCCACGCAGAACTCGACCATCCGCCGCGCGTTGTCGACGCGCGGCACCGAGAGCCCGCAGCTCGCGAGGTAGCCGGCGCGGGTCGTTCGCACCCGCTCGATTCCGAACCGGTCCGCCGCCTCGTCGAAGCTGAGCAGGATCTCGTTGAGCAGCTCGAGGCCGTCCTCGGAGTCCTTGCCACGGCTGAACGCCTCGAAACCGACGATGTCACCGAACATCACGGTGACCTCCTGGTGGTCGAGGGCGATCGTTCGCGCACCCTCCTTGTAGCGGCGCACGAGCGGCTCGGGCATGAGGCTCAGCAGCAGTCGCTCGTTCTCGGCGCGCTGCTCCTCGAGCAGGGACGCCTTCACCTGCAGGCTGCGGCTCATGTCGTTGAAGGCCGCCCCGACATCCGCGAGCTCATCGCTCGTTCCGGCGTCGACCTGCACGCCCTGCTCGCCCGCGGCGATGCGGCGGGCGGCGTCGCGCAAGCGCCGCAGCGGGCGCACGATGACCCCCGCGATCACGAGGGAGAGCAGGGAGACGACGAGCACGATCACGGCAGACGAGAGCACGAGGTTGCGGGTGAAATCGGTGACCGGGGCGAACGCCTCCGCCGTCGACAGCTCGGCGACGATGACCCAGTCCAGGCCCGGGATGCCGACGGGCGCCGAGGCGGCGATCGTCTCGTCCCCGAGATAGCTGACGCCGAGCACGGTGCCCGCGTTGCCCTCGCGAGCCTGCGTCACGGCGTCGGTGCGCACCGGCTGGAGGAGCAGGGTCGTGCCGTCCGAGACGGCGCGCGCCGCGACATCCGGGGCCGTGCCGGCCGAGATCGCGCGCTCCTCGTAGCCGGCGGGGTCCTCGGCGAGCGAACGGGAGAGCGAACGCATGAGTTCATCCGCGGCGCCGACGAGGTACGTCTCCCCGGTCGCGCCGAGTCCGCTCGCCTTCCAGTCGCCGCCGCCGGTCATCACGTCGTCGAGCTGGGCGATCGGCATCTCCACCGCGAGTGCCCCGATGATCGTGCCGTCGACGGCGACCGGCGTGACCGCCCACGCCGCGGGCAGCCCCAACGACGGCGGGTAGCTCGCGAAGTCGGTCAGCACGACGGTGTCGGCGACGTTGCCGGTGAGGGCCTCCGCGTACGCCTCGGCGAGGTTGGTGCGCTGGAGCGGACCGTTGTCGAGGTCGGTGCCGAGGTCGACGCCCTTGAAGGCGGAGTAGACGACGTGGCCGTTGGCATCGATGAGCAGCACGTCCTCGTAACTGAACAGCTCGACCATGCGGCGGAAGAACGGGTGGAACTGGGCGTGCGCCGCCGACCACGCGCTGCCGTCGCCCGCGTCGTCGATCGCGATCGCCTCGTCGAACGTCTCGAACGGGGCCGTGTAGTGGAGGGCGAGGTAGGACTGGGCCGGATCCGTCGGCACGAGGGTCGCGGCATCCACCGGCTCCCCGGTCGCCTCGGCGAGCGCGGGACCGAACTGCTCGTCGAAGTACGCGGCGAGCGTCGCACGCTCCTCCGGGGTCAGCTCGGTCGAGCCGAGCTCGTCGAATGCGGTGGTGAACGCGGTCAGCGCCGCCGAGACGCTCTCCCCCCGCGCGTTGAGCAGCATCGTCGACTCCAATGAGTCGAACAGGGCGACCACCTCGCGGGCGCGCGAGTCGCGCACCTCGATCAGCCGGGAGTACGCGGCATCCTGAAGCGACTCGCGCCCGTTCACGAACCCGATGAGCCCGACCACGACGCTCGACGCGACGCTCACCATCAGCAGCATGATGAGCAGGATCGAGCGGATGCTCAGCCCCGGCTTCATCGTGGCGCTCGGAAGCACGATCGTGCCCTCGGGAGATGGGGCCTGGCCTGCGTTGGACATGGAACTCCTGGTGACACCGGGTCAGTGCTGCGTTCGGTTCACTTTAGCCAGATCGCGCCGGTGAAGGGGGATCAGGTGCCGCTGACCTGCTGTTCGTAGAGCGAGGCGTAGGTGCCCTGGGCCCGGAGCAGCTCGGCATGGGTGCCGCGTTCCACGATCCGACCCCCGGCGACGACGAAGATCACGTCGGCCGCGACGATGGTGGAGAGCCGGTGTGCGACGGCGATCGTCGTGCGGCCGCGGGATGCGGCATCCAGCGCCGTCTGCACGACCCGCTCGGAGATCGAGTCGAGCGCACTCGTGGCCTCGTCGAGGATGAGCACGGCCGGGTCCTTGAGCAGCACGCGCGCGATCGCGATGCGCTGCTTCTCGCCGCCCGAGAGACGGTAGCCGCGCTCGCCGACGACGGTGTCGTAGCCGTCGGGGAAGCTCACGATCGTGTCGTGGATGTTCGCCGCGCGCGAGGCCGCCTCGAGCTCCTGATCGCTCGCGTCGGGCTTGGCGTAGCGGAGGTTCTCGGCGATCGTGGCGTGGAAGAGATAGGTCTCCTGGCTGACGATCCCGATGTTGCGCACGAGCGAGTCGGATTGGAGGTCGCGCACGTCATCACCGGCGAACAGCACGCGGCCCTCCGTCACGTCGTGGAGACGGGGGATGAGGTACGACACGGTGGTCTTGCCCGCGCCGGACGGTCCGACGAACGCGGCGAACTGCCCGGGCTCGATGGTGAAGGCCACGTGGTCGAGGGTGGGGCGACCGTCGGCGGGGGCATCCGGGTAGCGGAACACGACGTCGTCGAAGGCGACCTCGCCCAGCCGGTCGAGGTTCACGGCCCGCGCATCGGCGCGGTCGGTGATCGCCGGTCGCAGGTCGAGGTACTCGAAGATGCGTGCGAAGAGCGCCGACGAGGTCTGCAGGTCGAGGGCGACTCGCAGGAGCCCCATGAGCGGGAACATGAGCCGCGCCTGCACGGTGGTGAAGGCGACGATCGTGCCGGCGGTGACATCCACTCCCCCGGTGATGAGGAAGGCGGCAACAAGATAGATGACGGCGGGGATGACCGACAGGAAGATGTTGACCATGGCGAAGAACCACTGGCCGCTCATCTGCTGGCTCACCTGCAGGCGGATCTGGTTCTCGTTCTCGGCCCGGTAGCGGCCGACCTCGGCGGGCTGCTGGTTGAAGGACTTGGCGAGCAGGATGCCGGAGACGCTCAGCGCCTCCTGGGTGATCGCCGTCATGTCGGAGAGCGACTCCTGGGTCTTGGTTGCGATGCGCGCCCGCACCTGCCCGACCCGGCGCTGGGCGAACACGAGCACGGGCAGCAGCACGACCGCGACCACGGTGAGCTGCCAGCTGAGCACGAGCATGCTCACGAACGCGGCGATCACGGTGACCGTGTTGCCGATGACACTCGAGATCGTGTTGCTGAGCACCCCCGCGACCCCGCCCACGTCGTTCTGGAGGCGCGACTGGATGATGCCGGTCTTGGTTCTCGTGAAGAACGCGAGCTCCATCGCCTGGAGGTGGCCGAACAGGCGGATGCGGAGGCTTCCCATCACCTGGTTGCCCACCGTGGCCGTGAGGTAGGTCTGCCACACGCCGAGGGCCGCCGACGCGATCCAGAGCCCGACCATGAGGCCGACGAGCTGCGCGAGCACGGGAACGTTCGGGGTGCCCGACGGCGGGAAGAGGCCCACATCGAAGGCCTGTTTGGTGAGCAGCGGCGGGAAGACGCTGATCCCGGCGCTGACGAGCACGAGCACGATCGTGACGGTGATCGCGGCGCGATGCGGGGCGAAGAGTCCCCCGATCCGCTGGAGCAGGTCGGGGATCTTCGGAGCGGTGGCGTTGGCCGCCCGCTGGGCCTGCACGTCGCCGCCGCTCACGCGACCTCCGCGACCGCCGCCGCCCCGCATCCCGCTCATGGTTCCACCCTAGGTGTCACCGGGGACGCCTCCGCCGGTCGGCGGCACGCCCCATGGCGATGGAGCCGGCGAGCGCCCGAAACGCCCACCGGCCCCACCGGTCAGGAACCGCCGACCGTTCGGATCAGACCTCGCGCGAGCGACGGCGGAGGAGGGCGACACCGACGAGTGCCAGCCCCAGCTGGAGCAGCAGCACGCCCGCGATGACCGTCTGCCCCGCCGGCCCCGACCCGGTCAGGGCGAGGGTCGGGAGGTCGAACGGCGGCTCCTCGGGCGGCAGCGGGAAGGTGGGCAGGTCGCACCGCGGAAGGTCGATCTGCACGCTCGCGCTGATCGCCGGGGTGCTCTTGTTGGTCACCGTCACGGTGTACTTGTTCTCGAACGGAACCTGGGCGAAGGTGCCCGTGGCCGTCGTGAGCGTGGCCGTGAAGGTGCGGTCCGCTAATCCGGGAACGGGCTTGCCGTCCGACGTGGTCGTGAGGCTCACCACGTACTCCTTGCCGACCTCGAGGTCGGAGAGCGCGATGTTGATATCCGTGACGCCGAGGATCGAGCAGGTTCCGGGCGTCAGCTTGATCGTCGGCAGGCCGGGGCAGCTCTCAAGAGTGACCGACTCCGAGGCCGTGACGAGCGGGACCGAGTTGTCATCGGTCACCCTCACCAGATACTCCAGTCCCGGGGTGAGTCCCGTGAACGTCACCGTCTGAGGCGTGCCCGTCGCGGAGTTGAAGGTCTTGGTCGCCCCGACCTGCACCCCTCCCTGGAGAAGCGCGACGGTGTAGGAGCGTCCCACCGCGTAGTCGGCGATCGTGGCGCTGAGCTGGACGGTCTGGCCCGGCTCGGTGCACTCGGTCGGCGACAGCGAGATCGTCGTGTCGTACGTCGGGCAGGGCAGCATGGTCGCCTGCTGCGACGAGGTGTACGAGGGAACGAGCACGTCGGTCACCGTGGCCGTGTAGACGCCCGCAGCGATCGCCGGGAGGCTGACCGTATAGGTCGACGAGGCGGCCGTGTAGTTCTTCTGGGAGTGCACCTCGACGTTCGACGCGTCCTTGACGACGATGTCGTACGTGCGACCCGGGACGAGCCCGGTGACGCTCACGTCGATCGTGCCGCCGACCACGGCGAACGCGATGGCGCCGCCGCCGGTGCCGGGCACCGCGTCGCACTCGGTGACCGTGAGGACCGGCTGACCGGGGGTCCCGGGGCACGGGAGGAAGGTGATCGTGCTGCTCGTCTTGCTCGAGCCGGCGGCGTCATCCGTGATGACCGCGTAGTACGACCCCGACGGCGGCACCGCGAAGGTGCGCACGGTGGTGCCGGAGGCGTCCGCGGTGAACGTCGCGGAGTCCTGCTTGACATTGCCGACGGTGTTGAACAGCTCGATCGTGTAGCTGCGGCCATTGACGAGCGAGCTCGCCGTCACCGCGAACTGGGCGGAACCGCCGGAGACGGTGCACTCGGTCGCGGCGACCTGCAGCGCGGAGTCCTGCGGGCATCCGACCGCGTACACGCTCGCCGAGCCGTTGAGGGTCGACGTGGTATCGACGATCGTCACCGTGTACGAGAACCCGGGCGCGAGTCCGGTGAACGTCTTGCTCCCGGTGGTGCCCGTCGCGACGAAGGCCGCAGCGGGAACGTTCGTTCCGCCGGCGCTCGACAGTGCGACCGTGTAGGTGTGCGACTGGTCGAGGTTCGCGAAGTTCGCGACGAGGTCGGTGGTGCCGCCCGGGGTGGTGCACACCGAGGGCGTGAGGCTCACCGTGGGCGTCGCGCAGGGCGTGGTGGTGCCGGTCTTGGTGAACGCCCAGTTCTTGCTGGCGGTCGGATCATCGTGCGCCGTGACCACCACGCTGTAGGTGTGCGCAACGGCGGCGTTGAGGGGGAAGACCTGGCTGAAGCCGTTCGAGAAGTTCTGGGTGGGCAGCACGGCGGTGCCGTCGACCGTCACGGTGACCGTGTTGGTGCCCCCGTTGTTCGTGTTGTAGGACGTCAGGTTGACGCTGAGGCTCGAACACGAGGGGTTGACGGCCCAGTTGTGCGCCTCCGCGGACGAGGTCGCGGCAACAGCGACGCCCGACCCCAGCAGCAGCGCGAGCACGGCACCCGCGGCGACCGCCGGCAGGGAACGTCGACGGCGCTGACCGGTCGAGGCGTCGTAACGGGGAGCGAAGAAGGCGCGAACGCGCGCGATGAAAGTCTGCATTTCGGGTATGCACTCTCGGGTAGTTCGAGCAGCCGCACACGGGGGAATGCATCGGTCGATGGGTGGTCGGCCGATCCGCCCGGGGGTGCGGATTCTCTTTCGGGTAATTCACGACACGGCGGGGGAGCCGCGAGCGTGCCCCCCATTATGGAGGTAACATTCCCGACCCCGCAACTGGGGGGTACAGGTCCCCCAGAGCGCGGACCCCCGTTCGGGGGCCAAACGAGCGATGACGGGCTTAACGAGCGACGGGGCGCCACCCCGCGAGGGAGTGGCGCCCCGTCGGGGAGCAGAAACTACTTGAGGGTGACGGTCGCGCCGGCCTCTTCGAGCAGCGCCTTGGCCTTCTCGGCGGTCTCCTTGTTCGCGCCCTCGAGCACGACACCGGGAGCGCCGTCAACGAGGGCCTTCGCCTCACCGAGACCGAGGCTCGTGAGGGTGCGCACCTCCTTGATGACCTGGATCTTCTTGTCACCGGCCGACTCGAGGACGACGTCGAAGGAATCCTTCTCCTCGACCTCCTCGGCGGCTCCACCGGCGCCACCCGCGGGGGCGGCGACGGCGACGGCCGCGGGCGCGGCGGCGGTGACCTCGAAGGTCTCCTCGAACTTCTTGACGAACTCGCTGAGCTCGATGAGCGTGAGCTCCTTGAACGCCTCGATCAGCTGGTCGCTGGTCAACTTGGCCATGATGGTCTCCTTCTATTCCTTGACGTGACGGTCGCGCTTACTGCGCGGCCTGCTTCTCGCGCAGCGCCTCGACCGTGCGAACGGCCTTCGAGAGCGGTGCGTTGAACAAGTACGCTGCGCCGAACAGCGAAGCCTTGGCGGCACCCGCGAACTTCGCGAGCAGCACCTCCCGGCTTTCAAGATCGGCAAGCTTACTGACCTCGGCCGCGGTGAGCGGGTTACCGTCGAAGTACCCGCCCTTCACCACGAGCAGAGGGTTTGCCTTGGCAAAGTCACGCAGGGTCTTCGCCACGGCGACGGTGTCGCCGTGAACGAAGGCCATCGCGGACGGACCGACCAGGTCAGCGTCGAAAGACGTGATCCCTGCCGCGTTCGCCGCGATCTTCGTCAGCGTGTTCTTCACCACGGCGTAGGTCGCGTGCTCGCTGATGGACTTCCGCAGCGTCTTGAGCTGCGCCACCGTGAGACCGCGGTACTCGGTGAGCAGGATCGCGTTCGAGCTGCGGAAGTGCTCCGTCAGCTCGGCGACCGAGCTTTCCTTGTTCGCCATGGTGCTCCTCGTTTCGATGAATCTCGCATGATGACCACACGACGCCGGGAGCAAAGAAAAACGCTCCGGCCAAGGGCACGGAGCGGTGGGAAGCGGATAACCGCGAAACACGAACTTCATACACCTGCGCGGGCTGCTGAATCAGCACTTGGATCGGATGCACTTGCGTGCACGCCGATGACCTGCGGTCTTGGGCTGGCTCCAGCGTACCCGGCGAACCCGGGCTGAGCAAACTCAGGCGTCGGGCGTCGCGGCATCCTCGTCGGCGACCGGCGTCGGCTTCGGCTTCGGCGCGGGCGTCGGTTTCGGCGCGGGCGTGGATTTCGGCTTGGATTTCGGCTTCGGCTTGGACGTCGGAGTCGCCTCAGGTTCCTCCGGCTCCTCGAGGAGCTCGGGATCGACGGGATCGATGAGCCCGTCCTCCTCCTCCGACGTGCGGGACCGGCGACGGTACTCGTAGATCCCGAGCCCCACGGCGACCACGAGCAGCCCGGCCACCAGCACGAGGATCGAGTTGAGCAGACCGCTGTCGCGGGTGGGGGCCGGCTCGCCGGCGTCGGACTGGACCGTCCGCTGGTAGGCCGCCAACGAGATGGGGCTCGTGATTCCCGAGTCACCGGCGACGAGCGCCGTGACCTCGCCGTCGGTCAGGGCGAGCCAAGCGCTGCGGTCCGGGTCCCCCACGAGGTAGGTTCCGGCCGGCACGTCCGCGAGCGCGAGCGCGGCATCCGGATCCACGACGAAGTCGGCCAGCTCGGCGTTCTGGGAGTCGGGGTTGATCCAGATCGTGGCGAGTCCGAACGGCTTGTCGCCGATCGTGATCGGGGCGGTCCACACATTGGCGAGCACGACGGGATTCTCGACGCTGTCGCTCGTGAGGAAGGAGTCCGCGAAGTCGAAGACGCGGTTGAGCTGACCCACCTTGGCGCCCGTGAAGTCGATGCCCTGCCCGCTCTCCGAGACCCCGAAGACGTCATCCAGATCGGTGAGGAGGCCCTGGGGATCGCCCGCGTAGAAGCTGACGACCGCCGGGACGGAACCCTCCGACGCGGTCGCCGACCCCGCGAATCCGGGCACGGCGAGAAGGACCAGGACTGATGCGGTCCCAAGCAGGATCTTTCGACTGGATCGAAGCACGTCGCCAGTTTGCCACGGTCGACCGGGCACGGGGCTCGCCTCGACCCCGTTGGCGCGTCGTGCGCGTCGGCGTGCTCCGAGCGCGGTCAGGGTCGACGGGGCAGGATGACCCGGAACACCGTGCTCCCGGGAACGCTCTCGACCTCGGCCCGCCCTCCGTGCGCCTCGACGACCGCCGTGACGATCGCGAGACCGAGGCCGGTACTCCCGGTCGCGCGGGCGCGCGACCCGTCGCCGCGCACGAAGCGCTCGAAGATCGTCGGGGTGAGCGCCGGATCGATGCCGGGTCCGGTGTCCCGCACCTCGATGATCGTGCGGTCGGACTCCTCGACGAGCGCCGCGGTCACGACCGTTCCCGCGGGCGTGTGCGTGCGCGCGTTCGAGAGCAGGTTGGCGACGACCTGGTGCAGGCGCGAGTGGTCCCCGTGCACGCTCACCGGCTCGTCGGGCAGATCGAGCCGCCAATCGTGGTCGGGGCTCGCGGCGCGCGCGTCGCTCACGGCGTCGATGAGGAGCGCGGTGAGATCGACATCGTCGCCCTCGAGCGCGGCGTTCTCGTCGAGCCGCGCGAGAAGGAGCAGGTCTTCGACGAGCCCGGTCATCCGCACCGACTCCGACTCGACGCGGCCGATCGCGTGCACGACATCGTCCGGAAGCTCGTGACCGCCGCGGCGAGTGAGTTCGGCGTACCCGCGGATCGACGCGAGGGGCGTGCGCAGCTCGTGGCTGGCATCCGCGACGAAGGTGCGCACCTTGTTCTCGCTCGCCTGCCGGGCGGTGAGGGCGCTCGCGACGTGCTCGAGCATGCGGTTGAGCGCGGCACCCACCTTGCCGACCTCGGTGGCCGGGTCGGCGTCAGCATCGGGCACGCGCACCGCGAGAGCGACCTCGCCCCGATCGAGCGGGAGCTCCGACACCCGCGTCGCCGTGGCGGCGACCCGCTCGAGCGGACGCAGGGCCACGCGCACGACGATCGCCCCGACGATCGCCGCGCCGCCGACCCCGAGCACGCCGATGATCGCGATGAGGATCGTGAGCCGGAGCACGGTCTCGTCGACGGAGTCCAGGGGCAGCCCCACGACGAGCGAGTCACCGTCGCCGGTCCTCTGGATGGCGACGCGGTAGTCCCCGAGGGTGCCCCCGAGATCCACCGTGGTGGGCTCGCCGCCCACCGGCACGGTCGCGAGCCGGGTGAGCTGCTCGGTCGTGAGCGAGACGGTGCGCCCCGAGTCGTCGAGCACCGCGGCCGCGAGAAGGTTGTCCGCGGTGATCACTCCCGCGAGGGTGCCGACCCCCTGGCCGGGGATGGCGAGGAAGTCACCCGGGGGGCGTCGTCCGCCGCCGTCGTTGTCCGGGCGGCCGCCCTCGAACGCCTCCTGCGATCGGCCCGTGGCCCCGGTGAGCTGCTGGTCGAGGCGCCCCACGAGAAAGCGCTGAAGCGCGAGGACGCTCACGACGCCGATCACGAGCGTCACGGCGGCGAGAAGCCCGGCGATGCCGATGACGAGGCGGCGGCGCAGCGTCATCGGGCGGCGGCGCGTCATCCCGCCGGCTTGAGAACGTAGCCGAAGCCGCGGACGGTGTGGATCATCGGCTCCCCGAGCGAGTCGATCTTCTTGCGCAGGTAGGAGATGTAGATCTCGACGACGCTCGAGCGTCCGCCGAAGTCGTAGCTCCACACCCGGTCGAGGATCTGGGCCTTGCTGAGCACGCGGCGCGGGTTGCGCATGAGGAAGCGCAGCAGCTCGAACTCGGTCGCCGTGAGTTCGACGGCGACACCGCCCCGGCTCACCTCGAACGTGTCCTCGTCGAGCACGAGATCGCCGACCTCGAGACGGGAGTCCTCGTCGGCGCTCGCGGTGAGCGTGGAGCGACGGATGAGCGCACGCAGACGCGCCACGAGCTCCTCGAGGCTGAAGGGCTTGGTGACGTAGTCGTCGCCGCCGACGGTGAGGCCGGCGATCCGGTCATCCACCGAATCCTTGGCTGTGAGGAAGAGAATGGGCACCTGGATGCCGTCCGCCCGGAGGCGGGACAGCACGGTGAGGCCGTCGATGTCGGGAAGCATGATGTCGAGCACGACCACATCGGGCCGGAACTCGCGGATCGTGGAGAGCGCCTTCTGCCCGTCGGAGGCGAGCTTGACGTCCCAGCCCTCGTAGCGCAGCGCCATCGAGAGCAGGTCGGTGAGCGAGTCCTCGTCGTCGACGACGACGGCACGGATCGGGCTGCCGTCGGCGCGGGTGACGCGGGGCTGAGCGGCCATCGCCGGGGCGTGCTGTGACGGGGTCATGTCTCCAGTATTCGGAGATTCCTATGAGCCGACTGTGAACCCGATTGGAAGCCGTCCAGAGGATCCACCCCGGCTACAGGGTCGCGGCGCGGGGATCCCAGTCCTCGGGCAACGACTCGGCGAGCGCCACGGTGCTCGTGACCTCCACCCACTGCCCGGTCTCGGCCGCCTCGAGGATCGACACGAGGATGTCGACCACGTGGAAGGCCTGCTCCCCCGAGGCCCGCTCGGGCACACCCGCGCGGATCGCCCGGGCGAGATCGACGACCCCGGTGCCGCGGCTGGCGATCGCCGTGGTCGGGAACGTCTCCGCCTCCTCCGACTCCTCGCCCCACAGCAGCAGGTCGCCCTCGAAGTTGTTGGGGTCGGGGAACACGAGGGTGCCCGAGGTGCCCGAGAACTCGACGAACCCGGCGCGCACGAGCGGCGATTGGAAGCTGAAAACGCTCTGCGCCGAGGCCCCGCCCTCGAACTCGAGCAGGGCGCTCACGTGGGTCGGCACCTCCACGGGGAACTCCTCGCCCGCGCGCGGGCCGGAGCCGATCACGCGCGTCGCGCGCGCCGTCGACGCGGTCGCCGAGACGCGAGCGACGGGCCCGAGATTCTGCACGAGCGTCGTGACGTAGTACGGGCCCATGTCGAACAGCGGGCCTGCGCCCTTCGCGTAGAGGAAGTCGGGGTTGGGATGCCACGACTCCGGTCCCCGCGCCTGGAAGAGTGTGAGCGCGGTGAGCGGGGTGCCGATGCGCCCCTGCTCGATCATCCGCTTGCCGGTCTGAAGGCCCGCGCCGAGGAAGGTATCGGGGGCGGTGGCGACGCGCAGGCCGCGCGCCGCGGCATCCGCGAGCAACGCCCGCCCGCTCTCACGATCGAGCGAGAACGGCTTCTCGCCGAACACGTGCTTGCCCGCGGCGAGCACCTGCGTCGCGACCTCCACGTGCGCGGCCGGGATGGTGAGGTTGACGACGATCTCGATGTCGGGGTGGGCGAGCAGCTCGTCGACCGTGCCGAAGCCCGGCACGCCGCACGCCGTGGCGCGCTCCTCGGCGCGGGCCAGGTCGAGGTCGGCGATGAAGAGCACGCGCACGTCGGGGAACGTCGTGAGGTTGTCGAGGTACTGGGTGCTGATCACCCCGGCGCCGATGATGCCGACGCCGACCGGTCCCGTGCTGCTCGGTCCCGTCACGGTCACAGCTCTTCGCCGTTCGCGACCAGGTACGCGGCACTGTCGGTGACCGCGTCGAACATCTCGCCCGCGAAGTCGTCGAGCTCCACGACCCGGCGGGCCGTGGGGGCGGCCGCGAGGATGTCGAGCACGGGCATCCGGCCGGAGCCGACCGCGGTCTGGTTCTTCGTCACGAGCGAGACGTCGCCATCCTTGACATGGATGAGGCGCACGCGATCCCCGAGCCGGCCCAGCAGGGCGACGGGGTCGGCCCCGCCCACGGCGGCCCAGTAGGTGTCGAGCTCGAGCACGACCCCTGGGTCGAGCAGGTCGGCGAGCACCTCGAGGCCCGTCGTGCCGTCGACGTGGGCCTCGAGCTCGAACTGGTGGTTGTGGTAGCCCACGGTGATGCCGATGTCGGCCGCGATGGCCGACACCCGATTGAGCTCGCGGGCGATCGCGGCGATGTCGTCGCCCGTGGTCCAGCGCGCCGGGTCGGTGTAGGGGTCGATCACGGTCGTGACGCCGAGGGCCTGGGCCGCCTCGAAGACCGGCACGATGTCCTGATCGACGAGCGACGCGTGCGCCGACGGCGCCGTGAGACCCGAGGCCGCGAGCAGGTCGGCGAACTCGGCGGCGCGATCGACGAATCCGAACAGCTCGACGCTGCGGAAGCCGATCGCCGCGAGGCGGTCGAAGGTGCCCTGCGGATCCTCCGCGAGCGCCTCGCGCACGGTGTAGAGCTGGACGGACACGGGGGCAGTGCTCACGGGGGTCTCCTCGACGGTGGGGGCGGCATCCACTCTAAAGGGCGGCGTCGGCGCGCGCCCGACGCGTCGCGTCGGCTGCCCGGGGCACAATGGACCCGTGACGCTGCAGCCGGAACTCGACCTCTGGGAACCGGCACCCCCGCGCCACCACCACGAGCGCATCCTCGCCCACTCCGAGGATCGGGTCGCCTGGTTGCGCGCCCGCAGCCGCGGGGTCACCGCGACCGACGTCGCGCGCCTGTCGAGCGAGACCGCGGTGCGCGCGGTGGCGCAGGACAAGCTCCTGGGCAGCGGGTTCGCCGGCAACGCGTACACCGACCACGGCCGAGCCCGCGAACCGGAGATCGCCCGCTGGGTGCGAGCGCGCCACGGCATCGAGCCGAGTTCGGCGCTGTTCCACGCCGACGCACAGCCGCTGCACCTCGCCACCCCCGACGGGGTCGCCGAGTTCGGGTCGACGGTCGTGCTCAGCGAGATCAAGACCACCGGTCACGCCTGGCGCAGCATCCCCCGCTCCTACCTGCGGCAGGTGTGGTGGCAGCAGTACGTGCTCGGCGCGGAGCGCACCCTCGTGGTGTGGGAGCAGCACGACGAGTTCGTGCCCGTCGCCGGCGAGCCGCAGTGCCAGTGGGTGGAGCGCGACGACAACGAGATCCACGTGCTCGTGGGGCGCGCCAACCGGCTACTGGACCTGCTGCACCGCTGACGGCGCTGCCGATGAGCGTGGCGCGCCCGCCCGGGCGTGCCGCACCGCGATCACGACCCCGAACACCACGAGCCACGCGATCGCGAGCGTCGTCGCCACGAACTCGAGTCTGCTTCCGAACCCCTGCTGCCACTGCGCGAGGGACAGGATGCCGCCCGTCGCGGCGATCACGGCGACGAGCAACCCCAGGGTGAGGCTCAGCCCGGCGAGGAGCTTGTGCTCCCGCGCGAACGAGGTCTGCAGCATCGCCCAGCACGCGGCGGCGAAGGCGAGCACCGCCATCGCCGTGTGGGAGAAGTCCTGCCAGGTGAACGTCGGGCCGTAGGGCAGCGGGCATCCGCTGGTGCAGGTGACCTGCGAGGCGACGAGGAAGAACCCGCAGGCGACCCAGAGCGAGACCGCCGGGCTCCACGCGCGCAGGATCGGGGCCGACGAGCGCACGTGCCGCCCGGCCCACGCGACCGCGCTCCCGCCCACGACGATGAGCAGGAGCGCCGCCTGGAACCAGCGCGCCGTCGGCTCCCCCTGCGCTCCGAGTTCGCTCACGTAGAGCTCGCGCGGCACTGTCACCCGGGCGCCCCAGATGATCGCGAGGGCGATCGAGACGAGCACGCAGCCGATGATCGCGGCCGCGGCATCCACCCATCTCGCGACGGAGGCCCTCGGCGGGTCGAACGTGGTCATGCCAGCACACTAGCGACCATTGTTTGCAGCGCAGTGACACCCCCGTAACAGCGCTGAATCATTGGGGCACTTGACTGAGCCAGCGAGAGGGTCGGGGAGGCCGAGCAACGATGAGCACGATGCGAGCCATGGTGATGGACGCGACGGGGGGACCGGAGGTCCTGCACCGCGCCGACGTGCCGATGCCGGTGCGCGCCAACGCCGAGTTCCTCGTCAAGGTGGTCGCCGCAGGCGTGAATCCCATCGACGCGAAGACCCGGTCGGGGCGGGGGGCGGCCCCCGCGATCGGGTCGTGGCCGGTCGTGCTCGGCAACGACTTCAGCGGCATCGTCGTCGAGTCCTCCTACGAGAACCACCCGTTCAAGGTCGGCGACGAGGTCTACGGCATGACCATGGTGCCCCGGTTCGGCGGCGCCTACGCCGAGTACCTCACGGTGCCCGGCATGTGCCTGGCCCGCAAGCCGCGCTCGCTCTCGCACGTCGAGGCGGCCGGGGTTCCCCTCGCGGCGCTCACCGCGTGGGGGGCCGTCGTGGATGTCGCGAAAGCCCACGAGGGACAGCGGATCCTCATCCACGCGGGCGCGGGCGGCGTGGGCCACTTCGCGGTGCAGTTCGCCTCGTTCTTCGGCGCGCGGGTGATCACGACCGGCTCGGCGCGCAATGCGAGCTGGTTGCGCGAGCTCGGGGCCGCCGAGGTGATCGACTACACGTCCGGCCGCTTCGAGGATGCCGTCGCCGACGTCGACGTCGTCATCGACCTCATCGGCAACGTCGCCGATGACACCGGCACCCGGTCGCTCACCGTGCTCAAGCCCGGCGGCCTGCTCGTCAACGTGCCGACGGGGTCGTGGCCGACGCTCGCCGTGGACGCGGCGCAGGCCGGCATCCGCGGGACCGGGTATCGCGTCTCCGCCGACGGGGCGACCCTCGCCGTGATCTCACGACTCATCGAGTCGGGTGACGTTCGCGTGTTCGTCGACCAGGTCTTCGACCTCGAGGATGTCGCGGCCGCCCACGAGGCGCTCGAGACCGGTCACACCCGCGGCAAGGTCGTGCTCACGGTGTCGAACGGGTAGGTCTGGCTAGAGTTCGCGCGGTCGACGGCCGGGACGGCCGTCGCGCTGGCGTCGCGGCGAAGGCCAGAAATGGCCTTCGCTCATAGCTCCAGCGCGCAGAAATGGCCTTCGCTCATAGCTCCAGCGCGCGCACGAAGTCATCCTCGTACCGCGCCCCCACCAGGAACCGCTTCGTGCCGACCCGGAGGAACCCGCTCTTTTCGTAGAACCGGTTCGCGCGCACATTCTGCTGGTTGACGCCGAGCCACACGCTGCGGGCGCCCCGCTCGCGCGCCGCCTCGACGGAGGTCGCGACGAGTGCCGCCGCAATGCCGCCGCCGTGGAACTCGGGCAGCACGTAGCACTTGGAGAGCTCGGCGGTCGGGCGGGTGGTGACGGCCGCCGCGACATCCGGATCCGAGGGTTCGCCGAAGACGACCATCGTGTATCCGCTCGGCACCCCGCCGGTGGCGCCGCCGGTCGGACCGGCGGTCACCCCGCCGGTCTCCGAGACGAACAGCGCGCGATCGGGGTCGGCGAGGTAGGCGTGGAAGCTGTCCACGGCGAGGTTCGTCGCGATGAAGTCGGCGATGCTCGACGCGAGCGCATCGGGAGGGCAGGCGAGCGGGAACGTCACGGCGGCGATGCGGGCCAGGAGCGCCGCGTCATCCGGAACCGCCGGACGCACGATCGTGGTCTCGGTCATGGAAGTCCTCTGGTGGATCGTGTCAGGCCGGGGACGACGAAGGGGGCCGACCGAAGCCGACCCCCTCCCTCAGAACTGGTGCCTAGACGAGCGAGTTGATGTCGAGCGGGATGCCCGGACCGAACGTCGTCGAGACGGTGCCCTTGGTGATGTAGCGGCCCTTGGACGAGCTCGGCTTGGAGCGCACGACCTCGTCGATCGCCGCCTTGATGTTCTCGCTGAGCTGCTCCTGCGTGAAGCCCGCCTTGCCGACGACGAAGTGCACGTTGGCGTGCTTGTCGACGCGGAACTCGATCTTTCCGCCCTTGATGTCGGACACGGCCTTGCCGGTGTCCTGCGTCACGGTGCCGGTCTTCGGGTTGGGCATGAGGCCACGGGGGCCGAGCACCTTGCCGAGACGACCGACCTGGCCCATGAGCTCCGGGGTGGAGACGGCCGCGTCGAACGCGGTGTAGCCGCCAGCGACCTTCTCGATGAGCTCGACGCCACCGACCTCATCCGCGCCCGCGGCGAGAGCGGCCTCAGCCGCCGGGCCGGTCGCGAACACGAGCACGCGGGCGGTCTTGCCCGTGCCGTGGGGCAGGATGACGGTGCCGCGCACCATCTGGTCCGCCTTGCGCGGGTCGACCCCGAGCTTGAGCGCGACCTCGACCGTGGAGTCGAACTTCTTCGACCCGGTCTCCTTCGCGACGGCGACGGCCTCGGCGGCCGTGTAGAACTTGCCCTCTTCGATCTTCTCCGCTGCGGCGCGGTATGCCTTGGACTTGGTTGCCATGATTACGCCTCCACCGTGATTCCCATGGAACGGGCGGTGCCCGCGATGATCTTCTCTGCGCCCTCGATGTCGTTCGCGTTGAGGTCGACCATCTTCTGCTCGGCGATCGACCGCACCTGCTCCTTGGTGAGCTTCGCGACCTTCACCGTGTGGGGGGTCGGGGACCCCTTCTGCACGCCGGCGGCCTTCTTGATGAGCTCCGCCGCGGGCGGGGTCTTGAGGATGAACGTGAACGAACGGTCCTCGTAGACGGTGATCTCGACGGGGATGACGTTGCCGCGCTGGGCCTCGGTCGCCGCGTTGTACGCCTTGCAGAACTCCATGATGTTCACGCCGTGCTGACCCAGCGCAGGCCCGATGGGCGGTGCGGGGTTGGCGGCGCCGGCCTGGATCTGAAGCTTGATCAGACCCGTCACCTTTTTCTTCGGTGCCATAGGTATTCCTTCGTGTCGTGCCGCCCGGGGGCGACGCTCCCGTCATCCAGGTGGATGCGGTGGGTAGTTGCGCTCGGCTGGTTTCGCCGGATGCGGGCAACCTGTTCATGTTACGCGATCGGCGGGCGGATGCCTAGTTCGGTGCGGGAGCGAGTGGGCTGTGATCGTCGCAGAGCTTCTCCACATGTTCGAACATATCTTCGAATGTCTGGTAGACTGATCCCATGATCGACCCCATCGACCTCGCGCGTCAGGTGGATGTCGTCGTTCGGGAACTGGCGACGCTCACGGACCTTCTCGGTCGCGAATCCGCGTTCCCGATCGCCGACGCGATCACGGCCGTGGAGACAGCGGGTCGACTGATGGACTGTGCCCGGGTTCGCGTTCTGGGGCCGCTCGTCGGGGATTCCGTCCTCGCTGAGCGACTCGGCTTCGCGTCACCCGTCGCCGCGGTGGCGTCGCTCGCGCGCATCTCGGAGCGCTCGGCTCGGGCCCGACTCACGGTTGCCGCCGCGGTCTGCGAGGACCGGTCGATCAGTGGAGCTCCGCTCCCGGCACCGCATCCCGCCGTCGGCGGAGCCCTCGACGCCGGAGAGATCGGGTTGGACGCGGCATCGCTCATCGCCTCGGAGCTCGCGACGATCACCGGTCGCGCTCCGGTGGACGTCGTCGCGGTCGTCGAGTGCGCGATGGTGGGCCTGGCCACGGGCACGACCCCGACGGGCGAGTGCGTGGTGTCGACCGTGTCGGTCGACTACCTCGCGGGCGAGATCCGGCAGCTCACCGCGGCCGCCGACCCGGATGGCGCCCGACCGCGCGAGGAGCGGGCCCGCCGGCGCCGGGACTTCCGGCTGGGGTCGCCCGACGAAGACGGATTGGTGCCCGCGAGCGGCCGGCTGCTCCCCGAGATCGGAGTGCTTCTCGCCGGGATGCTCGAGGCGCATCGCCGGTCTCCGCGGTTCGTGGATGTCGCTCTCGGCGACCCCGCCGTCGACGATGTGCTCGGCGTCGACCCCCGCACGCCCGGGCAGCGTCGTCACGACGCCTTGGGCGAGATCGTCATGGCGGCTGCCGCGGCCGAGGGCGCCCCCCGGCTCGATGGACAGGCCGTCACGGTGCTCGTCACGGTGAGCGCCGCCGACCTCGTCGATGCGAACGGCCTCGACTCGGATGCGATCGGCACCATGAGCGGCTCGCGCTTTCCGGTCTCGCGCCGCACGATCGAGCGCTTCATCGACGCCGGTGGCTATCGGGTCGCCACGATGCACGAGAGCGGCGCGGTGATGGCCATCAGCTCACCGCAGCGCTGCTTCACCGGGATGCTCCGGCTGTCGATCGCGGCGCGAGACGGTCTCCGCTGCCTCACTCCGGGATGCACGAGCCCCCACTACACACTGCAGGCGCATCACGTGGTCCCCGACCGCGACGACGGTCCGACGGCGCTCGATAACGGAGTGCTGCTCTGCTTCTGGCATCACCTCATCGCCGACACGGGACCGTGGGAGTACCGGATGGTCGACGGCATGCCGCAGGTGCGTGGTCCGGGCGTGCCCGAGTGGACGTGGGCGCGGAAAACTCTCGCCCGCGCCGCGTGAGCTGCGCTCAGCGGCGCGCCAGACAACTCAGAGCTTGGTGACCTGGTCGAACGAGAGCTCGACCGGGGTCTCGCGCTCGAAGAGCGAGACGAGAACGATGAGCTTGCCGCTCTCCGCCTTGATCTCGCTGATCGACCCGGGCAGACCCGCGAACGAGCCCTCCTTGATCGTGATCGTCTCGCCGACCTCGAAGTCGATCTCGGCCGGGATGACGCGGCTCGCCGACTTGCCCTTGCCCGCCGCACCCTTGGCCGCCGGGGCCTCCACGATCTGCACAAGGCTCTTCAGCATGTTGAAGGCCTCCTCGAACCGCAGCGGACGCGGGTTGTGGGAGTTGCCCACGAAGCCCGTGACACCGGGGGTGTGGCGAACGACCGACCAGCTGTCCTCGTTGAGGTCCATGCGCACAAGCACGTAGCCCGGGATCCGAACGCGGTTGACGAGCTTGCGCTGCCCGTTCTTGATCTCGACGACATCCTCCATGGGGACCTCGACCTGGTAGACGAAGTCCTCCATCGCCATCGACACCTTGCGGTTCTCGATGTTCTGCTTCACGCGCTTCTCGAAGCCGGCGTAGGAGTGGATGACGTACCACTTGCCCGGCTTGCCGCGCAGCTCGGTCTTGAACGCCTCGTACGGGTCCTCGTCGTCGCCGAGCTCGGGACCGTCGTACGGCGCCACCTCGGGGTCCTCGGCGGCAGCCTCGGCCGCCTCGATTGCGGCCTCGTCATCGGCCGCGGCGACCGCAGCCTCTGCCTCATCGAGCGTGTCGATCTCGAGGGCCTCGTCGACGATCGCGTCGGCCTCGGGGTCCATGGCGGCGTCGAGCGCCTCAAGGAGTCCGGCGAGGTCGCCCTCCTCGTCATCGGCGATGACGTGCATGGCCTGGTGCTCCGCGGCGTCCTCGGACTCCTCGGCCTCCGCCAGCATGTTGCCCGTCTGGGCCTCGTCGTCCTCGGAGGACTGCTCCGCCGCCGTCGCGATCTCGAAGTCGTCGCGGGGGTTCTCAGTCACTGAATCTCTTTCCGTTGCATGCTCGGCGGGCGAAGCCGCCGCGTTCGTGTGGGTTAGCCCGTCACCGCGGCAGGATTGCCGAACAGGAAGTTGACGAGCAGGCTGAAGACGGTGTCGAGACCGTAGACCAGCGCCATCATGATCGTCACGAACACGAGCACGACGAGCGTGTAGCTCACCAACTCGCGTCGCGTCGGGGTGACGACCTTGCGCAGTTCGCCGAACACCTGGCGGATGAACAACGCCAACCGCCCGAACGGTCCACGCTTTTGGGCGCGTTCCTTGCGAGCATTGGCGACGACATCCTCGCTGGGTTCGTCGATCACTTTTCTGGCCACGTGGGTGACTACCTTCCGATACCTCGGCTTGCCCGTTCCCCGCCGCGGTGGTGCGAGGGGGAAAGTGCAGGGCGGACAGGACTCGAACCTGCAACCTGCGGTTTTGGAGACCGCTGCTCTACCAATTGAGCCACCGCCCTTCGGAAGCTGACCCCACCCCTCCGCAGGGCGCGCGAAAGGATGGCAGATTTCAACTACCGCGTTCCAGTGTACGGCATCGTTCCCAGCGTGCCAGCCCGAGCCCCCGCCCTAGAATTGACCGGTGAGCCACCAGCGCATCTCCTCCCGCATCGCCGCCATCGCCGAGTCCGCCACCCTCAAGGTGGATGCCAAGGCCAAGTCCCTGCAGGCCGCCGGCCGTCCGGTGATCAGCTACGCCGCCGGGGAACCGGACTTCGCAACGCCGCAGAACATCGTGGAGGCGGCATCCCGCGCCGTGCTCGACCCCAAGAACTACCGCTACACGCCGGCCGCGGGACTCCCCGAGCTGCGCGAGGCGATCGCCGTCAAGACGGCCCGCGACTCGGGACTGACGGTGCCAGCATCCCGCATCATCGTCACCAACGGCGGCAAGCAGGCCGTCTACCAGGCGTTCGCGACGATCGTCGACGAGGGCGACGAGGTGCTGCTGCCCGCGCCCTACTGGACCACCTACCCCGAGGCGATCAAGCTCGCCGGGGGCGTGCCCGTGGAGGTGTTCGCCGGCTCGGACCAGGGCTACCTCGTCACGGTCGACCAGCTCGAGACCGCGCGCACCGAGCGCACCAAGGTGATCGTGTTCGTGTCCCCGTCCAACCCGACCGGCGCCGTCTACTCGCGCGAGCAGGTGACCGCGATCGGCGAGTGGGCCCTCGAGCACGGCATCTGGGTGATCGCCGACGAGATCTACCAGAACCTCGTCTACGACGGCATCCGCGCGGTCTCGATCGTCGAGGCGGTGCCGGCCCTCGCCGAGCAGACCATCCTCGTGAACGGCGTCGCCAAGAGCTACTCGATGACTGGCTGGCGCGTGGGATGGATGATCGGCCCCGATGACGCGATCAAGGCCGCGGGCAACCTCCAGTCGCACCTCTCGAGCAACGTCTCGAACATCTCGCAGCGCGCCGCCCTCGAGGCCCTCACGGGACCGCAGGAGGCCGTGGAGACGATGCGCCAGGCCTTCGACGCGCGCCGCAAGGTGATCGTCACCGAGCTCAACAAGATCGACGGCGTGCACTGCCCGACGCCCGAGGGCGCGTTCTATGTCTACCCCGACGTGACCGGACTGCTCGGCCGCACATGGGGCGGGGTCACGCCCACGTCATCCCTCGAACTCGCGGACCTCATCCTCGAGCGGGCCGAGGTCGCCGTCGTGCCCGGCGAGGCGTTCGGCCCGAGCGGCTACCTGCGTCTCTCCTATGCGCTCGGCGATGCACCACTGCTCGAGGGCGTGCAGCGGCTCCAGCGGCTGTTCGCCTAGCGCCCGCGGCATCCACCGGGTGGTGGATGCGCGAGTCATCCGGTGCACCGCTGGTGCCCGGTCGCGCGGCACGGGAGCATGGGGTCATGACTTCAGTAGTGAGCGTGCGCGATCTGCGCAAGACCTATGGGAGCTTCGCGGCCGTGGACGGCGTGAGCTTCGACATCGAGCGCGGGGAGACCTTCGCGCTCCTCGGGCCGAACGGCGCCGGTAAGTCCACGACGATCGAGATCCTCGAGGGCTACCGCGACCGCACCAGCGGTGAGGTGAGCGTGCTCGGGGTGGACCCCGGCAAGGGCGGCCTCGACTGGAAGGCGCGGCTCGGCATCGTGCTGCAGTCCACGGGCGAGAGCGGTGACGTGACGGTGCGCGAGCAGATCGCCCACTTCGCGGGCTACTACGCCAACCCCCGCGACGTGGAGGAGGTGATCGCCGCGGTCGGGCTCGAGGAAAAGGCCAAGACGCTCATCCGCAAGCTCTCCGGCGGCCAGCGTCGTCGGGTGGATGTCGCCCTCGGCATCGTCGGGCGTCCGGAGCTGCTCTTCCTCGACGAGCCCACCACCGGGTTCGACCCGGAGGCTCGCCGGCAGTTCTGGGACCTCATCCGCTCGCTCAAGCACGACGGCACGACGATCCTGCTCACCACCCACTACCTAGACGAGGCCGCCCAGCTGGGCGACCGGGCCGGCATCATCGCCGGAGGCCACCTGATCGACATCGGACGCATCGACGAGATCGGGGGCGCCGGCGCGCGCACCCCGCTCGTCAAGTGGATCGAGAACGGCGTGGCGCGTGAGCAGCACACCACCGAGCCGGGAGCGTTCGTCGCGCGGCTCGGCGAACCGGACGGGCTCGAGGTCATTCGACCCAGCCTCGAGGACATCTACCTGCGCCTGGTGTCAGAGCACCAGGCCGACTACGAAACGGACCCGGCACTGTGACCTCCACCACCACCATCGACATCCCCCGCCTGCCCGCGGGTCGCACGCTGACGCTCGGCCTCAGCCGCACCGTCTACGAGATCCGCACCTACTTCCGTCAGGGTGACGCGGTCTTCTTCAACTTCCTCTTCCCCCTCGTGATGCTGTCGATCTTCTCGGTGGCGTTCAGCGAGGCGAGCTTCGGCCCGCCCGGGGAGGAGATCAGTGCCGCGGCGTTCTACCTGCCCGGGATGCTCGCCGCCGGCCTGCTGCTCAGCGGCCTGCAGAACCTCGCGATCGACATCGCGCAGGAGAAGAGCGACGGCACCCTCAAGCGCTTCGCGGGAACCCCGCTGCCGATCGTGAGCTACTTCATCGGCAAGCTCGGCAAGGTGCTCATCACGGGCCTGGCCCAAGCCGCGATGCTGCTGCTCGTCGCCGCGGTCGTCTTCCAGGTCGAGCTGCCGACCGAGCCCGAGAAGTGGTTCACGTTCGCGTGGGTGTTCTTCCTCGGCGTCACCACCTCGGCGATCCTCGGGATCGCGCTGAGCGGGGTGCCCCGCAGCGGCAAGAGCGCTGTCGCAGTCATCATCCCGATCACGCTCGTGCTCCAGTTCATCTCGGGCGTCTACCTCGGCTTCTCCCAGCTGCCGGAGTGGCTGCAGAACGTCGCGAGCGTGTTCCCGCTGAAGTGGATGGCGCAGGGGATGCGCGAGGTCTTCCTCCCGGCCAGCTTCGAGGTGCTCGAGCAGGGCGAGAGCTGGAACCTCCCCGGCGTTGCACTGGCCTGCGGCATCTGGTTCGTCGTCGGCCTCATCGTGGTGCGCATCACGTTCCGCTGGATCCGCAAGGACACCTGATGACGGGAGTGCGCGGCTGGCACGCCGCCGTCATCGCGACGGCGGTGGTGCTGGGCACGCTCGCCGTGCTCGCGGCGGACTCCCCGCTGCGGGCCGGCGTCGCCCTCGGGGCGCTCGCGGTGTTCGTGATCGCCTGGTTCACGATCGGGCGGGATGGCGACCGAACCCCCGCGCGCGCCGTGCTGTTCGCCGTGCTGATCGTGCTCGTCGGCGGGATCGGGACCCTCGCCGTCCCCTCGTTCGCGAGCTTCCAGACCATCGCCTACCCGCTGCTCTGGACCCGGTCGCGCGGGCTGCGTCCCGCCCTCGTCGCGAACGTCGCGCTCGCCGCCGTCGTGGGCGTGGGGCTCTTCTTCGCCATGGGCGCCGACGTCGCGGCCCTCGCCCAGGCGGCGACCATCCAGGCCGTCTCGCTCGCGTTCTCGATCGCCCTGGGGCTGTGGATCACCCAGATCGCCGACCGGAGCGAGGAACGCCAGCGCCTCCTCGACGAGTTGCGCTCGGCCCAGTCGCAGCTGGCCAGTGTGAACCGGGATGCCGGCGTGGCGAGCGAGCGGGAGCGTCTGGCCCGCGAGATCCACGACACGATCGCGCAGGACCTCACCGGGTTCGTGCTCCTCGCCCAACGGGCCCGCCGCGAGCTTCACGCCGACGAGCACTCGGCCGTGGCGGAGACCCTCGCCGCCCTCGAGGACGGCGCACGCACCACGCTCGCCGAGACGCGCTCCCTTGTGGCCGCGACCGCCCCTGTGAGCCTCACGACGGGAGGCATCGCCGATGCGCTCGAACGGCTCGCCGAGCGCATCGGGCGGGAGACCGGCACCCCGGTCGTCGTGACGGCGCCCGGGCTTCCCATGCTCGACCGCGACACCGAGGTCGTGCTGCTGCGCTGCGCGCAGGAGGGGCTCGCGAACGTGCGCAAGCACGCGGGCGCGAGCACGGCATCCCTCGTGCTGACCACGGGCGAGGGCGTCGCCCGACTCGAGGTGCGCGACGACGGCCACGGCTTCGACGCTGCCGCGGCGACCGACGGCTTCGGGCTGGCCGGGATGCACGACCGCCTCGCCCTCGTGGGAGGCACGCTCGACGTGGTCAGTTCGACCGCGGGCACCGTGCTCACCGTCACCGTACCGATCGGAGGGGCCGCGTGATCCGCCTCCTCGTGGTCGACGACCACCCGATCGTGCGCGGCGGCGTGGTCGCGCTGCTCGCCGACACCGCCGACATGACCGTCGTGGGGGAGGCCCCCGACGGGGAGGAGGCCGTGCGACTGGCTCTCGAACTCGAGCCCGACGTCGTGCTCATGGACCTGCGCATGCCGGGCATCGACGGGGACGAGGCGACCGCGCGGATCCTTGCCGAGCGGCCCGGCATCCGGGTCATCATCCTCACGACCTATGAGTCGGATGCCAGCATCCTCACCGCGATCGAGGCGGGGGCCAGCGGCTACCTGCTCAAGGCGGCGCCGCAGGAGGAGCTGCTCGCCGGCATCCGCTCGGTGGCCCGCGGCGAGGTGGCGCTCGCGCCGTCGATCGCGGCGATGCTCGTCAAGCGCGTCGCGACCCCGGCGGTGACCCTCAGCCCGCGCGAGACCGAGGTGCTGCGACTCGTGGCGCAGGGGCAGAGCAACCCGGCGATCGCCGCGACCCTCTTCGTGGGCGAGGCGACGGTGAAGACCCACCTGCTGCATGTGTTCGAGAAGCTCGGGGTGAGCGACCGCACGCGTGCGGTGACGCGGGCGATGGAGTTGGGGCTGCTCTGAATTCTTCGCCGCGCCGGTCCCCGCCCGGCGCCGGGGATGCCAGCCCGACGCCGAGATCGCCGAATTTGCGAGTCACACGCAGCCATCACGCACAAAATCGGCGATCTCGCGCGCGTCACTCGTTACAGCGTCAGCCCGACGCCGATCGGCTCGGGCTGCAACTCCACGCCGAATCGGTTGGCGACCTGGGCGCGCACATAGCGCGCGAGCTCGGCGACCTGCGCGGCCGTGGCCGAGCCGCGGTTGGTGATCGCGAGCGTGTGCTTGGTGGAGATCGCAGCGTGCGAGCCCGGCAGGGCGAACCCGCGCGGGATGCCCGCCTGCTCGATCAGCCAGGCCGCGCTGAGCTTGACCGACGCGTCGTCGTCCTGCAGCCAGCGCGGCGCCTCCGGCGGGAGGCCGTGGGCGAACCGCTCGCTCACGATCGGGTTGGTGAAGAACGAGCCGCAGCTCACCGAGTCGGGGTCTTCCGGCTCCAGAACCATGCCCTTGGATGCGCGCAGCGCGAGCACGCTCGCCCGCACCTGGGCCACCGGCACCCGGTCGCCGACCTCGACGCCGAGCGCGGACGCGAGCTGCGGGAACGCCACGACGCCGTGGTCGGCGGCGGCGAGCTCGAGTTCCACCGCGAGCACGACACCCTGCCGGCCGCGCTTGAGCGTCGACGTGCGATAGCCGAGACCGAGGTCCTCGGCGCTGAGCCGGGACACCTCGCCGGTGAGGTGGTCGAGGAACTCGACCGACACGAGGGCGCCCGAGAGCTCCTGCCCGTAGGCGCCGATGTTCTGCACGGGGGCGGCGCCCACGGATCCGGGGATGCCGCTGAGCGCCTCGATCCCGCTCCAGCCGTGTGCCACGGTGTGGGCGACGAGGCCGTCCCAGGACTCGCCCGCCTCGACGCGCAGGCGCACGCGGCCGCCGGCATCCTCGAGCCGTTCGATGCCGGTCGTGGCGACGTGGATGACCGTGCCGTCGAACCCGTCATCCGCGATCACGACGTTGGAGCCGCCGCCCAGCACGAGCCACGCGTCATCGTCGGACCACGCGGCGAGCGCGGCGGCGACGAGCTCGTCACGCGTCGTGGCACGCACGTAGTCGCGGGCGGGACCGCCGACGCGCATCGTAGTGAGGTGGGAGAGCTGCATCAGAGGCTGACGCGGCGGAGCCCAACACGGACTTGAGCCTTGCCGAGCACGGTGTCGCCATTGAACGTCACGGTGAGGTCGATGCGGGCGCCGCCCTCCTCGAGCGCGCCCACCTTGGCGACGACCTCGACGGTCGCGCCCTCCACCGGATCGACGACGACGGGACGGGTGAACCGCACGCCGTACTCCAGCACGGTGCCGCGGGTGCCGAGCCAGTCCACGACGGGCTGCACGGCGAGGCCCATGGTGAGCATCCCGTGGGCGAGCACGCCGGGCAGGCCAACGGCGGCGGCCACGTCATCCCGGTAGTGGATGTCGTTGAAGTCCCCGGATGCTCCCGCGTAGCGCACGAGCGAGCCGCGAGTGAGCGGGTAGGTGTGCTCGGCGATGACGTCGCCGACGGTCAGCTCCGTCATCACTCATCCCCCCGCACCACGAGCGTCGAGGTGGCCGTCACGACGTGCGCGCCGGTCGCATCGACGATGGATGACTCGGCCGTGACCATGCTGTTGCCCCCGAGCGTCTTCACGCTCGTGACCGCGAGGGTGGCCGTGAGCTCGTCGCCGGCCACCACGGGCCGGGTGTAGGCGAACCGCTGCTCGCCATGGACGACGCGAGTGAAGTCGATGCCGCCATCCGGCTCGGCCAGCAACTGCGCCAGCGTCGCCTCCTGCACGACCACCGGGAAGGTGGGCGGGGCCACGACGTCGGCGTAGCCCGCGGCGCGCGCGGCCTCGGGGTCGTGGTTGAGCGGGCTGGTGGCGAAGACGGCGCGGGCGAACTCGCGCACCTTCTCGCGGCCCACCAGGTAGGGCGCGGTCGGCGCGAAGACGCGACCGACGAGATCGGGATTCACTGGCACATCGGCCAGCCTAGCCACCGGGTGGGCGGATGACCGGCCCGGCAACGAGGAAGCCCCGGTGACCGTCATGGTCGCCGGGGCTTCGGAATCTTGAGGTGCTGCTGCTTACTGGCAGCTGTCGCACTGCAGAAGATCCATCGGGTCGACGGGGACTGCGTAGCCGCCGACGTTGTCGCTGTCGTTGTCCATTCGGACCTCCTTCGTGTCTTCTCGGTTTGCGCCTTCTCAGGCCCCCAGCCGGTGCTGGGGTGTCTCACTATATAACGGGAATGACAGTCGTGTCATTCCACTACATGTAGTGATTTCGGCGTGTCGGGGTGAGTTTCCAGACTAGGCCGCACCACCGACACAAATCGTCGCGGACGGTCACAAAACTGCGAGTTCCCCGCAAGCTCTCGACAATGTCCGCGGGCAGGGGTTTACTCGTTCCTGCACACGAAGTGGTGTGTGAACCACAACAGCAGCAGTCCCCCAGCCCCATCCGTTGTTCTGGCATCCCCCGGCCGATGAAGTTCAGGAGAGCCATCCCATGACCATGACGTCCGACCGCGCCGCCTTCTCCGCAGGGCAGGCCGAGTCAGCAGGACGCAGCATCCCCATCCAATGGACGTCCGTTCAGCGCGGACTCTGGGTCGGCAAAGCGAACGGCGAGTTCGCGGGGATGATCGAACGCCGCGACGGCGAAGGATTCGTCGCGACCACCCGCCTCGCGCAGCAGATTGGCGTGTTCGCGACGGTAAACGAGGCGAAGGCGAGTTTCGCCGCCTGACCCGGCCGGTAAACTGGCTCTCCCTTACCCTTCTAGACCGGAGTTCCAGTGTCTTCTGACGCGACCGCATCATCCCCGTCCGAACCGTTCATCCGCCGCAACATCGAAGTGATCATCGCGATCCTCCTCGGCCTGATCGCCACCTTCACCGCGTATGCCTCGTTCCAGAGCTCGCTCTACGACGGCAACCAGGCGCAGTCGTATACGGTCGGCTCGAACCTCGCCACCGAGGCCGAGTCCCTCTACCTCGAGGGCAACCAGCAGTACGTGCAGGATGCCCAGCTCTTCGACCGCCTCACCGACCTGCGCCTCGACATGCAGAATCCGGACCCGGCCATCGCGACGGCGGCCTCGGAGAAGTACGACGTGATCTACTTCCAGTCGGTCTCCGAGGACTTCGACAAGGCCATCCAGTGGGCGGATGCTCAGAACGAGGCCGACCCGAACCTCTACTACAGCCCCCTCGACAACGAGGACTACCAGGCCTCGCTGTTCGGCAGCTACGCCGACACCAAGGAGCAGGCGGACGCGACGATCGCCGAGGGCGACCAGGCCAACGTCTACGGTGACCGGTTGACCCTGACCACCGTGCTCATGGCGATCTCCCTGTTCCTCCTCGGTATCAGCGCCGTCGTGCGCCAGTTCCGGGTTCAGGTGATCCTCGGTGCGGTCGCCGTCGTGATCTTCGTCGTGGCGACCGGCATCATGCTCGCGGTGCCGGCACTGCCGCTCTGGACCTGAGCCGGCGAGAGTTGAACGGCGAGGGCCCCGGGAGCGCGAGCGTCCGGGGCCCTCGTCGTTTCGGAAGCTTGTGTGGTAGCTGAGGCGGGGCACGACTGAGGCGGGGCACGACTGAGGCGGGGCACGATCCCCACCGACGCCGCATCCACGCCGCTGAACGCGGCGCGGCTGACTGCGCGGCGTGGGCCCAGGAAGGATCCTGACAACCCCTCGGCCGTCAACGAAAGAAGCCCCCGCATGGCGAGGGCTTCTTTCGTTGGTAGCTGAGGCGGGGCACGATCCCGCGACCTCACGATTATGAGTCGTGCGCTCTAACCAACTGAGCTACTCAGCCACGGCATCCGCAGCGATGAGAACGGATGACCGAGCCCCCTGTGGGAATCGGACCCACTACCTCTTCCTTACCAAGGAAGTGCTCTACCAATGAGCTAAGGGGGCGCACTGCAGGGGCCGTCTCATGCCGACACGGCCCTGAGGCACCGTAAGAGACTACCAGCATCCGGGGAATGCTTTCGGCGCTGTTTCGGGCCCATGACAAGCCCGTGAAGGGTTGGACTGCAAGCGCTTCCACTTTTCGCGAAATGGCCTATTCTGTTCGGATGACTTCAGAGACCAACCCGGAATCCGTCGTGGACGCCACCCGCGCCCTCCCCGGCGACGAGTGGTGGCGCAGCGCCGTCATCTACCAGGTGTACCCGCGCTCCTTCGCCGACTCGACCGGCGACGGCGTCGGCGACCTCAACGGCATCCGCGAGCGGCTGCCTGCCCTCGAGGAGCTCGGCATCGACGCGATCTGGCTCTCGCCGTTCTTCCGGTCCCCGCAGAAGGATGCCGGCTACGACGTGAGCGACTACTGCGACGTCGACCCGCTCTTCGGCACGCTCGCCGACTTCGACCAGCTGCTGGCCACGGCGCACGGCCACGGCATCCGGATCATCGTCGACATGGTGCCCAACCACACCTCGGATCAGCACGTGTGGTTCCAGGAGGCACTCGCGGCGCCCGAGGGCTCGCCCGAGCGCGATCGCTACCTGTTCCGCGAGGGGAAGGGACCGAACGGCGACCTGCCGCCCAACAACTGGCAGTCGGTGTTCGGCGGCTCGATGTGGACGCGCGTCACGCGTCCCGACGGCACGCCGGGCCAGTGGTACCTGCACATCTTCGACACGTCGCAGCCCGACCTCAACTGGGAGAACCCGTGGGTGCGGGAGCAGTTCCACGACATCCTGCGCTTCTGGCTCGACCGCGGCGTGGACGGTTTCCGGGTGGATGTCGCGCACGGCATGATCAAGCAGGCCGGCCTTCCCGACTACACGCCCCCCGCCGCCGGCGCGAGCATGGGCGGCACCGCGGTCGACTCCACGGCCGAGCCGCAGGAGTCGGACGTCGTGGACACCAACCCGCCCTACTGGGGCCAGGACGGCGTTCACGAGATCTGGCGCGGCTGGCACGAGGTGCTCGCCGAGTACCCGGGCGACCGCGTGCTCTGCGCCGAGGCGTGGCTCGACACCCTCGAGAAGATCTCGCTCTGGGTGCGCCCCGACGAGATGAACCAGGCCTTCAACTTCGGCTACATGTTCACCGACTGGAAGGCGTCGAAGCTGCGCGCCATCATCGACGAGTCGATTGCGGCGTTCGGCGCGGTCGGCGCGCCGAGCACGTGGGTGCTCTCCAACCACGACGTCGTGCGGCATGCCTCGCGGCTGTCGCTGCCGAAGGATGCTCCGCCCCAGGGCGCGGGCATCGGACCCAAGACCCCCGGCAAGCCCGATCGCGCCAAGGGGCTGCGCCGCGCGCGCGCCGCGTCATCCCTCATGCTCGCCCTCCCGGGCTCGAGCTACGTCTACCAGGGCGAGGAGCTCGGCCTTCCGGAGGACATGGAGCTGCCCGACGAGGCGCGGCAGGACCCGACCTGGTTCCGCACCAAGGGCGAGAAGTACGGCCGCGATGGATGCCGCGTGCCGATCCCGTGGGAGAGCGACAAGCCCGCCTTCGGCTTCAACCACACCGGCGCGAGCTGGCTGCCCCAGCCCGCGGACTGGGCGCCGTACGCGCGCGACGCGCAGGAGGGCATCCCGGGCTCGACGCTGGAGCTCTACAAGACCGCGCTGCGGCTGCGGCGCACCCACGGGCTCGGCTCGGGCTCGGTGGAGTGGCTGTCCGGCTACGGCAAGAAGGTCGTCGCGTTCCGCAACGGCGACGTGATCGTCATCACCAACACCGGAAAGGTGGCCGTGGAGCTGCCGATCGGCGAGGTGCTGCTCGCGAGCGAGGAGATCGTCGGAGGAGCGCTGCCGCGCGATACGACGGTGTGGCTGCGGGGCTAGTGCTCCCGGGCTAGTGCTCCGGGGCCGGTTGACCGCGGGCTAGTTGACCGCGTTGGCGGTGAGCCAGGCGTAGGGGTCGACCGCCTCGCCGCTGACGTGGATCTCGAAGTGGAGATGCGAGCCCGTGGATGACCCGGTGTCGCCCACGAGACCGATGAACTCGCCGGCCTTCACCACTTGACCCACGACGAGCGGGCTCGAGCCGGTGAGCATGTGGGCGTAGATGCTCTCGACCTTCTGGCCGTTGATCTGGTGCTCGATCGTCACGTTGTTGCCGAGCCCGTAGTAGGTGTCGTCGTGGAGGGTGACGACGCCATCGGCGATCGCGTAGATCGGGGCGCCGCCGCCGGGAGTGAAGTCGACGCCCTTGTGGAAGCTCGAGCATCCGCTGCACGGGGCATCACGGTAGCCCCAGCCGTCGGAGATCGGGACCGAGTAGGGGAACGGCCACCGGATCGCTCCCGTGGTGGGGGTGAACATCGGCCCCGAGTTGGAGAGTCCATAGCGCAGGCGCAGCTGCTGCTGGTACGACATCACGGTGAAGGTGTCGCGCAGCGTGGTCGGCATCGCGGCATCCCCGGCCACCGCGAGGGACTGCACGGGGACCGCCTCGGGGGCGACACTGGACCCCGCCGTGGCGGCGGCCGCCGCGGCTGACAACTCCCCCTGACTCATGAAGGCGTTGACGGGGAGCGAGGTGCCGATCGCGATGGCGCCCGCGAAGAGGAGCGCGATCCCGGAGAACAGGGTGCGCGCGAGACGGCGCTTCGGGCGGCGCGGGGCCGCGGCCTTCGGGGGCCGGCTTCGAGCGGAACCCGTGCGGGACGCTCGGCGCGACGGATGCTCGTGCTCGGCGCGCTTCGGGGCGGGGGTCGGACGGGTGTCGACCGGGAAGGCGGCGAGGGAGATGATGTCGCCGCGCGGGTGGACGAGCGGCCCCGGGGCTGGTGCGAAGAGCGGGCCGGGTGCCGAGAGCGGGGCAGGTGCGGAGAGCACGGCGGGCGGGAAAAGCGGAGCTGGTGCCGAAAGCGGAGCGGGAGCGGGCGCCGGCAGCGCGAACTGGGCGGGCGCGGGCAGCGGATATTGCGGAGCCGGCGCGGGCAGGCGGGCGGCCGGCAGGACCGGCGCGAGCCGCGGAGCGGGCGCCGGCGCCACGAGTGGCGCGGGGCTGGGCGGCACCGGAACGATCGCACCGTATCCCGGAGCAGGCGGCGCGGCGGCGTCGAGCGACCACGACTGCTGCGGCGGCCGGGCGGGTTCGATCGGGAAGGCGGCCGAGCCCCGGGCGGCCCGTTCCTCGAGTTCTCGAGCCTCGCGGCGCGTCAGCGGACGCGAGCCATCGCTCACGGGGTCTGCTCGCGGACGCGCACGGATCGCTCCTGGGGGGATGGCGGGGTCTGGGATCCCTGAGCATGCCTCGATGCATGCGCATATAACGGATTGGTAAAGGCTAACCCGTACAGATGCCCTTCGCCAGTAAGCAGTCCTCAGTTAACCGCGTTGGCGGTGAGCCAGGCATAGGGGTCCACGGGCACCTTGTCGATGTGCAGCTCGAAATGGAGGTGCGCGCCGTAGGAGTTGCCGGTGTCGCCAACGAGGCCGATGAAGTCGCCGACCTTGATCACATCGCCGGGCTGCAGCGGACTCGAGTTGACCTGCATGTGCGCGTAGAGCGACTCGATGCTTCCGCCCGGCAGGTTGTGCTGGATGATCACGTGGTTGCCGAACCCGCCCGGCTCGTCGGCGTGCACGGAGACGACGCCGTCCGCGATCGCGTAGATCGGGGTGCCGCTGCCGGGGGTGAAGTCGACGCCGTTGTGGAACGGCGTTCCCGACACCCAGACGGGTCGTGGTCCGAAGCCGTCGGTCGTCGGCACCGAGTAGGGGAACGGCCAGCGGATCGCCCCGGTCGTCGCCGTGAAGCGGCCGGCGTTGCCGTACTGCGCGCGCAGCCGCTCGGCGTAGGAGGTCACCTCGTAGGTGTCGCGAGTGACCCCTTGGGCCACGGCATCCTCGGAGACGGAGACGCTCTGCCCGGGAAGCTCCGTCTTCTGAGTCACCGGTCCGAGCGCCGAGGCGTCACTGAAGAACGCGTTCGCGGGCACCGACATGCCGATGAGGATGGCCGCGGCGAACAGCATCGCCGAGAGGGAGAGGAACCGGCGCCCCCCGTGCCGATCGGCGCGCACCTTCGGGGCTCTCGTGGGCTTCACCGGCGGGCGTCGGCGAGACGACGCCGAGGCCGAACGCACCGCGAGTGCGCGCTGCGCCTCCTCCAGCTCGCGCAACTGGCGGCGGGTGAGAGGGGTGCCCGGAGTCGACGACGCGGTGAACTCGCGTTCTGACATCGGGACTCCTCGGGCGGGACCGGGGAACGTCATCCGGTCCGATTCTTCGGGTTGATCGCGTCGGCCGCGGACGTGCGGGGGAGCAGACGATCCCTTCTAGGGTAACCCGGTGCGGTCCGGCGCGCCAACCGCTCGATCAGGGGGCAAGCGTGTCGAGCAGCGATTCGAGCTCCCGGGCGACGTTCGGATGAGCCGCGAGGATGAACTCGCGACTCGGTCGCCGGTCGCCGCGGCCCTTCACGGTCGCCCCCGCCTCCTGAGCGATGAGCGCTCCGGCGGCGTGGTCCCAGGGGCTGAGGGTGCGCTCGAAGTAGGCGTTGAGCCGGCCCGCGGCCACGAAGCAGAGGTCGAGCGAAGCGGTACCCAGACGCCGGATGTCGCGCACTCGCGGCAGCAGCGCCGCGACAAGAGAACCCTGCTCGCCCCGCACGATCGAGTCGTAGGCGAAGCCCGTGCCGATGAGAGCCTGCGAGAGCTCGACGGGCGGCGCGACCCGGATCGCGGCATCCCCGAGGAAGGCGCCACCGCCGGCGGTCGCGGTGAACAGCTCGCCCGTCGCGGGGTTGACGACGACCCCGGCGAGCGCGGTCCAGGTCTGCGGGTCGGGATCGCCCTCCACCACGGCGATCGACACCGCGTAGTGCGGGATGCCGTAGAGGAAGTTCACGGTGCCGTCGATCGGGTCGACGATCCAGGTGAGGCCGCTCGAGCCGCCGCTCGCGTCGCTCTCCTCCCCGAAGAAACCGTCGCCGGGGCGCGCATCCGCGATCAGGGCGCGGATGAGCGCCTCGGTTTCGCGGTCCGCCTCGGTGACGATGTCGACGGGCGTCGACTTGGATGCGGCGACCTCCACCCCCTCGAACCGCCGCTGCCTCGCGAGGGCCCCCGCCTGGAGCGCGATGTCCCGGGCGAGGCTGAGCAGTTCGTGGTGAGGCACGAGGTCAACCCTAGCGACGGCGGTGCGGCGTACCGTGGGCGCATGGGGACGTGCGCCGCGACGGGATGCCGCGGCAGCGCCATCCCGAACGCCCCCGCCGCCCTCTGCGGCGCCCACCTCGAGGCCGTCGCCGACTGGACGGGCGAGCAATTCGGCGTCACCGACCTGCTCCCCTCCCCGTGCCGCGCGTGCGGATCCCGCCTCGGCGTGCAGTACCCCTCCGGGTGGCTGTGCGCCGTGTGCGAGTGGCGCTACGGCGAGATTCCCGACGACGACCTCGCCGTCGTGCGCGTGGACGTCGTCTACTACCTCCGCGCCGGCGACCGCATCAAGATCGGCACGACCGGCAACCCGCGGGGCCGGTTCCAGGCGCTGCGCTTCGAGGAGCTGCTCGCGTTCGAGCGCGGCGACCGGGTGGTGGAGTCCCGTCGCCACGCGCAGTTCGCGTCACTGCGGTACGACGGCTCGGAGTGGTTCGCGGTGAGCGAGGCGCTGCTGGAGCACGTGGCATCCCTCGCCGCCGGCGCCGACCCGTGGGACCGCTACGCGCGCTGGGTGAGCGAGGCGGTCGCCCTGCGCGGCTGAGCGCGGGCGTGGGAGCCGGACGTCGCACGATGACGCGCGGGAGTTGGCGCGGCCCGACGGCGTGGCGCACACTGTCGTCATGTCCATCGCGTCGTCCGAGCCCGCCGACCTCCTCCGGTCGTCGCGGTCGTCGCTCAAGTGGACGCGCTACGACGAGGGCGTGCTGCCGCTGTTCGTGGCCGAGATGGACTTTCCGGTCTCGGAGCGCATCCGCGAGGCGATCGTCGAGCGGGTTCGGGACTCCGACCTCGGCTACATCGATTCCGCGGGTCCCCTCGCCGACGCGTTCGCGCAGTTCGCCGCGCGGCGCTGGCAGTGGCCGGTGGATGCCGGCACGGTGCGGGTGGCGACGGACGTGAGCGTGGGCATCCTCGAGACCCTGCGCTACGGCGTGCCCGACGGCACCCCCGTCGTCGTGAACTCGCCCGTGTACCCGCCGTTCTTCGAGCTCGTGGAGGAGGCGCGGCTGCCGCTCGTGGACGTGCCGATGCTCGAACTCGCCGAGGGCTGGACGCTCGATCTCGTGCGCATCGAGGAGGCCTTCATCGCGGGGGCCCGCGCGATGCTGCTGTGCAACCCGCACAACCCGCTCGGTCTGCCGCACCCGCGCGAGGTGCTCACGGACCTCGCGATGCTCGCCGCGCGCCACGGGGTGCTCGTGATCTCCGACGAGGTGCACGCACCCCTCACCCACCACGGCGTGGTGTTCACACCGTTCGCGAGCGTCGCGGCCGAGGTGGGGGCGCTCTCGGTGACGGTCACGTCGGCGAGCAAGGGCTGGAACATGGCCGGCATGAAGTGCGCGGTCATGGTCGCCTCGGATGCCCGCGCGCTCGCGATTCTCGACCGGATGCCCCAGGAGGTGGCGTCGCGCACGAGCATCCTCGGCCTGCACGCCAATGTCGCCGCGTACGGCGACGAGGAATGGCTGGATGCGACGATCGCGCGCATCATGCACAACGATGAACTGCTCGCCCGCCTGCTGCGTCGCAAGCTCCCGATCGTGCAGTACCGGCGTCCGACGGCGACCTATCTCGGCTGGCTCGACTTCCGCGACCTGGGGCTCGGGCTCGACCCGACGGAACGCATCCTCGCGGATGCCCGGGTGGCCCTCAATTCCGGGCCGGCATTCGGGGATGCCGGGCGCGGCCACGCGCGCATCAACTTCGCCTGCTCCCCGAGCGTGCTCGAGGAAGCGGTGGAGCGGTTGGCGGCGTCGTTCGCGTAACACGGGCCGTCCCGGCCGCCCGACAGCGTGTAATGGAGGGGTGAGCTCATCCACCCCCGCCGAACGACTTCGCGCCGCCTTCGACGACGAGTCCTCGTCCGCTCGGCTGCAGACCGCCCTCGCGGCGGGCACGCGCCCCGACGCGCGATACGTCGAAACGCTCATCGACCGGTGCGCGATCGAGCCCGACTTCTTCGTGCGCGACATGCTCACGTGGGCGCTCGTGCGGCATCCCTCGGCCTACACCGTGCCGCTGCTGCTGCAGGAGGTGGCATCGGACGTGCCGCAGGCGCGCACGCAGGCGCTGCACACCCTCTCGAAGATCGGCGACCCCCGGGGCTGGGAGGCCATCACCGTCGACCTGCTGCGCAGCGCGGATGATGAGCTGGCGCGCAGCGCGTGGCGCACCGCGGTGATCCTCGCGCCGGAGTCGGAGCGCACGACGCTGGCGCACGAGCTCGCCGCGATGCTGGGGAAGGGATCCCGCACCCGCCAGCGCAGCCTCAGCCGCGCGCTTGCGACGCTCGGTGATGCGGCGGCGCCCGCGCTGGCCTCGGCGCGCGAGCACGCCGACCCGGCCGTCCGTGAGCATGCGATCGCGACCGCGCTGATGATGGATGACCCGGACGCCGGGTTCGACGAGGCGATGTTCGAGGCGCAGAAGGCCGTGGCGCTGGGCGGTGGCGAGGTACCGAACGGGGAGTGACTCAGCCGCGTCCGCGAAGCAGCTCGAGGAACGCAGCGCGGTCCTCGTCGTCGAGGTCGACGAGTGCGGGGCTCGTGGCGAGAACCCGCTCCGTGAGAGCGCGGCGAATCTGCTCCCCCTTCTCGGTGAGCACGAGCTGACGAACGCGGCGATCGTTGACGTCGGGGATGCGCTCGACGAGCCCCAGAGCATCCAGTCGGTCGGTGAGGATGGTGACGTAGGACGCGTCGCAGTGGATCGCGTCCGCGAAGGCGCGCATCGAGTACGGCTGGTCCAAGCGACGAAGCGCGCCGGCATCCGCGGCCGTCAGGTCGAACTCGGCCGCGACCGCCTCGAACTGCTTGTGCATGCGCCGATGCAGGTCGAGCAGTCTCCAGACGATCTCGTCGCCGCGCGCATCCTCCATGGAACCCATGGTACTCCGATACTTGACTTACTCAAGGAATGGTCGGTACCGTGACTTCCATGACTCACTCAACTATCTACGCATTCAAGGAGATCCGATGACCGCCACGGGAACCACCGTCACGAACCGCCCGCGCCCGCTCCTCGGAGCCGCGGCCGGTGCCCTGCTCGCCCTCGTCATCAACACCATCGTCTTCTTCGCGGGCAATGCCATCCTCGGCACGCCGATCCAGGCATCCATGGACGGAACGACGGCGAGTGACGTGCCCTACGTCGCGGTGATCGCGTCGAGTGTGCTCCCCCTCTTCGTCGGCGCGGGAGTTCTCTGGCTGCTCGGCCGATTCACGACCTCCGCGCTGCGGGTGTGGACGATCATCGCGATCATCGTGACCGTGCTCTCCCTCTCGGCCCCGGTCTTCCTGCCGGTCGACGGCGGGTCGAAGATCGCGCTCGCCCTCATGCACATCGGCGCGGCGGCATCGGCGATCGTCGGACAGCACTGGGCGGCGCGGCGGCCGTCGAAGAAGGCCTAGACGACGTGGCGAACGATCCTGCCCTCCGGGCTCCGGTTCCGCGGGTCGGGCGCGCAGTGCGCTTCGACGAGCACGGTGACGTCGATGTGCTCTACGTGACCGAGGTTCCTCTGGCCGAACTCGGGCCCGGTGAGGTGCTCGTGAAGGTGCGCGCGGCGGGGATCAACCCCGGCGAGATCGCCATCCGGGCGGGAGCCATGGTGAGCACCTTCCCGACCACGTTCCCCTCGGGTGAGGGCACCGACTTCGCCGGGGTCGTCGTGGAGGTGGGCGACGGCGTCACGGAGTTCTCGGTCGGCGACGCCGTGGTCGGGTGGAGTGAACGGAGATCGAGTCACGCCGACTACGTCGTCTCGCCGGTCGACCATCTCGTGCTCAAGCCCGACGCGCTGTCGTGGGAGGTGGCCGGGTCGCTCTTCATCGCGGGAGTCACGGCGTTCGCCGCGGCCCGCGCCGTCGAAGCGCGGGAGGGGGAGACCGTCGTGGTGTCGTCCGCCGCGGGCGGCGTGGGGTCGATCGTCGTGCAGCTGCTCGTGGCGCAGGGCGTCCGCGTGATCGGGATCGCGTCCGAGGCCAACCACGAGTGGCTCATCTCCGTCGGCGTCATCCCGGTCGGGTATGCCGAGCCCGAGCTGGCTCGCCGCATCCGCGCGGTCGCCCCCCTGGGGATCGATGCTCTCGTGGACACGCACGGCCCCGAGTACCTCGACCTGGCGCTCGAACTCAGCGTGCCGCCGGAGCGGATCAACACCGTCGCGGCGTTCCAGGCGGCGACCCGGATCGGCGCGAAGACCGAGGGGGCTCGAGTGGCCTCCAACGTGGAGACGCTGCAGAAGGTCGTCGACCTCGTGGCGGACGGGACCGTCTCGGTGCAGATCGAAGCGACCTACCCGCTCGACTCCGTGCGGCAGGCGTACACGGAGCTCGCGGAGCGGCACTCGCGCGGGAAGATCGTGCTGGTTCCGTAGGCCGCTGCGGCCTCTGTCGTTCACCGCACGGTGCTTGACTGTGGTCATGGAAGGTGTGTCGTACTTCGAGATCCCCGTGAGCAACCTCGATCGTGCGGTCGCGTTCTACGAGCGCGTGTTCGGGGTATCGCTGGAGCGGACGACGATCGACGGCTACCGAATGGCGCTCTTCCCCACGTCAGACGGGGAGTCGGGTGCCTCGGGAGCGCTCGCGGAAGGCGACGTCTATCGACCCACCCGCGACGGCGTCATCCTCTACTTCACCGTGGGCAGCATCGATGACTGCGTCGCCCGCGCGCTGGAGGCGGGGGGCCACGAGCTGTACCCGAAGAAGCAGGTCGACGATGGGATGGCCGTGGGTGAGATCGGCGACAGCGAGGGCAACCGGATCGGGTTGGTTGAGTACGGGTGACCGGTATCGCTGTGGACTGGTGGGTGTGGCCGCTGCTGAGTGTGGAAGCAGCGATCGTCATCTCCGCCGTCGTGCTGCTCATTCGCATGTTCGTCACCCGCGGCAGGGATCGACGCCTCGAACTCATCGCCGATCGCGAGAAGGAGATCTCTCAGCTTGTTGCTGGGTGGGGTGATGACGACTTCCCCCTGCTGTCGCGCGGCGATCAAGCTGTTCGCGAGCTCGCCGAGTGCTGGGCGCTGTGGCCACGCGTGCCCGACCGTGGCGTCGCCGCCATCCGTGCTGCTGCCGAGGCCCTCGCATTCGACGTGGACAGTCCATCGCTCCGCGAACTGGCTGGATTGTCAGAGCGATACCGGGACTCGCACGAGGTGCGCGACCTCGTGGCCGCCACCCTCGACGAGCTGGGAGTCGTCGCTGTCTCGCCAGAATCGGATGAGGGCCAACTCCTCGCGCTTCGCTACTACTGCGTGGAATGGCGCGACGGCCGGCTCGGCGACGAGCGCCTCGCCGAGTGGGCGCACACCGTGATCGGCCACGAGGGACCACTCATTGCGCAGGAGCTTGTCGAACTCGAGGACATCTTCGTGACGCCGGGGATATCTCGACGAGAGGAAGTCGAGCTCGCCGTCGGACGGTTCCTCGGCCTCGTTGCGGGGTTGAAGCCGGTACAGGTCTGAGGGCAGTGAAAGAAGCGCCGGCCCTTTGCTGCGCAACGGCTCGGGTGAGGGATTCGACGCCCAACCGGTGCCGCCGGCCCATCGCGGCGGCAGTAGCTCGCAGGGTGGATTCGACTCCCCTACTGAGCCGCCGCCCGACGGCTGCGCCGCCGTGCGGACTGCTCAGCGGGGGCCCACCAAGGGGTTCTCATCCATACTGCTCATCACACGATGAAAGGCCCCCGCATTCGCGAGGGCCTTTCTTCGTGTGGCAAGTGAGGGATTCGAACCCCCGAAGTTGAAAACGGCTGATTTACAGTCAGCTCCCTTTGGCCGCTTGGGTAACTTGCCAGGGCGCTTCCGACCACATGTGTTCACCTGACCGAACGCGCTGAACAAGAATACAAGGTCGCGGGGCCGCATGTGACCAGTCCCGCGCCCCGCTAGGATCGGCTGGGACCGAGGAGGGTTGCTGCCGTGGTGGGGATCAACGAAGTCGCCCAACTCGCGGGCGTCTCGACGGCAACCGTCTCGCGCGCGCTGAGCGGCAACGGCCACGTCGCCGAGGAGACCCGCGCCCGGGTTCTCGCCGCCGCCCTCGAGCTCGAGTACGTCGTCTCCTCCAACGCCTCGAGTCTGGCCACGGGCCGCATGAAGAACGTCGGCGTGGTCATCCCGTTCCTCAACCGCTGGTTCTACGGGTCCGTCATCGAAGGCGCCGAGAGCGCGCTGCTCGGGCACGGCTACGACCTCACGCTCTACAACCTGTCCGGCGGCGGCGAGGAGCGCTCCAGTGTCTTCGAGCACTTCCTGCTGCGCAAGCGGGTGGATGCCGTGATCACCCTCGCGCTCGAACTCACCGAGGCCGAGGTGGGTCGTCTGCACGACATCGGTAAGCCGATCGTGGGTATCGGCGGCTCGATCGAGGGCGTGCGCACCCTGAGCATCGACGACATCGGGGTGGCCCGCCTCGCCACCGAGCACCTCATCTCCCTCGGCCACACGGTGATCGCGCACATCGGCGGCAACCGGGACTCCGAGATGGACTTCCACGTGCCGAGCAAGCGACGCGTCGGCTACGCGGAGGCCCTCACCGAGGCCGGGATCACCCCCGACCCTGAGCTCTTCCAGGCCGCCGACTTCACGATCCCCGGCGGCTACGCGGCGGCGAAGCAGCTGCTCGGCAACCCGCGCAAGCGTCCGACGGCGATCTTCGCGGCATCCGATGAGATGGCGATCGGGGCGATCCTCGCCGCGCGCGACCTCGGGCTCAACGTGCCCGACGACATCTCGGTGATCGGCGTCGACGACCACGAGCTGAGCGAGTTCTTCGGGCTCTCCACGATCGCCCAGTTCCCCGCGCTCCAGGGTCGCATCGCCGTCGACCTCGTGATGGACCAGCTCAACCCCGGCCACCGCGAGCCCAGCCCGTCGAACATGGACCTGCCGTTCGAGCTGATCGTGCGCTCGAGCACGTCACGACCGAGCGGGGCCTAGCCCTCCGAGGGTTCCGTCTCGGCAGCAGCGGCCGCCTCGGTGGCGGCGACCGACTCCCTCGCCACCGCCTCCGCGTAGCCGCCGGCCGAGTTGTAGGCGTCGATCCCGGCCCGCCATCCGACCTCCGTGGACATCGGACCGATGTCGCGGCTGGCCCGGCACAGGTAGTTGGATGCCGCGACCGCCGCATCGTCGATGTTCTGCGGGTCGCGCACCCCGTCCCCGTTGCCGTCGAAACCCCAATTGCGCCACGACTCGGGGATGAGCTGGAGCGGGCCGACCGCGCGATCGTGCACGGCATCCCCGTCGAGCTCCCCGCCGTCGGAGTCGGTCACCGTGTCGGTGTCGCCGCCATCGAGCGCGACGCCGAAGATCCCCGGGACCGCCGCGCCGTCGGGACCGATCTGGGATCCCGCGTGCCGCCCGTGATCGGACTCGATCGCGCCGAGGCCGGCGAGGGTATTCCAGCCGATCCCGCAGTCCGGATTCAGTTCGGCCGTGAGCAGTGCCGCGCCGGCGTACGCGGCGAGCGCGCGGGCCGGGATGCCGGAGGCGGTGGCGACGCGCTCGACCCACGCGGCATCCGCGAGACCCGCGATCCCGGGATCGGTCGCGATCGACGCGCGGGGCGGCAGCTCGGCGGCCGGGGCCCACGACGGGGCGGGCGCCGCGCTCGCGCAGCCCGAGAGACCGCCTGACAGAACGAGCACGGCGACGAGGGCCGACATCGCGCGCGCAGACATGCCACCGTGTCTAGCACGCCCGGCTGGACGTGACCTCAGCCCGAGGAGGCCCGGTACTGGTCGTGCGCCGCGACGATGCGATCCCGATAGGCGGGGTCGGGGTTGTAGGCGGCGATCCCGGCATCCCACCCGCGCGCACTGGTCATGCCCCCACTCGCGGCGCACAAGTATCGAGCCGCCGTGAGGGCGGCATCGTCGATGTCGTGCGGATCGGTGACCCGATCGGCGTCGCCGTCGGCGGCCCATCGGGCCCACGTGTCCGGGATGAACTGCAGGGGGCCCACCGCTCGGTCCCGTGTGCGGTCGCCATCGATGGCGCCGCCGTCGGTGTCCGCACCGATCGACTCCCCGAGGATCGCCGGCTCGACCACCCCCGACGCGGTGATCGACGACCCGTCGTGCGCGCCATGGTCGGACTCCGCCCAGCCGATCGCGGCGAGCGTGGCCCAGTCGACGCCGCACTGCGGCTGCTCCTCGGCGACCACGAGCGCCGCCGAAGCGTAGGCGGCGAGAGCCCGGTCCGGGATGCCGGTCGCCGACGCCGTCGACGCCACCCACGCCGCATCCACTCGGTCGACCGGGGATGGCGCTGCGGCATCCGAGACCGGAGCGGGCACCGCCGGGGCCGGAGCGGCGTCGGCCGGCAGCGTCGGCGCGGGCTCGGACACCGGGGGCCGCAGGAACAGCGCCAACGGCAGGAGCACCATCGCCGCGAGCGCGCCCACGATGAGCCACAGCACCGAGCGATTCTCCACCCGGTCGTTCTATCACGGTGGCGTGAACGCGCCGGTCGTCTAGTCCCGTGAGGCCAGCCGACGGTAGGAGCGGTTGCGGTTGATGCGGCGAACGATCATCGCGCCGAACCCGACCAGCACGCCGGCTCCCAGGGCGCTCACGAGAAGGATCCACGGCCAGTCCGGGGCGGGCATGCGCTCGGTGCTCACCGGAAGCGGAGCAGCGGCAGCCACGGCGGTCGAGGACCTCGCCGGGGTCGGCTCCGGTGTCGGAGACTCGGCGACGGAGGATGTCGCCGGCTGCGCCACCGACGCCGTCGTCTCGCTCGGTGCGACCAATGCGGTGCCCCCCGTCGCGGCCTCGACCCGGAACGAGTAGCTGAAGAACCGGTAGATGGCGAGTTCGGTCGTCCCACCAGCAGCAGTGCGGGCGATGAGGGTGTAGGTCAGGGAGGGATCGAGACCCGCGGGGATCGTGAAGCTGTACTCCAGACGGAAATCCCCCACCGAAGGCGGGTCGAGCACGACGTTGCCGGGCTGCAGGACGACCTCGAACCGACCGCTCGAGCCGGGCAGGTACTGCCTGAAGGTGTAGCTGAAGTCGAGGGTGGTCCCGGCGGCGAATTGTTGGGCGGGAATCACCGTGGTCGCCACGGTTTCCTCGGTCGCGGCGTTCGTCACCGTGAAGGTGTCGGTCAGCACTTGAATCTCGTCCGCGACTGCGGGGGTGGACGCGGCAAGCCCCGCGACCATCACGAACAGCCCGATCACGGCTGGCACGACACGACGCTGCATGGCGACGAAACCTAGGTGCCCGACATGAACTCGGGGTTGCGCGGGCGTGACAAGTACCATGGGCACATGGCAGATTCCACATTCGACATCGTCAGCAAGGTCGACAAGATGGAGGCCGAGAACGCGGTCAACCAGGCCCAGAAGGAGATCGCGACGCGGTACGACTTCAAGGGCGTCGGTGCGAGCGTCGAGTGGAGCGGCGAGAAGCTCCTGCTCAAGGCGAGCGCCGAGGAACGCGTCAAGGCCGTGCTCGAGGTCGTCGAGCAGAAGTTCATCAAGCGCGGCATCACGCTGCGCAGCCTCGACACCGGCGAGCCGTACGCGAGCGGCAAGGAGTACCGCATCGAGGTCTCGCTCAAAAACGGCATCTCGTCGGAGGACGCCAAGACGGTGTCCAAGATCATCCGCGACGAGGCCCCCAAGAGCGTCAAGTCCCAGATCCAGGGCGACGAGCTGCGGGTCAGCTCCAAGAGCCGCGACGACCTCCAGGCCACGATGGCGCTCCTCAAGGGCAAAGACCTCGACGTCGCCCTCCAGTTCGTCAACTTCCGCTAGGACTCCCATGGCCGTCGACCCGCTCGACGAGCTGAAGCGCCTCGCCTACGGACGGGGCGTGGATGCCGCGGCCGCCGCCGCCGCGCAGTCCGAGCTCGCGCGGCTCGAGGCCGCCCGCGCCGAGGCCGCGCGTGTGCAGGCGGAGGCCGAGCGACTCGAGGCCGAGGCCTCGCGTCGCGAAGCCGAACCCCCGGAGCCGCCGCTCGCCCCGGAGTGGCCCGCGCCCCGGGCATCCTCGCGGCTGCTCGCCGGCCTCGCGGCGGCGACGCTCGGGGCGGCGATGCTCGCCGTCGGGCTCCCTCTCGTGCCCGGCCGCTCGCTCGCCGTGCTGGACCAGCCGCAGACCGCCCGCGACCTCGCCGCTCCCGAGATCGCGCACGGCGCAGACCCGGACACGGTCCGCTGGCTGGGGGCACTCGACGAGGTCACGGCGTACGGCTACCTCAACGCCAGCGGATTCGTCTGCGTGAGCCTCGTCGGCCCGGGCGGGCTGAGTGGCTCGTGCACCTCACTGAGTCGTTTCGAGAGCGTCGGGATCGAGTTGGTCGCCATCGTCGGCCCGGTGTCCGGTCCCGTCGAGGTGCGCTGGGGACCACGCGGCCCCGTGAGCCTCGCCTACGCGCCGCTCGTGGCATCCGGGTGACCGCTCACTAGACTGCACGCGTGGAGCCAGACCCGGTCGTAACCATCAACGACGAGACCACGGCGCTGATCGCGGCCATCATCGCCCTCCTCATCATCGCGATCGACGTGACGATCCGGGTGCTCGCGATCATCTACATCCCGCGCAACCGCCGCCCGCAGACGGCGATGGCGTGGCTGCTCGCGATCTGGTTCATCCCGTACGTCGGAATCCTCCTGTTCCTGCTGGTCGGCAGTCGCAAACTGCCGAAGAAGCGGCGGATGAAGCAGGCCGAGATCAACAAGTACATTCTCGAGACCACCGACGGCATGGATCGCGTCAAGCGCGACGGCACCTGGCCGACCTGGCTCGAGCCGATCGTCGAACTCAACCGCACCCTCGGCGCGATGCCGCTCGTCGGTGGCAACTCCGCTGAGCTCTCTCCCGACTACGCGACCTCGATCACGCGGATGGCGGAGGCGGTGGATGCCGCGACACGCTACGTGCACGTGGAGTTCTACATCCTCTCCCTCGACGACACCACGCGACCGTTCTTCGCTTCGCTCGAGGCGGCCGTGAAGCGGGGCGTGATCGTGCGGGTGCTGCTCGACCACATCGCGAGCCTGCGCTCCCCCGGCTATCGGCGCACTCTCAAGCACCTCACCCGGATCGGCGCGCAGTGGCACCTGATGCTTCCGGTGCAGCCGCTGCGCGGCAAGTACCAGCGCCCCGACCTGCGCAACCACCGCAAGCTGCTCGTGATCGACGGGAAGGTCGCCTTCACGGGGTCGCAGAACATGGTCGACTCGTCGTACAACAAGCCGGGCAACATCCGTCGGGGCCTGCACTGGAAAGACCTCATGGTGAAGTTCGAGGGACCCATCGTGGCCGGCATCAACTCGCTCTTCGTCACGGACTGGTACAGCGAGACCGACGAGCTGCTGCTGCGCGAGACCGAGGACGTGTCTCCGACGATGACACGCGAACCGGTGGATGCCCAGGTCGTTCCGAGCGGACCCGGATTCGAACGCGAGAACAACCTGCGCCTGTTCAACTCCCTCGTCTACGCGGCGCAGCACAAGGTGATCCTCACGAGCCCCTACTTCGTGCCGGATGACTCGATGCTCTACGCGATCACGACCGCCGCCCAGAGCGGACTCGACGTGCAGCTCTTCGTGAGCGAGGTCGGCGATCAGTTCATGGTGTACCACGCGCAGCGCAGCTACTACGAGCAGCTGCTCAAGGCGGGCGTGCGCATCTGGCTCTACCCGACGCCGACCGTGCTGCACGCCAAGCACTTCACGATCGACGACGAGGTGGCGGTGATCGGGTCGAGCAACATGGACATGCGCTCCTTCAGCCTCAATCTTGAGATCTCGGTGATGGTGCGCAGCCGCGACTTCGTCGACGACATGCGCGAACTCGAGCAGAGCTACCGCGAGGTCAGTCGCGAGCTGACGCTCGACGAGTGGATGCACCGCTCACGCGCCTCCGCGACGCTCGACAACGTGATGCGGTTGACGGCCGCGGTGCAGTAGCCCCGGTCGCGGGTCGAGCTCGTCGAGACCTCACCGACGGGTGACTCGCGGGTGAGGTCTCGACGAGCTCGGCCCGCGAGGAGCCTCAGTGCTTGTTGCTGACGCGCACCATCTCGTCGCGGGGCACGACCTTGATGCGGGTGCGACCCTGGGCGGCGCCGAGGGCGAGCTCGTGCTCGTCGAGGGAGTGCCAGCCACTGAGGTCGGTGTACTCCACGCCGCGGCTCGCCAGCAGGGCGGGGATCGCCGACTCCTCGGGATGCGCGGGGCTCCACCAGCTCGCCTGCCCGTTGATCACGTGACGGATCGTCTCCATCGCGTCGCTCTTGGTGTGGCCGATGAGACCCACCGGTCCGCGCTTGATCCAGCCCGTCGCGTAGACGCCATGCACGGGCTCGTCGTGGTCGTCGAGCACCTGGCCCTCGCGGTTCGGGATGACGCCGCGCTTCTCGTCGAACGGAATGCCGTCCAACGGCGACCCGAAGTACCCCACCGCCCGGTACACCGCCTGCACGGGGACCTCGCGGAACTCGCCCGTGCCGCGCACCCCGCCCGCGCCATCCGGCTCGGTGCGCTCGTAGCGGAAGCCTTCGACACGATCCGTGCCGAGCACCTCGACGGGGTTGGCGAAGAAGTGCAAGTGCAGCCGGCGGGAGGAGCCGGTCTGCGGCTCGTCGCGCCACGCGCGGAAGATCCGGTCGATCACCATGATCTGCTTGTTCGTCTCGATCGCGGCCTTCGAGGCCTCGTCGTAGTCGAAATCCTCCTCGTGCACGACCATGTCCACGTCGTTCAGCTCCCCGAGCTCGCGCAGCTCGAGCGGGGTGAACTTCACCTGCATCGGGCCGCGGCGACCGAAGACGTGCACGTCGGTGACGGGCGAGGCCTTGAGCCCCTGGTAGACGTTGTCCGGGATCTCGGTGGGCAGCAGGTCGTCGGCGTGCTTCGCGAGCATCCGGGCCACGTCGAGAGCGACGTTGCCGTTGCCGATCACGGCCACCTCGCGGGCCTCCAAGGGCCACTCGCGCGGCACGTCCGGGTGGCCGTCGAACCAGCTCACGAAGTCGGCGGCACCGTAGCTGCCGGGCAGATCGATTCCGGGGATCGCGAGCGCGGAATCCGAGATCGCCCCCGTCGAGAAGATCACCGCGTGGTAGTGCTGCTTGAGGTCGTCGAGCGTGATGTCGCGGCCGTAGAGCACGTTGCCGAACAGCCGGATGTCCCCGGTGTCGAGCACCTCGCGCAGCGCGGTGATGATGCCCTTGATGCGGGGGTGGTCGGGCGCGACCCCGTAGCGCACGAGTCCGTAGGGGGCGGGCAGCCGTTCGAACAGGTCGATCGAAACGTCGAACTTGCGCTCGGCCTTGAGCAGGATGTCGGCGGCGTAGATGCCGGCGGGGCCGGCTCCGACGATGGCGAGTCTCAGCTTGGTCACGAACTTCTCTCCACGATGCTCTCGGCGAACCGGGTCAGGGCCTTCTTGACGGGGCCGTCGGGCAGGGGGGCGAGAGCGGCGACGGCCTCCTGCGACCAGCGGTGCGCCTCGTCGAGGGTCTCCTGGGTCACGGGGTGCGCACGCAGCTCCGCGATCGCCGCCGTGAGGTCGTTCTCGTCCGCCTCGCCGTAGAACGCGCTCGTGATGTCGCGTTCGATGCGACGCAGCAGGTCGTCCGCGTCGGAGTCCGTCGCGGCGAGCCGGCGCAGGTAGAGCAGCGGCAGGGTCGCGACGCCCGCGCGCAGGTCGGTGCCGGGAGTCTTGCCCGTGTCATCCTTCGCGGAGGCCAGGTCGATCACGTCGTCGATGAGCTGGAACGCGACACCGATCTTCTCGCCGAACTCGGCGACCGGCGTGAGGTACTCCTGGGGAGCGTCGGAGAAGATCACGCCGACCTGGGCCGCGGCCGAGATGAGGGAGCCGGTCTTGTCGGCGAGCACCTGGATGTAGTGGGCGATCGGGTCCTCGTCGTGCAGGGGACCGATCGTCTCGTGCAGCTGGCCGAGGCACAGGCGCTCGAACGTCTCGGCCTGGAGCTCGAGGGCCTTGAGGCCGAGGGATGCCCCGATCTTGCTCGCGCGCGCGAACAGCAGGTCGCCGGTGAGGATCGCCACCGAGTTGCCCCAGACGTTCTGAGCGCTCGGGACACCGCGACGCATCTGCGCCTCGTCCATGACGTCGTCGTGGTAGAGCGAGGCCAGGTGGGTGATCTCGATCGCCTGGGCGGCGAGGATCACCTCCGGGGTGTTGCCCTTGCCGAGCTGGGCCGTGAGCAGTGTGAGGGTGGGGCGCACGCGCTTGCCGCCCGCGTCGAGCAGGTAGCGGCTGGTGGCATCCGCCATCTCGTCGGCGAAGCGCATCTGACCGAGCAGGCCGTCCTCGACGGTCGCGAGCCCCTCCTCGAGGGCGTCGACGAAGCGCCGCTCGTCGCTCGACGCGAAGAGCTTCTCGCCGAGCCCGAGGCTCGACGTGAGGGTGCTGCTGCGACGCGCCAGGGGGACGCTCGGATTCGCCATCTGAAGATCGATTCTGTGCGGGAAGCCCTAGGGCTTCGGCTTCTCGGCCGCGGCGGCCCCGGTCGTGCGGATGGGCTTGGTGGCGTTGCCCTTCCGCTTGGCGACCGACGCGAGCACCGTGGCATCCACGGGCTTGCGGCCCCGGTGCATCGCCACGATGCCGGCGGTCAGGTTGCGATAGGCGACCCGGATGAACCCGGCCCCGCGGATCCACTGGCTGAGCTCGCCCTGGTCGGGCCACTCGCGGATCGACTCGGCCAGGTACTTGTACGCCTCCGGGTTGGAGCTCGTGCGGTCGGCGATGATCGGCATCACCCGCGCGAGGTAGGTGAAGTAGCCGGCGCGGAGGATCGCGATCGGCGGGCGGGAGAACTCGCACACGACGATGCGCCCCCCGGGCTTGAGCACCCGGTACATCTCGCTGAGCGCGGCCTTCGGGTTGTTCACGTTGCGCAGCCCGAAGCTGATCGTCACGGCGTCGAACTCGTTGTCGCCGAACGGGAGCTTCTCGGCATCCGCCTCGACGAACTCGATGCTCTTGTGCTTGCGCCGACCCTCGGCGATCATCCCCGGGGAGAAGTCGACCGCGACGACGCGAGCGCCGCTGCGCTGGATCGCGGCCGAGCTCGTGCCGGTGCCCGCGGCGACATCGAGGATGCGCTCCCCCGGCTGCGGCGCGATCGCACGCACGGTGGCGGCCCGCCAGAGGGCGGCGTTGCCGCCGCTGAGAACCGCGTTGGTGCGGTCGTAGTGCCGCGCGACGCCGTCGAACATGCCCGCGACGTCGCTCGCCCGCTTGCTCATATCCGCCTTGGCCACGGTGTCAAGTCTAGGCTGTCCCACCCGCGGTGTTCGGAGGCCTCCTGCTGGTCGGTGGCCCTGCCCGTCGGGCCGACGCCGGAGGCCACCGCGGGTACGCTGGAGCCGTGATCACGCCGGTGCTCGAAGTGCGCACCGAGCCGATCGAGGACCCGGGCGACCTCCTTCTCCACGCCTCCTCGGCCGCCCCGCTCGTGTTCCTCCGCGGCTCCGACGGCGTCGTCGGGCTCGGCGAGGCAGTGCGGCTGACCTTCTCCGGCACCACCCGGGTGGCGGATGCCGCGAGCGCGTGGCGCTCCCTCGCCGCGGCGGCCCACGTCGTCGATGCGGTCGGCCTCCCCGGGAGCGGACTCGTCGGGCTCGGGAGCTTCGCGTTCGCGGACGAGTCGCGCGCGGCATCCGTGCTCATCGTTCCGTCGGTCATCCTCGGGCGCCGCGGCGGGGTGAGCTGGATGACGCGCATCGATGCCGCGCCGGCATCCGATACCACGCCGCTCGGCCCACCCTGGGGCGTCGCGCTCGAGCCGGGCGCGATGACGCCGCAGCGCTTCCGCGACGCGGTCACGGCGGCCGTGACGGGACCGCTCGCTTCTGACAGCACCCCGCTCGGCAAGGTCGTGCTCGCCCGCGATCTCGTCGGCGGCCTGCCGGTCGGTGCAGACCTCCGTCGCCCTCTCGCGGCCCTGAATGACGCCTACCCCGACACGTTCACCTTCGCCATCGACGGACTGTTCGGCGCGAGCCCGGAGACGCTCGTGCGCAGCTCCGGCGGACGACTCTCCGCCCGCGTGCTCGCGGGCAGCGCGATGCCCGACGCCACCGGGCTGCTCGACTCGACCAAGAACCGCCACGAACACGACTTCGCCGTGCAGAGCGTGCTCGACGGGTTGCGACCGCATACGTCGGCGCTGGCGGCGGGCGAACCGTTCGTGCTCTCGCTGCCGAACCTCATGCACCTCGCCACGGACGTCACCGGCGAACTCACCGACGCGTCGAGCGCCCTCGACCTCGTGGGGGCCCTGCACCCGACGGCGGCGGTCGCCGGCATCCCGACCCTCGATGCGCTCGCTCTGATCGCGCAACTCGAGCCGTTCGACCGCGGCCGCTACGCCGGCCCGGTGGGCTGGATCGACGGCAACGGCGACGGCGAGTGGGCGATCGCCCTGCGCTGCGCGTTCGCCGCGGACGGCCGGGTCACCGCGTATGCCGGCGCGGGCATCGTCGCGGCGTCGGATGCCGCTGCCGAGCTCGCCGAGACCGACCTCAAGTTCGCGCCGATCCGCGACGCCCTGACGCGTCACTGAGCGGGGATGATGGGCGGACTTCCGGGGTTCGGCGGGCATCTTTGGGCGGGAAGTCCGCCCGACATCCCCGCGGGCTCACGTCGCCGCGAGCCGGGCCTTCTGCTCCTCGACGTCGAAGTCCACCGTGGGCCACTGCGGGTCGAGGCCGCGCAGGGCATCGAGCAGCAGCGACTGCACCGCCCAGCGGGCGAACCACTTCTTGTTCGCGGGCACGACGTACCACGGAGCATCCGGGGTCGACGTGCGGGCGATCGCGATCTGGTAGGCCTCCTGGTAGGCGTCCCAGTGGGCGCGCTCGTCGATGTCGCCCGGGTTGAACTTCCAGTTCTTGTCGGGCCGATCGAGCCGCTCCTGCAACCGAGCCTTCTGCTCGTCGCTCGAGATGTGCAGCATGACCTTGATGAGGGTCGTGCCCGACTCGACGAGTTCCCGCTCGAACTCGGCGATGATCCCGTAGCGCTCCTCGATCACCTCGGGGGTGGAGAAGCCGCGCACGCGGTGAATGAGAACGTCCTCGTAGTGCGAGCGGTCGAAGACGCCGATCACTCCGGCCGCGGGGAGCTGGGGACGAACGCGCCAGAGGAAGTCGTGCTTCTTCTCCTCCTCGGTGGGCGCCTTGAACGCGTGCAGGTGCACGCCCTGCGGGTCGATTCCGCCGACGACGTGCCGCACGATCCCGCCCTTGCCGGCGGTGTCCATCGCCTGCAGCACGAGCAGCACGCTGCGGGTGCCGCCGAACTTGCTCTCGGCGTAGAGCCGCTCCTGCAGGTTCGCGAGCTCCTCGTGGTTCTTCTCGAGCTGCTGCTCCGCGTGATCGCGGGCCGGGGCGCCCGGAGTGGAGTCCGGGTCCACGACGGCGAGGTCGAAACCGGCAGCGGCGGGGGTCAGCGTTGGCATGGTGGTAAGGGTACCCGGGCGTTCGGGTGTCGGCCTTAAGCTGGGGGGATGCTTCTGACCGTCCTCATCCCGTGGCGCCCCCAGCCCACCCGCGTCCCCGCGTTCGACACGGTCGTGGCGTGGTACCGCGCCGAGTTCGGTGACGTCGACATCCGAACCGTCGATTCCGAGGATGAGGTGTTCAACCTGGCGCGCTGCCGCAACCTCGGGATCGGACTCGTCGGCAACCCCGACCAGGTCGTCATCATCAACGACGCGGACACGATCCCCGAGCGCGACGCCCTGATCGCGGCCGTCCACGGCGCGGCGACGAGCGGCCGGGTGCACCTGCCCTACAACGAGTACCGCTGGCTCGGCGCCGCGGGCACGGCCGAGGTGGAGGCGGGCGTGCCCCTCGGCGAGGCCGCCCACGTGCTCGTCGACGGTGCATGCTCGGGCGTCTACGTGACCACGCCCACCACGTGGTGGAGCCACGGCGGACAGGACGAGACCTTCCGGGGCTGGGGCTTCGAGGATGCCGCCTGGTACGTCGCCCACCGCACCCTGCTCGGCGAGGCCCCGGTGCGGCATCCCGGGCGGGTGTACGCCCTCCACCACGAGGCCGCCGCCCGCGAGGGTGACCAGTACGACGCGAATGCGCGACTCATGGACGAGTACCGCGCGGCGGCGAGCGACCCCGCGGCGATGCGTCAGCTGGTCTTCGACAGCGCCGAGCGCGCGCGGATGCTGCCCGGCTCCTGAGCCAGGGAGGCCGCGAGGGCGCTCAGCGGCCCACGGTCGAGGGCGAGCACCGACCGGATGCCGTCGGCGAGGTCGTCGACGCTCGCCGCGTTGGGATCGAGCGCGACCCCGAACCCGTGCCGTTCGAGTGCGGCCGCCCCGGTGAACTGGTCGGTCGAGAACGGCAGCACGAGCATCGGCACCCCGGCGGTCACCGCCTCGGTGACGCTGTTGTTGCCGCCGTGCGTGACCGCGGCGCGGGCCGTGTCGAGCAGCCGCACCTGCGGGAGGAACCCGCGCGCGAGCCACTCGGCGGGCAGCTCGCCCACCTCGCCCGGGTCGGCGCTGCCGAGCGCGAGGGCGGCGCGCAGGCCGAGCTGCTGGAGGGCCCGCGCGACACGTCCGAGCACGTCGCCGCGCACGGAGAGGAAGCTGCCGAAGCTCACGTAGACGAACGGCTCGTCACTCGCGGCGAGCCAGGCCTCGACCTCAGGGTCGAGCGGCTCGGTGCGAACCGCCGAACCGAGGAAGACGCCCTCCCGGTCGGGCGCGAGCTCGGCGGGGTAGTTGTAGAGCAGCGTCGAGCCGTGCTCCTCGAACGCGACCGAGACCGGAGTCGAGGTCGGTTCGAGCGTGGTCAGTGCGGCGTTCCACTCGGCGGTGAAGCGCGCCGAGACGCGGTCGCACAGCGCGCGGAGGTCGGCGAGAGCGGTGGGGTCGGGAGTGAAGGCGGCGGGCCAGGCCGGCGGGAAGCCGTAGACCTCCGCGGCGCGGTCTCCCCGGGCCGGCAGCGGCAGCGCACTCGGGTGGCCGAGCACGACATCCCCGTAGGCGATCCCCGCGGAGTCGAGGGCGACGCGCGCGCTGAACGCGAGGTGGTCGACGAGGATCCGGGCCGGGGCGATGGATGCGACGACCGCGAGCACCTCGCGCCCCACTCGCACTGGCTCCCACATCAGGTCGTCGAGGCGGGCCTCGGCCTGGAAGGCGAGCGTCTCGACCATCCCGCGGCGGGTGGCGTCGAAGAAGCCGCGCAGCGCGTCATCCTCCCCCGTCGGCTGGTCTTCCGGCCGGATGACGCCCGGGTTCGAGCCGCGGCCGAGGCGCAGGTCCACCCGCTCGAAGCCGAACTGCTCGACGATCGCGGCCGTCGCGGGACCGGTGGCGACGACGACGCGCTCCCCGGCATCCCGCCAGGCGGTCGCGAGGGTGGCGAGCGGAAGGAGGTGGGAGGCGTAGTCGGGGCTGATGACGAGCAGCGTCATCCCGCGACCCGCGTGATCGGGGCCGTCATCCGGCGACCACGGGCCACGTGGTCAGGTCGCTCCACTCGGAGTTCACCCGGGTGTAGACCTCGGTCAGGGCCTGGGCCATTGCCTGGATGGTGAAGCTGCGCTCCACCGTCCGGCGCGACTTCGCGGCGCGCGCGTCGGTCTTCTCGGCGATGGAGACGGCGAGCGCGATACCCATCGCCGAGCGCAGGCGCTCGACATCCCACGTGGGAGCGAGGAAGCCCGTGACGCCCTCCTCCACGTAGGTCGCGGGGCCACCCCCGTCCGGCGCGACGACGAGCAGACCCGTCGCCATCGCCTCGAGCAGGGCGATGCCGAACTCCTCCTTGAGGCTGCCGCACACGTAGATGCCGCGCGGAGCGGCCAGCTCGGGCACACCGAACCGGGCGGCGGCGACCCACCGCGCGACGGTGTCGTTGGGGCGGTGGCCGGCCAGGAGCAGGCCCGACTCGAGGCGGGCATCCGCGGGGATGACGGCGTCGATGAGGTCGAGCTGCTCCTGCTCGTCGGCCGACGGGGTGACGAGGTCGCCGCCGATGAGCAGCAGGTTGGCGGTGTCCCGCAGGGGTCCGTTCGCCCACGCGTCCACGATCGTGGCCATGCCCTTGACGCGATGGAACCGGCCGACGCTCACGATCAACGGGAGCCCGCGGCGCTCGGCTGGGAGCTTCTCGAGCAGCACCCGCAGCTCGTCGAGGGCGGGGGTGACCGGTTGGCCGGCCGCCTGGTCCGCGGCTTCGGCGACGGCGGCATCCACGGTCACGAGGTCGATGCCCTCGGGCACGATGGTGTGGCGCTCAGGGTGCGACTTGATGTCGATCCCGACGAGCGACCGCATGTCGCGGCGCAGCTCCGGCCGGGGGAACAGCACGGTGTGGGCCGAGTTGGCCGCGAGCTGCTGCACGAGCCGGGTGCGGAACCAGTAGTGCTCCACCTCGTCGACCTGACCGAAGTTCCAGCGCGTGAGCCAGCCGGAGAGATCGAGCGACTGGATGACGGCGTGCGGGTCGGGCGCCACGGTAAAGACGACGGGGATGTCGAGCTCGCGGGCGACATCCGCCGCGGCCAGACTTCCGACATCGGCCATGCGCAGGTGCAGCACGTCCACGCCGTCGGCGGCGGCGAGCAGTCGCCGGATGCCACGGCGGGCAGCCACGCGCAACGGCCACGCGTTGGCGCTCGCGACCCGCGGCCCGAGGAACGGCACGCGGCCGTAGAGGTGACCGGCATCCTCCGTGGCGAGCGAGGCGACACTGTCGAGCGCCTGTGCCTCGGTGCCGCGGGAGATCGTGATGACGCGCTCCACCGACCCGCGGTCCAGGCCGTGGGCGATGAGCGCGTCGCCGAGCCGCACGAGCAGGGTCGCGATGCCGCCGTTGTCGCCGCGGCCGGCCTGGGCGAGCGCGGGGTCGATGTCGGCGTGGAGGAAGAGCTGGGCCACCGTGAGGCCGTCCCGGGCGGTCGTGCGGGCCCGGCGGCCGGTGAGGTCGACGAGGGAGAGCCGCGCGAGGTCCGCGAGCTCGTCGTCGGTGCGAGCAAGCTCGCCGAGCACGGTCCCGACCTCCGGGGCGGCGGGGCGCTGCCCCAGCGCGGAGACGGCCGCGGCCCGCACCGAGGTCGCCTCGGCCGGATCGGTCGCGAACTTCACGAGCAGGTTCGTCGTCAATCGGTTGCGCAGCAGGCCGAGGGTCTCGACGAGGCGGTAGCGCTGATCCTCGTCGCCGATCCCGAGCAGCGCCCCCTCGACCCCCAGGGCGATGTTGTCGGAGGCCGAGACCGACCACTGCTCGAGCGTGCGCTGGGCGAGCATCCCGCCGAACCCTCCGCCGACGACGAGACCGACGAGGCGGCCGATCGTGTCGACCCGGGGCAGCCGGCCGCCGAGCGCCCACGCCGCGTGCTCGCGCAGGAACGGGCGGTCGGAGGAGAGCAGAACGGACAGGGCGACATCGGCCTCGGCGTCGTAGACCTGGGCGAGGGCGTGAGTGGCCGCGATCGCGGCGACCTCGTCGGACTCCGCGAAGACGCTCGTGAGCACCCGGATCGTGCGGCTGCCGCCGTCGCGGCTCGCCTCGAAGGCGAGGTCGTCGGCGAGGCGCAGGGCGTCGACGAGGCGATCCGCCTGCCGTACAGCGTCGAGAGAAGTCAGAATCCCCACGGCCAGTCCTAACTGTGTGACGACACGGTGTGACGACGCAGGCGCCGGAAACCCGCGTCCCATGATACCTACCCCTCCCGACGGTGGGGCGGGCCATCTCGACTAACGTAGACCGGTGCGCATCCTCGCCATCGGAGACATCGGCCCCCTCGACGGCATGTTCCATGTGGGCGACGAGGCGATGTTCGATGAGCTGGTGTTCCGGCTGCGCGCCCGGGGCGCCGACCACATCGTGGGGATGTCGAGCAATCCGACCGACTCGGCCGAGCGGTACGGCATCCACGCGATCCGGCCGATCGGGTTCGGCGGGCTCACCCGCGACGAGCAGGAGGAGCGGATGGCCCGGGTGCTCGACTCGCCTGAGTCGCTGCCCGCCGACGATCCTGCGCACGCGGTGATCTCCGCTCTCCGGGATGTCGACGGCGTTGCGATCGCGGGCGGCGGCAACATCGCGTCGGTGTGGCCGATGCACGTGTTCGAGCGAGCCACGCTCGGCATCCTCGCGGCCCGGGCCGGCGTGCCCCTCGTCGTGAGCGGGCAGACGATCGGTCCGGTGCTCACCCCGCTCGATCAGCCGCGGGTCGCCGCGCTGCTGTCGTCAGCGGCCCTCGTGGGGCTGCGCGAGCCGACGACGCACGAGTTGGTGACATCGTGGGGGATCACCGCGACCGCGACGGTGGATGACGCGAGCTTCGTCGCGGACCGGCCCGGGTCATCCGCGGCCCTCCCCTCCGAGCCCTCCGCCCCCGAGCCCTACGCCCTCGTGACGGTCGCTCGGCACGCCGGCGACCGCGACCCGGACGCCTACGTCGCCTCGGTCGCGGCCCTCCTCGACTCGGTGCACGAGCTCACCGGACTCGACATCGTGTTCTCGGCGCACTTCGGACCGCTCGGCGGCGGGCCGTCCCGCGGCGACGAACTCGTGCACGACGCCCTGGCCGCGCGGATGTCGGCGCCGTCGGCGGTCGTGCGGATCGTCGACACCGCCACCTCCGCGGCGCTCGCGCGGGCGGCATCCCTCGTCGTGACGAGCCGCTACCACCCCGCCGTCTTCGCCGTCTCGGGCGGCGTGCCCACGATCGGGATCGCCGTCGACGAGTACACCTCGGTGAAGCTCACCGGCGCGCTGGGCAACCTCGGGCAGACCTCCGTGCTGTCGGCCGACGCCCTCGACCCCGCGGTGGTCGCGTCGGTGTGGAGCTCCCGTGAGGCGATCCGCTCCCGCGGCCTCGAACTCGCGGCATCCCGTCGTGCCGACGCCGAGCGCTGGTGGGATCACGTGGCGGAGGCGTTCTCGCCTCGCTGACCCGACGTCAGCGCCCCAGCGGCACCTCGATGACGACCGGACCCGTGGATGCCGTGAGCATCGGGTCGAGGTCGCCCCGGGTGGCGGCACGGCGGTAGTCCCAGCCATAGGCGGCGGCGAGCGTCTCGATGTTCACGCGCTGGGGGGTCAGCAGCACGCGATCGAACGCGGGCCCGCCCTGGCGGCCGACCTCGAGGCCGTCGAAGATCGTTCCGCCGTTGTCGTTGCCGACGATCACCTGGATGCGCGGGTGCACCTCCCCGACGCCGAACAGCAGCGCCCCCACGTCGTGGAGGAACGTGAGGTCACCGACGAGCACGCGGGTCGTGCCGCGCGCCTCGCGGTGCTGGCTCGCGAGCGCGATCCCCAACGCCGTCGACATCGTGCCGTCGATGCCGGCGAGTCCGCGGTTGGCGTGCACGGAGATCTTCTTGCCCGTGAGCACCTTGTCCGCTTCGCGAATGAGGCGGGATGCGCCCAGCACGAGCCGGTCGTGCGGCCAGCTCGCGCGCCACACGGCCTCCACGAGGGCGCGCCGGGTGACGGGGGCGCGCACGGCGGCGAGCTCCCCGCGGGCGTGGGTCGCGGCATCCGCCGTCACATCCGGGGCGGTGTTCTCGGGTTCGATCAGGCGGCGCGATGACGCGATCCAGCGCCCGGCCCACGCCGGGGCGTCGGGTTCGCCCACGACCTCGACGGCATCCGCGAACTGGCTCACGCGGCGCCCCGGGTTGTAGTCCTCGGCGGACGTGCCGCGCACGACGATCGTCTCGACCCCGTCGCGCTGGATGAGGGCGGGCACCTCGCGGCTGAGCGTGGGATGCCCGAACACGACGACGCGCTGCACCCGGTCACCGAAGTTGGCGGTCTCGAGCAGCTCGCGGTAGGCGACGACGAGCTGCGGACCGAAATGCGCTCCGCTGGCGACCTCGGCGAGGAGCGGGGCGCCGAGCTCGCGGGCCACCTCCTCGGCGCGCGGTCCGGCGCCGGTGCCGGCGATCACGACGGTGCCGGGGGTGGCGGTGAGCTTGAGCGCGGGGGAGGTCTCGACGAGCTCGACCCGCGGCACCTCCACCGCCGACACCGCCTCCGGTAGCGGCTCGTCGACCCACGTGATCGGCGAGCTCAGCGGCTCCGCGAACGCGAGGTTGAGGTGCACAGGAGCGGGGCGGGCGCCGGATGCCGCGGCGACGGCATCGCGCGCGAGTGCCGCCGCGGCATCCGTCTCGCCGGCGAGCCCGGTGGGCGCCGCGACGTCCCAGGTGCGCTGCACGGCGGCGCCGAAGATGCCGGGCTGCTCGGTGGTCTGGTTCGATCCGACCCCGCGCAGCGACTCGGGCCGGTCGGCGGTGACGACGATGAGGGGCACCCCGGAGTGGTGCGCCTCGAGCACGGCCGGGTGAAGGTTGGCGACCGCGGTGCCCGACGTGGTGATGATGATCACGGGGCTGCCGGTCTCGACGGCGATGCCGAGCGCGAGGAACCCGCCGACCCGCTCATCGATGCGCACCCGCAGACGCACGAGGTCTCGCGCCTCGAGTTCGGCCGCGGCCAGAGCGAGGGCCTGCGAGCGCGAGCCCGGCCCGAGCACGATGTCGCGCACGCCCAAGCGCACGAACTCGCGCAAGAGGGCGACAGCGAACGCGGTCGCCGGAACCTCAGCGCTGGTTGGGGTCATCGTCAGGGTCGTCGAGTTCGGCGAGCTCCTGCTCCAGCCGACGGATGCGCTCATCCTGTTCCTCGTCGCGGGCGAGCTTGCCGATGAACGCGGGGTCGTCCTCCGGCGGCAGGGTGCGGGGTTCGCCACCGCGGTTGCCCCAGTCGCGACCGACGAGGAACCAGAGGAGCGCCCCGACGAACGGCACGACGAGGATGATGATCACCCAGAACACCTTGGGGAACGCACGCACGCGACGCTTCTCGATCAGCACGAGGTCGACCACCGCGAAGATGTCGAGGATGACCGCCGCGATGACGAAGATCAGCAAACGGCCCATGCCGCAATTGTAGGCACGCGGGGCGGTCGCCTCGCGCCGGAAGCGTCCAGCCACCGCGCTTACACTGGCATGGTGAAGCCCTGGATCGCCTACAGTCTCGTGCGCGTCGGGGTGTTCGCCCTCGCCTTCGCGATCCTCCTGCTCGTCGGGGTCGTGTGGTGGCTCGCCGCGATCCTCGCCGCCGTCATCGGCTTCTGTGTGGCCTACATCTTCTTCGGCAAGCTCCGGGATGCCGTGGCCCGCGACATCGCGGCACGCCGCTCCGCCCCGGTCACCAAGGATGCCGACGCCGTCGCGGAGGACGTGGAGTAGTTCGACGCCGCGGCGCTTCTAGAACGCGATCGCCCAACCGAGGCCGAGGCCGTACGCGAGGGCGGTGAGCGACGTCAGCCGCAGCGCGAGCACGAGCTCGCCTGGCGTGCGCGCGGTGAGGGTGATGATCGCCGCGGGGACCGCCGCGAGCAGCGCGAAGTAGACCAGGTACGCGTTCTGGTAGAACGCGACGAAGTACAGCAGCCCCACGAACGGCAGCGCGAGCAGCACGACGAAGGCGATGCGCGCCACTCGGTCGCCGAGCAGGGTCGCGAGCGTGCGCTTGCCCGACGCCCGGTCCGGGGCGATGTCCCGGATGTTGTTGACCATGAGCACCGCGCACGCGAGGAACCCGATCGCGGCCCCCGCGATCCAGCTGTCGATCGTCACGGTGTCGGCGAGCACGAAGGTGGTGCCCGCGGTCGCGACGATCCCGAAGAACACGAACACGAACAGCTCACCGAGGCCGTAGTAGCCGTAGGGGCGCTTGCCGCCCGTGTAGAACCAGGCGGCGAGGATGCAGGCGGCGCCCACCGCGAGCAGCCACCAGATCTCGGTGCGAACGACGATCACGACGCCCGCCGCCGCCGCAAGCGCGAAGAACACGAGCGCGACGGTGAGCACGGTGCGCGGTTTCGCGGCGCCGGATCCGGTGAGGCGGCTCGGTCCGACGCGGTGCTTGTCGGTGCCGCGCACGCCGTCGGAGTAGTCGTTCGCGAAGTTCACGCCGATCTGGAGGCACACGGCGACGGCGAGGCAGAGCAGCGCGCGAAGCCAGTGCCAGCCGGGGCCGTCCTCCTCGTGGGGCAGCACGTAGGCCGCGGCGGTGCCGAGAGCGACCGGGGCGATCGCGAGAGAGAGGGTCTGAAGGCGCGCCCCGGCGATCCAGTCACCGAGCGTGGCCTTGCGCACGACCGCGACCCCGGGCGGAACGCCGGGGCGGCCGCCCTTCTTCGTCGTCTTGCGCGCTGCTTCGGCCCGCTGGGCCGCCTTCAGCTGCGCCGCGGCGCTGGGCGCGGGGACGGTCTTGGGATCGATGCGCTGCTTCTTCGGGGTGGCCACGGTTGCCGAGTCTACTGAAACCCCGCTCCGGATACGCGGCGCTACTGAAGAGCGAGCGCCGCGATAGCGAGGCGGTCGGGCTTGCCGGTCGCCAGCACGGGGATGCGGTCGAGCAGCAGCACGCGGGCGGGCGCGGCCTCGCGTCCGAGACGGGCGCCGACGGCATCCCGCACCGTCTCCAGGGGCACCGCCACCTCGGTGACGACGACCGGCGCCTCGCCCCACTCCGGATGGGGCGTGCCCACGACGACCGCGGCGCCAAGCCCCGGCAGCTCCCGCACGATCGCCTCGACGGCCCCGAGCGACACCTTCACGCCGCCCGAGACGATCACGTCGTCGACGCGGCCCGTGATGCGCAGCACGCCGTCGACGAGGTCGCCGGAGTCATCCGTGCGGTACCACCGCTGCCCATCCCGCTCACGGAATGCCGCGGCCGTGCGCCGCGGGTCGTCGAGGTAGCCCTCGGCGAGCACGCTGCCGGCGAGCTCGACGCGGCCGTCGGCGATCGCGATCGTGGTGTCGCCGATCGGCACGCCGTTGTAGACGCAGCCGCCGCTCGTCTCGCTCGACCCGTAGGTGCGGATGAGGGGGATGCCGACCGCCTCGGCCCGCGCGACGAGCCCCGGCGGCGTGGCCTGGCCGCCGACGAGCACGTGCGCGAAGCTCGCGAGGGCGGCCGTGCCGACGGGAGAGTCGAGCAGGCGGGCCACCTGGGTGGGCACGAGCGAGACGAGGCGGCGCGGATGCACGAGCCGGGCCGCCGCGTGGGCGAAGGCCTCGGCGCTGAACCCCTCGTCACTGCCTTCCTGACCCATGAGCACCGGGTCGAGCTCGCCCGTGAGCGACCGCACGAGCACGTTGAGACCCGCGATGTAGTGGGCGGGGAGGGCGAGCATCCACTGGCCCGGTCCGCCGAGCGCGTTCTCGGACGCGGCCGCGCTCGCGAGCAGCGCGCCCGCGGAGATCATCACGCGCTTGGGGCGGCCGGTCGAGCCGCTCGTCTCGACGACGACGGCGACGCGCTGCGGCACCTCGGCGGCGAGGTCGTCCGGCGCCGATCCGGGATGCGGGAGCACCGCCGGCCCGTCGCCGCTGAGCGCGTGGCGCAGCGCCTCGAGCACGGCGGAAGCATCCCGCGCGTCGACTGCCTGGAGGGGCCTGGTCACCCGCCCACGGTACCGCGCGCGAGCCAGTCGCGGGCGGCCGCGAGGTCGGCCTCGGCGATGCCGTGACCGCCGGGACGCTCGGCCCGGGTCACGTCGGCACCCGCGGCCTCGAGCGCCGCGACCAGCCGGTCCACGCTCGCCTTCGGCGCCATCGGGTCGGCGCTGCCGCCCGCGACGAGCACCCGCAGCCCGGTGAGGTCGGTCGTGATCTCGCGGTCGCCGAACGGGTACATCCCCGAGAAGGCGATCACGGCGGGGACGACCTCGGGATGCCGGATCGCCGTCGCGAGCGCCATGTTGGCGCCGTTCGAGAATCCGATGGCCACCGCGACGGGCTCGGTGAGCGCGGCGGCGAGCTCGTCGGCACGGGTCTCCACGTCATCCACGTCGAAGACGCCCTCGGCGAGACGGCGGAACCAGCGGTTCGCGCCGCCCTCGCTCACGCGCCCGCGAGGCGAGAGCAGTCCGGCACCGGGCAGCAGGGCATCCACGAGCGAGCCCATCTGGTGCTCGTCGCCGCCCGTGCCGTGGAGGGCGAGCACGAGCGGCGCGCCCTCGCGGCGAACGTGGGGCCAGCCGGCATCCATCAGGCGACCTTCGGGTTGTTCTCGGCCGGGAGTGTCACCGGGATGACGGCATGCTCGATCTGCTCGCGGCTCGGCTCGAGCCACGGCGGCAGCTTGAGGGCGCGACCGAGTTCGAGCAGGGGCTCGTCGATGTCGAATCCGGGGGTGTCCGTCGCGATCTCGAGCAGCACGCCGCCGGGCTCGCGGAAGTAGATCGAGGTGAAGTACTGCCGGTCGAGGATGCCGGTGACCTGGTATCCGCGCTCCACGAGCTCCTGGCGCCAGAGGCCCTGCGTCTCGTGGTCGGGCACGCGGAACGCGATGTGGTGCACCGTGCCGCCCGCGCCGAGGCCCTGCGGGGTGAGGGACGAGCCGACGACGTCGACGAGGGCGCCGGGGCCGCCGTCGCCCGCGGCGAGGCGGGTGCGGCCGTTGGCGGTCGTGAGGGTGCGCAGGCCGAGATCCTCGAGCACGCCGATCGTGTGCTCCGGCGAGCGCACGGTGAGCACGCTCGAGTGCTGGCCGCGGATCGCGTACTCGGCGGGCACGGAGGCGGAGTCCCACGGGTCGCGCGGGTCCACCTCGTGCGAGGCAACGAGCTCGATCTGGAGGCCGTCGGGGTCGCGCACGAGCAGGCGCTCCTCCGCGGAGTCCTCGGTCGTGATCGAGGACTCGATGCCGAGGGCGGCGAAGTGCCGCGTCCACCAGCCGAGCGTTCCGGCGGGCACGGAGAACGCGGTCGACGTGGACTGCCCCGCACCGATGCGCCCGGGTTGGATGCCCCGCCACGGGAAGAACGTGATGAGGCTGCCGGGGCGGCCCGCCTCATCTCCGTAGTACAGGTGGTAGGTGCCGGGGTCGTCGAAGTTGACGGTCTTCTTGACGAGTCGCAGGCCGAGGCCCTTGACGTAGAAATCGATGTTGCGCTGCGGGGCCCCCGCGATCGCGGTGACGTGGTGGAGACCCGCGGTGTGAACGGTCATGGGTGGTGTCCTTTCGATGTTCATGCAAACGCATGGATCGGCGGGAGTATTCCCGTCAGTACTGCCAGGGGTACGGCGCCCAGTCGGGCTCGCGCTTCTCGAGGAACGCGTCGCGGCCCTCGACGGCCTCGTCGGTGCCGTAGGCGAGACGGGTGGCCTCGCCGGCGAAGACCTGCTGGCCGACCAGTCCGTCATCCACCGCGTTGAAGGCGAACTTGAGCATGCGGATCGCGGTCGGCGACTTGGTGAGGATCGTGCGCGCCCAGTCGTAGGCCGTGGCCTCGAGCTCGGCGTGCGGCACGACCGCGTTGACCGAGCCGATGTCCATCGCGCGCTGGGCGTCGTACTCGCGAGCAAGGAAGAACACCTCGCGCGCGAACTTCTGCCCGACCTGGCGGGCGAAGTATGCGCTGCCGTAGCCGGCGTCGAAGGAGCCGACGTCGGCATCCGTCTGCTTGAACTTGGCGTGCTCAGCGCTCGCGATCGAGAGGTCGCAGACGACATGCAGCGAGTGCCCGCCGCCGGCCGCCCACCCGGGGATCACCGCGATGACGACCTTGGGCATGAACCGGATGAGGCGCTGCACCTCGAGGATGTGGAGGCGGCCGGTCGCGGCTGGCGCCACCTCGCCCTCTCCCGGCTGGTACTGGTATCCATCCCGCCCGCGGATGCGCTGGTCGCCCCCCGAGCAGAACGCCCAGCCGCCGTCCTTGGGGCTGGGTCCGTTGCCGGTGATGAGCACGACGCCGATGCGGGAGTTCTGGCGCGCGTCATCCAGCGCCCGGTAGAGCTCGTCCACCGTGTGCGGGCGGAACGCGTTGCGCACCTCCGGACGGTTGAACGCCACGCGGGCGACCTGCCCGCTCACGTCCTGGTGGTAGGTGATGTCGGTCAGCTCGGTGAAACCCTCGACCTCGCGCCAGAGGGTCTCGTCGAAGAGTTCGGATACCGGGGCCATGGGTCCAGCCTAATGACGGGGGCGACAGCACCTTCTCGGGAGCGGCTCAGAGGGTCGCTGCGCTGATCGCGGTGAGCAACTGCAGCAGCAGGTACGGATTGACGAGGATGCCGAGCACGACCCCGGCGATGCCGAAGCCGCGCCCCCAGCGCAGCACGATCGCGGCGACTCCGAGAAGCACCGCCCCCGCGGACGTGCCGATCGCGACCCACCCCAGCGTGGTCGAGGTGGCGAAGTCCGCTCCGGTGGCCACGGCGACGGCGATCGCGCCGAGAACGGCGGTGGCCACGGCGAGCGCGAGGGACAGCATCCCGGGCACGCGGCGCAGCCGGGCGAAGCGGGGCGGCGGGATCGGCTCGACGGGCTCGGGCTCCGGCTCGTCGATGAACATCGGCACGACCTTGATCGGCGGTGTCTCGAGCTCGCTCACGCCCCCACCCTAACCGTCAGACCCGCGGGTCGGGCTCGACGAGACCTCCAGACCAACGACTCGGACCCGAGGTCTCGACAAGCTCGACCCGCCTTGGTTGCACTGCGAGACTGTCCCCATGCTCCCCCCGCTGCGCGACCTCACCTCCTCCGCCCGCGTCGTGATCCTGCCGCTCGTCTCGCGATTCCGCGGCATCACCGTGCGCGAGGCGATGCTGTTCGAGGGCCCGTTCGGCTGGACCGAGTTCTCGCCCTTCCCCGAGTACGGCGACGCGGAGGCCTCCGCCTGGCTCGCCGCGGCGATCGACTTCGGCTGGCGCGAAACGCCGGTCGCTCTCCGCAGCGAGATCGGGGTCAACGCCACGATGCCGGCGGTCGCGCCCGAGGACGTGCCCGGCATCCTCGCCCGCTTCCCCGGATGCCGCACCGTCAAGGTGAAGGTCGCCGAGCCGAGCCAACGACTCGCGGATGACACGGCTCGCGTCGCGGCGGTGCGCGAGCACCTCGGCCCCGACGGGCGCATCCGACTCGACGCGAACGGCAACTGGACCGTCGACGAAGCGGAGCGCGCCATCCACGCCCTCGCGAGCTTCGACCTCGAGTACATCGAGCAGCCGTGCGCGAGCGTGCCAGAGCTCGCGGAGATCCGCGAACGCATCGCCTACATGGACATCGCGATCGCCGCCGACGAGAGCGTGCGCAAGGCGGCCGACCCGCTCGCGGTCGCGCGGGCGGGGGCGGCCGACATCCTCGTGCTCAAGGCGGCACCGCTCGGCGGCATCCACGCCACCCTCGCCCTCGCGGCCGAGGCGGGACTGCCCGTCGTCGTCTCCAGTGCCCTTGAGACCTCCGTGGGCCTCGGGATGGGACTGCACCTCGCCGCCTCGCTCCCGGAGCTCGACTTCGACTGCGGCCTCGGCACCGCCGCTCTGCTCGTCGGCGACGTGACGGATGTTCCGCTAAGCCCCGAGCGCGGCCGCCTCGAGGTGCGCCGCGTCACTCCGGCCGAGCACCTGCTCGTGACCCATGCCGCCTCGCCCGAGCGCACCGCGTGGTGGCTGGGGCGCCTCGAGCGCGCGTACGCGACCCTCGATTCCTGAGGCCGATTCCCGAGGCCGATTCCTGAGTCGGTTTCGGTATCATTTCGGGTAACCCGTTCGAAGGACCCGCCATGCTCGCGTCATCCCGAATCGCTCTCGTCGGCACGGCCGCCGTCACCCTTCTCTCCCTCGCCGGGTGCACCCCCGCCGGCACTGTGGGCGTGCCGACCACCGGCGATGGCGTGGTCACCCCGAGCCCCACGTCCGAGGCTCTGAACCTCGAGCCCCCGAAGTGCCTCATCGGCGACTGGTACATCTCGCAGGACGAGCTCCAGGTGTTCTACGACTCGATCTCCGTGGCCACCGACGGTGCCGTGTCGTTCGGCGTCGAGGGCGACACGGGGCTGTCGTTCGATGGCACCCAGTTCGAGTACACGCCCGACCTCACCCTTACGGTCTCGACCCCCGCCACCGAGGGGATCGCAACCCTGCTCGGCACGATCTCCGGGGGCTACACCGCCGACGACGGCGTGGTCCTCACGACGAACGAGACCGTGGACGTCGACTACCGCTACACGGTCGATGGCGTCGAGCTGGATGCCTCGGTCCTCTTCGGCGACGCGCTCCGGGGCTCGCCGATCAACGGCGGCGCCTACACCTGCACCCCGGCCGGACCGGTGATCGACTTCGCCAACGGATTCGGCAGCGTTCCGGTGCAGCTCGTTCCGGCGAGCTGACCCGCGGCCTACAGCCCGCTGTAGGCGTGCAACCCCTTGAAGAAGAGGTTGACGATCGTGAAGTTGAAGATCACGGCGCTGAAGCCGATGATCGCGAGAGTCGCGCTGCGCGAGCCGCGCCATCCCCGGGTCGCCCGGGCGTGGATGTAGCCGGCGAAGAGCGTCCAGATGATGAAGGTCCAGACCTCCTTCGTGTCCCAGCCCCAGTAGCGACCCCACGCGCGCTCGGCCCAGACGGCGCCGGCGATGAGGGTGAAGGTCCAGAACACGAAGCCGACCACGACGACGCGGTAGGCCATCGTCTCGAGGCGTTCGGCATCCGGGAGGGTGTCGAGGAAGTTGAGACGCAGCGCCTTGCCCGACTCACGACGGGCCTGAAGTAACTGCACGATCGAGAGTCCGGCACCGATCGCGAAGAAGCCCGTGCCGAGCGTCGCGACGAACACGTGGATGACGAGCCAGGCGGACTGGAGGGCCGGCGGCAGCGGCACGACGTCCACGTAGAAGTTGACGGTCGCGACACCGAGCGCGAGCACCACGAACCCGAGGATGAAGGCGCCGAGGAAGCGCAGGTCCTGCCACAGCTGCACGGCGAGGAACACCCCCACGATGATCGCGGTGGCGGTGAGCGAGAACTCGAACATGTTGGCCCACGGAACACGACCGGCCGCGACGCCGCGGAAGATCGCGGCGGCCACGTGCAGCACCCACGCGACGATCGTCAGCGCGAAGGCCGCCCGGAGGTAGCGCGGGCTCGCCTTCGCGGCCGTAGCGGGCCGCTCGAGCACCGTCGTGCCGCCGGAGGACGCCACCGCCGCGGGAACCACCACCGGCGCCGCCACGGACCGGCGCGACAGGTCGAGGGTGAACAGCACGAACGCGAGGGTGTAGACGGCCATCGCCGAGTACACGGAGATCAGCGAGTACGACACGAGAGTCTCAGTCACAGTTCCACCTTAGGCAGTTGTTGGCAGTGGCGGTCCGCGAGGTCGGTCACGGCCGTGGTGAGGGTGGGGTCCTCGCCCCGCGCGAGACCGGCGTACTCGAGGGTGAGGCCGCCGGATGCCGGAACGGCCTTCACCCACATCCGACGCCGCGGGATGAACAGGCTCGTCAGCAGGCCGAGCACGGCGAGCGCCGCGAACGCGAGCACCCACGCCTGCGACGGGTCGTGGTGCACGTCGAGCGAGGCGAACCGGGGCAGCGCGGTGAGCTCGATCGTGCCCAGGTCGTTCGGCAGCTCGACGCTGTCACCGACGCGCAGTTCGATGGTGGGGCTGTCGGCCTTGCGCCCGGCGATCTGGGTGAGCTCGTCGGTGTTGAGCGCGAACGCGTTCGTCGCCCGACCGGAGTCGAGGCCGAGGTCGCCCGAGTACACCTCGAGCGTGAGAAGCGGGTTGAGCAGGTCCGGGTAGTTCGAGGTGAAGGCGCCCGAGTCGAGCTTCACTGCCGTCGGGTAGAGGAACCCGCGCATGCCCAGTTGCTCGGCGAGGCCATCCGGAACCTTGATGATCCCGAGGCTCGTGAGGTTGGCATCCTGCGGCAGGAAGGGCACCGCCTGCGAGAACACGACCGTGCCGTCCGGGTCCTTCACGGTCACCTGCGGGGCGTAGCCGTTGCCGAGGAGGTAGACCTGCGTGCCGCCGATCGTCAGGGGCTCGTTGACCTTGATGGTGCCCTCGACCGATTCCTGCCCGCGGAGCGTGCTCGTGATGTTGGCGCTGAAGTCGATCGCCTGCCCGAGCGCCGAGACGTTGGCCTCCTCGTAGACCGGAACGAACGAGTCGAGGCGGATCGTGTAGGGCTCGAGCGCCGAGTCGGTGAAGAACCGGCCCGGGTTGAACGAGTCGTAACTCGCGAGGGAGTTGATGAACGAGTCGCCCTCGACCACGACGCGCTGACCCGTGTAACCGAAGCCGCCGCCGAGTCCCACGCACACGAGCACCCCGATGAGGGCCGTGTGGAACACGAGGTTGCCGGTCTCGCGCAGATAGCCGCGCTCCGCCGAGACCGAGTCGCCGCCGTCGGCGAGCGCGTACCGCTCGGTGCGATAGCCCTGCCGCGTGAGCAGCGCGGTCGCGGAGTCGATCGCGGTCGCGGCATCCGCCGACGTCTCGCGGGTGGTGTGCCCCTCGAGACGCGCGAGATTCGCCGGGGTGCGGGGCGGCCGGGTGCGCAGGGCATCGAAGTGGTGCTTGGTGCGCGGGATGACGCAGCCGATGAGCGAGATGAACAGCAGCAGGTAGATCGCCGAGAACCACACCGACGTGTAGGTGGTGAAGACGCCGAGCGCGTCGAGCACACTCGAGAGCTCCGGGTAGTTCTGGCGGTACTGGATGACCCCGTTGGGGTCCGAACTCACTTGCGGCACGAGGGAGCCGGGGATCGCCGCGACGGCGAGCAGCAGCAGCAGGAAGAGCGCCGTGCGCATGCTCGTGAGCTGGCGCCAGAAGAACCGCAGCGAGCCGACGAAGCCGAGCTTAGGCTGGACGATCTTGTCGCCCGGGGCCTGATCGAAGTGGTCGGAGGGCCGGGCCGGGTCGGCCGTCTTGTCGGTGCCGACGGTGTCAGAGGGCGGGGTCTTAGAGGGCAGGGAGGAAGCCACCGATCACCGCCTGGAAGTTCGACATCATGACGCCCCAGAGACCCGTGACCATGAGCACGCCCATCGCGATCAGCAGCGCGCCGCCGACGATGTTGAGGGTGCGGATGTGTCGGCGCACCCACGCGACCGAGGTTCCGACCCAGCCGAATCCGATCGCCACGAGCAGGAACGGGATGCCGAGCCCGAGGCAGTAGAAGACGCCGATGATCGCGGCTCGCCCCGGATCGCCCTCGTAGCTCGCGAGCGCGATCACGGCCCCGAGGGTGGGGCCGATGCACGGCGACCAGCCGACCGCGAACACGGCACCGAGCAGCGGAGCGCCCGCGAGACCGGCGGCGGGGCGCCAGCTCGGCTTCCACTGGCGCTGGAGGAACGTGACCTGGCCGATGAACACGAGACCCAGGAGGATCAGGATGACGCCGCCGACGCGCTCGAGGATGCTCCCGTACTGCAGCAGGAACACCCCCACCGTGCTCGAGAGCACGAACACCCCGAGGAAGACGACGCTGAAGCCGAGCACGAAGAGCGCCGCGCCGAGCACGGTGCGCCCGCGCCGCTGCTGCTCGGCCGAGGTCACGCCGCTCACGTAACCGAGGTAGCCGGGCACGAGGGGCAGCACGCACGGCGAGAGGAACGCGAGCAGGCCGGCGCCGAGGGCGATCGGAATCGCGAACCACAGACTCCCGGCAGCGGCGATCGCGCCCGGGTCCACTACCTGCACCCCATCATTCGGACTCGGCGAGCACGGTGTCGATCATCGACGACAGGATGCTGGGGTCGCGGATCAGCCCGCTGATGCGAGCGGCCACTCGGCCCTCGCGGTCGACCACGAGCGTGGTGGGCACCGCGTTGGGCGCCACCGAGCCGGCGAAGGCGAGCTGCACGGCGGAGTCGCGCGCGTCGATGATCGACGGGTAGGTGATGTCGTACTTCTGCTCGAAGGTTCTCGCGACATCCTCGGAGTCGGTGATGTTGACGCCGAGGAACGGCACCTCGGAGTACTGGGTGCTCAGCGCCGCGAGGTCGGGCGCCTCGGCGCGGCACGGCGGGCATCCGGCGTACCAGAAGTTGACGACGTAGACCTGGCCGGCATAGTCCTCGCTCGAGACCGCGCCCCCCTCGACGTCGGTGCCGCTGAAGACGATCGGCTCGTCCCGAGCCTCGACCGGCAGCTCGGTGTAGGCGCCGTCGGCAGTGATGTAGCCCTGACCCGACCCGTCGGCGTACTGCTGGGCGAGCGGGTCGTTCGTGCATCCAGTCAGGAGCAGGACAGTCGCTGCGGCAGCGGCGGCGAGAAGACGCGGTTTCACGAAGCTCCCACGAGGGTCAGACGGCGCCGAGATCGATGGACGCCGCAAGCAAGTCTTTCGCAGGTTCCTGATAGCTCGCCTCGACGAAGCGGTCGCCCTCGCGACGCAGGGTCGTGATGCTCGAGAGGCTGCAGCGGCGCTGACGCGGGTCGTGGAAGAGCGGCTTGCCGCGCACCGACCGGGAGACCGTCACGATCGGCATCTGGTGGCTCACTATCACGACCTCGCCCGAGTCGACCGAGTTCCACGCGTCGGTCACGGCCGCGAGCATCCGCTCCCGCACGCTCACGAACGGCTCGCCCCAGCTGGGGCGGAACGGCCACACGAGCCGCGGCCAGGCCTCGGGGCGGCGGATCGCCTCGCGCATCCGCTTGCCCTCGAACCAGTTGTGCGGCTCGATGAGCCGCTCGTCGGTGACGATGTCGAGTCCGAACCGTTTCGCCCACGGCGCCGCCGACTCCTGGGTGCGCTGCAGGGGGCTCGCGTAGAGCGCCCGCACCGGATGCCCGGTGAGGCTCGCCGCCGCGACATCCGCCATCCTGTGGCCGAGCTCGCTCAGGTGGTACCCCGGAATGCGCCCGTAGAGCACCCGCTCGGGGTTGTGCACCTCGCCGTGACGGACGAGATGGACGAGGTCGGCGGGCACCGTTCGATTCTACGGCGCGGCGCGGGAACTAAACTCTGGGGGTGACTCAACGCACCCTCATCAAGAACCTGGCCGCCTCCGCCGACGGGCCGGTGTCCGTCTCCGGCTGGGTCGACACCGTGCGCGACCAGAAGAAGGTGCAGTTCGTCGTGCTCCGCGACGAGTCCGGCGCAGTGCAGCTGGTGAACCCGCGCGCGACGGATGACGAGGGCACGGTCATCCCCGATCCCCTCGCGGACACGATCTCGGGCCTCGCCCAGGGCACCTTCCTCACCGCCACCGGCGAGCTCAAGCACGACGAGCGCGTCAAGCTCGGCGGTGTCGAGATCAAGCTCGAGAGCATCGTCGTGGCCGCGGCCGCGATCCCCGAGACGCCGATCGCCGATGACTCGGGCGTCGACAAGCGCATGGACTGGCGCTTCCTCGACCTGCGTCAGCCCAAGAACAACCTGATCTTCCGCATCCAGACCACGCTCGAGCACGCGTGGCGCACCTACTGGATCGAGCACGACTTCATCGAGCTCCACACCCCCAAGCTCATGGCGAGCGCGAGCGAGTCGAAGGCCGAGCTGTTCGAGGTCGACTACTTCGAGGGCAAGGCCTACCTCGCGCAGAGCCCGCAGTTCTTCAAGCAGATGGCCCAGCCCGCCGGCTTCGGCAAGATCTTCGAGATCGGCCCAGCCTTCCGCGCCGACCCGAGCTTCACGAGCCGCCACGCCACCGAGTTCACGAGCGTCGACAGCGAGATCAGCTGGATCGACTCCCACGAGGACGTCATGCGGCTGCACGAGGAGCTGCTCGTAGCTGGCTTCCAGGCCATCAAGGACAAGCACGGCGCCGAGATCGAGGCCCTCTTCGGGGTCGAGGTGACGGTGCCGACGCTGCCGTTCCCGCGCATCCCGCTCGCCGAGGCCAAGCGCATCGTCGCCGAGCGCGGCTACGAGGTGCCCCGCGCCGACGACGACATGGACCCTGAGGGCGAGCGCCAGATCGCCGCCTACGTGAAGGAGACGTTCGGCCACGAGTTCGTGTTCCTCACCGACTACGCCTCCAGCATCCGGCCGTTCTACCACATGCGTCACGAGGATGACGCGGCGCTGACCAACAGCTACGACCTCATCTTCAACGGCGTCGAGATCTCCACCGGAGCTCAGCGCGAGCACCGCGTGGACGTGCTCGTCGCCCAGGCGAGGGACAAGGGACTCGACCCCGAGGAGCTCGACTTCTACCTCGACTTCTTCCGCTACGGCGTGCCCCCGCACGGCGGCTTCGGCATGGGGCTCAGCCGGGTGCTCATGCTGCTGCTGCACCTGCCGAACCTGCGCGAGGCGACCTACCTGTTCCGCGGGCCGACGAGGCTTACGCCGTAGCAACCTCGTACCCCTATGATGACGCCAAGCAACCGCAACTGCTGAAAGGTGGCCATCATGGCTGGGAAGTTCGTCGTGACCAAGGACAAGAAGGGCGAGTTCCGTTTCGCCCTCAAGGCCGGCAACGGGGAGATCATCGCGATCTCGGAGGGCTACGCCGCCAAGGCGAGCGCGCTCAACGGCATCGAGTCGGTTCGCAAGAACGCCGCCGACGCGGTCGTCGTCGACGAGACCGCGTCCTGAGCCTTTCCCGCGTTCACCTGGATGGGGCATGATGTCCCCATGTCCAAGAAGATCGATACGGCGCTCAAGGACCTCAAGAAGGCGCTGACCAAGCATGCCGACGTGGTCGGAGGCCGGGCGGTCTCCCTCAAGAAGGCTCAGCGCGCGAGCGCGAAGGTCGCCGAGGCCGCCGAGGCCTACGTCGCGGCGGTCGCCGCGAAGAGCGGACTGGGTAGCCCGTTCGAGCCGATGGATCCGGGACGTCTCGAGGACTCCACGCTCGCGTCGCTGCACGCCGAGCGAGACGCCATCGCCAAGGCCCTCACCGGACCGATCCAGCGACAGTCCGCCTGATCAGGCCGTTCTGTCGAGGGCGCCGACGAGCGCTGCGCTGAGCCGCTCCGGATCGACCTTCCAGATCGTGTGCACCGCGCCGTCGATCATCACCACCGGGATCTCATCCCAGTAGCGCGCGTTGAGCTCCGGGTCGTCGAGGATCGAAAGCTCCTCGAGGTGCACGGATGCCTCGACGCCGAGCTGCGCGATGACCGCGGCAACGGCATCCCGAGCCTCGTCGCAGAGATGGCAGCCCGGCTTGCCGAGGAGAGTGAGGCGCACGGAGGACACGACCCTAGACTAATCAGCGATGCCCGCAGCGCTGCCGACCCCCGACCGTCCCATCGTCGCCTTCTTCGATGTCGACAACACGCTCATGCGCGGGGCCAGCGTCTACTACGTGGGCCTCGAGGCGTTCCGCCGCCGACTGATCTCCTTCCGCGACATCGCGCTGTTCGCCTGGCACCAGGCCCGCTTCCTCGCCGTGGGCGAGAACCGCAACCACCTGTCGACGGCCAAGGAGAAGGCACTCGGCCTCGCCGCCGGGCACGCCGAGAAGGATCTCATCGAGCTCGCCGAGGTGATCTACGACCGCCACATCCTGCCCAACCTGTGGCCGGAGACGGTGGCGCTCACTCGTGAGCATCTCGCGAAGGGCCACGAGGTCTGGCTCATCACCGCGACGCCGCAACTCGTGGCGCAGGTGATCGCGGCCCGCCTGGGCCTCACGGGGGCGCTCGGCACCCGCGTCGTCGTGGTCGACGGACGCTTCACGGGAGACATCGACGGCCACGTGGTGCACGGTGCCGAGAAGGCCTTGGTGGCGCAGGAGTTCGCGGCGGAACGGGGAGCCGACCTCGCGCAGTGCTGGGCGTACTCGGACTCGAGCAACGACATCCCGCTGCTCACGCTCGTGGGCCACCGCGTTGTAGTCAATCCGGACGCCAAGCTGCTCGCCCACGCCAAGGCCGAGGGCTGGGATGCGCTGCCGCTCAAGCGGTCGAGCATTCGGGAGGCCCGGCGCTCGGCGCGCCAGGAGGCGCGGGCGCTCAGGACCGCGGACTAGCTACTTCTTGTTGCGACGCTGGTGACGCGTCTTGCGCAGCAGCTTGCGGTGCTTCTTCTTCGCCATGCGCTTGCGACGCTTCTTGATGACTGAACCCATGAGTACCTCACTGATTTCTGGCACGGACCGACCGGTCCGATTCAGAACCGCGGAAAGACAACCCCGCGAGTCTACCGCAGCGCGGCGTGCCGTGGCGCCCCGGGGTTGAGCACCCCGGCGAACGCGCGAGCGCGAGAACTAACCGACGTCGGCGATGGGCGTCTGGATCGCCGTGACGACCGCGGACTCCGGGATGCGGAACGAGCGCCCGAATCGCACGGCCGGCAGCTCCCCGGCGTGCACGAGCCGGTACACCGTCATGTTGGAGACGCGCATCATCTCGGCGACCTCGGCGACGGTGAGGAAGCGCACATCGGAGAGATCCTGCGACATTCGGCTCGAGCTCCTCAGAAGATGACGGCACCGTCGGGTGTGACGGAAGTGCTAAACGGTAACACTAGGGGCAGATGTGAAGTGCTGTCCACCCCCGCTCGGCCCCCACTCAGGGGCGATGCGGGCGTCGGCGGAAGGTGCGTGGCAGTCGTCGAGTGACCTGTTCCGAGGCGCCGTGGATGACTGACCGAGCCTGGTGGGCGCCCTCGGCGACCCGACGGCCGATCGTCTGCCCGACATCCACCCCGGACCACGCGGCGAACGCCCCGGTCCCCTCGTCGCCCGAGAGGATCGTGACGTCGACATCGGCCTCGAGGAACGGCGCGAGCCAGTCGTCGATCACCTCGAGGGGGGTCGCGTCGAGCCGGTAGTAGCGGTGCTGGCCCTCCTCGCGCACCGAGACGAGGTCGTGGTCGCGCAGCACCTTGAGGTGCTTCGACACGGTGGGCTGGGTGAGGCCGAGACGCTCGACGAGATCGCCGACGCTGATCTCCCCCGTGTCGGAGGCGGCGTCGACGTAGCGCTCCAGCAGGGCGAGCAGCACCTCGCGCCGAGTCGCGTCCGAGATCACGTCGAAGATGTCCGCCATGGCAACAGGGTATCCGGGCAGCACCTCGGGCACCACGCGGGCCCGAAGTGGTCGGCGGTATGATTCCTCAGGTCGGACCGAGGAGGGTCATGGAGGGCAAGTCGGCGATCCGCCCCGGCCTCGGCGAGCGTGTTCGCGACGCGGTCGACGAGTTCGTCGCCGCGACGCCCGCGCGCTTCGCGATCGTGATCTTCTCGACCCTCATCCTGATCTTCACGCTGCTGTTCTCCCTCCCGATCGCCACCACCTCCGGCCGGCAGGCGCCGCTCGTGGACGCGTTCTTCACCGCGGTCTCGGTGATCTGCGTCACGGGCCTCTCCACCGTGGACATGGCGACCTTCTGGTCGCCCTTCGGGCACGTTCTCGTGTTCATCGGCGTGGAGATCGGCGGCGTCGGCGTGCTCACCCTCGCATCCATCCTCGGCCTCGTGATCAGTCGACGGCTCGGTCTGCGGCAGAAGCTCATCGCCGCGGGCGACGCCAACCCCTTGCGCATCCGACGTGGTCCGGTGGCGGAGGGCCAGGCCGTGCGGCTCGGCGAGACGGGCGGTCTGCTCGTGACCGTCGCGGTCAGCGTGCTCGTGATCGAGGCCGTCGTCGCGGCGCTCCTGTTCCCGCGGATGCTGCTGGCCGGGGTCCCGCCCCTCGACGCGGCGTGGCAGTCGGTCTACATCTCCGCGATGGCGTTCACCAACACCGGCTTCCTCCCCACCTCGGAGGGACTCGCCCCCTACGCCGGGGACGTGTGGTTCCTCTCGGTGATCATGCTCGGCGTCATCCTCGGGGCGATCGGGTTCCCCGTGATCTACGTGCTCTCGCGCAACCTGCGCCGACCGCGCCGGTGGTCGCTGCACGTCAAGCTCACCATCTTCGGCTTCGCCGCGTTGCTCGTGCTCGGCGCCGTCGCGTACTACGCGCTCGAGTACAACAACCCGCGAACCTTCGGGGGGATGGACCAGGGACAGCGAATCCTGCAGAGCTTCTTCCTCTCCTCGATGGCCCGATCCGGCGGCTTCTCGACGATCGACATCTCCCAGCTCGACGGCTCGAGCCTGCTCATCACCGACATGCTGATGTTCATCGGCGGCGGCTCCGCCTCAACGGCGGGCGGCATCAAGGTCACCACGCTCGTCGTGCTGTTCCTCGCCGCGTTCGCCGAGGCGCGCGGCCACGACGAGATGGAGGCCTACGAGCGCCGCATTCCGGCCGACGTGCTGCGCCTCGCGGTGAGCGTCGTGCTGTGGGGGGCGACGACGGTGGCCGTGTCATCCATCGTCCTTCTCCAGCTCACGGATGCCCCGCTGGACTTCGTGCTGTTCGACGTGATCAGCGCGTTCGCCACCTGCGGCCTGTCCACGGGATTCACTGCCGGCACGACGGATGCCGCCCAGTACGTTCTCGCCGCGACGATGTTCCTCGGGCGCATCGGCACCGTGACCCTGGCCGCCGCGCTCGCGGCGAGCCAGCATCCCAAGCTGTTCCGCCGACCGGAAGAGAGGCCCATCGTTGGTTGAGAAGATCCCCCATGACGCGCCAGTGCTTGTGATCGGCCTCGGCCGATTCGGCGCCGCGACCGCCGGGCAGCTGCACCGCCTCGATCGCGAGGTGCTCGCGATCGACGATGACGCCGCTCTCGTGCAGAAGTGGTCCGAGCGGGTGACGCACGCGGTGCAGACGGACGCGCGCAGCATCGACGCCCTGCGGCAGGTCGGCGCGCAAGACTTCGCGATCGCCGTCGTGGCGGTCGGCTCATCGATCGAGTCGAGCGTGCTCATCACGGCCAATCTCGTGGATCTCAAGGTGCCGCAGATCTGGGCGAAGGCGATCAGCCGATCGCACGGCACGATCCTCAACCGCATCGGCGCGCACCATGTGATCTACCCCGAGGCCGAGGCCGGGGAGCGCGTGGCCCACCTCGTCTCCGGGCGGATGCTCGACTTCATCGAGTTCGACGACGACTTCGCGATCGTCAAGATGTATCCGCCGAAGCCGATCCGCGGGCTGCCGCTCGGCGAGTCGATGGTGCGCCGCAAGTACGGGGTCACGGTCGTCGGGGTCAAGTCGCCGGGGCAGGACTTCACCTACGCGACGGCCGAGACGGTGATCTCCAACCGCGACCTCATCATCGTCAGCGGCAATTCGACCGACCTCGAGAGGTTCGCGGCCCTCTCCACGTGACCCCGCGCACGACAACGGCGACGCCCTCGGGTGGGAGCGTCGCCGTTGTCGTCGAGCGGGTGGATGGGATCTGGGGAGATCAGCCCTGGGTGGTTCCGTCCGGGGTGGTGCCGCCGTCCAGCGGAGCGTTCTGATCTCCCGGGAGCGGGAGCGGGTTGCCCGGCAGCGTCCCCTGGTCACCGGGGCGGGGGCCCTGGTCACCGGAAGGCGGGCCCTGCTCGCCAGGACGCTGACCCTGATCGCCGGACATCGGCGGGCGGCCTTGGCCGTCGCGGTCGCCACCACGGTCGCCGTCGCTGTCACCGTCACCGAACCCGGGACCGGCCATGCCGATCGAGGGGCCCGGGCCCGGCAGGTGGGAACCCACCAGCACGCCACCGCCGAACAGACCGCCGGCGAGCACGAGGCCGCCGAGCGAGATGCCGACGATGGCGAGGGCGGGGAGGCCGCGGCGGGGCGCGGCGGCCGCTGCGGGAGCGGCGGCGGGGGTCGGGTCGACGGGCGCTGCCTCGACCGGGTTCTTGTTGTCTGCCACTGAGGTGTTCCTTCGCTTCAGTGCGGAGGGTGCTCCGCATCGGGTGATGGAGACACTGTCCGCGACGAGGCTATGGAGAGCCTATGGATCAGCCTCGGGCCAGATTAACGTCCGGCCGCCATCTCCCGGGCACGCGCGAGAGCGGCCTGGGCCGCCCGGCCGAAGAGGTCGGCGAGGTCGGCCGACTCCAGCACCGCGATTGCGCGCTCGGTCGTGCCGTTGGGGCTCGTCACCTGACGGCGAAGCTCGCGGGGCGACTGGGGCGACGCGGCGAGGAGTTCGACCGCGCCGCGGAAGGTGCCCTGCACAAGAGCGGAGGCCTGGGCCTGGTCGAATCCGAGCCCCTCCGCCGCGCGCGTCAGCTCCTCGATCAGCAGGAATACGTAGGCGGGGCCCGACCCCGAGATGGTCGAGAGCGCGTCGATCTGCGACTCGGGCACCTCGACGACAGTGCCGACGGTGGCGAACAGGGCGCGTCCCAGCGCAAGATCGGCGGACGTCGCACGGGTTCCCGCGGCGAGTCCGGTGACCCCGAGCCCGACGAGCGCGGGAGTGTTCGGCATCGCGCGCAGCACCGCGTGAGGGACGACTGCCTCCATCGTCTCCGTCGTCACACCCGCCGCGACGCTGATGACGAGGGCTCCGGGCTCGAGCGCCGGGGCGAGCTCGGCGAGCGTTGCCGGCACCATCGCGGGTTTCACGCCGAGGATCACGATGCCCGCGCCGGCGACGGCACGAAGGTTGGCATCCGGGTCGGTCTCCAGCGCCCACGACTCCACCCCGTCGTGCCGCACGTGGGCCGCCTTCGCCTCCGTGCGATTGGTGACGCGGATGCCGCCGCTCACGACAACATCGGGCGAGAGAAGCCCGCCGAGGATCGCCCCGCCCATGGAGCCGGCGCCGATGATCGCGATCGAGGGGAGTTCAGTGGCCATGAGGTCATCCTAGGATTGCCCCCATGAGCGCATCCGCAGGGAACAAGGCCATCATCGCGGCGCTACTGGCCAACCTCGGGATCGCGGTGACCAAATTCATCGCCTTCGTCTTCTCGGGCTCCAGCTCGATGCTCGCCGAGAGCGTGCACTCGCTCGCCGATACGGGCAACCAGGGCCTGCTGCTGCTCGGGGGGCGCAAGTCACGCAAGACCGCCGACGCGGCCCATCCCTTCGGCTACGGCCGTGAGCGGTACGTGTACGCGTTCGTCGTGTCGATCATCCTGTTCTCCATCGGCGGCGTCTTCTCGATCTACGAGGGGATCGACAAGCTGCGCAACCCGCACGAGCTCGAGGTGCCGTGGCTGCCGATCCTGGTGCTGTCGATCGCCATCGTGCTGGAGTCGTTCTCGCTGCGCACCGCGATCGGGGAATCGAACAAGGTGCGCGGCAAGCAGGGCTGGATCTCCTTCATCCGGCGCGCCAAGGCCCCGGAGCTGCCCGTCGTGCTCCTTGAGGATGTCGCGGCGCTTCTCGGCCTCGTCTTCGCGTTCCTCGGCGTCGGTCTGTCGATCGTCACCGGGGATGCGGTGTTCGACGCGATCGGCACGCTCTTCATCGGCGCGCTGCTCGTGGTCGTGGCGATCGTGCTCGGGATCGAGACGAAGAGCCTCCTCGTGGGCGAGGGCGCCAGCGCTGAGGATGCCGAGCGCATCCGCGACGTCATCACCGCGCACCCAGAGGTAGAGGCCCTCATCCACATGAAGACGCTCTACCTCGGGCCGGACGAGCTGCTCGTCGCAGCCAAGATCGCATTCGCGAGCAAGACGCGGCTCGCCGAGATGGCCAAGACCATCGACGACGTGGAGCGGGCGATCCGCGAGGCGGTTCCCGTGGCCCGGGTGATCTACCTCGAGCCGGACGTGTACATGAAGAAGACGGCGCATCCCACGACCGACGCGATCGTCATCAAGGGCAACGACTAGCGCCAACCGACTGAGAGAATCGACAGCATGGAAATCCTGCACTCCGTTCTCGTCGCTCTCCACTTCCTCGGCATGGCTGCCGTCGTCGGGTCGTTCTTCGTTCAGCTGCGACGCAAGAGCGACTTCGTGCTTACCCCGCTGCTCGCCGGGGCGATCACCCAGGTCGTGACCGGACTCGCGATCGTCGGGCTCGCCGAGGCCTCCGACGGTGATCCCCTCAACTACGCCAAGATCGCCGTCAAGCTGACCATCGCGGTGATCGTGCTCGTCGCCGCCATCCTCGCGGTCACCACCCAGAAGAAGGGCGGCCGCGTTCAGCCGTTCTTCCACACCGCCGGCGGCCTCGCCCTGGTCAACGTGCTCGTCGCGGTGTTCTGGGCCTAAGCGCCTCGCAGGTACTGCGCCGTTCCGACGACGGTGGCGAAGTGCTCGCCGAGCGCGGCGAGGTAGGCGGCGTGCACCTGGGCCGCCGGCACCGTGACTCCGCCGTAGGCGAGCGCGGGCGCCGCGCACGCGTCGCCGATCACGGTGACCTCGAACCCGAGGTCGGCCGCCGCCCGCACCGACGAATCGACGCACACGCTCGTCATCATCCCGACGATCACGACCTCGTCGGCCCCGAGCGCGCGAAGGTCGGCCTCGAGGCTCGTGTCGAGGAACGCGTTCGCGTTGCTCTTCTGCACCACCTGCTCCCCCTCGCGCGGGGCCACCGCGGGGTGGATCTCCACGCCCGGAGTACCCGGACGGAAGAACGTCGCCTCCGGGTCATCCCAGACCTCGAAGACGTGGATGACCGGCTGCCCGCTCGCGCGGAACCGCTCCAGCACGGCCGCCGCGTTCGCGACGGCGGCCTCGGGGCCGACGAGCGGATGCGCCCCGCCGGGGAAGTAGTCGAGCTGGAGGTCGATGAGCACGAGGGCGGTCGTCATGGGGCTGAGCCTACTGACGCGCGAGTGAGATCTCGACGAGCTCGATCTGCCGGGATCCTCAGCGGAGGGGTTCGAAGAAGTCGGTGAGCAGCGCGGCGCACTCCGACTCCCGGATGCCCGCCACGACCTCCACGCGGTGCGGCAGCCGGCGGTCGCGCAGCAGATCGTGCACGCTTCCGGCCGCCCCCGCCTTCTCGTCCCAGGCCCCGAACACCACGCGCGGGATGCGGGACTGCAGGATCGCGCCCGCGCACATCGTGCACGGCTCGAGCGTGACCACGAGCGTCGTGTCCTCGAGGTGCCAGGACCCGGTCGCGGCGGCCGCGGCCCGGATCGCGACGATCTCGGCGTGGGCCGTGGGGTCGCCGGTGAGCTCCCGCTCGTTGCGCCCGACGCCGATGACGTCGCCCGCGGCATCCAGAACCAGAGCGGCGATGGGAACGTCCCCCGTGGCGAGCGCGAGACGGGCCTCGGAGAGGGCCCGCGCCATCCACTCGTCGTAGCCGTTCACAGTAGATTGAGCCTATGCGAGTCCACGTTGCCGATCACCCGCTCATCACGCACAAGCTCACGGTGCTCCGCGACGAGAACACGCCATCGCCGACGTTCCGCGCCCTCGCCGAGGAGCTCGTGACCCTGCTGGCCTACGAGGCCACGCGCAACGTTCGCACCCACACCGTCACGATCCAGACCCCGGTCGCCGAGACCCAGGGCCTGGCCATCAGCGACCCGAAGCCGCTCGTCGTGCCGATCCTGCGGGCCGGCCTCGGGATGCTCGAGGGCATGGTCAAGCTCGTCCCCACCGCCGAGGTCGGATTCCTCGGAATGGTGCGCAACGAGGAGACGCTCAAGCCCGACATCTACGCCGAGCGGCTGCCCGACGACCTCTCCAACCGGCAGTGCTTCGTGCTCGACCCGATGCTCGCGACGGGCGGCTCGCTCATCGCCGCGATCGAGTACCTGTTCGATCGTGGCGCGGTGGATGTCACGGCCGTGTGCCTCATCGGAGCGCCCGAGGGCCTCGCCGCCGTCGAGAAGGCCACCGAGGGACGCGATGTCACCATCGTGCTCGGGGCGCTCGACGAGAGGCTCAACGAGGTCGGCTACATCGTGCCCGGGCTCGGGGATGCCGGCGACCGGCTCTACGGCACCGTCTGACCCGCCCGCGGGTCGAGCTCGTCGAGACCTCGCCGCCCGATGTCGACAAGCTCGATCGATGACGGCTATAGTTTTCGTATGACTGTTCGCGCTTCCAGCCTGACCACCCTCGAGGTGATGGGTTCCTGCGCGACCATGTGTTGTCGAATGTGTGCCTAACGGCAAAAACCTCGCCGAGTCCCCGGTCGTGAACGACTGACGGACTCCCGGCTCGGAAGCCCTCATCACGGCCCGAACCGTTTGCTTCACCTGCTTGACCCCGAAGGATCGCAACCCCATCATCAGGGGCCCTTCACCCCACACCGAGGAATTCACACACGATGTCCATCGCCAGAATCGACCGCGCCCCGCTGAGCGCCGTCGCCCCCACGTCCGCCGCCCCGTCCGACGCCCGCCGCCTGCGTGCGGTGCCGTCCGGCACCGAAGCCCGCGGCTTCGCCCTCTACGTCGGAATCGACGAGCTCGCCGCCCTCGAGGCCGGCACCGACCTCGGCTACGTCGTCGAGCAGCTCAAACGACGTCTCTCCGAGCTCGTGCCCGCCGCCGAAACCTACGCCGCCGTCGCCCTCGCGCCGGTCGGCGCTGGTGGTCGGGATGTCGAGGTCGTTCGCCTCGCCCTGCAGGACCCGGCCGCGCTCGCCAAGCACCGCCAGGTGGAAGAGCCGGCCCCCAAGGTGCGCACCGGAGTCGTCATCGACATCTCGCGCAAGCGCGTCGCGCTCGACGGCGAGACCGCCGCCCTCACCTACAAGGAGTTCGAGCTGCTGCAGTACCTCGTGCTGCGCGAGGGCCGCACGATCGACCGCTCCGAGCTCATCGCGTCCCTGTGGTCTGCGGGCGACGACGAGATCCCCAACGAGCGCACGATCGACGTGCACGTGCGCCGGCTGCGCGCCAAGCTCGGCGACTACGAGGACATCGTGCGCACCGTGCGCGGGGTCGGCTACCGGTTCGACCGCCACGCGGATGTCTCGATCCGCCAGGCCTCGACGCCGTCGCCTGATTTCTTCTGAGTTCGCTCTCTCCTACCGCGGGCGCTGGTCTCGCGGGAGGGTGGCGACCACGAGGTCGTAGGAGTCGCGGATGAGCTCTGCGAGCGGCGCGGTGACCGCGGGGAGCTGCACGGTCACCCAGTGCTTCTTGTTCATGTGGTACCCGGGCGTGACCTCGGGATAGGTGGCGACGAGGGCGCGAGCATCCTCGGGGTCCGCCTTGAGGGTGATCCGCCATCCGCGTTCGGTCGCGCCGAGGATCGCGAAGACCTTGCCGACGACCTTGAAGACGGGCACGCCCTCTCCAAAGGGGAAGCCGAGTTCGGTCGCCGGGAACGCCGCGCACGCATCCATCGCCTCATCGAAGGTCATGCCCGGCATCCTATGGCCCGACCCCGGGCGGCGCCCCTCGTCGTCCCGCGCTACGATCCTGTGTCATGTCCGAGCATCGCGTCCTCGCTCCCGTCATCGCCGAGGGGCAGAAGGTGCGCGGGCCCGCCTCCTACTTCCCGAGCATCGAGAAGACCTACGGGCGACCGATCCAGGACTGGCTCGATCTCGCCGTCGATCGGCTCGCGTCGCAACGGCACATGGAGGTCGTCGAGTGGCTCAAGGCCGAGCACGGGATGGGCCACGGCCACGCGAACGCGGTCGTCGGATACGCGAAGAACAAACTTTCCGAAGAATAACGGATTGATAACTAGACAGCGTTACCGTTCCGTTATACATTGATTGAGCTGAAGTTGTTTGCTGTGGCAGCTTCCGCGGAATGTGATTGCAGGACACTCTTGGTGCAAGGGAGAGGGTCGGTTCCAAGCCTCTGGAACCGACCCTCAATCCTCGTTAAGGGGCCCGATCACGACGTCCGAATCCTGTGAGGAATTCTTCCGCGGTCGGTACGGATGCATAGAGTTGTCGGTGTGAGCACCAGATCTTCGTCGATCACCGCGTGGGAGGCCCTCTTCCGCGCCCAGGTCACCGTGCTCCGCCAGCTCCAGGCCGAGTTCCCCACCGGCGAGATCTCGCTCAACGAGTACGACGTTCTGTTCAACCTCTCGCGCCAGCCGGGGCACCAGCTGCGCATCCGGGACCTCAATCGCCACCTGCTGATCACCCAGCCGAGCATCAGTCGTCTCGTGGAGCGGTTGGCCTCCCGCGGCTTCGTGCGCAAAGACCACGACCCGGATGACGGGCGCGGCACGATCGTGCACCTCACGCCCGAGGGTTACGAGCTGTTCCGCCGGGTCGCGATCCACCACTCCGAATCGATCCATCAGCGGATGCAGGCGCTCACGCCGGCCGAGCTCACCCAGCTCGAGGCGCTCACCGACAAGCTGCGCCGCAGCGCCGAGGAGTGATGCCCGCACCCACCGTCGTCTGGCTCCGGGATGACCTGCGGCTCGCCGACAACCCCGCGCTGACCGCCGCCGCGGAGCGCGGCAACCCCCTCGTGGTCGTGTACGTGCTCGACGAGGTCGGCAGCGGCATCCGGCCCCTCGGTGGAGCGAGCCGCTGGTGGCTGCACCACTCGCTCGTCGCGCTCGACGCCAGTCTGCGCGAGCGTGGGGGATCCCTCGTGCTGCGCCGCGGGGCCGCGAGCGACGTCATCCCGGCGCTCGTCGCCGAGCTCGGCGCGGCCGCGGTGCACTGGAACCGACGCTACGCGGCCTCCCGGCAGATCGACGCCGAGCTCAAGACCCGGTTGCGGGCCGAGGGCGTCGAGGTCGAGAGTCACCAGGGCAGCCTGCTGTTCGAGCCATGGTCGGTGCGCAGCGGGCAGGGCGAGCCGTACAAGGTCTTCACGCCGTTCTGGCGGGCCGCCCGCGAGCAGTCGGTGCGCGCACCGCTGCCGGCGCCGGCCGTCGAGTTCGCAACCGCCGCATCCGACCGCCTCGACGACTGGGGGCTGCTGCCCACACGCCCCGATTGGGCCGCCGGACTGCGCGACACCTGGACTCCCGGCGAGGCCGCGGCGCACGACCGACTCGCGGCCTTCATCGAGACCGGTCTGCCGCTCTACCACCGCCGCGACGAGCCGGCCGCGCCCGCGACGAGCAGGCTGAGTCCGCACCTGCGCTTCGGTGAGATCAGCCCCTTCCAGGTCTGGGATGCCGCGGCCGGTCGCCACGCGAACTCCCCCAAGTTCCTCAGCGAACTGGGGTGGCGGGAGTTCAGCTGGCACATCCTCTTCCACTGGCCGGATCTCGCGACGGCGAACTTCCGCCCCGCGTTCGACGCGTTCCCGTGGACCCAGCCGAGCGCCGACGACCTTGCGGCCTGGCAGCGGGGGCGCACCGGCATCCCGCTCGTCGATGCGGGGATGCGCGAGCTCTGGCACTCCGGCACGATGCACAACCGCGTGCGCATGGTCGCCGCGAGCCTTCTCGTGAAGAACCTGCTCATCGACTGGCGCGTGGGCGAGCGCTGGTTCTGGGACACGCTCGTCGACGCCGACGAGGCCAACAACCCGGCGAGCTGGCAGTGGGTGGCCGGCTCCGGCGCGGATGCCGCCCCCTACTTCCGCGTCTTCAATCCCGAGCTGCAGGCGGCCAAGTTCGATCCCGACTCCGAGTACATCCGTCGTTGGGTGCCCGAGTTCGGCACGCCCGACTACCCCGACCCGATCGTGGACCTCGCGGCCTCCCGGCGGGACGCCCTCGAGGCCTACGAGCAGCTCAAGACTGCGGCCGCGCCCCGATCGATGTGACCGCGCGTGCGGCCACCCGCGCTCCCCGACGGGCGGAGGTGAGCGCGTCGCCGGTGCTCACCCACTCGGCGAGGAATCCCGCGCAGAACGCGTCCCCCGCGCCGGTGGGGTCGACGACCTCCGCCGAGATCGCGGGGATGGAGAAGGTGCCGTCGCTCGTCGCGACGATCGCGCCCTCGGTGCCGAGTGTCAGCACCACGGTCGGAATGCGCTCGGCGAGCTTGGCCGCGATCGCCTGGGGGTCGCTCAGGCCGGTGAGCAGGCGTCCCTCGTCGAGGCTCGGGAACAGGATGGACGCAGGGGCGAGCACGTCGCGGAACGCCGCGACCCCGTAGTCGGTGATGAATCCGGCCGAGCCGGGGGCGATCGAGATGTCGACGCCGGCCGCGGTCGCCCGCTCCATCAGTCTGCGGAATCCGTGCTCGCCCGCGTCGTTGAGCAGCGCGTGTCCGGTGAGATGGAGCACGACGGCGCTCCCGAGCATCGCGTCGGTCACCATGACCGGGTCGAGCGCCGCGTTGGCGCCCCGGTCGGTGAGCATCGTGCGGCTCTGTCCCTGCACGAGCACGACGATCACGCCGGTCGTCAGCGTCGGATGCCCGGTGAGATGCACGCCGACCCCGGGCAGCTGCGCCGTGTGCCGGTCGAGGTCGGGGCGGCCGACGCAGCCGACGAAGTCCACGGGCGCTCCGAGCGAGGCGAGCCACGCCGCCGTGTTGGCCGGCGACCCCCCGGGGAGGAACCGGATCGCGCTCTCGGTGTCGGTATCCGGCCGGATGTCGCCGTGCGGGATCGCGACGACGTCGTCGATGATGTCGCCGAAGCAGATGATCCTGTTGCGATCAGGCAAGGGCGCTCCACGCGGTGGCGATCTGCGCGGCGACGCGCACATTGTTTCGAGCCAGGTCGAGGTTGACCTCGAGGCTGCGACCGCCGGAGAGTTCGACGATCTTGAGGAGGAGGAACGGGGTGACGGCCTTGCCGCTCACACCCTCCTTCGCGGCGAGCAGGAGCGCCTCGCCGAGAACGCGGTGATGCTCAGCGGGATCCCACTGCTGCGCGAGCGGGATCGGGTTGGCGACGACGATGCCCTGGCCGTGGCCGAGCTCGTCCTGCGAGCGCATGATCGCGGCGATCTCCTCGGCCGTGTCCACCGACCAGTCGAGGGTGAACGCGGACTCCCGAAGCCAGAAGCTCGGGAAGATCGTCGTGCCGAATCCGATGACCGGGATGCTCAGAGTCTCGAGCCGCTCGAGCGTCGCCGCGATGTCGAGCACCGACTTCACTCCGGCGCTGACGACGGTGATCGGGGTCACCGCCAAGGTGGAGAGGTCGGCGGACTCGTCGAAGCTCTCGCTCGCGCCGCGGTGCACTCCGCCGAGTCCCCCGGTCGCGAAGACCCGGATGCCGGCGAGGGCCGCGAGGTGGGAGGTTGCGGCGACGGTGGTCGCGGCGCTCGCGCCGCGCGCGGCGAGCACGGGCAGGTCGCGCACGCTCGCCTTCGCGAGGTCCTCCTCGGCGATGCGACGCACTCCCTCGGCATCCAGTCCGATGCGGGGCACCCCGTCGAGCACGGCGATCGTCGCGGGCGTGACCCCGGCATTCCTGAGGATCGCCTCGAACTCGAGGGCCGCCTCGTGGTTGCGCGGCCGCGGCAACCCGTGGGAGATGATCGTGGACTCGAGGGCGACGACGGGACGCTTCGCCGCGAGCGCGGCAGCGACCTCGTCGGAGACGATGAGGGAGTTCGACATGATGCCTCTCAATCTACGCGGCGTGGATCGTCGCGGTCGCGCGCGGGCGCGATCTCGTGAACAGGGAGGTGACATCCGATGGATCACGATATATCGTTGAGTATCGTTAGCCCGCACGGGCCCGGCACTCGAGGAGCACATCATGAGCACACCATTCATGGGCGGACCGTTCGGCTCGCGCCGCGGCGGCAGGAACGACGGCTGGCCGGGACCGCAGATGCGCGAAGCCTTCGAGCAGATGTTCGGCCAGTTCGAGCAGAGGGTCGGGCCGCGCATGGGTCGCGGCGACGTGCGCTCCGCGGTGCTCGCCCTGCTTGCCGAGAAGCCGATGCACGGCTACCAGATCATCAACGAGATCAGCGAGCGCAGCGGCGGCGCCTGGAAGCCGAGCCCCGGCTCCGTCTACCCCACGCTTCAGCTGCTCGCCGACGAGGGACTCGTGCGCGTCGAGGAGTCCGACGGCCGCAAGACCTACTCGCTCACCGACGAGGGACGCGAGGCCGCGACCGCGGCTGCCGAGAAGTCGGCGCCGTGGGAGGGATCGAACCAGCGCGACGGCGGCCGGGTGACTGCCCTGCCCAAGGCGGGCATCGAGCTGGCCCAGGCCGCGGCCCAGGTCGGGCGCTCCGGGTCCCCTGAGCAGGTGGCGGAGGCGGTCAGCATCCTCGAGGATGCTCGCCGTAAGCTCTACAGCATCCTCGCCCGGGACTGAGCGTGCTCAGACCGTCGACGGGGCGGATCAGGTCGACGGGACGGATGAGCGGGACTTCGCGCCAGATGACCGACTCGTCGGCCTTCACCCCGGCTGACGCGCGCGCCCGCTACCGCCGCATCCTGCGCTTCGCCGCTCGCGCGCTCGCGCAGACCTGGTGGTTCGAGCTCGTGCTCCCGCGCTTCGGACTCGTGTCCATCGCCAACCGCACCCGCGCCTCGCGCATGATGCGCATCGCGCGCCGCTACCACGGTCTCGCCGTGGATCTCGGCGGCCTCATGATCAAGCTGGGCCAGTTCATGTCGACGCGCCTCGACATCCTCCCGCCGGAGATCACGCGCGAGCTTGAGGGGCTTCAAGACGAGGTGCCTGCGGTGCCGTTCGCCGAGATCCGGGCACTCGCCGAAGCCGAGCTCGGGGTGCCCCTGAGCCGCGCGTACGCCTCCGTCGACGAGGTGCCGCTCGCCGCGGCATCCCTGGGCCAGGCACACCGCGCCCGACTGTCCGACGAGGATGCCGCCCAGACCGGGCTGCGCGATGTCGTGCTCAAGATCCAGCGGCCCGGGATCGACCGCATCGTCGACGTGGACCTCAGCGCCCTGCGCCGGATCGCGGGATGGCTCAGCCGTGTGCGCCTGATCTCCTCCCGCGCCGACATGCCCGCCCTCATGGAGGAGTTCGGCCGCACGAGCCTCGAGGAGATCGACTACCTCAACGAGGCGACCAACGCCGAGCGCTTCGCGGCCGACTTCGCCGGGGACGCGCGGGTCGGCGTGCCGCAGATCGTCTGGGAACGCAGCACTCGACGGGTGCTGACCCTCGAGGACGTTACCGCGATCAAGAGCACCGACCTCGACGGTCTGCGCGCCGCGGGCATCGACCCCGCCGAGGTCGCCAGCGAGTTCGCCTCGGTGATGTTCGACCAGCTGTTCCTGCGCGGCTACTTCCATGCCGACCCGCACCCCGGCAACGTGTTCGTCACCCCGATCGTGGGAGGCGAGCGCTCCTGGCGGTTCACGTTCATCGACTTCGGGATGATGGGCGAGGTTCCCGCGACGCTGCGCCAGGGGCTGCGCAACCTGCTCATCGCCGCGGCCTCCCGCGACGGCAAAGGCATGGTCGACGGCATCCGCGACATCGGGGTGCTGCTGCCCTCGGCCGACACGGTCGAGCTCGAGCGCGCGATGACCAAGGTGTTCGCACGGTTCGGCGGCATGGGCTTCGCGGAGCTTCAGGAGATCGACCCGAAGGAGTTCCTCGCCTTCGCCAACGAGTTCGGCGACCTCGTGCGCGCGCTGCCGTTCCAGCTTCCGGAGAACTTCCTCCTCATCGTGCGCGCGATGTCCCTCACCTCCGGCATGTGCAGCTCGCTCGACCCGAAATTCAACATCTGGGATGCCGTGGAGCCCTACTCCGCCCAGCTCATCCGGGCCGAGGGCGGCAACCTCGTGATGGACCTCGGCAAGCGGCTCGTGTCATCCGCGGGCCTGATCGCCCGCCTGCCGGGCCGCCTCGACGAGCTGATCACGCGGGCCGAGGAGGGGCGCCTCACGACCCGGAGCCCGGAGATCGAACGCCGCCTCGCGACCCTCGACCGCAGCACGCGCCGCGTAATCTCGGCGATCCTGTTCGGCGTGCTGCTGATCGCGGGCGTCCTCCTGCGGCCCACGGATGCCGTGTTCGGCACCGTGCTCATGGCCGCCTCCGGCCTGCCCCTTCTGCACGCGCTGTTCGCGGGCGTGCTGGCGCGCGGGCCCCGGTCGCCCCGACGGTAGGTCGAGTGGCAGGTGGGCGCCGACGCCCGAGTTCGGTCACCCCGTGACGGTGTACCGCCAGAGGATCGTGTTGTCCACGTTGAGGTCGTCGGCCCAGATGAGCTTGGCCGTGGCATCCCAGCTCACCTGGGTGTAGCCGTCCTTGGCCTGCACCTCGGCCTCGGTGTACTCCGTGGCCGGCGACCAGTCGCTGTCGTCGAAGTCGGGCTCGGCCCACCCGGCGGGCTCGGGCAGGATCTCGCTCTCGCAGTCGGCGAGGGGGTCGGCGGATGACTCGCAGTCCGTGTTGAGCGGGGCGCGGAAGATCGAGAGCCCCCGCCAGTCCGAACTCGTGGCGGCGACCACGGCACCGCTCGAGTCGGTGACCTGGAGGATGACGCCACCGTCACCCATCTGCTGGTTGGACTCGCCGATGTACTCGAGCCCCGACTCGTTCTCGACGAAGTCCTTGGAGACCAGCCCGAGAGTGAACGGGTACGACGCCTGGAAGGTGACGCACTGGGCGTTGAACGATCGCTCGGTCGTGATGGGCACGATGTCCTCGGCGACCTGCACGCCATCCACCGATAGGGCGAACCAGTTGTCGGCCCACACCTCGGCGGTGAACGTCTCCGTGCCGGATGAGGCCTGCGACGCGCTCTCGCAGCTCAGCGGAGTGCTCGCGGTGCACCCGGCGAGCGAGGCGGAGAGCGCGAGGAGGACGGTGACGCCGAGGGCGGCGGATCGGGAGCTCATCGCACCATGATGGCAGTTCGCCATGCGGCAGATCAGCCCTCGACTTCGCCCAGCACGAGCTCGCGGTCACCCAGAGGCGCGAAGAACGTATCGACGTGCCGCGGGTCGACCCCGGCGATCGACGCGGGCCGCCAGACCGGCGCGCGGTCCTTGTCGATGACCTGCGCGCGGATGCCCTCCGCGAGGTCGGGTTCGGCCAGGCAGCGCAGGGAGACGCGGAGCTCCTGCGCGAGCACGGTCTCCAGATCGGGGGCCCGCCGTGCGCGGCGCAGCGCCGCGAGGGTGACGGCGAGCGCGGTGGGCGACTTGGTGGAGATCGCCGCGTGGGCAGCCTGCGCCGCGGGATCGGGCATGTCGGCGAGACGCGCGAGGATGCCCGCGAGGCTGTCACCGGCATAGGCGGTGTCGATCCAGCCGGCGTCCGCCAACTCGCCCGGGGGCGGGGGCGAGGCGAACCGCGCGACGACGAGGGCCGCGTCATCGGTCTCGAGGGCCTCGACGAGGGCCAGGAGGTGAGCGCGCTCGACGAAGTGGTCCGCGAGGCCGAGGAAGAGGGCATCCGCCGCCCCCACGGGTGACGCGGTCAAGGCGGCGTGAGTTCCGCGCTGGCCCGGCGCGCGCGAGAGCAGCCAGGTGCCGCCCACGTCGGGGACGAAGCCGATCGCGGTCTCCGGCATCCCGAGCCTCGAGGTCTCGGTGACGATGCGGATGCCGGCGTGCGCCGAAACGCCGATACCACCGCCCAGAACGATGCCGTCCTGGATCGCGACGATCGGCTTCGGGTAGCGGGCGATCACGGCGTTGAGGGCGTACTCGTCGCGCCAGAAGGCCTCGCTCGCCGAGCCACCGGCGAGCGCGTCGTGGTAGATGGAGACGATGTCGCCGCCGGCGCACAGTCCGCGGTCCCCCGCTCCGGTCAGCAGCACGGTCTCGATCCCGTCATCGACCCGCCACTGGTCGAGCGTATTGCGGAGCATCCCCACCATCTCGGCGGTGAGGGCGTTGATCGATCGCGGTCGGTTGAGGGTGAGGTGCCCGACTCGCCCGCGGCGCTCGACGAGCACCGGCGGCTCGGTGCCCTCGGAGCTGCGCATGGCGAAAGTCTAGGAGCGTCTTGCAGATCGATCCGAGGTGCGCTAACGTACAACCAAATGGTTGTACAAGAGGACCTCACCGACGACGATGTGAACCGGATCTTCCGGGCACTCGCCGATGCGACGCGCCGCGACATCGTGCGCCGCACCCTCGTCGACGAGGTCTCGGTCTCGCAGCTCGCGGCCACGTACGCCATGTCGTTCGCGGCCGTGCAGAAGCACGTCGCGGTGCTGGAGGAGGCGAAGCTCGTGACGAAAGAACCACGCGGCCGGGAGCGGATGGTGCGGGGCGAACCGGCGCGCATCCGCCAGGCGCAACTCCTCCTCGACCAGTTCGAGCAGCTCTGGCGCTCGCGCATCGACCGTCTCGACCTCCTGCTCGACGACGACACCCACTAGGAAAGGATCCCCATGCCCGTCACCTCCATCGAGAAGGATGCCGACCAGCTGAGCATCACGGTGCACGCCGACTTCGCCGCCCCCCTGCAGCGGGTCTGGGACGCCTACATGGACCCGCGGCAGCTCGAGCGCTTCTGGGGCCCGCCCACCTACCCCGCCACGTTCCTGCGCCACGACGCCGCCGTCGGCGGCCGCAGCGTCTATAAGATGACCGGCCCGGAAGGCGAGGAGCACTGGGGCTACTGGGAGTGGACCCTCGTCGAGGCGCCCCACCGGTTCGAGGTGATCGACGGCTTCGCCGACGCGACGGGCGCGCCGAACGCCGAGCTGCCCGGCATGCGCATGAGCATCGTCTTCGAGGCGACCGAGGCCGGGACGCGAATGACCTCGGTCTCGCGCTTCGACACTCTCGACCAGCTGGAGCAGGTCGTGAGCATGGGGGTCATGGAGGGCACCCGCCAGGCGATGTCGCAGATCGACGCGGTGCTCGCCGATCTCGCCGCCTTCGCCGCGGAGCGGGGTGCGGAGGCCCAGGTCCTCAGCGACACACAAGTGCGGGTGGCTCGCGTCATCCGCGGGACCGTCGACCAGGTCTGGCACGCCCATCAGGATGCCGACCTCATGAAGCAGTGGCTGCTCGGCCCCGACGGCTGGACGATGCCGGTCTGCGAGATCGCGGCGAACGTGGGCGACACCTACCGCTACATGTGGGAGCCGGTCGGCGGTGGCGACGGCTTCGGCTTCACCGGCGAGCTGCTCGAGAGCGACGCGCCGTACCGCGCGGTCACCACCGAGGCGATGATCGGCATCGACTTCCCCGCCACCCGCAACGAGCTCACCCTCACCCCCGTCGCAGGCGGCACGCTGCTGTCGATCGTCATCACCTACGCGAACGTCGAGATGCGGGATGCCGTGCTCGCCACCGGCATGACCGGCGGCATGGAGACGAGCTACGCGCGGCTCGAGGGGTTGCTCGGCGTCAGCGCGTAGTCGCGCCGGTCGGCGCACGGGTGCACAATGACCCCATGGCCGAGGCTCACGTGATCAAGCCGCTCACCCCGGAGACCTTCCCCGCGTGGCTCGTGCTCGCCGAGAAGCACAACGGCGTGTGGGGCGGATGCTATTGCTCGTACTTCCACGGCGACACCGCGGAGACCGTGAAGGCCGACTACGACCGTGCGACCTTCAAGAAGCGACTGGTGGATGAGGGCGTCGCCCACGCGGCCCTCGTGTTCGACGGGGATGCCGCGATCGCCTGGTGCGAGTACGGCAGCCCCATCGAACTCCCGGGCATCTACCACCGCAAGCAGTACGACGCCGGTGAGACCAATCCGGCGCCGTGGCGCATCACCTGCTTCTTCGTGGACCGCGACCACCGCCGGTCGGGCGTGGCCTACGAGGCCCTCGAGGGGGCGCTGCAGCTGATCGCGCAAGCGGGCGGCGGCGAGGTGGTGTCGTTCCCGAACGAACTCGAGCCGGGCAAGCGCACCTCCAGTTCGTTCCTCCACAACGGCACCCGCGCGATGTTCGAGAAGGCCGGCTTCACGTTCGAGCGGCACATCGGCACGAGCAAGACGGTGATGCGCAAGACGGTCGCGGTGGCGGATCGTTCCGCATGACCTCTCCTGGAGCCGGTCGTGAACGCGCTGGACCGTGTCGCTCCGCGACGTGACCGACGCGATCAGGTCGCAGCCGGTCGGGGGATGACGACGGCCGCCGAACGGCCGCCCAGCACGATCCGGCCGCCCTCGAGGTCATGCCACTGGGGGTCGTCGATCGTGCGCCATCGATGCGGTCCGACGAGGTCGACGGAGAGCTCCACAGGGTCGAGGTCGTAGTTGGCGACCGCGAGCGCCGGCACGCCCTGCCGGTTGGTGAACACGGAATAGGGGTGGTGCGCCTCACCCGCTGGCGTCAGCACGGTCGCCCCCACGGTGTCCTGGAACGTCCCGTCCCAGAAACCTCGACGGCGAGCCGCACACGTCCCTTGCCGTGTTCGGCGCGCGGGTGTCCACGACGCACCCTGACGCGATCGACGTGCTCGTTCTCGATGAGACCGACTCGACGGGAGACTCGCTCGCCGCTCTACTCGACTCGGCTACGGGCTCGGCGTCAACCCGACGTGCTCGCTCGTGGACGGTGACGATTTCGCCCTTCCCGCATTCAGCCCGATGCCGATCCGTCGCTGACCGGAAGGTGACTCAGGCGACGACCACCCGGAGCGAGTTGAACCGGTCGATGACCCGGATCGCGTCATCCCCGTCGCCATCGACGATCCACTCGATGTCGGGCTCGCCGTCGATCTCCCACGACGGCCAGCTCTCGAGGATCGCGGTCAGGAAGGCCCGTGCCTCGTGCTCGGTGATGTTCATCCCCATGCACGAGTGACGACCGAACCCGAACGCGAGGTGCGGTCGGCGTTCGCGATGGATGTCGAGCTTCTCCGCGTCCGGCCAGATCGTGGTGTCGAAGTTCGCGGACACGAAGCTCAGCAGAACGTACTTGCTCGCATCCCGATCGGGATCTGAGGGGGTCCGGTCCTCCGGTCGCACCCGCTCCATCTTGGGCAGCGGGGTGAGATACCGCACCATCTCGGCGATCGTGCGGTTGAAGGCATCCGGATTCAGGGAGAGGAACTCCCGGTCGGCCGGCGTTCGCAGCAGGTGCCAGGTCAGCCCCGTGATGAGTTTGATGACGGTGTCACGGCCGCCGGCCAGCAGCACGTTGGCGACGCCGTGCAGCTCCTCGCGGGTCAGGGATGCGCCGTCCACCTCGAGCGCGACGAGCGAGTCCCAGACGTCCATGGTGTCGTGATTCGTGTTCGGATGCGCTTGCGCGGCATCGAACACCCGCTCCAGATAGGCGTTGAGGGTCATGCCCGATCGCTGGCTCGGCTCGTCGAACTTGCGCTCACGCAGAGCCCGCTGCGACTCCGCCGTCAGCTCGCCGCGAGCGTGAGCCTCCGCGGTCCAGACGTCGGGGCCCCACGAGAGCCACTCGTCGAAGTCCTGCGGCCGGTTGTAGATGATCGTGAGGCATCCGATGACGTAGGGCAGAGCCAGGTCGGAGGCGATCTCACCCGATCTACGCCGGGAGATGTCGGCGATCAGCCGGCGGGCGAGCTCTTCGAACTCACCGGACTTGGGCTGGATCGCGTCACTCATGAAGAGCGGCTGAAGTGCCGCCCGCAACTGCGTGTGCCGGGGCGGGTCCGCCTCGAGCGGCAACTGCCGATAGGTGCGCACGTCTCGATCGCCTAGGAGATCGCTCGAGTAGTTCTCGTAGTCGCGCGCGGCCGCCCGCACGGCCTCGTACCCTCGGATCTCGCGGCGGGTGTCAGCGCTCATGCTTTGGCCTCCTCGCGCAATGCCAGCGCCAACGCGACGCAGTGCTTGCAGAAGATCTGGTGGTTCTTGGGGTTGCCCGCGCAGTGCCATTCGAGGCCCTCGGGGCCCACGGTCAGCGTGGTTCGGCGCCGCTGGCCGGCGCCCTCGGCCACGGTTCCGTCGAGACCTCCCACCCAAGCCTCGACGACCGTGGCGTCGCGCGTGATGAACTCGACGCCGCCCCGGGTGAAGATCGCGGTGCCGTACCGGATGTTCGACGGCAACGCCAGGTGTTCGATGACCCCCGGGCCGAGCAGGTCACGCAGTGACGCGTCCTCCGTCATGCTTGCTCGCGCCTCCCGGAATCGACGCCGACCGAACACGCGACCGGCCCTCGTGAGCGCGACGATGTGACACGCTTAAGGCCCATCATCCCAAGGAGGCGGCAATGACCCGAGCGCACACCCCCGGTGTGGCGAGCGCGTCCCGCATGCACTCGGTCACCGGCGAGACGACCGCGCTCGTGGACTCCGTTCTGGAGTACTCGCGCCGTCGCATCCTCGGCACGGCGACCCCGCTCGACAAGCCGCTGTCCGAGAGCGAACTCAACCGCCTCGTCGGCACGACGGTCACGGAGGACGGGATCGGGGCATCCCGTGCGCTCGCCCTCTTCGAGCACGTGCTCGCGCCCGCCTGCATCACGTCGGATCACCCGCAGTATCTGGCGTTCATCCCCAACGCGCCGACCAAGGCCGCGACCGCCTTCGACCTGGTCGTCTCGGCCACGGCCGTGTACTCGGGGTCGTGGATGGAGGGCTCCGGCGCCGTGCACGCCGAGAACGAGGTGCTCGCCTGGCTGGCGAACGAGTTCGGGATGCCCCCGAGCGCGGGCGGCGTGTTCGTGCAGGGCGGCACGATCGGCAACCTCTCGGCGCTCGTCGCCGCACGCGACCACGCCCGTCGCACGCGCACGGCCGCCGGCGCCGAACTCCCCGCGCGCTGGACCATCATCTGCAGCGCCGAAGCGCACTCCTCCATCGTCTCGGCCGCGAAGGTCATGGACGTGGATGTCGTGAAGGTCGTTCCCGTCGACGGCGCCCTCCAGGGCGCAGCGGTGCGCACCGCGCTCGAGGAGCTGGCCAGCTCGGTGTTCGCGGTGGTCGCCACCGCCGGTTCCACGAACTTCGGCATCGTCGACGACGTTGCGTCGATCGCCGCTCTCAAGAGCGAGTTCGACTTCTGGCTGCACGTGGATGGCGCCTACGGCCTCGCCGCGATGCTGTCGCCGATCGCGCGGCCGCGCTTCGAGGGCGTCGGGCTCGCGGACTCCCTCATCGTCGACCCGCACAAGTGGCTGTTCGCGCCGTACGACGCGTGCGCCCTGCTCTACCGCGACCCCGAGGACGGCCGGCTCGCCCACACGCAGCACGCCGAGTACCTCGACGCCCTCACCGACGCCGAGGAATGGAACCCGTCGGACTACGCGATCCAGCTCACCCGGCGCGCGCGCGGCCTGCCGCTCTGGTTCTCGCTCGCGACCTACGGCGGTGCCGCCTACCGCGACGCGATCACCTCGTCCATCGAGCTGGCCAGCGACATCGCGCGGGAGATCGAGAGCCGCGACAACCTGGTGCTCGTGCGCCAGCCGCAGCTCTCCGTGGTCGTGTTCGAGCGCGTCGGGTGGTCGCGCGACGACTACGCGGCCTGGTCCATGCGCCTGCTCGACGACCAGCGCGCGTTCGTCACGCCGAGCTCCCACGCGGGCAGGCCGAACACCCGGTTCGCGATCGTGAACCCCACCACGACGCGCGAGCAGCTGGTGGGCATCCTTGACACCATGTGAGGTGGATGCGACGGCCCTAGGCTGATCGCGAGTGCGCGGCGCGGCGCACCCCGAACGGATTGGAGACACCCATGTCGAGCAGCCCAGTGATCGCGAGCGGATTCGGGTCGGTCGACCTGACGAGCATCCCGGCAACCGAGGTCTATGAACTGACCAACGTGTTCGAAGGAGACCCGCGGTCGCACTACGTGGATGTCGCGACGGTGGGCGACACGACCCTCGGCGTGTGGGAGGTGAGCGAGGGCTCGTTCTCCTCGAGCGACCTCGACGAAGCGTTCGTGGTGCTCACTGGCGCTGGCACGCTCACCTTCGTGGCCACCGGCGCCGTCGTGACGCTGGCGCCAGGCGTGCTCGTGCGGGTCACCCCCGAGACCGACATCGAGTGGGAGATCACCTCGCCGATCCGCAAGCTCTACATCGAATAGACGGATCCCCGGCCTCTAGCGCGCCGACAGCGCCCTCGCCCGACGCTGCCGACGGACCACGATGGTCAGGAGCACCAGCGCCGCGACCTGCGCGGGAATCGTGATGGCGCTGAGGAACATCGGAGTCGAGTAGAGCGCGCCCGCGAGAGCGGCACCGGCAAAGGTGCCGACACCCTGGAAGACGGCGAAGATGCCGTAGGCGGTGCCCCGGCGCGGTGACGCCACGAGATCGGCGACGAGAGCCTTGACCGTCGAATCCTGGATGCCCACCGCGGCGCCCCACAGTCCGACCCCGACGAGAACCGCGGGGAGCGACTGGGACAGGGTAAGCAGCGGAACGGCAGCCACCAAGACCGGCACCGAGAGCAGCACGGCTCCCCCGATGGCGTCGTACACGCGTCCGCTCGCCAGTGCCGCGAGTGCGGCAACAAGCATGCCCCCGGCGTAGACGAGAGGGACCGCGGCCAGAGTCACCAGGGTGGCGTTCGTGAGATGGAACGAGATCACCCCGAACCCGACCATCCCGAAAGCGCTCAGGCCGGTGGATGCCGAGAACAGCAGAAACGTGATGGGCAGTCGACGACGGGGTGCCTCGGTGCGCTCTCCCGCGGCGTCTCGATGGGCCTCCTCCGCGACCGCTCGTGCCGTGGAAGCAGTCTCCTCCGCGGGCTCGTACACCGCCGGGTCCGGGACGCGGTAGCGGATCCAGAACAGCAAGGCGAGCGCCACGAGCGCGGGCAGAGCGAGGGCGGCAAACGCCGGCCAGAGCGCACCCGTGCCGGCGATGATCGCCGCGACGAGGAGCGGTCCGCTGAATGCGCCGACCTGGTCGAGAGTCTTGTGCACCGCGAAGCCGCGACCCCGACCCACCGCGCTGGCGGGGAATGCCAACAGCACCGTCTTGGCCGGGCTGCGCACCGCCTTGCCGATGCGCTCGATGATGATGAGGGAGGCGGCGACGCCCAGTCCGAGCGTGCCGAGGAACGGAGTCACCGCGAGCAGCGGCACGCTGAGCCCGGTCAGGGCGTAGCCGGAGATCGCCCAGCCCCAGTAGCGCTTGCTGCGGTCGACGGCCGGACCGGAGACGAGCCGCAGGATGTACCCGAGCGCTTCCGACCCGCCGGTGACGAGCCCCACGGTGAGCGCGCTCGCTCCGAGCTGCCCGAGCAGTGGACCCGCGATCGAGCGGGCGCCGTCGGCCACGAGGTCGACCGCGAGGCTCACGACGCCGAACGCGATGACGACGCGCCAGGCGGACCAGCCCGCGGCATTCGTCGAGCGGCCGGGTGTGGGTGTTGACCCGGTGTTCAGGGCGCTAGCGTCCTTCGTCACGTTTCTCCCGCGATCAGCGCTGGAAAGTGGAGCAGAAGGTCCTAGTCTGCGCCCTCCAGACCATGCAGAGCGTCACTCAGACGGTGCAGGCGTGATTCGGACGGTGAGGCGCTTCTCGAGCTCCGTGCCGAGCGAGCCCTCAAGCCGAAGCACCAGCGGGTACTCGATCGGCATCTTGGCGCGAAGCACCTCGGTCACGCGGATCATGGAGGCCGCGTCATCCAGAATCTCGGCCACTGCGGCGACCGGATGCTGACCGCGCTTGGGCTTGCCGAACCGTCCGCAGGGCACCAGTTCAACGCGCGGATTGTTGCGCAGGCGCTTGATCTTGCCCGACTCTTTCGGGGTGCTCACCAGCAGTGCATCACCATCGCGCGCAACCCAGACCGGCGTCGAAACGGCCACGCCGGTCTTTCGGAACGTGGTGAGAAGCAGGAAGCGCTGGTCGCCGAGGGCGAGAAAGGTGTCGGACACCGTGTCATCCTATGTTCCGGATGGTCGGGCCGATCGAGCGCGAGCGGAGGGCCAGGGTCGCGAACCGGCGGTCGAAGCCAGCCGGAGGGATTTGACGCCCCACCGGCTCGGCCGTCACATCGCAGTCATCCCATGAGAAAGCCGTTCACGGTGGCGATGCGCCGGAACCGGCGCGGTGGGGACCCCCGGTGATCAAAGTGCCACCCGCACGCAGATCGCAAAAGACCCCGCCAGAAGACGGGGTCTTTTCCGATGTGCGCCCGGAGGTGTCTGGTTTCAGGACATCGTGAACGGCTGTCTCGGGACATCGTGAACGATCCGGCGGTGACGGCCGTGATGTCTCAGGACATCGTGAACGGTGAGCAAATTTGAGCTGCTGATCAAGGCCGTCACGATCCAGGGTCTCTCCTATGG
>CALRJN020000007.1:0-108515 GCA_943367555.1 Synechococcus sp. UW140 | reverse complement strand
CTCGACGACGGCATCGATGTCGCGGGGGTCCGCAGCATCGACGCCCCCACCGGCACCGCGCTCATCGCGGTGGACCCGCAGGGCGAGAACACGATCATCGTCGAGGCCGGCGCCAACGCGCTCCTCGCGCTCACCCCCGACGATGTCGCCGTGATCGGCGCGGCGACGGTGCTCGCGCTCCAGCTGGAGATCCCGCTCGAGACCGTCGCGGCCGCGGTGGCGGCGATCGGGGACTCCGGCACCGTGGTGCTCAACGCCGCTCCGATCCGCGATCTGCCGGATGACCTGCTGACCGCACTCGACGTGCTCATCGTCAACGAGCACGAGGCCGCCCACCTCGCCGCGGCCCGACCGGGCGTCGACCTCACGACCCTCGTGCCCGCCGTGATCGTCACGCTCGGGGCGGAAGGGGCGGTGCTCTACTCGCGGGGCGGCGACGACGTGCGCGTCCCGGCGCCCCAGGTCGTGCCGGTGGATGCCACGGGTGCCGGCGACACCTTCTGCGGCGCCTTCTGCGCCGCCCTCGCCGAGGGGCGCTCCCTCGCCGACGCGCTGGGGTTCGCGGTCGTCGCGGCGTCGCTCTCCGTCGAGCGGCCGGGCGCGGTGCCCTCGATCCCGACCCGGGCGGAGATCGACGCCCGCATCGCGCGGGACGCCGGGTTCTGAGCACCGTCGGTGAACAACGGGTAGCCAAAAGATCACGAATCGGTAACGAACCTCGCTAGAGTGGGGTCACCCCGCAGCGCCGCGGGGCACCCGATGAGATCGGCCCGCGATGGTTCCACCGCAGCGGAGGCCCACCCGACGCCTCCCGGTTCCCCCGCTGCGGGTGCGCGCGCTCGTCGTCGTCATCACGGCCGCCGCGCTCGTGGCGGTGCTCGCCCTCGCGCCGACCGGCCCGAGCGTCGCCGCGGGCGAGCTGTTCGCCTCCCTGCGCCAGCCGGGGGAGCCGGGCTTCGTCGCCGGCCATCGCGGCGGCCAGGACGCCGCGCCGGAGAACACCATGGCGGCGTTCCGGCTCGCGATCGAGCGCGGGGTCGACGTGCTCGAGACCGATGTGCAGCTGACCTCCGACGGGGTCCCGGTGCTGCTCCACGACTGGACGCTCGATCGCACCACGAACGGCACCGGACCGATCTGGGAGATCGACTCCGCCCGGCTCGCCGAACTCGACGCCGGCCAGGGGGAGCACGTGCCGACCCTCGCGGAGTTCCTCGCTCTCCTCGCCGAGACCGGGCACCCGGCCCTCATCGAGCTCAAGGGGGCGTGGACCCCCGAGCAGACCCGGCTCGTGACGGCGCCGGTCGTCGCGTTCGGCCTCGCCTCCCACGTGATGCTCGCGAGTTTCGACATCACGACCCTCGGCGCCCTCGCGGAGACCGCCCCCGAGATCCCCCGGATCGTGATCGTGCGTCAGGTGGTGGGAGATCCGACGATCATCGCGGACCTCACCGGGGCGATCGCGATCGTGACGAGCCGCACCTTCGTCGAGCGGGACCCGGACGCGGTCGCCCGCATCCACGCGGCCGGTCTGGGAGTTCTCCTCTACACGCTCAACGACGAGGACGCGTGGGCGCAGGCCGTCGCCCTCGGCGTCGACGGGATCATCACCGATCGGGCCTCCCGGTTCGGGGCGTGGCTCGACGCGAACGTCGGCCGGGTGGCTTCCGGAGGCTGATGCGCGCATGATGGGAGCGGACGGCGATCCCCGTCCGCAACCGGAGAGCCTGCTCATGACCGACGTGAATCCTGCCGAGCTCGTATCCGTTGTCCCGCGTCGCGTCGCCTTCGTGGGCGACAGCATCACCGCGGAGGGGCGCTGGACCGAGTGGCTGCCCGACGTCGAGACGCACAATCTCGGGCTGCCCGGCGACACGACGGACGACCTCATCGCGCGCCTCGACGACATCATCCAGCTCGAACCGACCGACATCGCGCTCCTGATCGGCACCAACGACCTGGGCACCCGTCGCACGGTCGAGCACCTCGTGCGCAACATCGAGTTCGTGCTCGTGAGTCTGCGTCGCGACCTGCCCGGGGTCCGGATGCTCCTGCAGTCGATCATGCCCCGGGGCACGGATTTCGCCGACGACATCCGCGACGCCAACCGCCACCTCCGCCAGTTCGCGCCGAGCGTGCGAGCCCAGTACCTCGACCTCTGGCCGGCGCTCGCGGGAGACGACGGCGGCATCCACCCCCATCACCCCGACGACCTGCTCCACCTCACCGCGAGCGGGTACGAGGCCTGGCTCGCCGAATTGCGCCCCGCCCTGGATCGGCTCGCCGAGGCCCCGCCGATGAGCACGCCGATCTCGATCATCCCCGAGGGGATGCGTCGCTGAGCGCAGGCCCCCGCGGCTACAACCGGGCGATCAGCGCCCGATAGACCTCGACCCCGCGAAGCCAGGACGACACCCGGATGCGCTCGTTGCGGGCGTGCAGGGCGTCGCGCTCGGCTCTGCTGAGTTCGAACGGCGTGAACCGGTACACGGCGCTCGCGATCCTCGTGAAGTGACGGGAGTCGGTCGCGCCGTTCTGGATGTAGGGGGCGACGATCGCCTCCGGGTGCGTGCCCGCGAGGGTCGCGGCGAGGAGCTCCCAGCCCTGGCCGTGCGTCGGAGAGACGGGGGTGGGGTCCGCGGCATCCACGATCTCCACGGCGACCTCGGGGTCCCGGATCGCCCGGCGGAGATGGCGGGCGGCCTCCTCGGCGGACGACCCGACCGCGACGCGCACGTTGACGATCGCCACGGCGTGCTCGGCGAGGGCATTCGCCGCATGCCCGGCGTCGAGGAGGGTCACGGCCTGCGTGGTGCGCGTCAACGCACGGGTCTCATCGGATTGCCGCACGAAGCGCGCGAGCAGGAACGGTCGCGACCACCACAGGTTGCGGTAGGCGAGACCCGCGAGCCCGGTCGCGTGGGCGCCCACGGCGGCGAACATCTCCCGCGCCGTGGGGCTGAAGCGGGAGCGGAACGGTCGATCGTTGAGGCGCACGATCGCCCGGGCCAGGCGCGCCGTGGTGCTCAGCCGCGGCGGGGTGGAGGCGTGGCCGCCTGCCTGGTCCACGGTGAGCGAGATCAGCGTCGACCCCTTCTCACCCACGCCCACGGCGGCGATCGGACGGCTCACCCCCGGGAAGATCCCCTCGACGATGGCGCCGCCCTCGTCGATCACGAGTGCGGGCCGGATGCCGCGCTGCTCGAACAGGTCGACGATCGCCGCCGCGCCCGTGCCGTGGGTCTCCTCGTCGTGCCCGAAGCAGAGGTAGACATCGTGGGTGGGCGTGAAGCCGGCCTCCAGGCTCGCTTCGACGGCCTCGAGGATCGCCGCGAGCGAGCCCTTGTCGTCGACGGCGCCTCGACCCCAGAGCTCCTGCTCGTCGCCGTCGCCGATCAGCTCCCCGGCGAACGGCGGCACCCGCCACCCCAGGTCCTCGGCGGCGACCACGTCGTAGTGCGCCATGAGCACCGTGGGCTCGGACGGGAAGCGTCCGCGCCAGCGGTAGACGAGGGACAGGTCGGCCACGCGCTCCCGCTCGAGCTCCCGATGCACCCGCGGGTAGAGGAACTCGAGCGTCGAGATGAACCGTTCGAACTGCGATCGATCCACGGCATCCACCTCGAGGCGGGACACGGTCGGGATCCGCACGAGCTCGACAAGCCGGTTCAGCGCGCGCTCATTCGACATGCCTCGACTCTACCCAGCGCGCTTCGCGATAGCGTGTGCTGCATGAGACGCCTCCTCGCCGGCCTCGCGGCGATCGCGCTGGCCGCGATCCCGCTGAGCGCCGCCCTCCCGGCCACGGCATCCGTTCCCCACCCCGTCTCTCCCGGGGTCGTGCATGCGGGCGTCGACGACTTCTCCTTCGAGTCGTTCACGGCCGACTACTACCTCGACACGGATGCCGACGGCCGGTCCACGCTCACCACCGTGGAGACCTTCGTGGCCGTGTTCCCCGACTTCGACCAGAACCGCGGGATGCGCCGGGCGATCCCGGGCGACTATCTGGGCGCTCCGACGGATGTCTCGATCGTCTCGGTCACCGACGAGAACGGCACGCCGCGGCCCTTCGAGGTCGAGACCGATGACGAGGGCTTTGTGCTCGTCACGAGCCGTGCGGCCAACTACGTGCAGGGCCGCCAGACCTACGTGTTCACGTACACCCAGAAGAACGTCACGCGCTACTTCGCCGACACGAACGACGACGAGTTCTTCTGGGACACCAACGGCACCGGCTGGTACCAGCCGTTCGGTACCGTCACGGCGCGGGTGCACATCCCCGCGGCGCTCGCGGCCTCCCTCACCGGGCAGTCGGCGTGCTACCGGGGGTACGAGGGCTCGACCGACCGGTGCGAAATCACGTCGACCGAGGAGGACGGGGGCGTCGTTCTCGAGGCCAGCGTGTCCGATCTCTCGGCCTTCCAGAACGTCAGCATCGCGATCGGGTTCGCGCCGGGCACCTTCGTACCCCGCGACGACTCCTATTTCGGATCCGTCTGGGGCTGGCTTCAGGCTCTGAGCGTGGGCGTCGGACTGATCGCCCTGATCTGGGGGATCGTGCTGCGCCGCACCGTCTTCGCCGACGGGCGGGGCCGCCCGACGGTGATCGCCGAGTACACGCCGCCGAAGGATCTCGACGTCGTGACCTCGGCGATCCTCCTCGGCCGCACGAGTCGGGGCGCGGCCGCACAGTTCGTCGACCTCGCCGTGACCCGCCGGATCCGCATCATCGAGACCCCGGCGACCGGATGGTTCGCCCGGGGCACGAGCTATCTGCTCGAGCTCATCGATGCGACCGGACTCGACGGCCCCCCGCTCGCCCTCGCGCGAGCGCTGTTCGGCTACCAGCTCGCGCCCGGCACGGGATACCAGATGAGCAGCCGGGATTCCACGCTGAGCGCGCAGGTGCAGTCCGTGATCATGATGGCGACGAGCTCGCTCACGCAGGAGGGCTACCGCAAGCGCGGGATCGCCAAGCACGGAGTGCTGCCGATGCTCGCGGCGCTCGCCGCGACGATCGGCAGCGTCTTCTTCGGGATCACCATGCTCGCCGACTCCGTGGGCGGCGGGTGGCCGATCCTCCTCTGGGCACCACCGATCGTCGGGCTGCTGATCGTGATCGGCATCATCGGCCGCAAGCCGCTGAGCGACAAGGGCGCCGAGCGTCGCGATCACCTCCGCGGACTCGAGCTCTACATCCGACTCGCCGAGGCCGACCGGCTGCGGATGCTGCAGTCGCCGACCACGGCGGAGCGCGAGGCCGTCTCCACCTCCGACCCGCGCCAGGTGATCGACATCTACGAGAAGCTGCTGCCCTACGCCGTCGTCTTCGGACTCGAGAAGCAGTGGGCGGCCGAGCTCGCGCGGTACTACGTCGACACGACGCCCGACTGGTACACGGGCACCAACGCCTTCAATGCGGGAGTCTTCGCGTCGAGCATCGGGTCGCTGACCTCCTCGGTCTCCACGTCGTACTCGGGAAGTTCGTCGAGCAGCTCGAGCGGCGGCTCCGGCGGAGGCGGCTCGTCCGGTGGTGGCGGTGGTGGCGGTGGCGGTGGTGGCGTCTAGCCGCGAGGTCTAGAGCGACCCCGTCATCACGAGGAAGCCGACCATGAGGGCCGCCGAGGCGAGGATGGCGCCCCACAGGGGCGCGGTCCAACTCCGTCGCCCGCGCGCCAGCCGCACGAGGAACGTGATCGTCGTGATCGCGACGATTGCGACCGAACCGATGAGGGCGATCATGAACCCCGCTTCGGCCGCCCCGCTCGTCGCGCCTCCCGCGACGATCGCGACGCCGATGCGGTAGAGCTCGGAGATCCCGAGCAGCACGATCAGGAACTCGGTGGCGAGCACGACAGTGCCCACGATGGCATCCAGCGTGCGATCGGGGCCCGTGAGGGCGCGCGGGTCCCCCCGGGTCTCGCGGAAGGTCGCGTTGAGGGTCATCGGCGCTGAGCCTACGCTGACTTCACGGCTCCCGCGGCCCAGTCCACGACGACGGCGTTCGGTTCGTCGCCGAGCTTCGCGTGCAGCTTCGAGCCCGGGAACACCAGCGGCAGAGCCGTGGCCGGCACGGCATTGCCGACCTGGACCTGGTAGGGCGTCGGCACGCCGTCGGCGACGGTGAGGGTGAGGGCCTGAACAGGGTCGCCCGCGTGGTTCAGGATGCCGAGCGGCTGATTCGCCACGAGCACGACGGTGATCGGCTTCCCGGTGGCGAGAACGTGGGCCGCGCTTCCGGGACCGGAGGACTCCGGCATCCGCACCTCGGGCGGCTGCGACGCAAAGTCGATCGCGACCCGGGTGCGGTCCGCGGGGTCGACCCGCACCGCGAGCACGACCCCCGGCTGCTGGATCTGGGGGATCTGGATCTCCGGGATGCGCTGCGAGACCGTCACGTCGAACGGCTTCTCGTTGTCGAGCATCACGCGCAGAGTGAACTGGCAGACGCGCTCCTCGAGCCCGTTCATGACGGTCATCGTCGTGCCGGAGATGCTGAGGCCCAGCAGTTCGGCACGACCGAGGAGGCCGGTCGCGAGCAGCTGCTCATCGACGCCCCCGGTGAGATCGCGGAAGCCCTGCGCGATGCTGTCGAACAGACCCATGGTGAATTCCCTTCGGCTCGATGAGCGCCAGCGTACTGCCTCCTCGGGGCTCCCGGTAGGCTCGGCGAGTGACCGCCCGCTACCCGTCCCCGCTGCGCCGCACCGCGCTCATTCCCGCGATCATCGCCGTCATCGCCCTGCTCGCCGGGGTCGCGCTCATCGAGGGAGACGGATTCACGGTCATCCGGTACATCGTGAGCATCTTCGCGCTCATCGTCGGTGTGTTCGCGTGGCAGGCCCGGCAGTGGTGGTGGTTGATCGGCCTCGTCCCGATCGTCGTGCTCTGGAATCCGGTCTTCCCGATCGAGCTCGGCCTGCCCGACCTGTGGCTCGGTCTCCAGTACATCGCCGCGCTCGTGTTCCTCGCCGCGGGTCTGTTCATCCGGGTGGTCGACACCACGGAGCAGCGCGGCACCCGATCACGCTGAGGTGCCACACGGGCGGCGAAAGCGCGTAGACTGAGCGCAACGCCCGCAGAGCCCACCAGTCGCCTCGCGACTGGGTCTGGATCACTCCGCGACCGCGCCGTCATCCGGTGGTCCCACCGATGACTCCCGCACATCACCGCGTCGGACGACAGCATCCGACGCAAGGAGATCACGTGGCATCTACCGGACAGCCGGAGCCGGGCCAGCGTCAGAAGCGCTCGCGAACCTCGACGCAGCGCTCAAGCGCCTCGAACCAGCGTCGACGGGTGCGCCCGGGCGACGATGTCGGGGTCATCCCCGTGCTCGCTCGCGCGGCGCGCGAGGTCGAGACGGCCGTGCAGAAGGGGCCCCTCAAGCCCGCGAACCGCGCCCGATTCCAGGTGGCGGCCCTCCTGCTGCGCGAGGAGCGCGCCCGGGTCAAGGCCGATCGCGGGCTCACCGAGGCCGAGCGCGCGAACGAGCAGAAGCGTCTCGATGGCCTCGCCGGCATCCTCGCCAAGACGGCCGCGCGCGACACGTCGCTCATTGCGATGCTCGCCGACGACGCGCCGGTGACCGCCGCCGCGAAGGCCCTGCGGCGCGACCTCCTGCTCGCCGCGGGCGTCGAGCTGAGCCCCGACGAGCTCATCATCACGACCGAACCCAAGCCTGTCGACAAGCAGGTCGAGAAGCAGGTCGTCCCGGCGTCGGTGCGGCAGATGCAGATGGCCAATCCGTTCCTCGCGCCGGACTTCAGCGCCGTCGCGGCCCGCCCGCAGACCGTCAAGCATCTGGCCAACTGGGAGCTCATCGAGCCGCTGTTCCGCTCATTCGAATACGGCTCGGGCGGCGGCGCGGCGACGATGGACCTGCCGGAGGCCGGCTCCCTCCGCGCCGCGGGCGACCGCGAGCTCATGCGCCACCAGGCGCGATTCGTCGAAGAGGTCAAGCGCGGCCACCGCACGTTCCTGCTCGCCGATGAGCCGGGCCTCGGCAAGACCGCGCAGTCGCTGCTGGCCGCCGCGGCCTCGAATGCGTACCCGCTGCTGGTGGTCGTGCCGAACGTCGTCAAGACGAACTGGGCGCGCGAGGTCGAGCTGTGGACGCCCGGGCGCACGGCGACCGTCGTGCACGGCGACGGCCACGACGTCGACGCCTTCAGCGACGTCGTGATCGTCAACTACGAGATCCTCGACCGTCACGTCGGCTGGCTCGGCCGGTTCGGCTTCAAGGGCATGGTCGTCGATGAGGCGCACTTCATCAAGAACCTCAAGTCCGAGCGGTCCAAGCACGTGCTCGCGCTCTCGCGCAGCATCCGGGCCACGACCCCGAAGGCGCTCATGATGGCGCTCACCGGCACCCCGCTCATCAACTCGATCGAGGACTTCCGGGCGATCTGGCAGTTCCTCGGCTGGATCGACGACAAGAAGCCGCTCACCGCTCTCATGGACAAGCTCGAGGACACGGGGCTCACGCCCGCCGATCCGGGCTTCTTCTCCGAGGCACGCCGCGCCGTCGTCGAGATGGGCATCGTGCGCCGCAAGAAGGTGGATGTCGCCGCCGACATCCCCGCGCGTCGCATCGCCGACATCCCGGTCGAGCTCGACGACGATCTGGGCCGCACCATCCGCGCCGCCGAGGCCGCCCTCACCGCCCGCCTGCTCGATCGCTTCCGCCGGGTGCGCGGGATCAAGCCGGACGCGACCGACGCGGAGCTCATCCGCGTCGTCGCCCACGCCGAGCTCGAGGAGTCGAAGGGCGCGAACACCGGGGAGAACGTCTTCACGATGGTGCGCCGCATCGGGCAGGCCAAGGCCACCCTGGCGGCGGACTACACCGCCCAACTGGCCCGGTCGGTCGGCAAGGTCGTGTTCTTCGCCAAGCACATCGATGTGATGGACACCGCCGAGGAGCACTTCGCCAAGGTCGGGCTCACGTCGGTCTCGATCCGGGGCGACCAGTCGGCGAAGGCGCGACAGGAGGCGATCGACTCGTTCGACGCCGACCCCTCGGTGTCCGTGGTGGTCGCGTCGCTCACGGCGGCGGGCGTCGGCCTCAACCTCCAGGCGGCGTCGAACGTCGTGCTCGCGGAGCTGAGCTGGACGAGCGCCGAGCAGACCCAGGCGATCGACCGCGTGCACCGCATCGGTCAGGAGCTGCCGGTCACGGCGTGGCGGATCATCGCCGCGCACACGATCGACGCCCGGATCGCCGAACTCATCGACAGCAAGGCGGGGCTCGCCGCTCGCGCGCTCGACGGCTCTGACGAGGAGATCACGGGCGAGTCGAACATCCAGCTCGAGGCGCTCTCGAGTCTGCTTCGGGACGCTCTCGCTCAGTCGGACGACAGCTAGCCGGCCGCGCGGGCCGCGAGCCGCTCGATCGCGGCGAGCGGGATCGGCAGCCACGCGGGCCGGTTGCGCACCTCGTACACCGTCTCGTAGAGGGCCTTGTCGATTTCGAACGCGTCGACGAGGTCGCGATCGGCATCCAGATCCCGTCCGGATGCCTCGCCGTAGCCGGCCGTGAACGCCGCGCACGCGTCGGAGACCCAGGCGGTGGCGTGGGCGAGGGCGCCGGTCACGGCGACCGACCCGGCGACGTAGTCGAACGAGCGGAGCATCCCGGCGACATCGCGCAGCGGCGAATCGAGCCGCGTGCGCTCCGACATCGGCCGCAGCGGCTCGCCCTCGAAGTCGACGAGCACCCAGTCGCGGCGAGGCACCAGCAGGGCCTGACCAAGGTGCAGGTCACCGTGGATCCGTTGCAGATCGGGCCAGCGTGCGTGCTCCGCTCGCTTGATGGCGGCGTCGAGCGCGGGCGCGTGCGGAGCCAGCGCCGGCACGGCGGCGATCGCCGCGGCGAGCCGGGCTCGCATCTGAGCAACCGTGCCGACGATGTCGTCGGCCTCCATCGGCCGATGGTCGAGATGGGCCGCGAGGGTGCCGTGCACGCCCGCCGTCGCGACCCCGAGGGCGAACGCGGCGTCGCGGAAGTCCGCACCGCGACGAACGCAGTCCAGGGCGACCGCCCACCCGTCGAGCGCCCCGGTGAGGAACTCCTGGGCGACGGCGAGGTGGCCGTGGGCGCGCCCGGCCGGATGTCCGCGATCGGGCCAGTCGGCAACGATGCTCCCGACGGCTCGCGGCACCGCCGCCGATCCCGCGTCCGCGAGCACGCCCTGCAGCTCGACGTCGGGGTTCGCGCCGTCGTGGAGCGACCGGAAGAGCTTGACGATGACAGGGGAGCCCGCACCGCTCGCGGGCTCGAAGATGATCGAGGTGTTCGACTGCTCGGCCGAGAGCACGCGGGAGGCGAGCCCCGTGCCGACCCACGAGAGGTCGGTTCGGCTGCGCTCCGCCGCCGCGTGGGTGCGGGTACCCGCGATCTCGCCGCCGTCGAGCAGCAGTGCGAGCAGGGCAGCGGTGAACTCGGGATCGTGCGGGCCGTCATAGACGAAGCGGTCGCCCCAGTGGCCCAGGAGGGCGGTGCCGTCGGCCAGGGGTGCCGCGCGGTAGCTCAGGGGCACCTGGTAGAGCGCCGGGCTGCCCGCAGTGTGGTCCAGCAGGAGGTGAACGACGAGCTCGACCTCGGCGCCGCGGGCCGGAAGTTCGAGCCGCCCGATCTCCTCCAGCGGGGGCACCGAGCCCTTGTTGGCATACCAGCGCTGGGTCATCATCCACGCCGCAAGGCGGTCGAGGGGGAGGGCACCCGGCAGCGCCGACGGGAAGGTCATTGTTCAGCCTAGGCATGCCGACTCGGTTCCGGTCAAGAATTATGCAAGCGCTTGGCATCGTCGTTCTGCGAACATGCGTCACGACCTCCCAGCCAGGTCACGGCTCACGGCCGTATCGTTCGATCATGGCCGTTCGCGCTCCTGCCCTCTCCCGGGTCCCGGTGTGGATGTGGCGAGCGCTCATGGCCCATCTCGCCCCCCGCGAACTGCGCCGATTCAACGCCGTGCCCGTCGCCGATGTCGAGATCACGCGCGACATCGACTACGTCGGGGCGGGCGTGCGCCAGCAGCACCTCGACGTGATCGTGCCGACCGACGTCCCGGCCCCGCTGCCCGTGTACGTGTACTTTCACGGGGGCGGCTGGACCTCGGGCGACAAGGCCGTGCTCACGACGTACTGCGCCAATCAGGCCCGCGCCGGGATGATCGTCGTGAACGTCAACTACCGCACCGCCCCCCGCTACCAGATGGCGCACCTGATGCAGGATGCGGCCGCGGCGCTCGCCTGGATCCGCTCGTCGATCCGCGGATTCGGCGGCGATCCCGATGCCATCGTGCTCGGGGGCGACTCCGCGGGCGGACAGATCGCGGCGCTCCTCGCGGCGGCCCCGCTGCACCCCGAGCTCGCCGAGCACTTCGGCATCCAGGTCGACGGGCCGGTGCTCGGGGTCGTGCAGCACTGCAGCGCCAACGACTTCTCGGTGCTCTTCGAGCGCGGGTTCATCCTGGGGATCGGGTTCGTGCGGATGCTGCTGCCACGGCGCGGGCGCGGCCTCGATCTGCGGGCCGCGTCGCGGTTCCTCTCCCCGATCGAGTGGGTCGATGAGCGGTTCCCGCCGGTGCTCGTGACGACCTCGCATCCCGACCCCTTCTACCGCTCGAACCTCAACTTCGTCGCCGCGCTGCGAGCGCACGGGGTGCCGGTCGAGTTGCACGTCGACGAGCGCGCCGCCCACACCTGGCAGCAGGATGCCGCGCACCCGGGCTCCGCGGCGGTCTACGAGCGCCTCCAGCGCTTCGTCGCCCATCTCGCCCCACGCCGCGTTCACGCCTGACCCTTCGCACGGCAACCCGCCGCGGCACGGTATGGTGCCAGTCGTGACTGTGGAGAACTCCCGGGCGGCGGAGCCCGCGGGATCCGGCAGAACGCGGGAGCAATCCCTCGCCCTCGATGAGAGCCTGCCGGACCTCGACTGGACCGCCCTCCCGAACGGCGCCGAGCGCCTGACGATCGACGCGCCCAGCGGACGACTGGCGATGGTCGCGATGGGTGACCCGGCGCATCCGCGCGTGGTGCTCGTGCCGGGGGTGACGGGTTCGAAGGAGGACTTCGTGCTCATGCTCCCGTTGCTCGCCGAGGCGGGCTATCGCGTCGAGAGCTACGACATGGCGGGCCAGTACGAGTCGCACGCGGCCGGCCCGGAGAACCTCACGCCCCCGCAAGCGCACTACGACCATCCGCTCTTCGTCGCCGATCTCCTCCACGTGCTCACCCGCGCCTCGACCCCGGTGCACCTGCTCGGGTACTCGTTCGCCGGCACCGTCGCCCAGCTCACCACCGCGCTGCGGCCCGACCTCGTGGCGAGCCTGACCCTGCTCAGCTGTCCGCCCGAGCCCGGGCAGGGGTTCCGCGGCGTCAAGCGCATCGGGTCGATCTCGCGGTTCACGAACGGCGCCGTCGGCGCGGCCCTGATGATCTGGGGCGTCAAGGCCAACGTCACGCGCGTGCCCCCTGGACGCCTCGCCTTCGTCCGCGCCCGGTTCGCCCTGACCCGCCGGTCGGCCGTCGCCGACATCATCACCCTGATGAAGCGGGCACCCGACGTTCGCGACGCGCTCGCGGCCAGCGACATCCCGCTGCTCGTCGCCGTCGGCGAGCACGACCTCTGGCCGCTGCGCCTGCACGCGTCGTTCGCGGAGCGCATCGGCGCACGCCTCGGCGTCTACCGCACGGGTCACAGTCCGTGCGAGACGGCGCCGCACCAGCTCGTCGACGACCTGCTGTCGCTCTACCGGGAGGCGGAGGCGCGCTGATGCCGCCGCCGCGCGGCGCGGCGGTGACGGTACGGGGTCTCCCGTGAGTTGAGGGCGATCGTGCGGAACGCCCACGACAGCCGGCGCCCGAGCCCCGAGAGCGAAGCGAACGGGCGGGCCGAGACCCCCACCCGCAGGTGCCGATCGAAGCGCACCCTCATCTCCGGCGAGAGATTGATCGACAGATCGAAGTCATCGTGGATGTCGCGGCGATCCGAGTGCACCCGATCCCGCAGCTCGCGCCAGACGCTCGCCCGGAGCCCCAGGTTGGATCCGAACAGCGGCGGATGTCCGAGCAGCAGGCTGACGAACCAGACGTATCCGCCGATGTAGAGCGTCTCGGCCACCCAGCGCACGACCGGGCCCGAGCCGTAGAAGTCGCCCGGTCCGCTCACCGCGGAGAGGCCAGGATCCTCGGCCAGGGCCGCTTCGACCCGAGCCAGCCAGTCGGCCGGCGGAACGGAGTCAGCGTCGAGGCGCGCGAGGATGTCGCCGGTCGCGGCGTCGAACCCGGCGGCCGTCGCGGGGAAGATCCCGCGCCGGGGCTCCTCGATCACCCGCGCGCCGCCCGCCCGCGCGACCTCGGCCGTGTCATCCGTGCTCCCGTTGTCGACGACGACGATCTCGTCGGCGGGGCGGGTCTGGGCGGCGAGAGCGCGCAGGCAGCCCTCGAGCAGGAGAGCGTCGTTGAGGGCCGGGATGACGACGGAGATGCGGGTCATGGGGACTCCAGCTTAGCCATCGGCCCGCGCATCGCCCGTTCGATAGGGTGTCCTCGTGATGCGACGGACCGTGCAGGTGATCGCCGCCCTCGGCGCGGTCGGGACTCTTCTCATCCTCGCCCCGGCCACGGCGCTCGCGGTGCCCGCCCGGCCCGCTGACGTGAGCGACTTCTCCTTCGAGTCGTTCACCGGCGAGTACCACCTCGATGTTGACGAGCAGGGGCGCGCCACGACCCGCGTGGTCGAGACCATCGTCGCCGTGTTCCCCGAGTTCGACCAGAACCGGGGGATCATCCGGGCGATCCCGCTGCGGGATGGCGAGGTGCCGCTCGATCTCACGATGGTCTCGGTCACGGATGAGAACGGCGATCCCGTCTACTGGGAGCGCAACGACTACGACGGCTTCGCCGAGTTCGCGCTCGGCACCGACGAGTTCGTGCGTGGGCGCACCACCTACGTGCTCGAGTACACGATGCGGGACACGATCCGCCATTTCAGCGACTCGGGGGGTGACGAGTTCTACTGGGACGTCAACGGTGACGGCTGGGGCCAGGAGTTCGGCACGGTCAGCGCGCGCGTCATCCTGTCGGATCGTCTCGTCGCCGCCCTCACGGGCGACGCGTCCTGCTACGTCGGATCCTTCGGCGAGACCGGCTCGTGCGAGCTCGACCGCACCGAGGACGGCTTCGGGGTCTCCGTCGGTCCCGTGGGCCCGTACAGCACCCTCACGGTGGCCATCGGGTTCGACGGGGACACGGTGGTGCAGCCGGAGCTCGCCCGCGACAGCTGGATCGTGCGGCTCGCGCCGGGACTCCTTCTCGCCGGTCAGGGCCTTCTCGCCCTCGTCGCGCTCCTGCTGCGCACGATCGGCTGGCGGGATGCCCGGGGCCGGGGCACGATCATCGCGCAGTACACCCCGCCGGAGAAGGGCGATCTCCTCCTCGACGCGAACCTGCTCGGCCGACGCGAGGCCGGTCTCCCCGCGATGCTCGTGGACTTCGCGGTGCGCGGCATCGTGCAGGTGATCGACACGCGTCCCGGGATCAGCGTGGGAGCGGACCGCACCAAGTACGCCCTGCGCCTCGTCGACCCCGAGGGTGCCGACGCGCGCGAGACGGCGGTTCTCGTGATGCTGTTCGGCGCCGAGCTCGCTCCGGACACGCAGGTGAACCCGGGCAAGCTCAGTTCGGGCAAGGCCGCGTCGCTCTACGGGCTCGCGTCATCGACGGCGTCCTTCGCGCACGACGAGGGCTACCGCGCGGTTCCCGGTGGTCGGTCGGCCGTCTGGATTCGACGCGTCGCCCTCGTGCTCCTCCTGGCGTACGTCCCGGTCGGGATCTGGGCCGCCGTCAACGGGGTGTTCGGCGACGGCGTGCTCGGGTTCGCGTTCGGCAGCATCGCCGCCGCCATCGGCACGAGCATCATCCTCATCCGTCCGTCCCGGCTCACGCGCGCCGGGGCCGAGGCCAAGGAGTACCTCCTCGGCCTGCGCGAGTACCTGACCGTCGCGGAGGAGGACCGGTTGCGGATGCTCCAATCCCCGGAGGGCGCCCTGCGGGTCGACGTGACCGATCACGACGCCGTGGTCAAGCTCAACGAGCGTCTGCTCGGGTACGCCGTGCTCTGGGGCGTCGAGGACCGCTGGGCCGAGCAGCTGAGCACGCAGTACGCCGGCGCGAGCCCGGCCTGGGTCGACGGCAGCTTCGACGCCGGGATGCTGCGCTCCCTCACCCGCGCGACGATGACGTCGGTGCGCCCGCTCGTGAGCTCCTCGTCGAGCTCGTCGTCCTGGTCGTCGTCGGGCAGTTCGAGCTTCTCGAGCGGATCGAGCGGCGGCGGCTTCTCCGGCGGGGGCGGCGGCGGCGGGGGCGGCGGCGGCCGCTGAGCCCGGCTACTTCACGAGGTCGCGCACCGCGAACGCGGCATCCACGCTGTCGGAGAATCCGATCGGGGTCGACACGGCCTGCACGGTGACGGAGTACTCGAGGTCGAACAGATACAGCGGCGAGTCGAGGATGCCATCGTCCCCGTCGCCCGCGGCGAGGGTCTCGAGCACGCCGCCGTGCGCGGCGAGCCGGTCGTCGGCGATCGCCCCGGGCATCGCCCCGTAGGTGTCGAGCTCGCTCTGCAGGAACGGGAGGGCGGCGACGGTGATCCCGACCTGGCCGGTGCCATCGGCGGTGAGCCACACGCACACGCGCTGGTCGTAGGCCTCGGGCGCGGTCTGCGCGGCTGAGGTCGCCGTGTCGTAGGTGAGGCCGGCGGTGATCGCCGTGACCGCCGTCGAGATGGTCTCGCAGTCCGGAAGCCCGCTCGCTGCGGGCGCGACGGTCCCGTCGCCGACCACCGGGGACGGCACCGGCTCGGGAGCCGCGGGAGCCGGCGTCGTGCACGCGCTCAGCGCGAGCGGTAGCAGCAGGGCGACGGGCAGCAGCAGGGCGAGCGGCAGGAGGCGTCGGAACATCCCACGACGATAACAAGGCTTGGCTGATCCCCGGCTGCACGGCGGAACGGTCGTAGAGTGAGGGGTCGGACATCGAAGGAGATTGACGATGACACTCACGCCACAAGCGGCCGGGCACACCCTGGAAGAACCTACCGAGCCTCTCGCCGACGGGAGCGCGTCGCGCTCCGCCTATCAGGCGGCCCTCGACGGCACGATCCCGACGAGGGTGGAGCGGGATTCGCTCGGCTCGATGCCCGTCCCCGCCGACGCCTACTGGGGCATCCACACGGCGCGGGCGCTCGGCAACTTCCCGATCACGCGCCGCGCGATCTACAACTACCCCGACCTCATCCGTGCCATCGCGCGCGTCAAGCAGGCGGCCGCGCGCGCCAACCTCGAACTCGGGGTGCTCGAACCCGAGAAGGCTCAGGCGATCGAGGCCGCGTGCGAGGAGATCGTCGGCGGATCGCTGCGCGAGCAGTTCTGTGTCGGCGTCATCCAGGGCGGTGCTGGCACGTCGACCAACATGAACGCCAACGAGGTGATCGCCAACCGCGCGCTCGAGATCCTCGGCCGGCCGAAGGGCGACTACGCCACCCTGAGCCCGATCGACGACGTCAACCGCAGCCAGAGCACCAACGACGTCTACCCGACCGCGATCAAGCTCGCGATGGTCTTCGGCGTGCAGCGCCTGCTCGCCGAGCACCGTCTGCTCACCGAGTCCTTCGCGGCGAAGGGCCGCGAGTTCGCCACGATTCTCAAGATCGGCCGCACCCAGATGCAGGATGCCGTGCCGATGACCCTCGGGCAGGAGTTCTCGGGATTCGCCACGACCCTCGGCGAGGACTACGACCGCCTCAGCGAGGTGATCCCGTGGCTCAACGAGATCAACATGGGGGCGACCGCGATCGGCACCGGCATCACGGCCGACCCGCGGTATGCGGATGCCGTGCGCCGCCACCTCGTGGAGGTCACCGGCATCGAGATGGAGACCGCGCCCGACCTCATCGAGGCCACCGCGGACGCGGGCATCTTCATGACGGTGAGCGGCACGCTCAAGCGCGCCGCCGTCAAGCTCTCCAAGATCTGCAACGACCTGCGCCTGCTCTCGAGCGGCCCTCAGGCCGGCTTCGGCGAGCTCAACCTGCCGCCGCGCCAGGCCGGGTCGTCGATCATGCCCGGCAAGGTCAACCCGGTCATCCCCGAGGTCGTCAACCAGGTCGCCTTCAGCGTCATCGGCGCGGATGCCACGGTCACGGCCGCGGCGGAGGCGGGCCAGCTGCAGCTCAACGCGTTCGAGCCCGTGATCGCGCACTCGATCCTCCAGTCCCTGGCCTGGATGACGAACGCCTGCTACACCCTCCGGGTCAACTGCATCGACGGGATCACGGCCAACACCGAGCGTCTGGCGATGCAGGTCGAGACGAGCGTCGGCGTCGTCACGGCCCTCACGCCGTTCATCGGGTACGCGGCGGCAGCGACCCTCGCCCACACCGCCCTGACGACCAACTCCTCGATCCGGGATCTCGTGCTGACGGCGGGGCTCATGACCGAGGCCGACGTCGACCACGTGCTCGCGCCCGAGCGGCTCAGCGGAATGGTGCCGCTCACCGGCCCGATCCTCCTGCCGGGCACGCCGCCCGACCCGCCCGAGGACTGAGTCCGGGCGAGAAGCGTCAGACGGGCTTCGGGTCGTCCTCGTCGTCGATGATCTCGAGGGCGGCGTCGCGCGCGGTTCCGACGCGCGTCACGGTGGCGTCGATGGCGGCCTCGCCGCGCTCGCGGAGGTCTCCGGCGACCTTGGTCGCCTGGGCGCGCACGTCGGCGGCGGTGGCGGTGGCCTTCTCCGCGACGTCCTTGGCGGTCGCGGTGACCCTGCCCGCGACATCCTTGGCGAGATCCGTGGACTTGGCCGCGACGTCCTTGGCGAGGCCGGCGGTGCGCTCGGCCACGTCCTTCGCCGTGTCGGCGATCACGCCGGGCGCGGCCTTGGCGGCGGCCTCGGCGCGCTCGCGGATGATCGGGGCCTGCTGGCGCGCGTACTCCTCGATGTCGTGTCGGGCCTTCGCCACGCGCGGGTCCTCCCACACGCCCGTGACCTTCGCCTTCATCCACTCGTAGCGTTCGCGGCCGTCCCGGGTGCCGAGCACGTAGCCGATCGCGAGTCCGAGGCCGAGCATGATCAGTCGAGGGTTCATGGTCCCAGCGTAGGTGGCCGCTCCGGCGGTGGCCAGCCGCATCGGCAACGCCGCGTTCGTCAGGAGTCGAGCGCGACCTCGCCCGGGGCCTTGTCCGACCGTCGTCCCCGCCAGACCGGATGCCGCAGCTTGCCCGACGGGGTCCACTCCGCGAACTCGACCTCGCCCACGAGCTGCGGCGTCACATAGTGCGCATCCGAGGCATCGGCGGCGGGCAGCTCGTGGAAAGGGCTCGTCACGCGCGCGGTCCGGCGGAAGGTGGCGGCGAGGCCGTCGAGCTGGGCCTCGGTGAGCCCGGAGGAGACGCGCCCGACGTAGCGCAGGGCGTCCCCGTCGGGGATGCCGACGAGCAGCGAGCCCACGCGGTGCGCCCGCGACCCCGTGCCCGGCCGCCACGCCCCGACCACGACCTCCTGGGTGCGGGAGTGCTTGAGCTTGAGCCACGAGCGGGCTCGCTTGCCGGGCAGGTAGGCGCCGTCCCTCCGTTTCGCGATGATCCCCTCGAGGCCGAGGCGACGGCTGGTCTCGACGGCGGCCGCGGCATCCCCGTCGAACGCCGCCGGCACTTCGATCGGCCCGCGCGGGGTGACCACGCGCTCGAGCTCGGCCCGTCGTTCGTCGTAGCCGCGCGTGAGCAGCGGCTCGCCGTCGTGCTCGAGCAGGTCGAAGGCGAGGAACCGCACGGGGGTGCTCGCGCGGGCGCGCTCGACGTCGCCGGGCTTGCGGAGGTTCATCCGCTCCTGCAGCCGTGAGAAGTCCGGTCGGCCTCCGCGGCCCAGGGCGATGATCTCCCCGTCGATCACGGCGTCGCCGTCCACGGCCTCGGCGAGCTCGGCGAGCTCCGGGTAGGTCACGGTGAGGTCGACCGCGTTGCGGCTCGTGAGGGTGACCCGGCCGTCGCGCACCGAGGCGATCGCCCGGATGCCGTCCCACTTCATCTCGAACGCCCAGTCCCCGGTGTCCGTGAGCTCGCCGAGCGTGCCGGGGCTCGCGAGCATCGGCGCGGGCACGCGGGCGTTCTCCTCGCGCACCGCGCGGCTGCCGCCGATCACCTTCCTCCGGGAGTCGGCCTTGGCGTGCCGAACGGGCTGCTCCTCGACGCTCTTCATGAGATGGATGAGCCAGACGTTCTCGTCGCCGTCCCGCCCGCCCGTGCGGATGAGCGCGTAGCGGTGCGACCCGTGCGTCTCGCCGTGGAGGGTCGCGATCACCTCGCGGCCGTCCCGCCACTTCTCGAGCTCGTAGGTGCCCCGATCCCAGATCGTCACGGTGCCGGCGCCGTACTGTCCGGCCGGGATCTCGCCCTCGAACGCGCCGTAGGCGAGCGGGTGGTCCTCGGTCTGCACGGCGAGGTGGTTGTGGGCGATGTCGGTCGGCACGCCCTTGGGCAGCGCCCAGCTGACGAGCACCCCGTCGTGCTCCAGTCGGAAGTCCCAGTGCAACCGGCTCGCGTGGTGCTCCTGGATGACGAACGAGTTGCCCTCCGAGGTGGGCGGCGCGTCGGCGGGCACGGGTTCGGGGGTCTTGCCGCCGTCGCGCATCGAGCGGTACTTGGCGAGCCGATCATCCGGCCCCCCGGTCTGCGGAGCCGGCACGGGGGCGGAACTCTTCCCGATGAACCCGGCCATGCGCTGCGGGGTGGGCTCGAGCGAGGCGAGGTGGCCCGCGGTCAGGCCGGCGAGCAGGTCGCCCTTCGCTGCGACGCGCTTCAGCACCTCCCGGTAGTCGAGCTGCCGCAGGTCCTTCGAGGCGAGCTCGCGCCACGTGCGCGGCGCGGCGACCATGGGATGAGAGCGCCCCCGCAACGAGTAGGGCGTGATCGTCGTCTTGCTCCCGTTGTTCTGACTCCAGTCGACGAGCACCTTGCCGTCGCGCAGCGCCTTCTTCATGTCGCTCACGATGAGGTCGGGATGATCGGCCTCCAGGGCGCGGGCGAGCTCGTGCGCCACGTCCGAGACCTCGTCGCTCGTCTGCTGGCCATCGAGGGGGGCGTAGAGATGGATGCCCTTGCTCCCGCTCGTCACGGGCATCGGGTCGAGCCCCATTCCGGTGAGGATGGCGCGCGCGAACCGGGCCACCTCCGCGCACTCGGCGAGGCCGGCGCCCGGTCCCGGGTCGAGGTCGAGCACGAGTCGGTCCGGGTTCTTGCGCACGCCGGTGCGACCGAACTGCCACTGCGGCACGTGGATCTCGAGGGCCGCGGTCTGGCCGAGCCACATCAGGGTCGCGAGGTCGTTGACGAGCGGGTAGGTGTTGACGTGATCGGAGTGCTGGAGGTCGCGGCGGGGGACCCACGGCGGCGTCGAGCGCTCATCGAGGTTCTTCTGGAAGAACATCTCACCGGGATTCTCGGCGGTGCCCACCCCGTGCACCCAGCGCTTGCGGGTGGCCGGTCGGTTGGCGGCGTGCGGGATGAGCACGGGCGCGATGCGCGCGTAGTAGTCGAGGATGTCGGCCTTGGTCGTCCCCGTTTCGGGATACAGCACCTTGTCGAGGTTGGTGAGCTTGAGCCGGTGACCGTCGATCGTCACGAGCTCGTCGGCACCGGCCATCCCCCCATCATGACCCGCCGGGGGTGACATGACCAGTCCCGCGGGTGTTCACTGGGGGAGGATGTTCACCTCGTCCACATGACTCATCCGACTGAGAACCGGGAGCCGACCATGCGGTCCATCTGGAAAGGCGCGATCACCTTCGGTCTCGTCAACGTGCCCGTGAAGGTCTACAGCGCGACGGAGGACCACGACGTGTCGCTGCACCAGGTGCACGACGCCGACGGCGGACGCATCCGCTACCAGCGCAAGTGCGAGGTGTGCGGCAAGGTCGTGGAGTACGCGAACATCGCGAAGGCGTTCGACGACGGCGAGCGCACCGTCGTGCTCACCGAGGAGGACATGAGGCTGCTGCCCGCGGAGAAGAGCCGCGAGATCGATGTCGTCGAGTTCGTGCCGAGCGATCAGGTCGACCCGATCATGTTCGAGAAGAGCTACTACCTCGAGCCCGACTCGAAGTCGGTCAAGGCCTACGCCCTGCTGCGCCGCACGCTCGAGGAGACCGACCGCACGGCGATCGTGCAGTTCGCCCTGCGCCAGAAGACCCGGCTCGGCGCCTTGCGCGTGCGGGGCGATGTGCTCATGCTTCAGGCGCTGCTCTGGGATGACGAGGTGCGCGAGGCGCAATTCCCCTCCCTCGACGAGAAGGTGACGATCACGGCCAAGGAGCTCGAGATGTCGGAGGCGCTCGTCAAGAGCTTCGAGTCCGACTTCTCGCCGGAGCGCTTCACCGACGACTACCAGGACCAGCTGCGCGACCTCATCGAGGCGAAGCTCGCCAAGGGCGACGCGGTCGACACCGCGGAGACCTTCGGCGAGACCGCCGAGGGGGCCGACGACGGCGGGGAGGTGCTCGACCTCATGGAGGCCCTGCGGCGCAGCGTCGAGCGCAATCGCGCGGCGGCCGAACCGAAGAAGCCTGCGGCCAAGAAGGCGGCGCCGAAGAAGTCCGCGAGCGCCTGACGCCGCGTGGCCGGCGCGGCCCGGCACTCAGCCCCGGCGCCGGATGAGCTCCGGGACCGCGATCCATGCCGCGACCAGCACGACGAGGGCGATCGCCCCGGCGACGAGGCCCGCGGTGCGACCGAGCACGACATCGAAGATCAGCACGAGGGTGCCGGTGAGGGTGACGCCCACCCCCGCGAGGGTGAGCTTGAGAAGGCGGTTCGCGACCTGCACGATGAGCTCCTTCGCGTTGCGCCGGAACAGCACGCGGTGGAGGCTCACGGGGGTCAGTCCGAGCACCGTGACGAGCGCCGCCGCGACGACGAGTCCGAGATAGAGCAGGTGCTGGTACTCGTCGAGCTGCGCGAAGCGCGGCTGGAAGGCGAGGGTGAGCAGGAACCCGGTGAGGATCTGCGAGCCGGTCTGGATGACGCGCAGCTCCTGGAGGATCTCCGTCCAGTTGCGCTCCACGCGCTCCGCTCTGGTCTCGGTGGACGCGAGCGGGTCGGCGGACTCCGGGGTCGTCATCCCTGAATGCTAGCCCCGCCGTGCCGCGAGGGGTCGGGCGCGCCAGAGGTGCAGGCCCGCATAGCTGCGCCACGGTGCCCAGGTCTTTCCGTGGGCGTCGAGGTCCCGTTCGGTCGCGGGGAGGCCGAGTGCCGCGGCGCTCTGCCGGATCACCAGGTCGCTCGCGAGAAGAACGTCCGGGTTGCCGAGCACGCGCATCGCGAGGTACCCGGCGGTCCACGGGCCGATTCCTGGGAGGGCCGTGAGCCTGGCGCGGAACTCGTCGGAGGGCATCCCGACATCGAGCACGAGAGTTCCGCTCGCGAGCGCCTCGGCCGCCCCGATGATCGTCGCGACGCGGCTCGCGGGTCCGCGGAGCACCTCGGGGCCGCGCTCGGCGAACTGGGCCGCGGTCGGGAACTGGCCGTCGGTGCCGAGCTCGCGCGTCAGTCGTCCGAGCACGGTGCGGGCCGCGGGCACCGAGATCTGCTGCCCCACGAGGGTGCGGAACAGCGACTCCTCGGCGTCGACCGAGCCGGGCAGCCGGATGCCGGGCGTGCGGGCCACGAGGGGCGCGAGCACGGGATCCGCGGTGAGAGCCTCGTCGATGGCCAGCGAGTCGGCGTCGAGATCGAAGAGGCGCCGCATCCGCGCGACGAGGGTCGCGAGGTCGCCGACAGTGTCGAGGTGCGCCGTGCAGCGAACCCCGGCGTCGCCGTCGAGCACGAGGCGAACCCGGGCGGCCCCGCCGGGCAGTCGCAGCACTCGTTCGAACGCCGAGTTGTCGCCCTCCTCAAGTCCGGGAACCGCGTGATCGGCGAAGAACCGGAGCAGTCCCTCCCCGTCGAACGGGGCGCGCGCCGGCAGCCGCAGGGTGATGCCCGCCGAGGAGGGCTCGGACGCCCCGCGCGGTCGACCCCGACGCGCGAGCATCCGCAACTGGCTCGGCGTGCTCTCGTAGACCGCCTGGATCGTGTCGTTGAACTGCCGGATGCTCGAGAAGCCGGCGGCGAAGGCGACGTCGGCGACGGGGAGCTCCGTCGAGGCGAGCAGGGTGCGCGCACTCTGAGCGCGGTGGGCGCGCGCGAGCGCGAGCGGACCGGCGCCGAGCTCGGCCGTGAGCACGCGGGTGAGATGCCGCGGTGTGTACCCCAGGCGCGCGGCGAGCCCCGGCACGCCCTCGCGCTCGACGACACCGTCGCCGATGAGCCGCATCGCGCGCGCGGCGAGGTCGTCGGTGAGATTCCAGTCCGGGGAGCCGGGCACGGCATCCGGCTGGCATCGCTTGCAGGCCCGAAGGCCGGCCTCGTGGGCCGCCGCGGCGGTGCGGTAGAAGCTCACATTGCGCTCGTGCGGGGTCATCGCGGGACAGCTCGGTCGGCAGTAGATCCCGGTGGAGTGCACGCCGGCGATGAACTGCCCGTCGAAGCGCCGGTCCCGTGACGTGAGGGCGCGGTAGCGCTCGGCGAAGGCGGTGTCGGTCGGGCTCACCTCTCCAGCGTGACACGCGCAGCGCGCTGCACCTAGCGGAATTCGGACACGGCTCGGCCGAGAATACGATGGACCCATGGTCGACATCGCCGCCCGCCTCCGTGAGGAGCTCGGCGATGCGGTGAGCACGGATGCCGGGGCGCTCGCCACGACGCAGGGCGACAAGTCCGGCCACCGCTCGCCCTCGGCGCCCCTCGCCGTCGTCGCGGCCCGGTCGATCGCCGACGTGCAGTCGGTCATGCGGATCGCGACCGAGACCCGCACGCCCGTGGTCGTGCGAGGCGCCGGAACGGGGTTGGCGGGCGGCGCGATCGCCTCGGGCGGCGAGATCGTGCTCTCGACGCTCGCGATGGACCGCCTGCTCGAGGTGTCGATCGACGACGAGCTCGCCGTGGTCGAGCCGGGCATCCTCAACGGCGCTCTCAATGCGCAGCTCGCCCCCCACGGCCTCTGGTTCACGCCGGATCCCGCGAGTCGGGCGATCTCGACGGTCGGCGGCAACATCGCGACCAACGCCGGCGGCCTGCTGTGCGCCAAGTACGGCGTCACGCGCGAGTCCGTGCTCGGCCTCACGGTCGTGCTCGCCGACGGACGACTGCTCGAGCTGGGTCATCGCACCGTCAAGGGGGTCACCGGGCTCGACGTCACCGCCCTGATGATCGGCTCCGAGGGCACGCTCGGGGTCATCGTCGGGGCGACCGTCAAGCTCCGCCCGCTCGTGCGCGGCGAGGCGATCACCCTGAGCGCGACCTTCCGCACGGCGGAGCGCGCCGCGCGGGCCAGCGCCGCCGTCACCGCCGCGGGTCTGCGTCCGGCGGTCATGGAGCTCATCGGCGAGAGCGCGATGGCCGGGATCGTGCGCCACCTGGGGATCGCCCACCCGGGCGGGTCGCAGCTCATCCTCCAGTTCGACGGTCTCGGGGCTGCGGTCGAGGCGCCGTCGGCCCTGGCGATCCTGACCGGTCTCGGCGGGGACGCGGTGGTCTCCGCCGACCCGGAGGAGGGGGAGCGGTTGTTCGGCATCCGGCGTGCCTTCCATTCGGCGATGGATGCCCTCGGCACGGTGCTCATCGAGGATGTCTGCGTGCCCCGAAGCCAGCTCCCGGCGATGTTCGCCGCGATCGGCGACATCGAGGCCCGCTTCGGCATCACGATCCCGACCGTCGCGCACGCGGGCGACGGCAACCTGCACCCCAACTTCATCTTCGAGGGTCCGGAGGTGCCGGAGGCGATCTGGTCGGCCGCCGACGAGCTCTTCCTCGCGGCGCTGCGTCTCGGCGGCACGCTCACGGGCGAGCACGGGGTCGGGCTGCTCAAGCGACGCTGGCTGCGCGACGAGCTCGGCGACGACCAGCTCGACCTCCAGCAGCGCATCAAGGCGGTCTTCGACCCGCTCGGCATCCTCAACCCCGGCAAGGTCTTCTGACGCGCGCCGAGCGCTAGCCTGTCTCCATGACGTTCCTGCCGGTGACCGACCACGACGCGATCGAGCTCGACGCCCTCCGGTCCGAGCTCGCCCCGTTCATCGGCGACCGCGCCGTCGCCCTGTTCGGCCACGCCGTGTCGGACGGGTTCGGGGGTGCCCTGGCCGCGGCATCCCGTCGCGCCCTGCTCGCCGGGGGCGACGACCCGGACGCCCCGCAGGTCACCGAGGCCGAGCAGCTGCTCATCGACTGGGGGCGGGCCATCGGCCGCGACGCCCGGGAGATCCCGACCGACCTCGATGCGCGGCTCGAGGCCACTTTCACCCCGGCCCTGCGCGTGCTGCTCGTCGCCTTCGCGAGCCGTGTCGTCGCGGCCAACGTGTTCGTCGCCGCGGGCCGGATCGCGGTCGACCAGTGACGGCGCCGGCGCCCGTGCGCGCCCGGCGGTTCCACCCGGCCTGGCTGGTTGCCATCGTCGCCTTCCTCGCCCTCATGGGCGCCGCGGGATTCCGCGCGGCCCCGAGCGTGCTCATGCTCCCCCTCGAGGAGGAGTTCGGCTGGACCCGCACCGAGCTGTCGCTCGCCGTCACCGTCAACCTGCTCCTCTACGGGCTCATGGCCCCGTTCGCCGCAGCGCTCATGGCGCGCTTCGGGCTGCGCCGGGTCACCAGTGGGGCGCTCCTGCTCGTCGCCGCAGGCGCGGGTCTGTCGATCTTCGCGACGGCCCCGTGGATGCTCGTGCTCACGTGGGGCGTCATGATCGGTCTCGGCACCGGGTCGATGGCGCTCGTCTTCGCGGCGACGGTCGCCGACACGTGGTTCGTCAAGCGCCGCGGACTCGTCGTCGGCGTGCTCACCGCGGGGTCGGCGACCGGCCAGCTCGTCTTCCTCCCGTTCATCGCGATCCTCGTCGCCGACCAGGGCTGGCGGCAGGCCTCGCTGCTCGTCGCCGGTGGCGCGCTGCTCGTCGTGCCCATGGTGCTCGTGCTGCTGCGCAACAGCCCGGTGGAGCTCGGGACGACGCCGTACGGCGCACCCGAGGACTGGACGCCCCCGGTGCGCGCGCAGGGCAACTTCGTGCGCACCGCGGTCGGCACGCTGGGGCGCGCGGCGAAGGTGCGCACGTTCTGGGCCCTCGTCGCGGGGTTCGCCATCTGCGGGGCCACCACCAACGGGCTCATCGGCACGCACTTCATCCCGGGCGCGCACGACCAGGGGATGCCGGAGACGACCGCGGCAGGGCTCCTTGCGGTCGTCGGGGTGTTCGACATCGTCGGCACGATCGCCTCGGGGTGGCTCACCGACCGGGTCAATCCGCGCATCCTGCTCGCCGTCTACTACGGGTTCCGCGGCCTGGGTCTGCTCGTGCTGCCGTTCCTGCTGTCGGCGACGGTGCAGCCGCCGATCATCCTGTTCGTCGTCATCTACGGGCTCGACTGGGTCGCGACCGTGCCGCCCACCGTGGCGCTCTGCCGCGAACTCTTCGGGGCCGACGGCCCGATCGTCTTCGGGTGGGTGTTCGCCTCCCACCAGATCGGGGCGGCCATCGCGGCGACGGTCGCGGGAGTCATCCGCGACACCACCGGCGCCTACACGATCGCGTGGTTCGGCGCCGCGGGGCTGTGCGTCGTGGCCGCCGTCGTGAGCGCCGCGGTGCGGCGCACCCCGGTTCCGCTGCCTCGTCCGTGATTCGGCCGGGACGGTAGGGTCGTCATCGTGGATCTTCCGTGGATGCTGTCGGCCGTCGGTCTCGTCGCCTGGCTCGCCGCCCTCTCGCTCCAGTTCGCCGATATCGGCACGGCGCGCTTCGACTACCGCCGCCTCGCCCGCGGCACGCGCACCGTCGTGCGACTTCACCCCGTGGCGTGGGTCGTGCCCCTCGCGGCGTTCGCGATCATCGGACTCGGTTTCGGCATCGAGTACGGCACGCGCCTGCTCTTCGATGACGGCAGCCCGCTCCCCGCTCTCATCGTCGGGCTCATCTTGGTCGCGGCCGTCGTGGGCGGGTGGCTGCTCATCACCGTCGCCGCCACGAACCCGCCGGCCGACAGCTATCGCGCGATCCGTGACGAGCTCGTCGAACTGCGCGGCAGCCGCGTGCAGCAGGAGTGGCTCGATTCCCTCCGGGCCCGTCTCGACGCGATCGACGACGCCGGCGGTCGCTCGATCCCGCCGGTCGAACTGTCGCTGCGCTCGACCGCGGGCTGGGTGGTCCGGCGCCCGCAGCGGCTCATCGCGCCGCTCGTGCCGCTGCTGACGATCATCCCCCTCGCGCTCGCGGTGGCGGGCGATCCCCGCCACTTCTGGCTTCTCGTCGCCGCGATCCTCGCCACCGTTCTCAGCGCCGTGCTCTCCGTGCTCGGCGCTCGGCGCTCGCTCGAGCTGCTCTCGGCCGTGCGCGAGGCGCAGGTGCAGTACCGCCTCGAGGCGGAGCAGTTGCTCATCGAGGCGGAGAAGACCTCACGCAAGCCCGTCGCGGGCCTGGGCGAGCGGGTCACCCGCGCGCTCCAGATTCTCCGCGAGCAGCAGGGATGATCGACCCCGCGAGGGCCAGCCGATAGGGTCGACGTCATGAGCGATGCCCCCCAGTCCGCGACTCCCGCACCCTCCACGGCGACGACGGCCCCCGCGCTGACCACGGCGCCCGCGGAGGTCACCGCCCACAACTCGGCCACCCCGCAGCCCGGTCTCGCCGCCCCGACCTCGTCGGGTGCCGGGCGCACCGCGCTGCTCGTGATCGGCCTCATCATCGGCGGGCTCGTGATGCTCTTCGTGATCGTCTACGTGATCAGCGGGCTCGGGGTCGACGCCTTCGCCCTCGGCGGCATCATGGCGCTCATCCCGCTCGCGATCGTGTTCATCGGAGTCCGCTGGATCGACAAGTGGGAGCCCGAGCCGCGGGGCGTCGTGATCTTCGCCTTCCTCTGGGGCGCCGGGGTCTCGGTGCTCATCGCGCTGCTCGTCGGCGCGGAGATCGACAACGTCATCAACGGTCTGGGAGGTCCCGGCCCCGGCTACGAGTTCTTCTCGGCGGCGATTCAGGCGCCCGTGGTCGAGGAGACCGCGAAGGGCCTGGGCCTGCTCCTGATCTTCTGGTTCGCCCGACGGCACTTCGACGGACCCGTCGACGGCCTCGTCTACGCGGCGTGGGTGGCGGGCGGTTTCGCCTTCACCGAGAACATCCTGTACTTCGGGTCGCAGCTCGTGGAGTCCGGCGGGATCGACGGCGACGTGTTCCAGATCTTCCTCATTCGGGGCCTCATGTCGCCCTTCGCGCACGTGATGTTCACGGCGTGCACGGGCTTCGCCCTCGGGTTGGCCGCGAGTCGCGTCGGAGCGTTCGGGGCGATCGGGTTCTGGCTCCTCGGCCTCATTCCCGCGATGCTGCTGCACGCCCTGTGGAACGGCTCGCTGTTCTTCGTCTCCGACTTCTTCGGCTACTACGCCATCGTGCAGTTCCCCCTCTTCGGCCTCGCGGTCTGGCTCGTCATCTACCTCCGCCGCAAGGAGTCGAAGCTCACCCACGAGCGGCTCTCCGAGTACGCGGCGGCGGGCTGGTTCAACCCCGACGAGATCGATGCCCTCGCGACCCCCGTGGGGCGCCGGCAGGCGAAGGCGTGGGCGGCGACCCAGGGCAAGTCGGCCGAGATGCGCCGCTACATCCGGGAGTCCACGCGCCTGGCCTTCGCCCGCCAGCGCATCATCGCCGGCCGCGGCCGCGATCGGGCCCAGCTCGACGAGGCGGCGCTCCTGGTGTCGATCGTGGAGTCCCGCAACGCCCTCGTGGGGGCGTGACGGGGCGGTTCAGCCCGAGAGGCCCGTGATGAGGTCGGCGATGAACGGGCCGAGCCACACCGCGGCGAAGATGACGATGAGCACGATCGCCCCCACCGAGATGCCGCGTCGGAGTCGACGACCTTCGGGGGCCACGGCGTTCTGGGCGAAGGTCGCGACCCGCTCGTCCCGGTAGCGGTCCGTGTTGTCCACGGTCTGGGCGCCGACCGTGTCGACGATGCGGTGCAACCGCTCGTGCACGGCGGGCTGAGTGAGGTCGAACGCGCTCGTGGAGTAGACGAACATCCATCGATCGATGATCTCCACGTCGAACGCGGCGGCCTCATCGATGAGCAGGGCCATGAGGTCGGGCGTGAACACGTAGAGCGCGTCGCGCTCGTACTCCTTCGGGCAGTACAGCGTGAAGTGCTTCCCGAAGTCGCCTTCGAGCCCGAGCACCTGATCACGATCGAACATCGCGGGCAGGGTGCTGCCGAACAGGCCGTTGTTGGCGGTCGCATCGAGCACCATGTGCGGCAGGGTGCGGTCGAGGGCGAGCGCGAGGAAGCCCCACGTGTGGGTCGTCGAGTTCTTGCCGCTGCCCGTGACGTACCGGTAGGTGCCGTAGTCGAGGAAGCGCCCCTGCGCCGAGCGCACGTGATCGAGAACGACGCGGCTTCGGCCCTGGCCGAGGATCGACCCCGGGTACTGCGGGTCGGCATCCATCGGTGAGAATTCGAGACCGTTCGCCGTCGCGAAGCGATCGAGCCGCAGGTACCGCTCCCATCGGTCGCCCCGCCCGAAGACGCGGCGGAGCACCATGACCGCGACGAGCACGACGACGACCACGAAGAACAGCGGGAATGCGAGGAACACCAGGCCCACGGGGGTGACCCCCTCGGAGAGCGCGCCGCCGATGGCCGACCAGGCGGCCCCGAGGAATGCGATCCCCATGGTCGCGAGGAAGGCGAAGGCGAACACCGCCACGATCACCGCGAGGATGGGGCTCGCGGAGGCGTAGGCCGGGCGGGTGCGGTTCGCGGACCGGAACTGGGCTACCTCTGCCTTCGAGACCGGCACAGTGAGCGGCGACGTGTCGAGAGGTCCAGCCATGAGGCGAGGATAGCGCCCGGACAGACTCATCGCCCGGCGGTGCGGCAATGCCTGCGACTCGACCGGGCGATGAGCTGATCTGCCATCAGGGTGCCACGACCACCCCGGGGGGCGCAAGAGCCCGACACCAACCCCCGTAGACTGGAACGCCTTCATTTCAGGGAGCGAAGCGGATGCCGTCAGGCGAGTTGTCCAGGGAACGCGAGTACGTGGGGTCCCTCTACGCGCGTCTCGATGTGCTGCGCCGCGAGGCCGAGCGCCAGCTCGAGGACGTGCGCCGGAGCAGCCCGGGGGGCACCCATCAGAACCGGTCGGAGCGCGACGCGTTCGCCCGCATCTACGAGGACCGCATCGCGCAGTTGAGGCAGATCGACGAGCGGCTCGCGTTCGGGCGGCTCACGCTCGAGGGCGAGCACGACGTTCACCGGTACATCGGGCGCATCGGCCTGCGCGATGAGGAGCAGCAGCCGCTGCTGCTCGACTGGCGGGTGCCGCAGGCGCGCGCGTTCTATCAGGCCACCGCCGCGACCCCGCTCGGCGCTCGCGCCCGCCGCCATCTGCAGAGCCAGGGGCGCGAGATCGTGCGCATCGACGACGAGATCTTCGATCCCGACCTCCTCGATGGCGACGTCTCCGGTCTCCAGGGGGAGGCCGCGCTCATGGCGTCGCTCACGGCGCAGCGCACCGGTCGCATGGGCGACATCGTCGCGACGATCCAGGCCGAGCAGGATGCCATCATCCGGTCCGATCTCGCCGGCACCCTCGTCGTTCAGGGCGGTCCGGGCACGGGCAAGACGGCCGTCGCGCTCCACCGTGCCGCCTACCTGCTCTACTCCCACCGCGACCGCCTCGCGTCGTCGGGCGTGCTCATCGTCGGCCCGTCGCGATCGTTTCTGCAGTACATCGAGGCCGTGCTCCCGTCGCTGGGCGAGACCGGGGTGGTGCTCGCGAGCGTCGGCCAACTGTTCCCCGGCGTCGAGGCGACGACGGAGGATCCTCCGGCGGTCGCCGCGCTCAAGGGCTCGCTCGAGATGGCCGACCTCCTGCGCCGCGCGGTGCGCTCCCGGCAAGTCGTCCCGGTCGAGGATCAGGTGCTCGACATCAACGGCGAGCTGCTCACGGTGGCGCCGCACGTGATCCAGTCGGCGATGCAGCGCGCGTGGGAGACCAAGAAGCCGCACAACGTGGCCCGGGTGAGCTTCAACAAGGCCGCGATCGCGGCGATCTCCCGCCTGCTCGTTGAGCAGCTGCGCGACCACGGCAACACGATCGACGAGTCCGATCAGGCCTGGCTGCGCGAGGACATCCGCACCTCGCCCGACGTCAAGGTCGCCCTCAACACCGCCTGGCTGCCGTTGACGCCGCAGAAGCTGCTCCAGGACCTCTACGCCCGTCCCCAGTGGCTCGCGAGCCTCACGCCGCGGTGGACGCCCGAGCAGCGCGCGCTCCTCGCGCGGGACCGCGAGAGCGCCTTCACGGTCGCCGACGTGGCGCTGCTCGACGAGGCGGCGGAACTCCTCGGCGAGGTGGATGCCGTCGGCGATGCCGAGAAGCGCGAACGGAAGCTGCAGAAGAAGCGCGACATCGAGAACGCCGAGCAGGCGATCCGCAACATGGATGTCGAGGGTCTCGTGGATGCCCGCACCCTCGCCGAGGGCTTCGAGGCCGTCGCCGAGCGCGGCACGACGGCCGAGCTCGCGGCCGCGGACCGCGAGTGGACCTACGGGCACGTCGTCGTCGATGAGGCGCAGGAGCTCTCCCCGATGCAGTGGCGTGTGCTCATGCGGCGCAATCCGCTCAAGTCGTTCACGGTCGTCGGGGATGTCGCCCAGGCCTCCGCCGCGGCGGGCACGACGAGCTGGGCCGAGGCCCTGCGCCCGCACGTCGGCGACAACTGGCGCCTCGAGGAGCTCACGGTCAACTACCGCACGCCGGCCCAGGTGAGCGAGGTCGCCGAGTCGATGGCGCTCGCCCACGGGGTGGAGGTCACGCGCTCCCGCGCCGTGCGGGAAGGGGAGTGGCCGGTCGGCATCCATCGCACCGACGATCTCGCCGCGGCGGTGGTCGACGCCGTCGCGCTCGACCGGCATCTGCTCGGCTCGGGCACGGTGGCGGTGATCGCCACGGAGGAGCTCCTTCCGGTGGTGTACCCCGGTCTGGTCGCGGCCTTCGATCGGGAGGTCGGGCGCGGATCGGTCGGACTCACCCGCCCGATCGCCGTTCTCACCCCGCAGGAGGCGAAGGGCCTCGAGTTCGACGGGGTCATCGTGGTCGAGCCGCAGCAGATCGTCGACGGCGTCGGTCGCGGGGCGGCAGCGCTGTACGTGGCGATGACGCGCTCGACGCAACGTCTTCAGCTGGTTTCGACCGGCATCCTGCCCGCGGGGATCGAGTCACACGAGTCACACTGAACCCACCCCCCACTCGGGTATACCCCCAAGGGGGGGTTTGTGGGGGTAGACAGGTTCCGCCACACTAAAGCCACGGACCGGATCTCGGGGGAGTGAAAGTCCGATCGGGTGCGATTCGTCGCAACGAGTAGGGCCGGAGGCGGGGGAGCCTCCGGCCCAACGTCGTTAAGCGGCCCAAGTGTCGCAGACCACCGCGCGAGCATCGCGACAGCCGGCTTTGTCCCCCTCATCGCCGCGAGTGCGAGACTGACCCCATGACTGATCGCGTCACCGAGTGGGTCACCGGCTATCGCCGCGCGTGGGAGTCCAACGCCCCCGACGACATCCGGGCCCTGTTCACGTCCGATGCCGAGTACTGGGGTGCCCCGAGCGAGGCGCCGTGGGTCGGGCACGAGGCCATCGTCGCCGGCTGGCTCGAGCACGCGGACGAGCCGGGCACCACGACGTTCACGTGGCAACTCGTCGCCGTCGACGGGGAGGTCGCTGTCGTTCGCGGGGTCTCGGTCTACCCCGAGGGGCCGAAGGGCGGCACCTACGACAACCTCTGGGTCATCCGGTTCGGGGGCGACGGACGGGCCGTGTCGTTCACCGATTGGTGGATCCCGCGGCGGTGACCCTCACGGGTCTCGCGGAGCGACGGCTGATACCGTAGCCCGGGTGACCACGCAGCCCCTCCCGGACCCCGGCCCCGAGCGCCGGATCGCGTGGTTGCCCATCCTCGCCGCCGCCTTCGGTGTCGTGCTCGCGATCGTGCTGACGACGGTCATCGTCTCGCTCGCCACGGCGCCGTCCCCGGATGCTGCGGCGCCCGTGCTCCCGTCCACCACCCCGTCTCCGACCGCCGCCGCCCCCGCCGAGGCCGCGCCGGCGCCCGCACCACGGCCCGACCCGGAAGCCAACGAGTGCGTCGACGCCCTCGGCGACGGCGGCACCTTCGACCTCGACTCCGCGGCCGTGTCCGACGATGACGGGGAGCTCGTCGCCCGGTTCACCCTCGCGGAGACCGCCGTCGGTGACGGGGCCACCTCGCTCGGCGTCACCGCGACCCGCGATGACGGGCGCGCGAGCTACCTGCTCGCCGTGCGCTGGATCGACGGCGACCTGCAGGAGGCCGTCATCGCCGACCTCAGCGGCGACAGCGGCAACTCCGGTCGCGGCAACGGCAATGACGACTCCACCGGGATCGACTCGATCGATCTCGAGCGAGTGGATGTCACGGGCTACGTCGTGACTGTGCGCTTCCCCGAGCGCGTTCTCGATGACCTCGGCCGCTCCTGGTCGTGGTCGGCGGCGAGCTCCGCCGAGACGACGACCGACGTGTGCGGCGACGGCGCCCTCAGCTGGGAGCGCTGAGCACCGCAGCGCGACCGCGCGCTCAGCCGATGCACTCGCCCGTCGAGACCGCGGTCGAGAGGGTCTCGGCCTCGGCCGCGACGGGGGCCAGCTCCGTCATCGTCATCGCGTATCCGACGAGCGGGTCCTCCCCGTCGCGAGCGAAGACCACGCCGGCGACGGTGCCGTCGAGCGTGAGCAGCGGTCCGCCCGAGTTGCCCTCCCGCACCTCGGCGGCGAGCGTGTAGACCTCTCGGGGGTTCATCGAGGCGCCGTAGATGTCCTTGACCGCGGGCGTCGACACCGTCATCACGCGAGCGGCGAGCGAGGAGAACGGCCCACCGAACGGGTAGCCCTGCACCGCGGCATCCGCGCCGGCGGCGAGGGTGGGGACCAGCGTGAGGGCGGGCGCGGTCAGACCGGGGGCCGCGATGACGGCGAGGTCGTCGAGCGGGTCGAAGTAGACGATGGTGCCCGTGATCACCTGGCCGTCGGGTGCCTCGACGAGGGGGTCGGTCACCCCGGCGAGCACGTGCGCGTTGGTGACGACCCGGTCATCCGAGACGACGAAGCCGGACCCGGACTGGGCGACGCCGCACGCCCACGCGTTGCCCGTGATCCTCACCACGGACTGCGCCGCGGCCGTGAGGGTGTCGCTCCCGGTGTCGATCGCGGGGATGACGGGTCGAGCGCCGCCGAGCACGCCGGTGACCGTGGGGATGCCGCGATCGACGACGAACGCGCGCGCCTGCGCGAGCCACGCCTCGACCGGGTCAGGCGTCACCGTGGAGATGGTGCGCAGCACCGAGGAGCCGGCGATCGCCCGGGAGAGCAGCGGCACGCCGAGCGGGGCGACGCTGCCGGCGAGCACGCTCGCGACGAGGGCCGCGACCACGACCGACACCACGGCCCCGAGGAGTCGGTCGAGCCACCCGAGCGGGGTCGCGGCGACACCTCGGCGCAGCAGTCGGCCGACGAACGATCCGAGTGCGTGGCCGGCGGCGACGAGGCCGAGGGCGAGCACGACCGTCGCGAACGGGCGGACGAACGGGTAGGGGATCCAGGAGCCGACGAGAGGCACGAGCACCCACGCGGCGATCAGCCCGAGCACCACGCCGGCGATGACGGCCGCGCTGCGGGAGAGTCCGTTGCGCAGCCCGTAGACGAGATAGCCCACGAGCAGCAGCACGAGGGCCACGTCGAGCACGATCGCTTCGGTCACCCCCCGAGCCTAGGCGAGGCGGGGTGGCGGTCGGGGCAGGTCTCAGGTCAGAGGTCGACAGGCTCCGCGGCCGCCCCGCCGCGCACGAACCGGCGCCCCGTCGCCTCGGTCGGGGTGATGCGCACGAGCACGTCCTTGTAGGTCGTGACCCACGGCGTCAGCGGCAGGCGCTCGACGGCCTCGATCTCCGCGCGCCCCTCGATGCGCGTCGCGCGTCCCTTGACCACGACGCTCCACGCCTCCGTCTCGCTGTACCCGTCGATCTCGAGGGCGACCGTGCTGTTGATCGTCAGCTCGACGAGCTTGGTGCCCGGTGCCGTTCGGAACACGAGGGTGCCGGAATCCACGACGTAGTTGATCGGGAAGATGTCGACCTCGCCGGCAGCAGCGACCGCGAGCCGACCCATCGGATTCGCCGCGAGCAGGGCCCACACGCGTTCGTTCTCCAAGGCGGTGACTACGGGGTTGTCGTTCATGGTCGTCCTCCTCCAGGATGTGCCGCCAGTCAACGGGCCCGAGGGCAGCCGCGGCAGGGTCGAAAGGCCCGCCGAACTTGGCGTCGACGCGGCGGTTAGCAATGACTCGCACCCAGTTGTGGGGCTGCCGCGGCATCCCCGGATCTCGCTACCGTGAGTCAAGGATTCGGGGGGATCTTATGACCGACGTACTCGCTCGGGGGAGCGAATCGACCATGGGGACCGGCGCGCTCACGGTGCGCGGTCCCGCCTACGGCGTGATCGCGGAGACGCTGCGCCTGCAGGCCGACACACGACGGCAGTCGCGCCTGGCGCGCGTGCTCGGGGCCAGCCCGCTGCATCCGTACGCCCGACTCTGGTACCGGGGCGCGATCGGCGAGATCCAGGTGGCCAAGGTTCTCAAGAACCTCGGGCCGGGGTTCACCCTGCTGCACACCGTGGTCGCCGAGCCCACGGGCGCGGAGTTCGATCACCTCATCATCGGCCCCACCGGGGTGTTCGCCATCACGATCAAGGATCACTCCGGCCAGCGCGTCTGGGTGGGGGAGAACCGTCTGCTCGTTAACGGGCACCGCACCGACCACCTCCGTGACGCCCGTGTCGAAGCGGCGCGCGCGTCCCGGCTCCTCAGCACGGAGGCGGGTGAGCAGGTGACGGTCTTTCCCCTAGTCTCGATCGTCGACCCGGGCTCACTCGCCTTCGGTCGATCGCGGCCACGGGACGTCACCGTGGTCGCGTCATCCCACCTCGCCCGCACGCTAACCCGCCGTTCGCGCGTGCTCTCGGACTCCGCTGTTCTCGAGCTGGTTCAGCTCGCGGAGCAGCGGGGTCCGTGGCGAGCGGATGCCCACGTGCTCGACGACACCCTGCGTCACGAGGACCGCTTCGCCCGCCTCAAGCAGGACGTGGATGCCGCGGCACGCCGCCGCGCCACGTGGATCGTCGCGGCGGCACTCGTGCCCGTCGTGGCGGCCGCCGCTGCCCTCCTCGGAGCAGCGGCGCCCGTCTTCGCGATCGGCTAGCGCCGCCGCCTACGCCTCGGCGGCGGGAGCCTCGACCACGTCGGGAACCGACGGGTCGCACAGGTGCACGATGAGCACGATCGGGCCCGCGATCGGCAGCAGGATCCAGAACAGCTCGGGCCAGCGGCGGCCGGCATCGCGAAGGCGGCGCACCGTCACCGCGAGGCTCGGCAGCAGCACGGCGATGCTCCAGAAGCCGGCGAGGTTGATCGTGGCGCTCGCGCCGGTCGTGACCCAGGCGATCTGAGCGATGTCCTTCGGGTCCATGAAGCCCTGCGGGCTGACCATCGGGTACGGCATCGGGAGCAGCGCGCTGAGGGCGGCGCTGACGAGGAAGCTGAAGAGGGCGAACCACCAGAACTCGGGGCGCGTGGCGCGGCCACCGAACTCGGCGTACTTGCGGAATACGGTCTGAATGGACTGGAAGAAGGTCATGCCCACACTGTAGACGTCCCTTGGTGCGCCGAGGGTGGGCGAAAGTCCTGTGGGTTTTCGGGCACTGTCCGCGAGGTGGGGGACCGAATGGGGGACACGCGACCGGTCGTTCCACTACCCGCACTGGGGATGGAGGGGTGAACGGTCCTCACGTACCGTCGGAGTCCTGACCTGGAGGACCCGATGACGTTCACGTCACCTCGCGAAGGCCTGCTCACCGGCATCCGTACCCGCGGACCCGGCTACTCGGCGATCCGCGACTGCCTGCGCGAGCAGGCCGCCGCGCCCGAACGCTCGTCGTGGGCGCGCCACCTCGGTCGCGACCCGCTCGCCCCCCGCGCGGAGCACGCCTACGAGACCGCGCTCGGGCAGCTGTCGGTGGCGCGCCACCTCGGCGGGCTCGGCCCCGGCTGGACGGTGCTCCACTCGATCCCGCTCGACGAGGACGGCGACGTCGATCTCGACCACCTCGTGATCGGCCCGCCCGGCGTGTTCCTCCTGACGAGCCGGCGCTACCCGGGCGCCCGCATCACCCTCGCAGGTAACTCCTTCGCCGTCGACGGGCACTCCGGGGTGTCGCTGCCCGGCGTGCAGGCGATCGCGCGGCGCACGTCGCAGCTGCTCTCCGACGCGGCCGACCGCCACGTCGCCGTCACGCCGGTCGTGGTCGTCGTCGGTGCCGCGTCGCTCTCCACCGGCCGACTGACCCCGGTGCTCCCCGTGCTTCCCGCCGAGCGGGTGCGTCCGTGGCTGCTCGGCCACCACCGGGCCCTCGCCGACTCCGTCGTGGCGGACCTCGTCACCGTCGCCGACGACCCGGACACCTGGCGCGTCGACCACGAGCTGCTGCACGAGGCACCGCGCCAGGCCCAGCGCTTCCAGCGCCTGCAACGGGATGTCGCGGCCGCCGCAACCCGACGCCGCCGACTCGCGACCGGCGCCATCCTGCTCGGGTCGCTCGTGATCGCCGGACTCGCCGCCGAGACGGTCGCGCTCCTGGCGCCGGTGGTCGCGGGCGGGTAGCGATCGGACCGCACCCCGCGCAGGGGCTGGGGCCCGACCCGTGGCGCTGTGCTATCCGCGCGAGCTGATGATGCTGGAGACCCGCAGCTCAGGGAATCGCCGGAATTCGCGGTCCACGGTGATGAACTCCGTCACCCCGTGATCGAGGCAGATCGCGGCAATCTTCGCATCGTGGATGACGGGTCCTGTGACGTCGGCGTCGGCCACAAGGCGTCGCAGAGTGCGCCAGTGCACCCGAGACTCCGAGAGCATCTGGAGGCTCGGCGACCGCAGCCACTCGTCGATCTGGGCGAGCGCCGCCGCCGGCCCCGCGCCGTCTGGGAAGAGGACGCGCCGTGTCACGACGCCGAAGAATTCGTGGATGCACGCCCAGGGAATCGCCCACGGTGCCGTGCCTTCGGCGAGCTCCTTCACGGTCGAGGCGGCGCGCTCGTGGAACTCCGAGTCAGAGAAGTAGGCGTAGATCAGCACATTGCTGTCGACCGCACGCATCAGCGGTCGTCGTCGCGTTCGTAACTGGCGAGAATGTGCTGGTTGAGCGAGTTACCCGTGAGGTTCGGATTCCACCCCGGCTGGCTCAGATCCCTGAGAGCGAAGGCATGCCGCTGATCGGCCTCCTCGACGACGCGCACCAGCGCCTCTCGCACGAGCTCCTTCGCGGTCGTCCCGCGCGCTTTGGCGATGCGCTTGACGTCGTCAACGAGGGTCTCCGGCAGATCGAACGTGGTCTTCATGGTCACGAGCCTACGGTAAATACTGCTAGCAGTATTGCCATCGAGTGGCGCGCTTCTGGGGAAGGTTGTGAGGTGGATGATGCAGTGGAGGGCGGGCGAGCAACCGCCTGACGGGGGAGTCTGCCAGACTCGAAGAAAGCACGACTACCCCCGTCCGACCCTCTGCTAGACTCCCAAGGTTGCCGTCTAACGGCCGCGGAACAAGAGAGCTCGGGCATCCTGCCACGGGCGCCGCGCAATGAGGAGAGAGGGGATCACCTATGGCTCTTGAAGCCAGTGTCAAGAAGGCGATCATCGACGAGTACGCAACCCACCCGGGCGACACGGGATCCCCCGAGGTCCAGGTCGCGATGCTGACTCACCGCATCAAGGACCTGACCGAGCACCTCAAGGAGCACAAGCACGACCACCACTCACGTCGTGGTCTGCTGCTGCTCGTGGGCCAGCGTCGCCGCCTGCTGGGTTACCTGCAGGACATCGACATCGAGCGCTACCGCTCGCTGATCGAGCGTCTGGGTCTGCGTCGATAGCTCGACTCGCATCGTCTTGACGACGGGCCGTACTTCTCCGGGAGTACGGCCCGTTTTTCGTGCGCCGGTAGCCTTGTGCCCATGCCCGACTCCTTCGCCTCCCTCTTCCCCGAGAAGTACGTGCTCCTCACGACGTTCCGCAAGTCCGGGGTCGGAGTGCCGACGGCCGTCTGGGCCGCTCAGGATGGCGACGCGCTCCTCGTGACGACGCTGGGGTCCGCGGGCAAGGTCAAGCGCATCCGCAACAACCCCGAGGTCACCCTCCAGCCGTGCACGATGTCGGGCAAGGTCAAGCGGGATGCCGCGCCGATCGCCGCGCGCGCCGAGATCGTCGACGACCCCGCGGCCTTCGGGGAGGGCAACGCGATCATCGCCAAGAAGTACGGCTGGATGTTCCGCATGGCGTTCCGCGCCGAGGAGCGCCGCACGCAGGGCCGCGCCGGGGCCTCGGGCCGCGTCATCCTGCGCCTCACCGCCGCCTGACCGCCTGCGCACGAACACGCCACCTGGCTTCGCTAGGATTCGCTGCGCACTCAGGAGGCCCCACTTTGCACAAACCCCGCATCCGCGACCGATTCCGCTACTGGTTCGACACGATGATGGCCCGCGGAACCGTCGCCCAGATCACCGTGCTCGCGGTCGCGAGTCTCGCGCTCGTGCTCGTCTCGGCGTGGGCGATCCTGCTCTTCCGGCTCTACCCGACCGGGCCGGCCTCGGCGCTCAACCCGAGCCCCCTCGAGGTGCTCTGGGATGCGCTCGTTCGCGCCCTCAGCTCGGGTTCCATCCGTGAGGACGTGGGCTGGGGCTATCGCTTCGTCATGCTCATCGTCACGATCGGCGGCCTCATCATCGTCGCGGCCCTCATCGGGGTCGTCTCGTCGGCGCTCGATGCCCGCCTCCGCGAGTTCCGCGAGGGCCGCTCCCAGGTGCTCGAGGCGAACCACACCGTCATCCTCGGCTGGTCGGGCACGGTCATCCCGATCGTGCGGGAACTCATCGAGTCGCACCGCGGGTCGCGCCGGTCGAGCATCGCGATCCTCGCCCCGCACTCCGCGGTCCGCATCATCGAGGAGTTGGAGCTCGCCGTGCCCGAGCGCGGTCGCACCCGCATCGTGGTGCGCAGTGGCGACCCGAAGGACCGCGCGGCGCTCGAGATCGTCAGTCCGCGCACGGCGCACAGCATCATCGTCGTCAGTCCGGATGATGCCCTCGATTCCGACATCGACGTCGTGTCGACGGTGCTCGCCCTCACGCGCAACCCGAACCGCAAGCCGGAGCCGTACTCCGTCGTCGCCGAGCTGCGCGACCCCGCGATGCTGCGCACCGCCCTCACCGTGAGCCCCGACGAGGTGCGCTGGGTGCTCGCCGACGACCTCATCGGCCGCATCACCGTGCAGAGCACGCGGCACAGCGGGTTGAGTTCGGTCTACACGGCGTTGCTCGACTTCGCCGGAGACGAGTTCTACTTCATCGAGGCCCCGTCCCTGGTGGGGCGGGAGTTCGGCGAGGCGGTGAGGGCGTTCCCCACCTCCACCGTCGTGGGGATCGCGACTCCGGATGCCGTGGAGCTCAATCCGGCGCCAACGACGACGGTCGGAGCATCCGATCGCCTGATCGTGATCGCGCGGGATGCCGGCTCCGCGACGCTCGCGGACCCCGCGCCCGCCCGCCCCGAGGCGATCGTCACGGCGGCCCCCGAGCCGGACGGCCCGGAGCGCACCCTCCTGCTCGGCTACCACTCGGGCTGCGCGACGATGCTCGGGGACCTGCTCGACTACTTCCCGCCCGGGTCCACGGCGACGGTCGTCGCACTGGCACCCCGACCCGACGACTTCGATGACCGCGGCGGCGCCGTGGACTGGGTGGTCGCCGATCCGACCAACCCCGATCAGGTCGACGAGCTGGGGATCACCGACTACGGTCACGTCATCGTCGTCCCGAGCAAGGACACCCTCGCGCCGCACGCCGCCGATGCTCGCACCCTCGTGACGCTGCTCACGGTGCGCGAGCGCCTGCGCTCGACCGGCGGCACCGTGCCGATCGTGAGCCAGATGATGGATGCCCGCAACTGCGACCTCGCCGACGCCGGCAGCGCCGACGACTTCGTCGTCAGCGACCGCCTCGTGAGTCTCATGCTCTCGCAGGTCTCGCAGAACCCGCGACTGGCCGAAGTGTTCGACACCCTGCTCTCTGCCGCGGGCAGCGAGTTCTACGTGCGTCCGGCGACGGACTACGTCACCCCGAACGTCGGCGTCGACTTCTACACCGTCGTCGAGGCGTGCACTCGTCGCGGGGAGACCGCGATCGGGTACCGACTCGCCGACGGGACCGTGGTCGTCAATCCTGACAAGCGCGTCCCGCGCGCGTTCGCCGAGTCCGACGCGATCATCGTGCTCGCGGGGTCGTAGCGGCCCACGCCACGGCGGGGCGGGGCGTTGCGTCCGGGCGGGTCGAGCTTGTCGAGACCTCACCGAGGGTGACTCCTGCGACCCCCGTCAGGGCTCGATCGTCTCCAACTGCAGCGCCACCTGCGCCGTGAACTCGCGGAACTGCGCCTCCGAGATCTCTCCGTCGCTCGTCACCACCACCCGCACAACGAGGTTGCCGCGCTGCAGGTCGAGCGCGTAGTAGCGCGCATACCCGGAGTCCTCCACCCAGCCGACGGCGGCGACGCTCTCCGGCACCTCGAGCGCGGGCGCGCGACTCACCTTGGCGCTCCAGTAGTCCTCGCCGGAGCCGATCTGGTAGCCGTCGCACTCGGCGAGCATCGAGTCGAGCGTCGCCATGTGCTCGGCCGCGGCATCCCCGCTTGCGAACACCCGCACGGACTCGTAGAGCCACGAGTACTCGTCCGCGTTGGTGTGGCCGCCGGTGAAGTGGATCGTGTCATCGGTCACCCCGGGGGAGTCATCGAGAGGTCGGGCGACCGGGGTGGCGAAGTAGGTGACGAAACAGCTCTCCGGTGTGCCCTCGCGGGTGCGCCAGTCCGCGGAGGTCACCGCGAACTCCTTCTGCGGGGAGCTGTTCTCGTACGTTCCGAAGGGCTCCTGGTCGTCGGGCAGGCCGATCTTCTCGTACGCGGACGCGTCGAGGATCGTGCCGGCGACATCCGCACCGGTGAAGCACCGATCCGGACAATCGATCGGCGCGACCGCAACCGGTGAGCCGGGTTCGCCTTCGATGAGGGGTTGGATGTCGGGGATGGCGAGATCCGAGGTCTGGTCCTCCACCACATCGATCACGCCGACGACGAGCGCGTAGATCCCGCCCCCGAGCAGACCGATCACGCCGAGGCTCGCGGCGATGATTCCGGCCACCAGGATGCCGCGACGGCCCGCAGACCAGGGCGCCGATGGCGGAGGAGTGAACACCGGCCCCGCGACGACCGGGACCCCACCGGCGAGCATCGCCCCGGGAGGCGGGGTCGAGCCCAGCGGCGGACCCGACGGCGGCGCGAACGCGGCGCTCGGCACCGGAACGGGCGGCACCGCAACGGGCGGCACCGGTTCGGGCGGGGTGAGGGGGCCCTCAGGCTCGGTCACCGGTCCTCCTGGCGGGTCGGGCTCAGCGGGTCGGGGTCGGTCCCCACGCTACCGCGTCCGGGAGGCTGATGGTTCGGGTCCGTCGCCGCGCGCCGGCGGGACTTACGACTCTGGTCCCGCTCGGCCGGCCGGTCGACTCTCGAACCATGATCCGTCCTGGTTCGTCCGTCGTCGTGGCGATGCTGTGCCTCGCCGCGCTCACCGCGTGCATCACGTCGGCGCCGTCGGGAACGCCGACCCCGAGTGACGCCACGAGCCCGTCGCCCACCGTCACCCGCACGGCCTCGCCGACCCCCTCGGCTTCGGCGACGAGCAGCCCGACCGTGACGCCTCCGCCGTCCGCCGACCCGATCCCGCAGCGCGTGGAAGGGCTCACCGCAGAGACCGGCGGCGGCAGCGGTGAGGTCCTCCTGCGGTGGACGCAGAACCCGGAGGACGATGTGGTCTACTACATCGTTCTGCGGGCGGATACCCCGGGTGGGGCGCGGACCCGAATCGGCACCGTGACGCCGGAGCAGGTGACCGAGTTCGAGTTCGCTCCCTTCGTCGACTCCGAGGCGACGGTCGGCTACTACCGGGTGCGGGCCGTCGATGCGGCGGGGCAGGAGGGCCCGAAGTCGACGGAGGTGTGCGGGGCATCACCCGGTCACGCTTGTTGAGCGTGTGGAGCGCGAGCCGCCCGCGGTAGCCTCATCCCATGGCGATCGAGTACCCCGAGACCGACCGGAACGACCGCGGCAAGGGCTCATTCAGCGACTACCGCTACGGCCTCGTGCCCAACAACGCGCGGGTCACGATGCGATTGGCGGGCAGCAATCCTCATCAGGATCTCCTCGGCGAGATCGTCGCCAGCGGCGCCGCCCCGCTGGAGACCGCGATCAGTCGACGCAGTCAGCAGCAGGATGCCGAGGACGCCCCGATTGAGATCCGGCTGTTCACGGGCACGCGGGTCTCCGGTCCTGTCGGGTGGGTGCCCCGCGGTCTCGAGTCGGTCGTCGACGAGGCGCTCTCGCGGCTCGACATCGCGGGACGCAAGCAGCGAATCCCCGTCGAGATCGTGCGCACGGGCGGACTATTCCGCGTCGTCCTGCTCCTCGGCCAGACCCGCTGAGGCCGACCCCGCGATCTTCTCGCGCCGCGCGGCGATCCGCTGGGCGATCCCGTCCACGAGGATGCCCAGCCCGATCGCGACGATGACGGAGATCACGACGGCGAGCACGGGTCGATCGCGCAGGATCGCGCCGAAGGCGAGCCCCACGGCCGTGTTGTAGAGCGCCCACGCGGTGCCCGCCGCCGCTGACAGGGGGAGGAAGCGGCGGTACGGCAACCCGGACGCCCCGGCCGAGAGATTGACCGCGATCCGGGCGAATGGGATGTAGCGGGCCGTGAAGATGAGCACGGCGGGCCGCACGAGCACGGTGCGGCGCACCCGGGCGAGAGCCCCGGCGATGCGGGGGCCGCGCTGCCACCGCCAGCGGTCGATCCCGACGCGACGGCCGATGAGGTAGCAGAGCGAGTCGCCGAGGATCGCCCCGAGGGCCGCGACCGGGATGAGCAGGGCGAGCGACGGCGAGCCCGTCGCACCGGCAAGGGCCGCGAGGGCGACGAGCGCCGTCTCGCTCGGCACGATCACGAGGAATGCGTCGAGCACGATGAGCGCGAACAGCGCCGGGTACACGAGCGGGGACTCCGCGATCGCGACGAACCACTGCTCGACCATGCCTCTGGTCTACCGCACGCCAGTGAACGGATGGTGCGGGTCCCCCCGGGCGCGCCAGACTGGGAGGGTGCGAAGGCGGACGATCGGCGGACTCGGGCTCGCGGCATCCCTGATGCTGCTGGCCGGCTGCGCTGCGAGCGAGCCGCCGTCCCTCGAACTCACCGCCAGCGAGCGCGCGGACTACACGGCGCAGCGCAATGACCTGCGGTGGGAGCGATTCTTCGCCGACCGCGTTGACATCGTCCGTCCGACGGTCGAGGTCATCCGATACGTCAGACCCGAGGGCGTCAACCGCTTGTGGGCGGGATGCGTTAATGACGCGGGCTTCGAGGAGGTGCACGAGTACGGCGACGGCATCAGCTTCGGGGTGGATGCCAGCGAGGTGGATGCCGCGTACCTCGCGTTCTACCGATGCACCGCGCAGTACCCGATCGAACCGACCTCCGTCGGGTATCTCAGTCAGCGTCAGCTCGGCAACCTGTTCGACTACTACGCGACCCGGCTCATCCCCTGCCTCGCGCTCGCGGGCTATCCGGTGGGACTCGACGGCACGCGCGAGCAGTTCGTCGAGCTCGGCGTGGACGGCCGGGAGCCCAATCCCTACGACGTGCTCGAGGTTCCCAGCGGTGCTGCCTGGCGCGCGCTGGACCTGCGGTGTCCGCCGCCGTCGGAGGCCGCGTACGGCACGCTGCATCCGTGAGGGCGTCGCCCAGTGACCCACCGCGCCGCCCTAGGCGGCCGACACGCCGGGCTGGTAGGATCAACGAGGTTGTCCGCGGGTTTCCGGGGGCAGCCACCGGAGCAGGCTGGCACGAAGCTGGTCATCGGTGGTGAATTCCCAGTGACACGCACTGGTGGTTTTCTACTGCTGGCCAGAGCGGCCCTCGACCTTTCGAGGGAGTTGCCAAAGCGCACGAAGCCCCTCGGGGCGCGCCCCTTTCTGCCTCCTCCTGCTCCTTGACGAGTCGCCGACCACACGGGTCGACGACGGTAAACAAAGGAGAAAGCCCCTTGGAGGGTCCAGAAATCAAGTTCGCCGAAGCTGTCATCGACAACGGCAAGTTCGGCACGCGCACCGTCCGGTTCGAGACCGGCCGACTCGCGCAGCAGGCTCAGGGCGCGGTTGCCGCCTACCTCGACGAGGACACCATGATCCTCAGCGCCACGTCCGCGGGCAAGTCGCCGCGTGACGGTTTCGACTTCTTCCCCCTCACGGTGGATGTCGAAGAGCGTTCGTACGCCGCCGGCAAGATCCCCGGCAGCTTCTTCCGTCGCGAGGGTCGCCCCTCCACGGAGGCCATCCTGGTCTGCCGCCTCATCGACCGCCCGCTGCGCCCCACGTTCGTCGAGGGCCTGCGCAACGAGGTGCAGATCGTCATCACGGTGCTGAGCATCGCCCCGGGTGAGTTCTACGACGCCCTCGCGATCAACGCCGCCTCGGCGTCGACGCAGATCTCCGGCCTGCCGTTCTACGGCCCGGTCGGCGGCATCCGCCTCGCCCTCATCTCGTCTCCCGGCGGCACTGACCAGTGGGTCGCGTTCCCGACCTACGCCCAGCTCTCCGACGCCGTCTTCGACCTCACGGTCGCGGGTCGCCTCGTCACCGACGCCAACGGCGTCGAGGATGTCGCGATCATGATGGTCGAGGCCGAGGCCACCGAGGTCAGCTGGGACCTGATCAAGGCCGGCGCCACGAAGCCCGACGAGGCGGTCGTCGCCCAGGGCCTCGAGGCCTCGAAGCCGTTCCTGAAGGCGCTCATCAAGGCGCAGGTCTCGCTCGCCGAGCAGGCCGCGAAGCCGATCGCCGACTACCCGCTCTTCCCGCCGTACGCGCAGGAGACCTACGACGCCGTCGCCGGGTTCGCCTACGAGGAGCTCAAGGACGTCTACCAGATCGCCGACAAGGTTGCCCGTCAGGACGCGGATGACGCGCTCAAGGCTCGCGTGAAAGAGACCATCGCGGCCAAGGTCGCCGCGGAGGAGCTGCCCGAGTCGGCCACGGCCGAGGTCAGCGCCGCCTACAAGTCGGTGTCGAAGAAGGTCATGCGCAACCGCGTGCTGACCGAGGGCATCCGCATCGACGGTCGCGGCCTGAGCGACATCCGGGCTCTGGATGCCGAGGTTCAGGTCATCCCGCGGGTGCACGGTTCCGCGATCTTCCAGCGCGGCGAGACCCAGATCCTGGGTGTCACCACGCTCAACATGCTCAAGATGGAGCAGCAGATCGACTCGCTGAACCCCGTCACGAAGAAGCGCTACCTGCACCACTACAACTTCCCGCCCTACTCGACCGGTGAGACCGGTCGTGTCGGCAGCCCGAAGCGTCGCGAGATCGGGCACGGCTTCCTCGCCGAGCGCGCCCTCGTGCCGGTGCTGCCGCCCCGCGAGGAGTTCCCGTACGCGATCCGCCAGGTGTCCGAGGCTCTCGGCTCCAACGGCTCGACGTCGATGGGCTCGGTCTGCGCCTCGACCCTCTCGCTGCTCAACGCCGGTGTGCCGCTGCGCGCGCCGGTCGCCGGCATCGCGATGGGCCTCATCTCCGACGAGGTCGACGGGGTCACGAAGTACGCGGCCCTCACCGACATCCTCGGTGCGGAGGACGCGCTCGGCGACATGGACTTCAAGGTCGCCGGCACCTCCGAGTTCGTCACCGCCATCCAGCTCGACACCAAGCTCGCGGGCCTGCCCTCGAGCGTGCTCGACGGTGCCCTCAAGCAGGCCAAGGAGGCCCGCACCGCGATCCTCGCCGTGATCAACGCCGCGATCGACTCGCCCGACGAGATGGCGCCCACGGCGCCCCGCGTCATCAGCGTGCAGATCCCGGTCGACAAGATCGGTGAGCTGATCGGCCCGAAGGGCAAGACGATCAACCAGATCCAGGATGACACCGGCGCCGACATCTCGATCGAGGATGACGGCACCGTCTACATCGGTGCGGTCGACGGCCCCTCGGCCGAGGCGGCCCGCGCGGCGGTCAACGCGATCGCGAACCCGCTCAACCCGGAGGTCGGCGAGCGGTTCCTCGGAACCGTCGTCAAGCTGGCCACGTTCGGCGCGTTCGTCTCGCTCACCCCCGGCAAGGACGGCCTCCTGCACATCAGCGAGGTGCGCAAGCTCGCCGGTGGCAAGCGCGTCGAGAACGTCGAGGACGTGCTCTCCGTGGGCCAGAAGATCCAGGTGGAGATCACCAAGATCGACGACCGTGGAAAGCTCTCGCTCGCCCCGGTCGACGACAGCGCGGATGCCGCGGACACCGACGGCTCCGCCGCCGCATCCGATGGTCCCGAGGCTCCCGCCGAGGGCTAGTCCTCACGCACGACCGAACGGGCCCGTCTCCTCGTGGAGGCGGGCCCGTTCGTCGTCGGACACCTCGTTCCGGGGGACATCGGCAACCAGCCCGTCTGCCCCCCAAGTGGGGGTGATCGATGCAAAGTAATGGGCTTAGAGTGACGCCATGAGCACCTTCGACCAGTTCCTCGCTGACGCGCGGATCTGGCTCGACGGAGCGTGGTACCTGTGGGTGATCATGGCCGGAGTCTTCGCTCTCATCATGAGCGTCGTCGTGATCTCGAAGGTGCGCGCGCGATCCAAGGAACGGGTGCCGCAGTACCGCCGGGGTGCTCGCGCCCGATCGCAGTAGCCGACCTCAGTCGATGAGCTTTGCCTCCCACACGAACTCGGGTCGATGTTCGTTGGGGCGAACACGGAGTGGTAACAATTGCGCGCCGCACCGACGGCATCGGGGCCGACGGTCGTACTCTGGAATCGCTCAAGGTGAGGATGACACAGGTGGATGCGACCACGGCGGTGACCGGCGAGACCGCGACGGTCGATCCCGCGCGCTCGGTGCGCCTGCGTACGATCGGGATGTCGGATCTCGCCGTGTTCCCGCTCGCGATCAGCGGCAACGTGTTCGGCTGGACGGCCGACGATGCCACGACCAACGACATCCTCGACACCTTCGCGGCCCAGGGCGGCAACTTCATCGACACCGCGGACTCCTACGCTGCCGGCCGCAGCGAGACGATGATCGGCAACTGGATGCGCCGCCGCCGCAACCGCAACGACATCGTCGTGGCGACCAAGGTGGGCAAGAGCCACGAGAATCCCGGGCTCAGGGCGCGCGTGCTCACCCGCGCGGTCAACGCCTCGCTCGAGCGGCTCGGGACCGACCGAATCGACCTGCTCTACCTGCACATCGACGACGCGAGTGTCGAGTTCGAGGAGACCCTGCTCGCGGTCGACGAGCTCATCCGCGCCGGCAAGGTGCGCTGGTTCGGCGGCTCCGACCACACGGGCAACCGGCTGATCGAGGCCCGCATCGCCTCGGCCCAGCTCGGGGTGGCCCCGATGGTCGCCCTGCAGAATCACTACAACCTGCTGCACCGCACCGAGTACGAGGGCGATCTGGCCCACGTCGCCGCCCAGCAGCGCCTCGGCGTCATGCCGCGCTTCGCGCTCGGAAGCGGATTCCTCACAGGCAAGTACCGACAGAAGTCCGACCTCGCGAAGAACGATCGTGGGGGAGAGGTCGCCAAGCTGCTCACGCGCCGCAACCTGCGCATCCTGTCCGCGCTCGACACGATCTCGGACGCGCACGACACGTCGGTGGCGTCAATCGCGCTCGCATGGCTGCTCACCAAGCCGAACGTCGTCGCGCCGGTCGTCTCCGCGAGCCGCCCCGAGCAGGTTCAGGATCTCATCCTGGCGGCGCGGGTGCCGCTCTCAAGAACGCAGGTGTCCGACCTGGACCGGGTGTCGGCCGAGCGATAGCCGCGCCGTGACCTCGGTCAGCTGAGGCCGGGGATGCTCAGCCAGCCCAGCGCGATCAGCAGCACGATCGAGTTGAGGATCAGCGCGATGATCGTGACCGTGGTCACGCCTCCGCGCCCGCGCGTGCTGGGCAGCACGAGCAGGATCACGAGCACGACCTCCAGCACGAGCGAGAACAGGATCGTCCCCAGAGGTGCCGGGAAGGCGACGAACACCGAGATGAGCATGAGCACGGCGAAGACCAGTTCCGCGATCGCGAGGATCGAGTTCGTTCGGTGACCTCTCACCCGCCGCACCCCGTCGACGATCGCGAGCGCCGCGGCGAGCACGGTGATGATGAGGAGCCAGGAGAGTGTCATGGCGCGAGCCTACGTCGCGGATCGCTTTTCGGGGTAAAGGCAATCTCTAGCGAACAGCGGGAGGCATCCGGCCGACTGCCCCAAGACGGAGCCGATCAGCGCGTGGCTTCGGCCAGAACGCGGTTGGTGACGCGCGCGAGTGCGGTGGTCGCGGCGATCGAGTCGCCCGCGTATCCGCCGGAGAGAGCGCCGTCGCGCGCGAGCATGAGCTCGTCCGCCGCGTCGCCGGGAACCGGGTGGCCCATGCGACGCAGCAGGTCGGCGAGGGTGTCGACGTACCACTCCCGGTGGGTGATGACGATCCGGCGAACGGGGTGCGTGGCATCCGGAAACTCGGCGGCGGCGTTGATGAAGGCGCAGCCGCGGAATCCGGGCCGGTCGATCTCGTCGATGATGTCGGCGATGAACGTGCGCAGGGCCGCCTCGGGACCGGGTGCGTTCTCGATGATGCTCTCGAGCTTCGCGCGCACCGAGTCGTGGCGAGCGCTGATGTACTCGACGATGAGGTTGTCCTTGGCGCGGTAGTGCTTGTAGAAGGTCGCCTTCGTCACCGCGGAGGCCGCGATGATGCGGTCGACGCCGACATTGCGGATGCCGTCCTCGTAGAAGAGCACGTTCACCGTGTCGAGAATCCTCCCCTTCGCTGGAGCGCGCTGTGCGGCCGGAGCTTCCTCGACGACCATCACAGCGCGACTCCTTGCGGGGGAATAACCGGTTGCCCGGCTCATGGGTGCACCTCCGCCATCGGGTTAGCGGGAGGTGCGTGGGCTTCGGGTGCCCACGAGAAACAGTAGCAAAGTGAGGACAGACAGACCAGTCTGTTTGTCCGCATGTCTGACCCCAGTTCGGGGGTCACGCCGGAATGCCCGATCGCGGGGCCCCCGACGGACCGCCGCCCCCGATGACGTAGGCTCGTCTCGATGAACGGCGCCGTCCCCCTCCCGCTCGACCTGCCCGAACTGTCGTTCACCGCCACGGGGGACTGCCTGGTTCGGCGCAGCGTGCTGCCGAGCGGCGTGCGCATCCTCAGCGAGAGCGTGCCGGGCGCGCGCAGCGCGACGATCGGGTACTGGGTCGCCGTCGGCTCCCGGGACGAGGAGCCGCTGACCTACGGTTCGACGCATTTCCTCGAGCACCTGCTGTTCAAAGGCACGGCCACGCGCAGCGCCCTCGACATCGCGATCGCCTTCGACGCGGTCGGCGGCGAACACAACGCGATGACCGCCAAGGAGTACACCTGCTACTACGCGAAGGTGCGCGATCGCGACCTTCCTATGGCCGTCGAGGTGCTCGCCGACATGTTCACGTCTTCGGTGATCGACCGGGAGGAGTTCGAGACCGAGCGCGGGGTCATCCTCGAAGAACTTGCGATGGCCGACGACGACCCGGCGGATGTCGCGAGCGAGCGGTTCTTCGAGGCGGTGCTCGGCGAGCATCCCCTGGGCCGCCCGATCGGCGGCAACCCGCAGACGATCGGCGCCGTGAGCCGGGACGCCGTGTGGAACCACTACGGCGCCAACTACCGCCCGCAGGACCTCGTGATCACCGTGGCGGGCGCCGTCGACCACGACGAACTCGTGCGCGGCGTGACGATCGCGCTCGAGGGCGCCGGCTGGGACCTCGCCGCCCCGGCCGCTCCGGTCGCCCGTCGGGATGCGACCACCGACCTGGTCGAGCGCGGGAGTGCCCTCGTGGTCGCCCACCGTCCGCTCGAGCAGGCCACGATCATCGCCGGGGTTCCGGGCCTCGCCGCCGCCGACGATCGTCGTGTCGTGCTCGCCACCCTCAACTCGATCCTCGGTGGGGGCATGTCGAGCCGCCTGTTCCAGGAGATCCGCGAGAAGCGCGGTCTCGCCTACTCGGTCTACTCGTTCACTCCCAGCTACTCCGACGCGGGGCTCGTCGGCCTCTACGCGGGCTGCTCGCCCGCCAAGGCGCCGCAGGTCGCCGAGCTCATGCTCGGCGAGTTCGCCCGACTCGCGCGCGACGGCGTGAGCGCCGGCGAGCTCGAGCGGGCGGTCGGCCAGCTCAGCGGGGCTTCCGCCCTCGCGCTCGAGGACTCGGACACCCGCATGTCGCGGCTCGGCCGCAGCGAGCTCACGCTCGGCGAGTTCGTCGACCTCGACGAGTCCCTGCGACGTCTCACCCTGGTCACCCGGGACGACATCGGCGCCCTCGCCGACGACCTCGTGGCCCGTCCCCTCTCGATCGCCGCCGTCGGCACGATCGACGAATCGTCCCTCTCGGGGCTGGCGCTCACGCCCAGCCCCGTCGACTAGCACGTCCGGAAGCCCGAGGCACCACCAATGGCCCACTACCTCTACCTCGTCCGCCACGGCGAGCAGCAGGACGCCGAACACGGCGTCGATGACGGCCCCCTGTCGTCCAAGGGCGTTCGGCAGGCGCAGGCGATCGCCGCCCGACTCGGGGGCGTGCCGTTCACCCGCGCGTTCCACTCGCCGCTCCAGCGCGCCGAGGAGACCGCAAGGATCATGACCGAGCGGATGCCCGCGCTCACGTCGCTGCCGTCGGCCCTGCTGATGGACTGCATCCCGTCGGGCCCGGAGCCGGACATGCCGCACGCCTTCGAGTCGTTCTTCGGGTCGGTGACCCCCGAGCAGATCGACGCCGGGCAGGCGCAGATGGCGGATGCCGTCGACGAGTTCATGACGCCGGGCCTCGGCGACCACCACGACCTGCTCATCACCCACAACGTCGTCATCGCGTGGTTCGTGCGCGAGGTGTTCGGAGCGCCCTCGTGGCGCTGGCTCGGGCTGAATCAGGCCAACTGCGGACTCACGATCATCCGGGTGCGCAGCGCGAAGCCGCCCGTGCTGGTGGCGCACAACGACCTCGGGCACCTCCCGGTCGAGCTCCGCACGGGGCTGCCGGTCGAGCAGCCGTACTAGCTCGTCGCTCCCATCACGGCGTGAGCGCCTTGGCGAACCACAGAGTCGCGTTGGGGTTGTCGTTGTAGGCCGGGATCTCCCGGAAACCCCGAGCGCGGTAGAGCGCGCACGCCTCGACGAGGGTGTGGTGCGTGTCGAGCACGAGCTCGGTCGCTCCGGCATCCACCGCGCGACGTTCGAGCTCGGCGAGAAGGGCCCGGCCGACCCCGCCGCCGCGGAACTCCGGCCGCACCCAGAGGTGCTTCACCTCGCAGCGCCCGGGCGCGAGAAGGCGGATGCCGCCGCATCCGGCATCGGCCCCGTCGACGGCGGCCACAAGGAATGCCGCCCCGGGCCCGGTGAAGGACGCCGGGTCGGGCGAGGCCGCACGGTAGACCCCCGGTCCGGGAAAGGACGCCGCACGGAACGCCACGTACTCGGCGAGTAGCGTCGTCGCGGTCGCATCCGCCACCCCGGTCTCGCGCACGGTGATCGCGCCCGACGTCATCGACCCATGCTAGCGAGCACGACTTGGTAGGTTGGGCGGATGACAACCACGGTGGCCATCGCCGGCGCGACCGGGCGCATGGGCCAGTTGGCCACCCGCCTCATCGAGACCTCGCCCGAGTTCGAACTCGTCGCCTCCCTCGATTCCACCAGCGACCTGTCGGAGCTCAAGGGTGCCGACATCGTGTTCGATGTCACGGTGCCCGCCGTGTCCCAGTCGGTCGTGGAGTACGCCGTGGCCCACGGGTCGAATGTGCTCGTGGGCACGTCGGGCTGGACGACCGAGCGCATCACGGCGCTCGAGCGCGCGATCACCGGCAACCTCGCGGTCGGGGTCATCATCGTCCCCAACTTCTCGCTCGGATCGGTGCTCGCGACGGCCTTCTCGGCGCTCGCCGCCCCCTTCTTCGACTCGATGGAGATCGTCGAGGCGCACCACTCCTCGAAGGTGGACTCACCCTCCGGCACGGCGATCAGGACGGCTGAGCTCATGGGCGTCGCGCGGCAGACCCGGGGCCCGGTCGTGGCCCCGCACGTCGACCAGCGGGCCCGCGGACAGCAGGTGTCGAGCATCCCGATCCACAGCATGCGGATGCAGGGCGTCGTCGCCCGACAGGAGGTGCACTTCGGCGGGACGGGGGAGCTGCTCACGATCACCCACGAGACGGTCTCCCCGACCTCCTACGAGGCCGGGATCCTGCTCGGCCTGCGCGCCGCCCGCACCGCGACGGGGGTGACCGTCGGGCTCGACCAGCTCATCGATCTCGGCATCGCCCCGCGCACCGCCGGGCCGGCGACCGACGCCCGGGTCGACTGATGACCACCCGCCTCGCCGCCATCGTGATGGCGGTGCTGCTCGCGATCTATCTGATCTTCGTGGGGCAGTACGCGATCATCCTCATGACCGTCGGCAACGGCTACGCCCTCGCGATGGGGATCGCCCTCGCCGTGCTGCCCGTGATCGGCGCGTGGGCCCTCATCTCCGAGCTGCTCTTCGTGCGCCGCGGCGAGCGCCTGGTTCGACTGCTGGGCGCCGAGGGCGGCCTGCCCGTCGATGACCTTCCTCGGCTGCCGAGCGGACGCATCGACCCGGTGGCCGCGGATGAGCGGTTCCCCGCCGCGAAGGCGGAGGCCGAGGCGGACCCGGAGTCGTGGCGGGCCTGGCTGCGGCTCGGGCTCGCCTACGACGCGAGCGGCGATCGACGCCGGGCCCGCTGGGCGACCCGGCGCGCGATCAGCTTGGAGCGAGCATCGCGCTGATCGCCTGCTCGACGGTCGTGTGGCGGAACACGAAGCCGTCGGCGGTCAGTCGCGTCGGCGTGACGTTCTGACTCGAGAGCAGAAGATCGCGGCCGGCGTCGCCGAGCAGGTTGAGCGCGAACGTCGGGACCACCCACGGGTGCCAGCGATGCATCCCCTCGGCGAGCGTCGCGGTGATCTCGCCCGCGGTCGCCGGCGTCGGTCCCGCGAGTGCGACCACCCCGTCGAGCGTCGACGTGAGCAGGTGCTTCAGGGCCGCGGCCTCGTCGTGCAGCGAGATCCAGGGCCAGTGCTGGCGCCCGGATCCGAATCGTGAGCCGAGTCCGAACCGGGTGAGCGGCAGGAGGGGCGTGAAGGCACCACCACGACCGACGACGACGCCCGTGCGGGCGATCACGAGTCGGGTGGTCGGCGGCGTCAGCCGCGCGGCGAGCTCCCACGCCTCGACGACGTCGCTGAGGAACCCGGTGCCCTTGGAGGAGTTCTCGTCGAGCACTTCGCCCGGCCGATCGCCGTAGTAGCCGACCGCGGAGCCGCTGATGAAGACCGCGGGCGGCGAGTCGGAGGCCGCGATGGCGTCGGCGATCGTCGTGGTCCCGTCGACGCGCGATCGCAGGATCTCGCGCCGGTAGGCGGGGGTCCAGGGCAGGCGCCCGGTGCTGGCGCCCGCGAGATTCACGATGGCGTCGGCGGAGGCGATGGCCGCGGCATCCACCGTGCCCTCGCGGGGGGACCAGCGGAACTCGTCCGCGGCGCGGGGCTCCCGGCGCACGAGTCGCAGCACCGTGTGACCGTCCTCAGCGAGCTGACGTGAGAGTTCCGTGCCGATGAAGCCGCTCGCCCCGGAGACGAGAACCCGGAGCTTCGCGGCGGCGGAATCCGCCACTAGGCGAGGCTCGCTTCAAGGGTGATCGGGATGCCGGCGAGCGCCTGCGACACGGGGCAGGTGGCCTTGGCATCCTCAGCGATGCGCTGGAAGTCCTGCTCGGAGATGCCGGGAATGGTCGCGCTCACGAGACGGTGGCTGCCGGTGATGCCGGTGCCCGGCTCGAACGTCACCGCCGCGGTGACCTGCAGGCTCACCGGAGGAGTGCCGGCCTTCGCGAGGGCGTTGGAGAACGCCATCGAGTAGCACGCCGAGTGCGCGGCCCCGAGGAGCTCCTCGGGGTTGGTCTGGCCGCTCACCCCTTCGGAGCGCGCCGCCCACGTCACCGGGAACTCGGCAGCGTCGGAGGAATCGAGGGAGGTGGTGCCTTTTCCGGTGAGGAGATCACCGAACCACAACGTGGTCGCTTCGCTGGTCACTGACATGGGGAGCCCTTTCGTCGCTTCCAGCGTAGGCGGCTCAGGCCGTGGCGGCACCCTTCCGGCCGAGGATTCCCGCACGCACGAGCAGGAGGTAGATCTGGCAGCCGAGGCAGTAGGCGAAGACCGAGTTGAGGAACGCGGCGACGAAGGCCGCGGCGGCGGCGATCACGAGGCCGTAGGGCACGCCCACGAGGTGCAGCACGAGGCCGGCGAGGGTGATGACGAAGCCGACCCCCTGCGCGAAGGTCGGCGGGATCGGGTCCTCGAGCTCGCTGGGGGCCGCGAGGCGGGGGCGGATGAGCGCGCGGTAGATCGCACCGTACGGGTGCCGCTGCACGCCCGCGAAGGCTCCCCAGGCGAAGAGCGCCGTGATGACGGCGAAGAGCAGGAAGGCCGGCTCGGTGGCGCGGGCGCCGAGCGTCGACCCGAGGGGCGTGATGAGTCCGAGCAGGATGACGACGAGCAGCAGCACCGCGGTGATCCCGGCGCCGAAGCGGGGGCTGCGCGGGTCGATGCCCTTCTGGCCGGGCTTGGCGGCGAGGGTGGGCTTCTCGGTGGTCGACATGGCGGGCTCCTGAGGGTTCGGGTTCGGTGGGTCTACGCGAGGGCGAGGATGCGGTCGAGCTCGGCGTCGACGGCATCCCGGCGCGGGGCCCCGCCGATGCGGGCGCGGATGACGCCCTTGCCGTCGAGGATGAGCGTCGTCGGCGTCTGCATGATCCGGAACTGGCCGGCGAGGTCGGGGCGGTGGGTGACGTCGAGGTCGACGTGAGCGACGTTGCTGCGGTTCGATGCGACATCCCCGAGCACGGTGCGCGTCACGGCGCAGGGGGCGCACACCTCGGTGGAGAACTGCAGGAGCGTCGCGCCGCGCGCGAGGCGCGTGACGCCCGGCACGTCGGCCAGCTTGACGACCGTCTCGCCGTGCGGGTGGCTGATGTGCCCCTGCCGGCTGCGCCAGACGAGCCCCAGCACCGTCGCGGCGGCGACGAGGCCGAGCACGAGCAGCAGCGCTGAGACGGGTTCCATGGTGCTGTCACGATAGATGCCCGGGATCGGCAGCGGGGGAGTGTTGCGGTCTGTTACGCCTCCCGTGCTCGCTATCGTGAAAGCCGTGACCGATGCCGCCCCGAGTGCCGACCCGACGCCGAAGCCCGAGATCCAGTTCCGCTCCGACGTGACCGTCGAGCTGGTGCGGGCGAGCGCTCACGACTCGGACGTGCTGTTCGCTGCGCGGGTCTCCACGCAGGGCGAGCAGACCCTCGAGTCCGCCCACGATGTCGAGGTCGACACGAGTCGCAGCAAGGGCCTGATCAACTACCTCATGCGCGATCGTCACGGCTCGCCGTTCGAGCACAACTCGATGACCTTCTATGTTCAGGCGCCGATCTTCGTCTTCCGGGAGTTCATGCGCCACCGCATCGCGTCCTACAACGAGGAGAGCGGTCGCTACCGCGAGCTCGGCCCGGTCTTCTACGTGCCCGGACCCGAGCGCAATCTCGTGCAGGTGGGCAAGGCGGGCGCCTACGACTTCCTCCCCGGCAGCCCCGAGCAGACCGAGCTCGCGGTCACCGAGGCGAAGACCCAGGCCACCGCGGCCTACGAGTCGTATCAGCGGATGCTGGATGCCGGCATCGCTCGCGAGGTCGCCCGCATCGTGCTTCCGCTGAGCATCTACTCGTCGATGTACGTGACGATGAACTCGCGCGCGCTCATGAACTTCCTCTCGCTGCGCACCAAACGCGAGGGCACGCACTTCCCGTCGTTCCCGCAGCGGGAGATCGAGATGGCGGCGGAGCAGATGGAGACCTTCTGGGCCGACCTCATGCCCCTCACCTACGCCGCCTTCAACGAGAACGGGCGCGTCGCGCCCTAGTCGGCCGCGGGGCTACTCGCCCGAGAATCCGGCGCCGCACTGGTAGTTGCCGCCGAAGTCCTCGTCCTGATACAGGTACCAGCTCGGATTCGCCTCCCATGGCTCGGCAAGCGGCGTCGGGGAGTACACGCAGTCGGTGATGGCCGTGTAGGAGTTGGTGCTTCGATAACCGATGAAGCCCAGCGAGGACTGATAGTCGTACCAGGGCGCGAGCGGGTCCCTGCCCGGCTCGTACGTGTACGCCGCGACGACGTGACCGTCGATCACGCCGGACACGTAGGTCCCGTAGCCGAAGCGCCCGTCGATGGTCGACCACTCCACCCCGAGAGGCGCGCGCGCCTCCTTGACCACCCACGGACCGATCTCGATGCCGATGAGCGAATCCGCGGGCCATGCGATTCCGCCGACCTGGGTGGTCGTGAGATCCAGAATCATGAGCTTCACCTGATTGTCGGCCCGCCAGGCAGGAACGGAGAGCAGGCTCGTGTCTCCCGCTTCCGTGAGGACCTCGATGATCTGGTCGGCGGCGGGCGTGCCGAGATCCTGTGGGAGGTGCGCCACGAGCGTCAGGTCGAGAATCGCGTCGGTTGCCTCATCGTTGGCGCGGGCCGTGATCGTGGCGATGATCGGCACGTCGGGCAGCTCTGCCGCGGGCTTCGCCTCGACGGTGGGAGTCGGTGACGGATCGGTCACCGACGGCGTCGGCGTCGCGAGTGCGTCAGGGGCAGATTCAGCGCTGCCGCAACCCGTGAGCAATCCCACGAGCGCGATCCCGACAACACTCGCAATAACATGATTCCGATTCACGATCCAACATCCAATCAGGTCGGCAGAGTTCGGTCAACGCACCGTGCTGACAGCGCCACCGTGAGGGCGCGACGGGCGTTCATGCCCTCACGACGCGCACCGCCTATCATTCGGTTGACACGCCGCCGCGACGCCTATTGCAGCGACGCCGTGAGGCGCGCGAGGCTGTCGTGCACCTTGCCGAGCGCGGGACGAGAGAGCCACTCGTCGAGAGTGAGCTCGTCGCTCGCGGCCCGGTAGGCGTCCTCGACGGCGCGCATGGCATCCACGAACGTCGCGCCCTGCACGAGCACCGAGACCTCCATGTTCAGGCTGAAGGAGCGGATGTCCATGTTGCTCGACCCGATCACGGCGACGTCGTCGTCGATCGTGAAGTGCTTCGAGTGCAGCACGGTCGGGGCCCGGTAGAGATGGATGCGCACGCCCGCGCGCAGAAGGGCCTCGTAGTAGGAGCGCTGGGCGTGATACACGAGGTGCTGGTCGCCGATCGCCGAGACGAAGAGCTCAACCGCGACCCCCCGGGAGGCCGCGGTGACGATCGCCATGAGGGTCGCCTCGTCGGGAACGAAGTAGGGGCTCGTGATGCTCACCCGGCGCTGGGCGCTCTGCAGCAGGTAGCCGAACAGCTTGAGGTTGTTGTCGTTGTCGAAGCTCGGGCCGCTCGGCAGCACCTGGGCGTCGAGCAGCGCGTCGTCGGTGCCGAGGACGACCGGGGAGGTGTCGAGGGGCAGCAGGACGCCGGACTCCGAGTACCAGTCCGTCACGAACACCGCATCGAGTTCGCGCACGACCGGGCCCTCGAGCCGCACCATGAGCTCGTGCCAGTGCAGACCACGGGCGACGTTCTTCTTCTTGAGGTAGGTCGAGTCGATCATGTTGAGCGACCCGGTGAACCCCACGCGACCGTCGACGACGACGAGCTTGCGGTGGTTGCGCAGATCGGGGCGCTGCCACTGGCCGCGGAAGGGGCGCAACGGAAGCATCGCGTGCCATTCGGCCCCCATCGCCTCCAGAGCACCGAAGGTCTCGCGGCGGTTCGGGAACATCAGGCTCGAGAGGTGATCCACGAGCACGCGCACGGCGACGCCGCGGGACCGCGCCCGGGCGAGCGCGTCGAAGAAGACCCGCGTCGTGTCGTCGAGCACGAGGATGTAGAACTCCACGTGCACGAATGAGGTCGCGGTGTCGACCTCCGCCGCCATGCGCGCGATGGACTCCTCGTAGTCGGGGAGCAGCTCGGTCGCGTTGCCGCCGACCATCGGCAGGGCGCCGAGGGTGCGGTTCATCGCGACCCCCGAGGCGAGCCACGAGGGCCATTCGTCGCCGTGGCTCACGAGGTCCAGGCCCTCGGTGCGGTCGAGGATGAGCGAACTCACCTCACGCTGCTTCGCGCGCCGCGCCTCCGGAAGTCGCCCGGCCCCCACGAGGAGGTACCAGAGCGCGCCGATCACCGGAATGAAGATGATCGCGAGCACCCACGCGACCGCCGCGGCCGGGGGGCGCCGCGCCGCGATCACGATCGTGGCGATGAACCCGACCACGACGTGGGCGAGCACGGCGAGGAGCGTGACGAGCTCCCAGCTCACCGCTAGGCGAGCTTCTGCTGCGGCACGATGACCTTCTTGATGATCAGCAGGATCGCCGCCGACACCGGGCACGCGATGAGCGCGCCGAGCAGCCCGAGCAGCGTCGCGCCCACCATCGCCCCGATGAGCACGAGTGACCCGGGGATGCGGATCGCCTTGCCGACGATGCGCGGCGTGAGCACGTAGGCCTCGACCTGCAGGTAGACGAGCATCACGAGGAGCACGATGAGGCCCGTCTCGGGCGACGTGAACAGCGAGACGACGGTCATGAGGCTCGCGCTGATAAGGCTTCCGACGACGGGGATGAACGTGATCGGCAGGGCGAACGCCGCGAGCACCGGCGCCCACGGAACCCCGAGGATCGTCAGCAGCACGAACGTGAAGATCGCGTTCATGAGCGCGAGCAGGAACATGCCGCTGAGGTAGTTGCCGACCGAGTCGAAGATCTCCTCGGCGATCTCGACGAATCCCTCTCGGCGGGATGCGGGGGCCAGGTCGTAGAGCCCGCCCTTCATGGTCTCGAGGGAGGTGACGAAGTAGATCGTCAGCGCGACGACGAAGATGATGCCGAAGATGCCATTGATGATGCCGAGGCTCACGCGCAGGGCGCCTCCGGTGATCGCGATCCAGGTATTCGGGTCGGCGGCCGCGGCCTGGATCGTCTCGAGGATGGGGGTGAGGATGCCGCCGAGTGCCTCGTTGAGCGTGAGGAACCAGTCCTGGCTGTCGATCTCGTTGAGGCCGGTCGGGAGGTAGCGCAGGAGCTGCTCCGTCTGATCGACGACGATCGGGATGACGAGCAGCACGAGAACGGTGACGATGAGCACGAACCCCGCGAGCACCACGAGCACCGCTCCGGTGCGCGACATCTTCATGCGCTCGAGGCGCTTGACGACGGGGTAGAGACCGAGGCTCACGAACAGCGCGAAGAAGATCAGGGTGAGCGCATAGGTGAGCTGGCTGACGGCGAGCCCGAGCACGAGGGCCAGCAGCACGCCGATCGTGGCGACGAAGCCGAACCGGAACGGACCGCTCGAGAGAAGGCGGAAGCGTCCGCCCACCTCGCTCATCGGGTGCCACTCTCGCGGGAGACCGGCGCGAAGTCGGCGAGCATCTGGATCAGCAGGCGGGTGCCGTACCCGGTGGCCCCGGCGCTGCGCCACGAGTCATCCCGTTCGGACTGCATGGTTCCCGCGATGTCGAGATGCGCCCACGGGATGCCGTCGACGAACTCGTTGAGGAAGAGGGCGGCGGTGATCGCCACGTTGAACGGGCCCCCCATGTTCGACATGTCGGCATAGGCCGAGTCCAGTTGCGGCCGGTAGCGATGCTCGAGCGGCAGCTGCCAGAGCGGCTCGTCCGTGGTGTCGGCGGCCGCGATCGCGCGATCGACCATCTCCTGGTGGTTGCCGAACACGGCCGCCACCCGGGTGCCGAGCGTCTGGAGCGAGGAGCCGGTGAGCGTCGCGATGTCGACGATCGCATCCACACCGAGCTCGGTCGCGAGCACGAGGGCATCGGCCATGACGAGCCGTCCCTCCGCGTCGGTGTTCTTGATCTCCACGGTGCGGCCGCCGCGGATCGTGAGCACGTCACCGAGGCCCATCGCGGTGCCCGAGGGCATGTTGTCGGTGCACATCAAATAGGCAGTGACCTTCGACGTGACGCCGAGGTCCTTGAGCGCGGTCATCGCCGCGAGGCAGGCGCCGGCCCCGGCCATGTCCATCTTCATGAGCAGGTGCATCGCGTCGGACGGCTTGAGCGAGATGCCGCCCGCGTCGTACATGATGCCCTTGCCGACAAGTGCGACGTGCGCCGTGGGGGTCCCCGACGGGGTGTAGGTCATCACGATCATGCGCGGCTCCTCGGCGCTACCGGCGTTGACCCCGAGGAGTCCACCGCAGCCGAGCTCGATGAGCTTCTTCTTGTCGAACGTCTCCACCTCGACCCCGTGGCGCTTGCCCAGTGCCACCGCGACATCGCCCATCCGGGTCGCCGTGAGGTGACCGGGAGGGTTGTTCGCGAGATCGCGGGCGAGGGCGGCGGCGCGCGACGTGGTCGACCCGACGGCGGCGCCCGCCGTGATCGCCGCCGTGCGCGCGTCGGTCGTGAGCAGCTGCAGCGTGGCGAGCGGCACGACGACGGCCGTGGGCTTGAGTTCCGTGAAGCGGTAGCGGGCGAGGAGCACGCCCTCGACGAGCGACTGGGCGAGAACTTCGTCGGCGAGGTCGATGTCGGCCGTGAGGTCGATGCCGAGACTCGCGTGAGCCTGAGCGGCGCGGGCGAACGCGGCCGCGGCATCCCGCACCGTCGTCGCGGTCAGCGGCGCCTCCCCGAGGCCGACGGCCACGATCACCGGGCCGGTGGCGCGCGGCAGCACGAGGGTCTGGCCGGCGGCACCGTGGAACCCCGCGCGCGCCAGCGCATCGCGGTCGACGCCGAGGGAGTCGGGCACCGGGCCGGTCGAGCGCACCGGCACCGCGAGGGCGTCGGGTTCGGTCGGCCAGGACGTGCCGACGGTGACGACCGTCTGCGCCTCGGGGGCCTGGGACGGCACCGGGTCGAAGTCCGCGGGGATGAGACGCCTGTCGATCATGGGGTGTCCTTTGCGAGTGGGGAGGATGTCAGAACGGCCAGAAGACCGGAACCAGGAACGTGGATGCCGCCACGAACAGCAGCACGAGCGGCAGGCCGAGCTTCCAGTAGTCGCTGAACCGGTATCCCCCCGGCCCGAAGACCATCGTGTTCGCGGGAGTGGCGACCGGGGTGAGGAACGCCGCCGCGGCGGAGACGGCGACTCCCACCAGCAGCGGGGCGGGCGAGATGCCGGTCCCCGTGGCGATCGCGATGGCGATCGGCGCGAGGATGAGCGCCGTCGCGGTGTTGCTGATGAGCTGGCCGAGCACCACGGTGACGATCGACACCCCGGCGAGCAGCAGGTAGGGGCTCGCGTTGCCGAGCGCCGCCACGATCCCGTCGGCGATGAGATCGGCGGTGCCGCTCGTGGTGATCGCCGTCGAGAGCGGGATCATGCCGCCGACGAGGATCAGGGTCGTCCAGGAGATCGACCGCTGCGCCTGAGTCACGGAGATCACCCGGAAGATGACCATTGCGACGGCGGCAGTGAGCGCGGCGATCGCCGGCGGCACGAGACCCGTCGCGAGCATCACGACCATGCCGGCGAGGATGACGAGGGCGACCTTCGCGCGCGGACCCATCGGTACGGACTGGCGCCGAACCGCTTGCGGCGTGTCGACGACGATGACGGCCGGATCCTCGGTGTTGACGTCGAGAGCTCCCCAACGGCCGCGCAGGAGGAGCACATCGCCGACCCGCAGGGTCGTGCTCGCGAGGTTCTCGCCGCCGCGCTGAATGGCGACGACGACCAGTTCTCCCGAATCGGTGATCATGCCCGGGAAGGCGACTTCTCCGACGAGCGGCGAGCGCGGCGGGACCACCACCTCGGTGACGCCCTTCTCCCGGGTGAGGAGACCCTCGGCATCCACCGGATACTGGGCCGCGAGGGTGAGGGCGTGGTTGCTGAGGTCGCGCGTCGCATGCAACGGCTCACGGGACGGCAGCAGGCGCGGGCCGAATACGACGACGAACACCACGGTCACCAGCAGCAAGGGCAGTCCGATGAGCCCGATCTGCACGAAGCCGATGGGCGGCTCTCCGGCGGAGACCAGGTACTCCGAGATCAGCACCGTCACCGGAGAGCCGGTGAGCACGAGAAGTGACCCCGCGTGCGCGCCGAACGCCAGCGGGAGAAGCATCTTCGACGGCTTCTGACCGACGCGCACGGCGAGGATCACGACCATCGGCAGGAGCGCGGCCACTGCGCCATTCACGCTGATGAGGGCCGACAGTACCGCGACGAGGATCATCACGAGTGTCACGAGCCGCCGGGGGTTCGTGCCCGCGCGGTCGACGAGCTGCTGGCCCGCCCAGCTCGTCACGCCCGTGGCATCCAGCCCCTCGCTCACCACGAAGAGGGCCGCGATGAACACGATGACGGGATCGCCGAATCCGCCGAGCGCCTGCTCCACCGAGAGCACCCCGGTGAGATAGAGCGAGAGCGCGACGAGGATCGCCACGATCCCGACGGGGATCCGGTTCCAGACGAAGGCCGCGACCGCGATCACGAGGATCGCGACGGTGATGACGATGGGGCTCATGATTGGTCACACCCTACCGGGGTCGGTGTCGGTGCGGCACTGTCCGCGCGCGACCAATTCGGGCGGAATCAGAGCGCGCGAAAAGGGAGTGGTTGCCCGGGCCGTCGGAGCGCTAGCGTTGTACCGATCGCGCGAGGTGCATCGGTCGTTTCGCCGATCGGGGAGGATGACCATGTCACGTTTCCAGCGCACGAGCGCACTTCTGGCCATGGCCGCGGGGGTCGCCCTGCTGGCCGCATGCGCGGGCGGCCCCGGGGGCCGCTCCTCCGTCGACGCGAGCGCCCTCGTGGGGACGTGGACGATCGATCAGACCTTTGACGGCCCCGAGCAGCCGTTCGTCTCGTTCGCCGACGACGGCACGTGGATCGCCTCCGACGGATGCAACCGGGTGCAGGGCACCTGGGAGCTCGGCGACGCCGGCAGCTTGACCACGACGGCGGGCCCGTCGACCCTCATGGCGTGCGATGGGGCGCAGCTGCCGCTCGCGGTGTCGCTCGCCACCTTCGTTCAGATCTCCGGGGACTCGCTCACGATCTCCAGTTCGAAGGACTCCACCGTCACGACCCTCATCCGGTCCACCGATCCCGCGGTCGGCGTCGGGTCGCCGATCGGGCAGTGGGTCGAGTCCGATGCTCGGGATGCCGCGTTCCTCACCCTGTCCGCCGACGGAACCCTCAGCGGCAGCGACGGGTGCAACAACCTCATCGGCAGCTGGGAGTCCTCCGACGACTCGTCCGTCGTCTTCGGGCCGATCGGCTCCACGCTCAAGTTCTGCGAGGGCGTCGAGACCTGGTTGGGCAACGCGGCGACCGCGAGCATCCAGTCCGGAGTCATGACCGTGCAGGACGCGGCCGGCGAGGTTCTCGGCCAGCTCTCCGCCCGGTAGCCCCTCCCCACAGACCCCTGCCGGACTCGGCAGGTCAGCACCACTCCATCACGAACAGAAACAGGGAACCATGTCCGACCTTTGGCAGCTCATCTGGAACGTCTTCGTCATCTTCGCCTTCGTGGCCTACTTGATGATCCTGATCTCGATCTTCTCGGATCTCTTCCGCGACCGCGCCCTCAACGGCTGGTACAAGGCGCTGTGGTTCATCTTCCTCATCGTCTTCCCGTACCTCGGCGGTCTGATCTACCTCATCGCCCGCGGCCGCAGCATGGCTGAGCGCCAGCTCGAGCACGCGCAGGCCGTGCAGGCGGCGACGACCGAGTACATCCGAGAGGCGGCCGGCACCGGCCCCGCGGCGGACATCACGGCGGCGAAGAAGCTCCTCGATGCCGGCACGATCACCGAGGCCGAGTACGACAAGCTCAAGAAGAAGGCGCTCGCCTAACCTGCTCCACCCGCGGGTGGTCACGGACGCGGAAGCGCTGTGGCCACCCGCTACCCTGTAACTCGTGTCTACGCTGCCCAATCCCTTCGGCCAGGTGCTCGTCGCCCTCGTCACGCCGTTCACCCCCGACGGTGAAGTGGACTGGGCCGACGTCGAGAAGCACATCGATGACGTGATCAGGGCCGGGGCGGACGGCATCGTCGTCACCGGCACCACCGGCGAGACCTCCACGCTGACCGACCCGGAGAAGATCCGGCTCGTCGAGGTCGCCAAGTCCGTGGCGGGCGATCGCGCCAAGGTCATCACGGGCGGCGGGTCCAACGAGACCGCCCACGCGATCGAGCTTGCGAAGAAGAGCGAGAAGGCCGGCGCCGACGGCAACATGATCGTCACGCCGTACTACAACAAGCCGACCCAGGCGGGCATCCTCACCCACTTCCGCATGATCGCGGACGCGACCGACCTGCCAGTGATCCTCTACGACATCCCCGGGCGCACGGGCGTGCCGATCAAGTACGAGACGATCCTGCGTGCCTCCAAGCACCCCAACATCCTCGCGGTCAAGGATGCCAAGGGCGACCTCGCCGAGGTCAGCCGGGTGCTCAATCAGACCGACCTCTACTACTTCTGCGGCGACGACGCCAACGTGCTGCCGAGCCTCGCGATCGGGGCGACGGGACTCATCGGGGTCACGGCGAACATCGCCGCGACGCCGTATCGCCACATCGTGGATGCCGTCAACGCCGGCGACCTGCGCGCCGCGACGGCCGCTCACAAGGCCCTCGAGCCGCTCGTGCGCGCGACGATGACGCACGTGCCGGGGACGGTCGCGACCAAGTACATCCTCCACGGATTGGGGCGCATCTCGAGCCCGCGCGTGCGCCTGCCGCTCGTGGGCCCGGAGGAGTGGGAGGCCGCGCAGATCGAGGACGAGATCGACCTCGTCAAGGACATCGCGGGCGTGAGCTTCGACAACTTCCGCCCCGACCGCAACGCGGCGGCCGGCGGCGCCCTGCCGAAGGTCGCGGGCACGACGCGCTGACCCACCGCGGCGCGGGCACCCGCGGCGAGTAGGCTCAGGGCAATGCCTGCCTCAGTCTTCACACCCCCCAAGCTCAGCCCCGGAACTCTTCGCGTCACGCCCATCGGCGGACTCGGCGAGATCGGTCGCAACATGACGACCTACGAGATCGACGGCAAGCTGCTCGTCGTCGACTGCGGGGTGCTGTTCCCTGAGGAGCACCAGCCCGGCGTCGACCTGATCCTCCCCGACTTCTCGCCGATCCGCGATCGCCTCGACGACATCCTCGGCATCGTGCTCACCCACGGCCACGAGGACCACATCGGGGCCGTGCCCTACCTGCTCAAGCTGCGGGGCGACATCCCGCTCATCGGATCGACGCTCACGCTCGCCCTCATCGAGGCCAAGCTCAAGGAGCACCGCATCAAGCCGTACTCGCTCACGGTGAGCGAGGGCCAGACCGAGCAGCTCGGCCCGTTCGACCTCGAGTTCATCGCGGTCAACCATTCGATCCCGGATGCGCTCGCCGTCGCCATCCGCACCCGGGCCGGCCTCGTGCTGCACACGGGTGACTTCAAGATGGACCAGCTGCCGCTCGACGACCGCATCACCGACCTGCGCGCCTTCGCCCGGCTCGGCGAGGCCGGCGTCGACCTGTTCCTGCCCGACTCCACCAACGCCGACGTGCCCGGGTTCACCCCCAACGAGCGCGACATCGGCCCCGTGATCGAAGCCGTCATGGCCAAGGCCCCGCGCCGCGTGATCGTCGCGAGCTTCTCCAGCCACGTGCACCGCGTGCAGCAGGTGCTGGATGCCGCGGTCGCCAACGACCGCAAGGTCGTGCTCATGGGGCGCTCGATGGTGCGCAACATGGGGATCGCCGCCGACCTCGGCTACCTCAAGGTGCCCGACGGCGTGCTGCTCGACGCCAAGAAGGCCGTCGATCTGCCCGACCACAAGCTCGTCTACATGTCCACCGGCAGCCAGGGCGAGCCGATGGCCGTGCTCGCGCGCATGGCCAACCTCGAGCACCAGATCGAGGTGGGCAAGGGCGACACCGTCATCCTCGCCTCGAGCCTGATCCCCGGCAACGAGAACGCGGTGTATCGGGTGATCAACGGGCTCATGAAGCTCGGTGCCACGGTGGTGCACAAGGGCAACGCCAAGGTGCACGTCTCCGGGCACGCCGCCGCCGGCGAGCTGCTCTACTGCTACAACATCCTCAAGCCCAAGAACGTGCTGCCCGTGCACGGGGAGCAGCGCCACCTCGTGGCCAACGCGAACCTCGCGATCCAGACGGGCGTGCCCGAGGAGAACACGATCATCGCCGAGGACGGCACCGTGATCGACCTCCGCGACGGCGTCGCCACGGTCGTCGGCCAGCTCGACCTCGGCTATGTCTACGTCGACGGCTCGAGCGTCGGGGAGATCACCGACGCCGACCTGAAGGACCGCCGCATCCTCGCCGAGGAGGGCTTCATCTCGATCTTCGTCGCGGTGGATGCCCAGACCGGCAAGGTCATCGTCGGCCCGGAGATCCAGGCGCGCGGCTTCGCCGAAGACGAGGGCGTCTTCGACGACGTGCTCCCGCAGGTGATCAAGGCGCTCACGGATGCCGCGGCCAATGGCACGCGCGACCCCCACGCCTTCGCGCAGGTCATCCGCCGCACGGTGGGCCGCTGGGTCAACACCCAGCACCGCCGCCGGCCGATGATCGTGCCGGTCGTGATCGAGGCGTAGCGTCGATCACGATGACAAGCACAGCGATCTTTCGGTCCGGCTCTGCCGGGCCGATCGAGGCGTAGCGTCGATCACGATGACAAGCACAGCGATCTTTCGGTCCGGCTCTGCCGGATCGATCGAGGCGTAGCGGGCCGGCTCCACCGGATCGATCGAGGCGTAGGGGCTCGCGTCGGCTGACGTTTGGATGTGAGCTTTCGTTGGGCTGTCGATTCGGCGTCGGGGATGATTGGGTGAGAGAGACCCGGCACGCCCGGGCCGCCCCGACGATTGAGGACTGACCTGCCGTGACCTTCGCCCGCAAGTGGATCTTCCCCATCGCCTGGATCGTGATCGTCGGACTGATTGCCGCGGCGCTCGTGAAGATCGCGTTCTTCCCCGACCAGAGCTCGAGCGCGCGTCCCGAAGAGCCGTCCGTGGAGATCGTCGACCCGCAGTACACGGTCGCGCTCGGCACGGTGCGCAACGATGTGGTGCTCAGCGGCACGGTCGGGGCGGATGCCGCCATCCCGATCCCGGCGACGCTCAGCGGCGAGGTGCGCGAGGTCTCGGTCACGAAGGGGCAGCAGGTCGAGGCCGGGCAGGAGATCCTCAAGCTGCGGGCCACGGTCGCCAACGAGGACGGCACGACGAGCACCGACTGGGACATCGTGACGGCGCCGTCGTCCGGCATCCTCTCGAGCTTCACCGCCCTCGTGGGGCAGAGCTTCTCGGTGGGCGACCCGGTGGGCCAGATCGCCCCGCCCAGCTTCCACGTGAGCGGCAGCATCCCGCCCGAGCAGCTTTACCGCCTGCTGAGCAAGCCCACGGATGCCGAAGTCACCATCACCGGGGGACCGGCCCCCTTCACCTGCACCGGGCTCACCATTACGACCCCGCTGCCCGGGTCGGGAGGCGGCAGCGGCGGCACCGGCGACGGCGGCACCGGCGGACCGACGGTCTCGTGCGCGATTCCGGCCGACGTCACCGTGTTCGCCGGGCTTCAAGCCCAGATGGTCATCGCGGGCGGGATCGCCGAGAACGTCCTCGTCGTGCCGACCACCGCGGTGGAGGGGACGGCCGAGACCGGCAACGTCTACCTCGTGCTCGCCGACGGCTCCACCGAGGTGCGAACGGTGAAGCTCGGACTCAATGACGGCGTCATGGTCGAGGTCACGGAGGGGCTCGTCGAGGGCGACATCATCCTCCAGTTCGTGCCGGGTGCTCCGAGCGTGCCGACGGACGGCGGGTTCGTCGATGGTCCGATCCCGCCGGGCTGCATCGTGCAGCCGGACGGCTCGACGATCTGCCAGGGATGAGCCTCCTCAAGCTCGAGCACGTCACCCGCAGCGTCGAGCTGCCGGGCGGCGAGCGCCTCGACATCCTCCGCGGCGTCGACCTCACGGTCGAGGTGGGCGATCACGTGAGCATCGTGGGACGTTCCGGCTCGGGCAAGTCGACTCTCCTCAACCTGTTGGGCCTGCTCGATACCCCGACGAGCGGGCGCATCACCTTCGACGGTGAGCCGCTCGAGAAGCTCTCCGGGGCACGGCGCGACCGCACGCGGGGCCGGGATGTCGGTTTCATCTTCCAGCAGTTCCACCTCCTCCCGGGACGCACGGCCCTCGAGAACGCGATGACCCCCTTGATGTATGCGACGGGGCGAGCCTTCTGGAACCGCGCCAGGATCGCGGCCGACATGCTCGACCGGGTCGGATTGGGCAACCGGCTGCAGTCGATGCCTGACACGCTCTCCGGCGGCGAGCAGCAGCGCGTCGCGATCGCCCGCGCCCTCGTGCGCGGGCCGCGGCTCATCCTCGCCGACGAACCCACGGGCGCCCTCGACATCGATACCGGGTCCGCGGTCATGGCGTTGCTCGACGACGTGGCCGAGCAGTCGGGTGCGGCGCTCATCACGATCACGCACGACGCCAATGTCGCGGCGCTCGCGCGTCGGCACTACCGCCTCGACCGCGGGGTGCTCGCGCCCGTCGACGTCACGCGCGTGCTCGCCCTCGCCGAGTCCGACGGGTCTCGCCCGGAGCTGCTGCCATGACGGGCACCGAGCTCGCGCCCGCGCCGCGACGCCCGAAGCGGGAGCGCCGCGAGCCCATCGGATGGGTCTCCTCCTTCGTCGGCGCGGTCGTCGAGGCGTGGGACGAGTTGCGCATCCACCGCGGCCGGGTGCTTCTGAGCCTCATCGGCGTGGGCGTCGCCGTCGCGGCGCTCACGAGCGTCGTCGGGCTCGGCGCGATCGCGCAGCAGTCGCAGATCGAGCAGCTCGAGCGCGGGTCGGGTCGTCCGGCGACTCTCGCCCTCGGCACGCCCTACGAGCAGGCGACGGGGGAGTCGGGCGATGCCGCGACGCTTGCGGACGCGGTCGCCGTCGCGGTGGATCGCTACTCGATCCGCTACTGGGGAGCCGTGGCCTACACGCAGGCCACCGCGCAGTTCCGCGACGGGGTCGATTTCCTCGACACGCAGACGGTCTCGGTCTCCTACGGCGCGATGCACCGGGTGGATGTCGCGCAGGGAGCGTGGTTCACCGAGGCCGACGAGCGGCGCCTCGCCCCCGCGGTGATCGTCAGCGATGCCGTGTGGCAGCGGTTGGGGGCGCCCGACCTGCGCACGCACCCCACGCTCACCCTCCTCGGCGAGCGGGAGGTCACGGCCGTCGTCACGGGGGTGCTGCCGCCGTCCCCCTTCGACACGAGCCTGCGGATGTACATCCTCAACTCGGCCTTCGCGGCGGTGTCGTCGCCCGCCGCGGTCGCCCAGCTCTACCCGGTCTACGAGTTCTGGGTGCCGCTCGACACGGCGGACGAGATGACGACCCTGATCCAGCGCGACATCACCGGCGCGTTCGGCGACGGCTGGCAGGTGGACGTGACCCGGCAGGACTACCTCGCGTGGGAGGGCGGGGGAGACCCGCTCGGTCCGATCCGCGTGGTGCTGTCGGGAATCGCGGTGCTCATCCTCGTGCTCGGCGCACTCGGGCTCGTCAACATCTCGCTCGTGACGGTGCGTCAGCGCATCCAGGAGATCGGCATCCGGCGCAGCTTCGGGGCCACGGCGGCCCGGGTGTTCTTCGCCGTGATGATGGAGAGCGTCGTGGCGACGGTCGTCGCCGGCGTCGTGGGCGTGGGCATCGCCGTCGCCGTTGTGCAGAACTCCTGGGTGCGCGAGCAGGTCGCTCCCGGTCTCATCGACGTGCCGCCCTTCCCGCTGGATGCCGCCCTGCTCGGCCTCGGCGCCGCCACCCTCGTCGGGGCGCTCGCCGGTCTGCTGCCCGCGCTCGTCGCCGTGCGGGTCAGGGTGATCGACGCGATCCGCTACTAGCCGGTCGAACCCCACGACACCCGCCCGCACCTCCCGGGCGCTGACGGACCCCGCGGGTACCGTGGAACGCATGGCTCAGAGCACGAGGTCGACGTCGCGCGCGCGCGCGACTCCCGCGCGCGGCCGCGCCAGCAAGCCCCAGCCCACCAAACGCCTGCCCAAGGGCGGCGTGCCCGAGCCCGAGCGCGGCCTGCTCGCCGCCGGGTGGATGGCCCTGGCCCATGCCACGGGGGCGGCCTTCCGCGTGCTCGGCAAAGAAACGCTGGCGAAGGAGGAGCGGCGCGACGGCATCCCGTTCCTGATCTTCGTTCTCGCGGTGATCGGCGCCATCGTGGAGTGGTTCAACGTCAACGACCCCGTCGCGATCGCCCTCGACTCGTGGACCTTCGGCCTGCTGCTCGGCCGCGTCGCCTTCGCCCTCCCGGTGATCATGCTGCTCTTCGCGATCTGGCTGTTCCGGCATCCCTCGAGCGTGCACGACAACACGCGGGTCGGGATCGGCACGACCATCCTCGTGATCTCGATCAGCGCGCTCTGCCAGATCTTCGGCGGGCAGCCGGCGCCCACCGACGGCGTCGAGGCGCTCGCGCGTGCCGGCGGCCTCCTCGGCTGGGTCGTTGCCGCACCCCTCATGTTCATCGGCACGTCCGCGCTCGCCACCCCGGTCGTGGTCGCGCTGCTCGTGCTCTCGCTCTTCATCATCACCAAGACTCCGCCCAACCGGATCGGCACCCGCGTGCGCGAGCTCTACGCCTACCTGTTCGGCGCGCAGCTTCCCGACGAGACCGATCGCGCCGCGGCGAAAGCGTCGAAGAACGACTCCGTCGAGTTCGGCAGCCTCACCGACCTCGGACTCGAGGAGGACCCGGCGAGCATCCCCTGGTGGCGGCGCAACAAGAGCACCCACACCGGGGAGCCGGCCTTCGACAGTCCGGTGATCGCGCGGGTCGAGGAGACCGCCGTCACCGACATCGTCGAGCCGCTTCTGTCGGGTCGCAACGACGACTTCGCGATCGACCTGCTCGGTGAACTCGACCGTGCAGAGCAGGCGGTCAAGCGCTTCACGGGCGAAGTCGACCCGGGCGCGACCGGCCTGCGCGAGGACGGTCCGGGGCTCCTGCCCGGATTCACCACCAAGGCGAGCGAGAAGGGCGTCGCGGGAGAGTTCGACGGCCCGACCCCGCGGGCCCCTCGCACGACGACCATCTACAAGCTCCCGGCCCCCGCGCTGCTCACCCCGGGCACGCCGCCCAAGGCCCGGTCCGCGGCCAATGACGAGGTCGTCGCCGCGATCACCGAGGTGCTCACGCAGTTCCAGGTGGATGCCACGGTCACCGGGTTCAGTCGCGGCCCCTCGGTCACGCGCTACGAGCTCGAACTCGGCCCCGGCGTCAAGGTCGAGCGCGTCACGGCGCTGGCCCGCAACATCAGCTACGCCGTCGCGAGCAACGAGGTCAACATCCTCTCGCCGATCCCCGGCAAGAGCGCGATCGGCGTCGAGATCCCCAACAAGGATCGCGAGATCGTCTCGCTCGGCGATGTGCTGCGGTCCGCGGCATCCACTCGAAGCGTGCACCCGATGACGATCGGGCTCGGCAAGGACGTCGAGGGCGGCTTTGTCGTCGCCAACCTCGCCAAGATGCCCCACCTGCTCGTCGCGGGCTCCACCGGCTCCGGCAAGTCGAGCTTCGTCAACTCGATGATCACCTCGATCCTCATGCGGGCCAAGCCCGCCGAGGTGCGCATGGTACTCATCGACCCCAAGCGCGTGGAACTCTCCATCTACGCGGGCGTGCCGCACCTCATCACGCCCATCATCACGAACCCCAAGAAGGCGGCAGAGGCGCTGGCGTGGGTCGTGAAGGAGATGGACATGAGGTACGACGATCTGGCGAGCTTCGGCTACCGCCACATCGACGACTTCAACCGGGCGGTGGTGGCGGGGGAGATCGTGCTGCCGGCCGGGAGCGAGCGCAAGCTCAGCCCGTATCCGTACCTGCTCGTCGTCGTCGACGAGCTCGCGGACCTCATGATGGTCGCCCCGCGCGACGTCGAGGACTCGATCGTGCGGATCACGCAGCTGGCGCGCGCGTCCGGCATCCACCTGGTGCTCGCGACGCAGCGCCCGTCGGTGGATGTCGTCACCGGCCTCATCAAGGCCAACGTGCCGTCGAGGCTCGCCTTCGCGGTGTCGAGCATGACCGACAGCCGCGTCATCCTCGATCAGCCCGGTGCCGACAAGCTCATCGGCCAGGGCGACGCGCTGTTCCTGCCGATGGGGGCGTCGAAGGCGATCCGCGTGCAAGGGGCCTGGGTCACCGAGAGCGAGGTCGCCGCGGTGGTGCAGCACGTCATCGCCCAGGCCCGTCCGGAGTACCGCGAGGATGTCGCCGTCGAGGTCGAGCGCAAGCAGATCGACGCCGACATCGGCGACGACCTCGAGCTGCTGCTCGCCGCGACCGAGCTCATCGTGAGCACCCAGTTCGGTTCCACGTCGATGCTGCAGCGCAAGCTCCGCGTGGGCTTCGCCAAGGCTGGTCGCCTGATGGATCTGCTGGAGTCCCGCGAGATCGTCGGTCCCTCCGAGGGTTCGAAGGCGCGGGACGTGCTCGTAACCGTCGAGCAGCTGCCCGGGGTGCTCGCCCGCCTGCGCGGCGGCGACGCCCCCTCGGCGCCGTCCACGGCGGCCCCGCGCGACGCGGTCGCCGAATCGCTGAGCGGTTACGATGTGGATGAGGCGCCCTCCGACGAGGATGCCTGGAACCTGACCGATCGGGAGTGACGCGCGTGGTGGCTGAGACCGATCCGATTCCCGGTCCCGCGACACCCGAGAACTCCGCGGCCCCGATCTCCGGCCACGCCCGGCGCACCGAGGCCGTGCGCGAGTCGATGCGCGGTCGCGTCGCGAGCCACGGGGACACTCCCGCGAGCTCGGGCAACGTGGCCAACATCATCACCGTGGTGCGCATCCTGCTCGCCCCGGTGTTCGTCTGGCTGCTGCTGGCCGACAACGGCGAGCACGGCTGGCTGCGGTGGGCGGCGGCGGCCCTCTTCATCCTCGCGATCGCGACCGACGGGGTGGACGGCTCGCTCGCGCGCCGGCGCAATCTCGTCACCAACGTCGGAATCATCCTCGATCCGATCGCCGACAAGGTGCTCACGGGCGCGGCCCTCATCGTGCTCTCGGTGCTCGGCGAACTGTGGTGGTGGGTGACGATCGTCATCCTCGTTCGGGAGCTCGGCATCACGGCGATGCGCTTCTCGGTGCTGCGCAGCCGCGTCATCCCGGCCTCGCGCGGTGGCAAGCTCAAGACGGTCGTGCAGTCGGTCGCGATCTCGCTCTTCCTCGTGCCGCTCTGGACGCTGCTCGGCGACTGGGTGCTCTGGGTCAACTGGGTCGTCATGGGCGCGGCGCTCGTGCTCACCGTCGTCACCGGCATCGACTACCTCGTGCAGGCCTGGCGGGAGAACCGCAGAACCCGATGAACGATGCCGCGGCCATCATCGCGACGCTCACGCGCCGCGGGCAGAGGCTCGCGGTGGCGGAGTCGCTCACCGGCGGACTGCTCATCGCTGAGCTCATCGCGGTGCCCGGCGCCTCCGCCGTGGTCGTGGGCGGAGTCGTCGCCTACGACACCCAGCTCAAGAGCTCGATCCTCCACGTCGACTCCGGGCTGCTCGCCGCTCAGGGCGCGGTGCATCCGGATGTCGCGGAGCAGATGGCCACGGGCGTGCGCGTCGCTCTCGCCGTGGCATCCGGGCCCCCGGAGATCGGGATCTCGACGACCGGGGTCGCCGGTCCCGAGCCGCAGGACGGGCAGAGCGTGGGCACGGTGTATCTGGGCTTCGCGATCGAAAGCGAGGTGAGCGTGACGCGACTCGCGCTTTCCGGGAGCCGCCACGACATCCGCGTGGCCACCGTCGCGGCGTCTCTCAGCGAGCTGCGGCGTCTGCTTGGCTGAGGTTCATGCCCCCGGGAATAGGGCTCGTTTCAATCACGTTACAAGTGGAGAATTCACAGAGTTCTCGTAATGGGTGGCGGTAAGCTCAATCCACTAACGGAAGCTCTGACCGCACGAGATGTCAGAAAGGGAGGGTCCAATGGTTCTGGTTCGACAGGAAATCGGTGACGTACTCCGCGACTTCCGCCTGCAGAAGGGTCGCACCCTCCGCCAGGTCGCAAGCAAGGCGAGCGTCGCGCTCGGCTACCTCAGCGAGGTGGAGCGCGGTCAGAAGGAGGCCAGCTCCGAGATTCTCGCGTCGGTCGCCGAGGCGCTCGACACGCCCATCTCGGTCATCATGCGCGAGGTCGGCGACCGGCTCGCCGTGATCGAGGGTCTCAACCGCATTCCGGACACGCTTCCGGACGAGCTCGTCGCCGAGTTCGATGCGGACCTCGTTTCGCGCTGATCTCGTCTCAGCTGACGCACGAACGTCACGAACGCCCCGGCCCACTCGGCCGGGGCGTTCGTCGTCTGCCGGTAGCGTGGAGGCCATGCGTCTGAGCGAGTTCCGGCTGGCGATCTCCGACGAGTTCGGGGATGCCTACGGTCGCGTGCTCACGAGCGACCTGGTGCTCAGCGGCGTGGGCGGGCGCACGGCGGACGAGGCCCTCCGCGCCGGCGTCGACCCGCGCGAGGTCTGGCTCGCCCTCTGCGAGGCGACCGATGTTCCCCCGGAGCGCCGGTACGGCGTCGGGCAACGAGAGCCCAAGAAGCGCTAGAGCGGGGCGTGTCGCCCCTCGAACATCCGTTCGATCAGTGCTAGCTTCTCCCTAACGTCTTCTCGAAGACGGGTTTCATCCCCGTTACCGCCGTGGCACCGACCGAAATGTCGCAACCCCGGCGTAGCGTGGGCGCAGCACCACACGCCTTTGTCGGGAGGCTGGGGCCCTGGCAGCATCGGGCCCCCGCGGAGCGACAGCCGATGGGCAGCCACCAGAGCGACCGGGATGACCGGGCCGCCGAACCGCAGGAGAAGAAGCAATGGCATCAGCAGCAGACCGCGAGAAGTCACTCGAGACCGCCCTCGCCCAGATCGACCGCCAGTTCGGCAAGGGCTCCGTCATGCGCCTCGGCAGTGATGACCGTGCTCCCGTGGAGGTCATCCCCACCGGCTCCATCGCTCTGGATGTCGCCCTCGGCATCGGAGGGCTGCCGCGCGGGCGCATCGTGGAGATCTACGGCCCGGAGTCCTCGGGCAAGACCACGCTCACCCTCCACGCGATCGCCAACGCGCAGCGCGCCGGCGGCATCGCCGCCTTCATCGACGCGGAGCACGCTCTCGACCCCGAGTACGCGGCCAAGCTCGGCGTCGACATCGACGCGCTGCTCGTCTCCCAGCCCGACACGGGGGAGCAGGCCCTCGAGATCGCCGACATGCTCGTGCGCTCCGGCTCGATCGACCTCATCGTCATCGACTCGGTCGCGGCGCTCGTGCCTCGCGCGGAGATCGAGGGGGAGATGGGCGACTCGCACGTCGGCCTCCAGGCCCGACTCATGTCGCAGGCCCTGCGCAAGCTCACGGGTGGGCTCAGCACCACCAACACCACGATGATCTTCATCAACCAGCTGCGCGAGAAGATCGGCGTCTTCTTCGGCAGCCCCGAGACCACGGCGGGCGGCAAGGCGCTCAAGTTCTACGCCTCGGTGCGTCTCGACATCCGTCGCATCGAGACCCTCAAGGACGGCGCGGATGCCGTGGGCAACCGCACGCGCGTCAAGGTCGTCAAGAACAAGATGGCGCCGCCCTTCAAGCAGGCCGAGTTCGACATCCTCTACGGCACGGGCATCTCCCGCGAGGGCAGCCTCATCGACTTCGGGGTTGAGCACGAGATCGTGCGCAAGTCCGGGGCCTGGTACACCTACGACGGCGACCAGCTCGGGCAGGGCAAGGAGAACTCGCGCAACTTCCTGCTGCAGAACCCCAAGATCGCGGCCGAGATCGAGCAGAAGATCATGTTCAAGCTCGGGGTCGGCGCCGAGGCGAAGGCCCATCTCGCGAAGGAGGCGAAGGCGGCCGCCGATGCCGTGGTCGCGGCCGAGGCCAAGGAGGCCAAGGCGGCCGCGAAGTCCACGGGGCCGGTGCTCTCGGTCGAGCCCCTGGTCGAGTCCGCCGAACCGGAGTTCGAGCCCGCCGAACCGCAGCTCACCGCGGTCGGCGAGTAGTCGATGTCGACCGACGGCGATCGCCTCGCCCCTGTCACCTGGCTGTTCGGAGCACCCGAGCCGCAGACGGAGGAGCACGAGACGGGATCGCCGGCGGTCGCCCCCGCTGAGGCGGCACACACGCCGCCCCACGAGGGGTCCGAACGGCCCGAGCCCGGGCGGTTCGAGCGGATCAACAACGTGTCGATGCATGCCCTCGCACGCCGCGGAATGTCGACGCAGGAGATGGTCGACTACCTTCGCGGTCGTGAGTTCCCGGCCGACGAGGTCGAGCTGGAGTGCGAGAGGCTGCTCGGGGTCGGACTGCTCGACGACGGAGCTCTTGCCCAGAACCTCGTGCGCACTCTTCGTGACCGCAAGGGGCTCGGCCGGCAGGCGCTCGTCGCCGAGCTGCGCCGGCGCAAACTGGACTCGAACGCCGTGTCCGCTGCGCTCGACGACCTCGACTCCGACGACGAACTGCAGCGCGCGGTCGAGCTCGCCGAGAAGCGCGCGCCCCAGCTGCGCTCCTACGATCTGGAAACGGCTCGGCGGCGCCTCAGCGCGTTCCTCATGCGAAAGGGCTACTCCGGCACCGTCGTCTCCACGGCGGTCGCCCGAGCACTTCAGCCCAGCGGCGGTCCGGTCTTCCGCTGATCGCCCAGATCGTCATGAAAGTGTCACCAAAACAGGGGCTTTCGACCTGTTCACAGACGATTCCCAGTCGATAGGGTTCCGTCATGAAGATCTCCCGCATTCTCGTTGTCCCTGCGATCGCGGCAAGTCTGGCGCTCGCTCTCACCGGCTGCTTCGGCAGCATCATCGGGGGAGGCTCGAACGGTGGCACCACCGGCGGCACCACCGACACCTCCGTCGATGTCACTGGCACCACGTGGAGCGGCACCGACTCCGCCGGCGACTTCACCATCCTGGAGTTCCAGGCCGATGGCACCGTCGCTGTCACGTACAACGACAACAGCTACGACGACCCGGGAGACACCTGGAGCCAGAACGGCAGCACGGTCACCGCGGTGATCTTCATCGACAGCGATCGTGGCAACGCCACCTACACCGGCGACGTCTCCGGCACGACCCTCAACATGGCGGCCGTGACCGAGAACGCCGAGACCTGGACTGTCACCCTGACCAAGGGCTAACCCCGCTCCACCAGGCCGGCCGCGACGGGGAGACCCGGCGCGGCCGGCCTTGTTCATTCGACCTCGGCGGGTCGATGCAGCCCACGGGTTTTGCCGAGGCCAGCGGTTAAGCTGGGGGGATGACCGAGACCATCGTGGCGCCCCGCACCTACGAGGTGCGCACGTTCGGGTGCCAGATGAACGTGCACGACTCCGAGCGCCTGAGCGGCTCGCTCGAGGCGGCCGGCTATGTGCGGGCGGTCGACGGCCAGGCCGATGTCGTCGTGATCAACACGTGCGCCGTGCGTGAGAACGCCGACAACAAGCTCTACGGCAATCTCGGGATGCTCGCCAACGTCAAGAAGACCAAGGGCGACCTTCAGATCGCCGTGGGCGGGTGCCTCGCTCAGAAGGACAAGGCGGTCATCCTCGAGAAGGCCCCCTGGGTGGATGTCGTGTTCGGCACCCACAACATGGGCTCGCTTCCCGCTCTGCTCGAGCGCGCCCGGCACAACGGCGAGGCGCAGCTGGAGATCCTCGAGTCGCTCGAGACATTCCCGTCGACGCTTCCCTCCCGCCGGGAGTCCACGCACAGCGCGTGGGTGTCGATCTCGGTCGGGTGCAACAACACCTGCACGTTCTGCATCGTGCCCGCTCTGCGAGGCAAGGAGAAGGACCGCCGCCCGGGCGACATCCTCGCCGAGATCCAGGCGATCGTCGACGACGGAGCGATCGAGGTCACCCTGCTCGGCCAGAACGTCAACTCCTACGGGGTCGAGTTCGGCGACCGGGAGGCCTTCGGCAAGCTGCTCCGCGCGGCCGGCGCGATCCCCGGCCTGGAGCGGCTTCGCTTCACGAGCCCCCACCCCGCGGCGTTCACCGACGACGTCATCGCTGCAATGGCGGAGACCCCGACCGTCATGCCGCAGCTGCACATGCCCCTGCAGTCGGGTTCCGACCGCATCCTCAAGGCGATGCGCCGCTCCTACCGCTCCGAGAAGTTCCTCGGCATCCTCGACCGCGTGCGCGACCGCATCCCGCACGCGGCGATCACCACCGACATCATCGTCGGCTTCCCGGGCGAGACGGAGGAGGACTTCGCCGAGACCCTCCGTGTCGTGGAGCAGGCGCGCTTCGCGTCCGCGTTCACGTTCCAGTACTCGATCCGGGAAGGCACGCCGGCCGCCACGATGGCCGACCAAGTGCCGAAGGAGGTCGTGCAGGAGCGCTACGAGCGCCTCATGGCGCTGCAGGACCGCATCTCCTGGGAGGAGAACCGCGCCATCGTCGGTCGCCCGGTCGAGGTGCTCGTCACGGCGGCCGAGGGCCGCAAGGCGACCGAGACCCACCGCCTCTCGGGGCGCGCCGAGGACTCGCGGCTCGTGCACTTCGAGGTGCCGCCGGGCAGCATCGCGCCGCGTCCCGGGGATGTCGTGAGCGTCGTCATCACGGAGGCGGCTCCGTTCCACCTGCTCGCCGACGCCCCGGACGGCGCGCCGCTCGTCGTGCGCCGCACCCGCGCCGGGGACGCGTGGGATCGCGCCGAAGCGGAGTCGTGCGCGGAGCCGTCCGAGCCGGCGACTCCGGGCCGCGTGTCGCTCGGGTTGCCCGAGCTCCGCGTCGTGACGACGCCGGTCTACGACCCGAGCGACGGCCTCCGCTGAACAGCGCCCCGCCCCCGCTCGTCGTCATCGTCGGGGCGACGGGGACCGGCAAGTCCGCGCTCTCGCTCGCCGTGGCCGAGGGCCTCGCCGCCCACGGCTGGCCGGCCGAGATCGTCAACGCCGATGCGATGCAGCTCTACCGCGGCATGGACATCGGCACGGCCAAGCTTGCGCCCGACGAGCGCCGCGGCATCCCGCATCATCTCCTGGACGTGCTCGACCCGATCGACGAGGCGAGCGTCGCCGACTACCAGCGGGATGCGCGCGCCGCCATCGAGGCGATCGAGGGTCGCGGCGCCGTTCCCGTGCTCGTGGGTGGATCGGGACTCTACGTCTCGAGCGTCATCCAGGACTTCCGCTTTCCGGGCACGGATGCCACGATCCGGTCGCGACTCGAGGAGGAGCTCGCGCAGATCGGCCCCGGCCTCCTGCACCGACGGCTCGCCGAGGTCGATCCTGAGGCGGCCACGGCGATCGGCCCCCACAACGGTCGACGCCTCGTGCGCGCCCTCGAGGTGATCGAGCTGACGGGGGAGGCCTTCGGCGCGGGACTGCCCGAGGACGCCGAACCCTGGCGCGCCGCGACGGTGCTCGGCCTCGAGGCCCCGCGCGAGGTGCTCGTGCCCCGGCTCGATGCCCGGGTCGCGGGGATGTGGGAGGCCGGCATCGTCGCGGAGGCCGCGGCACTGCGCGAGCGCGGGCTCGGCATCACGGCCAGCCGCGCGATCGGCTACGCGCAGGCCCTCGGCCAGCTCGCCGGCGAACTCGACGAGGCCGAGGCGATTGCGAGCACGGCGGCGCTCACCCGGCGCTACGCGCGGCGCCAGGTCGGCTGGTTCCGGCGGTACCGCGACGTGCTCTGGCTCGGCCACGACGACCCCGACCGGGAGCGATTCGCGCTCGCCCGGGCGATGGGGAAGAGTTAGAGCATGGCGACGATCCGCTTCACCAAGGGGCATGGCACGGGCAACGACTTCGTGCTGTTCGCCGACCCGGACGGCGAGATCGACCTCAGCGCCGCCCAGGTCGCCGCGATCTGCGACCGCCACTTCGGGGTCGGCGCCGACGGCGTTCTGCGGGCCGTGCGATCCCGCAGCCTCCCCGAGGGAGCCGCCGCCCTCGCCGAGGACCCTGACGCCGAGTGGTTCATGGACTACCGCAACGCCGACGGGTCGGTCGCCGAGATGTGCGGCAATGGCATCCGCGTGTTCACCCGCTACCTGCTCGACTCCGGACTCGCGACCCTCGAATCGGGCCGCACCCTGCCGATCGGCACGCGCAACGGCGTGCGCGACGTGCAGGTCTCCCCGACCGGGTTCCAGGCCGACCTCGGTCGCTGGGCCCTCGACGGGGGAGAGCCGCTCGTGCGGGCGCGCGACCTTCCCGTCGCGCGCCCGGGCCTTGGGATCTCCGTCGGCAACCCCCACGTCGTCGTCGCCCTCGCGAGCGACGAGGAGCTCGACGGGGCCGACCTCTCCTACATCCCGGTGATCGAGCCCGCCCCGGTCGACGGGGCGAACGTCGAGTTCGTCGTCGCGGCCGACCCGCTCGTGACCGACGGTGTCGGGCACATCCGGATGCGCGTGCACGAGCGCGGAAGCGGCGAGACGCTCTCGTGCGGCACCGGCGCGGTCGCGGCCGCACTCGCCATCCGGCACTGGGCGGGGGCCGGCGCACCCCACCAGTGGCGCGTCGACGTGCCGGGAGGCACCGTGGGGGTGCGGATGTTCCCCACGGAGGACGGCGAGCACGTCTCGCTCAGCGGGCCGGCCGAGCTCGTCTTCGTGGGCGACCTCGAGGTCTAGCGCGTCGAGGTCCAGCGCCGCGGGCTCAGCGCACGACGTCGATCGGGGCGGTCATCCCGGTGCGACGGCGAGCGCGCAGCACGCGGTACCCCTTGCTCGTCGCCATGCGAACGACGGTCAGGTCCTCGGGGAAGGTCGCCTGGAGCCAGCGGTGCAGCGAGTCCGACCCGAGGTTGCGCTGAACGACGAGCCAGGCATCCGACCCGATCTGCAGGCGCGGCAGCCAGCGGCTCATCAGCCCATGGAGCTCGTTCTTGCCCACGCGGATGGGGGGATTCGACCAGATCGTCGTGAAATCGATCGTCGACGGGACGTCATCCGGCAGAACCGCGTTAACATTGGGGATGGACATTTTCTCGGCGTTCGCGCGCACCAGGTCCAACGCGCGTTCGTTCACGTCCACGGCCCACACTGTCGCGTGAGGTGATTCCAGCGCCAGGGTCAGGGCGATCGGACCCCAGCCGCAACCGAGATCGAGAAGGTTGCCACCCGGTGAGGGCGCGGGCACATTCCCGAGCAGAACCTGGGTCCCCGTGTCGATGCGATCGGGGCTGAACACGCCGCCCGCGGTCACCAGTTCACGCTCCTGACCGGCGATCGACGCGCGAATCGTCCGCAGCCTGAGCTCACTCCCGGGGGACGGCGAGAAGTAATGCTCAGAAGCCATGCAGACACCGTACCGAAGACTGCGAAAGTAGGGTTAACCCCAATGACGACCGATATCGAAAAAGACGAACACGACGCTCCTGCGAGTGCGGGAGCGACCTCCGACGTCGACCGCGTGCTCGCCCGCAGCGAGGGACGTGCGGCCGGGTACACACTGTTCGGCTCGGGCAGCGCGCTCGCGTTGCAGGACGACAACCAGTACGACGGCGACCGCGACGGCGACCAGTTCGACCGCGAGGATCGTCAGGCGCTGCGCCGCGTGTCCGGCCTCTCGACGGAACTCGAGGATGTCACGGAGGTCGAGTACCGCCAGCTGCGCCTCGAGAACGTCGTGCTCATCGGCGTCTACTCGGGCGGCAGCGTCACCGACGCCGAGAACTCGATCCGGGAGCTCGCGGCCCTCGCCGAGACGGCGGGGGCGGTCGTGCTCGATGGTCTCCTCCAGCGCCGCCCGCATCCCGATCCCAGCACCTATTTCGGCAAGGGCAAGGCGATCGAGCTGCGCGATGTCGTCATGGCGACGGGCGCCGACACCGTGATCGCCGATACCGAGCTGGCCCCGAGCCAGCGGCGTGCCCTTGAGGATGTCGTGGGCGTCAAGGTGATCGACCGCACGGCGGTGATCCTCGACATCTTCAGTCAGCACGCCACGAGCCGCGAGGGCCGGGCCCAGGTGGAGCTCGCGCAGCTCGAGTACCTCCTCCCGCGCCTACGCGGGTGGGGTGAGTCGATGTCCCGGCAGGCCGGTGGCCAGGTCGGGGCGGGAAACGGCATGGGAAGCCGCGGACCGGGTGAAACCAAGATCGAGCTCGATCGGCGCCGCATCCATACCCGGATGTCGAAGCTGCGCAAGCAGATCAAGGGATTCGCTCCGGCGCGCGAGGCGAAGCGGGCGAACCGCAACCGCTTCGAGGTGCCGAGCGTCGCCATCGCCGGGTACACGAACGCGGGCAAGTCGAGTCTGCTCAACCGCATCACGCGGGCGGGCGTGCTCGTCGAGAACGCCCTCTTCGCGACCCTGGACGCGACGGTGCGCCGCTCGGTCACGCCGGACGGTCGGCTGTTCACCCTCGCCGACACGGTCGGCTTCGTGCGCAACCTCCCGCACCAGCTCGTCGAGGCGTTCCGTTCGACGCTCGAGGAGGTGGGCCAGTCCGACGTCATCGTGCACGTGGTCGACGCCTCGCATCCGGACCCGGGCGCACAGCTGGCGACCGTGCGTGACGTGATCGGCGAACTCGGGGCGCGCGACATCCCGGAGATCGTCGTCTTCAACAAGAGCGACCTCGCGGATGACGACCAGCGGCTCCTGCTTCGGGGCATGGAGCCGACGGGCATCTTCGTCTCGGCTCGCACCGGCGAGGGGGTCGACGAGCTCATGGAGCGCATCGCCCAGCTGCTGCCGGCGCCCGAGATCGAGCTCACGCTGCTCGTGCCCTATGACCGGGGCGAGATCATCTCCCGGCTCCACGTGCAGGGTCGGGTGCTCTCGACGGACTACCGGGAGGAGGGGACGCTCGTGACCGCGATGGTGCACCCCGCTCGCCTGGAGGAATTGAAGCCGTTCGTCGCGTAGGACACGGAGCGTCACGCGATTCAACCCTGTCGGGGCGTGGTGTCTAGACTGGGCGGGTCGGGCATCGCGTCCCGACGGGAGCGACAGCCGAGCCCGGCACCCGCCCAACCGGACAGAGGTCTGTCGGCTCGGGTCGCGTGTTTTCAGGGAGGAGTTGCCGTGAGGGAGGACCGCGCGCGTCGCACCTTCTCGTTCGAGCTCTACCCGCCCCGCTCGGCCGCGGCCGAGGCCCAGTTGTTCGCGGAGCTCCCGAGCCTCATCGAGGCGAGCCCCGAGTTCATCTCGGTGACCTACGGCGCGAACGGGTCCTCCCGCGAGACCTCCCTCGCGGTGCTGACGCACCTGCTCGAGTCGACCACGGTGAGTCCGATGGCGCACCTGACGTGCGTCGGGTCCTCCTACGCCGAGGCGAGCCAGCTCATCCGCCAGTTCCTGGATGCCGGAATCACGAGCTTCCTCGCCCTCCGTGGCGACCCGCCCGAGGGCGCCGTCGAGGGCGACGACTTCCTCGGCGATCTTGGGAGCGCGGGCGAGCTCGTGCAGCTCATCCACCGCGTCCAGGAGGAACGCGTGCCCTTCACGTTCGAGGACGTGCGCGGCTTCCCGGGGGCGAAGAAGCTCGCGAGCGGCTCGACGGTCACGATCGCCGTGGCGGCGTTCCCGAACGGGCATCCGAGGTCGCGCTCGGTCGAGCAGGATCTCGACACGCTCCTCGCGAAGGAGGCTGCGGGCGCCAACCTCGCGATCACCCAGCTCTTCTTCCACGCCGACGACTACCTCGGCTTCGTCGAGAAGGCGCGGGCGGCCGGCATCACGATGCGCATCCTCCCCGGCATCATGCCCGTGCTGAGCCCGCAGCGCCTCACCCGCATCCTCGAGCTCACCGATGAGGAGACCCCGGTCGACCTCGAGCGCGCGCTGCGAGCCGCACCGGATGCCGCGAGCCAGGCCGCGATCGGTATCGAGCACGCGACCGCACTGGGCTCCGAGGTGCTCGCCGGTGGCGCGCCCGGGCTCCACCTCTACACGTTCAACCGGGCCGAGGCCCCGCTCGCGGTGCTCCGCGGCACGGGGTTGCTCGACCTGAGTCACGAGCATGCCTGAGCGGCGACTGCCTCCGCCGCCCACCGACCCAAGGACCCGATGACCCTCTCCACTCGCACGGCCGCCACGATCCTTGCGGCCGCTCTGCTCACGCTCACCGCGTGCGCTTCGGCGGTGACCGCGCCCGAGCCGTCGTCGTCGACCTCTGGCGGATGCGGCACCGTCGCCGTCGTCGTCGACTTCGGCCCGCTCGACGAGCCCGCTCTGGCGGCGTGCGTGGATGCCGGGCCGGCGGCCGAGGTGCTCGAGGCCGCGGGCGTGTCCACGGAGGGCACCGTGGACTACGGCGATCAGGTCGTCTGTCGGGTCAACGGCCAGCCCTCGGCCGACGAGGAGGTCGTTATCGACGGTCAGCCCGCCTTCAGGGAGACCTGCCAGACGCTCAATGCCGCCGCCTACTGGGCGATCTGGGTGCGGTCGACGCCGGGGGCGGACTGGGAGTACGCGCAGGAGGGCGTGAACACCCTCCAGCTCACGGACGGCCAGTCGGTCGGCCTCGTCTACACGCCCGGCACCGAATCGGTCCCGCCGCAGGGCTGAGGAGTGGGATGACGCGACCGAACCGGGGTGCCGCCGTGGTGACCGCGATCCTCCTCGCGGCCGGATTCGTGGTGCTCCGGGTGCTCTACCGCGTCGTGTTCGGCGGAGGGGATGGCGGCGGAACCGTTCTCGTCTGGTTGCCGCGCATCCCTCTCGGCGGGCCGTTCGAGGGCATCGTGCTCTTCGGTGAGGTCACGACGGGCGGCGTGGCGAATGCCGCGCTCAGCGCCCTGCCGTTCGCGGCCCTCGTGCTGGTGATCGGGCTCCTCGCCGCGGTCATCGACCTGCGCGTGCTGCTGACTCGCGGTGCGGTGCGCGGCCCGGTGCGCTCCGTCTCCCGCGCGCTCGTCGTGGCGTGGGCGACGTTCCCCGCGTTGGTCGCGACCGTGCGCCGAGTGCGCCTGGCGCGCGAACTGCGGGGGGAGCGGGGGATCGCTTCGCTCATCGTTCCCGTTCTCGAGCAGACCGTCGAGCGGGCGATCGGGCTCGGCGCGTCGATGGAGGTGCGCGGGTTCGCGGCCACGGGTCGGGTCGAACCGGTGTGCGAGCGACCCGCCGTCATCCGCGACGCCGAGCTCGGCTACGACGACGGCGCGATCCTCGCCGGGATCGACCTCGACCTCGCCCCGGGAACCCTCACCCTCGTGACGGGAGCCACCGGGTCGGGCAAGTCGACGTTGCTCCATGCGCTCAGCGGTCTGTTCCAGCACGCCTGGGCGGGGCGCCACGGGGGGAGCATCGAGGTCGTCGGATCCGACCGCGCGACCGTCCCCCCGCGGGAGACCGCGAGTGCGGTCGGAGTCGTCTCGCAATCGGTGCGGCTGTCGTTCGTCGCGCCCACCGTCGCCGACGAGCTCGGCTTCGCGCTCGTGATCCGTGGGGTCGCCCCGGTGATCGTGCAAGCTCGGGTGGAGGAGATCGCCGACCGGCTCGGCATCCGGCCCCTGCTCGGTCGCGGCACGGACGCGCTGTCAGCGGGCGAGGCCACGCTCGTGGCGATCGCTGCGGCGCTCATCGAGCGGCCGGTACTGCTGCTCGTCGACGAGCCGCTCGCCGACCTCGACGAGGCGGCACGCTCCCGCGTCATCGACGCTCTCGACCGACTCGCGCACGACGCGGGGATGTGCGTCGTCGTCGTCGAGCACGCCCTCGACGAGTGGGGTGCGCGCCCCGACGCCTGGCTCGAGGTGTCCGGCGGACGGGTGACGAGAGTCCCTGGGCCGCCTTTACCATCGACGCCGGAGACGGTCGTGCACGGTCCGATCGGCGAGCGCGTCGCGTCGATCACCCACGTCTCCGTGCGTCACGGAGACCATCCCGCGGTGGCCGACGCGAGCTTCGAGCTGCGCGCGGGGGAGCTCGTCGCACTCCGGGGACCGAACGGCGCCGGCAAGAGCAGTCTGCTCGCCGCAATCGCGCGCCCGGCAGCAGCGACGGTCGTCGTCGACGGCATCGACGTGCACTCACTCCGTCGCCGAGCCCGCCGGCGCGCCGTCGCGCTCGTGCCGGAGGCCTTCGACGATCTGCTCTTCGCGACCACGGTGGCCGCCGAGTGCCGCCGGGCCGATCGGCGCAACCCCGCGTCTGCGACGGCCGAGCTGTTCGTCCGCCTCGCGGTCCTCGGCGCCGAAGAGCGCGGCCTGACCCTGGCGAGGCATCCGCGGGATCTTTCGGCCGGGCAGCGGCTCTGCCTCGTGCTGGCGATCCAGCTGTCCGCCCGCCCGCGCGTGCTCCTCGTCGACGAGCCCACCCGGGGCATGGATGCCGCGTCCCGCGCCCTGATCGGGGCGGCTCTCGTCGAGACCGCCGCCGCCGGCACCGCGGTCGTGATGGCGACGCACGATCGGTCGTTCGCCGCGCGCTACGCGACCCGCACGATCACGATGGCGGCGGGTCGACTCGCCGCCGACATCGAGGTGCCCTCGTGATCGCGACCGGCCGCGACCGATGGTCGCGCTGGTTCCTCGTGCTCGCGAGCGTCGTCGCGGTCGCCGGGTTCGGCTGGCCCCTGATCGCTCCCGCGGTCCCCGCGGAGGCCCGCGCGGCGGTGCCCGTGCTCGCCCTCGCCATCGTGCCGATCGTCGTCATCGCGGTCGCGCTCGTGCTCGACCGGCCGATGCACACCGCGACGACCGTTGCGCTCCTCGGCGTGCTCACCGCGGTCGGCGTGGCGATCCGGATCGCCGGTACGGGCGTGGGGGGCGTCGAGGCCGTCTTCATCGTGCTGATCCTCGCCGGGCGCGCCTTCGGTGCCCGCTTCGGCTTCCTGCTCGGGATGCTCGTCATCGCGCTCTCGTCGGCGCTCTGGGGCGGGATCGGGCCGTGGACTCCGTTCCAGATCTTCGCGTGCGGCTGGGTCGCGGCCGGCGCGGGCCTGCTTCCCCGGGTGCGCCCTCGACTCGAGGTGCCGATGCTCGTCGCCTACGGCATCCTCGCCTCCTACGCCTTCGGCCTCGTGATGAACCTCTGGTTCTGGCCCTTCGCGGTCGGCGGCGGCACTGGCATCTCCTATGAGCCGGGCGCGCCGCTCGGACAGAATCTGGCTTCGTTCGGGCTCTACTCGCTCGTCACGTCGACGCTGACATGGGACACAGTGCGCGCGATCACGACGGCGATCGGGCTGATCGTGGTCGGGCCGGCGGCTCTCGCCGCGCTCCGGAGAGCGAAGGTGGGGCGCCAGGCGCTCAGACCGAGAAGTACCGCGCGGCCGGGTGATGGAACACGAACGCATCTGTCGACTGCTCCGGATGCAGTTGCAGCTCCTCCGACAGCTCCACGCCCATCCGCTCGGGCCTGAGCAGCTCGACGACCTTGCGGCGGTCCTCCATGTCGGGGCAGGCCGGGTAGCCCAGCGAAAAGCGCGCTCCGCGGTACTGGAGCTTGAACATCCCCGCGATGTCGTTCGGATCCTCGTCCGCGAATCCCAGCTCCGCCCGGATGCGGGAGTGCCAGTACTCCGCGAGGGCCTCGGTGAGCTGCATCGTGAGCCCGTTCAACTCGAGGTAGTCGCGGTACTGGTTCTCGGCGAACATCCGCGCGGTCACGGCATCCACCGCGGAACCCGCCGTGACGAGCTGGAGGGCGACGACATCGATCTGCCCGGACTCCTCGGACCGCACGTAGTCGGCGAGGCAGAGGTGGCCGTCGCGGCGCTGGCGCGGGAACGAGAACCGCAGGCGTTCGGTGCCGGGGATGCCGCCGGAACCGCCATCGGGCGCGAGGAGTCCCGCGGGCCCGAGGGCGCCGGTCGGGTCGTCGCCGTGGTGGAGGATGACGAGGTCGTTGCCCGACGAGTAGGCGGGGAAGTACCCGTACGCGACCGAGGCGTCGAGCATCCCCTCGGCGAGGATGCGGTCGAGCCAGTAGCGCAGGCGCGGCCGTCCCTCGGTGGCGACGAGCTCCTCGTAGCTGGCCCCGTCGTCGGCGCGGCTCGGCTTGAGGCCCCACTGGCCCATGAACGTCGCCCGCTCGTCGAGGAACGCGGCGTAGTCGCTGAGCGCGAGCCCCTTCACGATGCGCGTGCCCCAGAACGGCGGCGCGGGGATCGGGTTGTCGTGCACGATGTCGGAGCGCGCCGGCATGAGCTCGGGCTCGGTCACGTCGATCGTTGCGCGCGCGTGGATGCGCTTCTTGAGCGGCGGGAGTCCCACCGAGTCCCGGGCGGCCCCGCGGGCGATCGCGACGAGCGGCTCCATGAGCGCGAGACCCTCGAACGCGTCGCGGGCGTAGCGCACCTCGCCGTCGAAGATCGACGCGAGGTCGTCCTCCACGAAGGTGCGGGTGAGGGCGGCGCCGCCGAGCAGCACCGGCCACCTGGTGCCGAGCCCGCGGGACTTGAGCTCCAGCAGGTTCTCCTTCATCACGACCGTCGACTTCACCAGCAGACCGCTCATGCCGATGACGTCGGCGTTGTGCTCCTCGGCGGCGCGGATGAACTCGCTCAGCGGCTGCTTGATGCCGATGTTGATGACCTCGTAGCCGTTGTTGGTGAGGATGATGTCCACGAGGTTCTTGCCGATGTCGTGCACGTCGCCGCGCACGGTGCCGATCACCATGGTGCCCTTGCCCTGGGCGTCGGACTTCTCCATGTGCGGCTCGAGCAGGGCGACGGCGGCCTTCATCACCTCGGCGGATTGCAGCACGAAGGGCAACTGCATCTCGCCGCTGCCGAAGCGCTGGCCCACGATCTGCATCCCGGCCAGGAGGTGGTCGTTGATGATCGCGAGCGCGCTCATCCCCTCGGCGCGGGCGAGGTCCAGGTCGGCCTCGAGACCCTTCGCGTCGCCGTCGATGATCCGGCGCTCGAGCCGCTCGCCCAGCGGCAGGGCCGCGAGCTCGGCGGCCCGCTGGTCCTTGAGCGCGGCCGAATCCACCCCGGCGAACAGGTCGAGCATCGCCGAGAGCGGGTCGTACGTGAGGGTGCCCTCGGCGTCGTACTCGCGGCGGTCCCACACCAGGTCGAGGGCGACTTTGCGCCGGTCATCGGGCACGGTGGCCAGCGGTACGATCTTCGCCGCGTTGACGATCGCGGAGTCGAGGCCCGCCTCCACGGCTTCGTGGAGGAACACCGAGTTGAGCACGGAGCGGGCGGCGGGATTGAGGCCGAACGACACATTCGACACCCCCAGGGTGGTGTGGATGCCGGGGTACTTCGTCGTGATCCGGCGGATGGCCTCGATGGTCTCGATGGCGTCGCGGCGGGTCTCCTCCTGACCGGTGGCGATGGGGAAGGTCAGGGCGTCCACGATGATGTCGTCGACCCGCATCCCCCAGTCGCCCACGAGGGTGTCGACGAGGCGGGACGCGATCCGCACCTTGTCGTCGGCGGTGCGGGCTTGACCGTCCTCGTCGATCGTGAGGGCGATCACCGCAGCCCCGTGCTCCACGACGAGCGGCATGATGCGGCCGAACCGGGAGTCGACGCCGTCCCCGTCCTCGAAGTTGACCGAGTTCACGACCGGACGGCCGCCGATCAGTTCCATGCCGGCCTGCAGTACGGCGGGCTCCGTCGAGTCGACGACGAGGGGGAGGGTCGAGGCGCTCGCGAGCCGGGACACCACCTGGCGCATGTCGCTCACGCCGTCGCGGCCGACATAGTCGATGCAGACGTCGAGCAGGTGGGCGCCCTCGCGCACCTGGCTGCGGGCGATGTCGACGCAGTCGTCCCAGCGCTCCTCGAGCATCGCCTCACGGAACGCGAGCGAGCCGTTGGCGTTCGTGCGCTCGCCGATCGCCAGGTAGGCGGCATCCTGATCGAAGGGCACGTGCTGGTACAGGCTCGCGACGCCATTGTCCTCCTCGATGCGGCGCCTGAGCACGCGCGTGCCGCCGAGCCGGTCCACGACCGCCTGCAGGTGGGCGGGGGTCGTGCCGCAGCATCCGCCGACGAGCCCGAGACCGAACTCGGTGACGAACTGCTCGTGCGCCGTCGCGAGCTCCTCGGGGGTGAGCGGGTAGGTCGCGCCGTGCGGCCCGAGCACCGGGAGGCCCGCGTTGGGCATGCACATCACCGGGATGTGGGCGAAGCGCGAGAGGTGGCGCAGGTGCTCGCTCATCTCGGTGGGCCCGGTGGCGCAGTTGAGCCCGATCATGTCGATGCCGAGGGGTTCGAGGGTCGTGAGGGCGGCGGCGATCTCGCTCCCCATGAGCATCGTTCCGGTGGTCTCGACCGTCACCTCGACGAAGATCGGCAGCCGGATGCCCGTCGCCGCCATTGCGGCCTTGCTCCCGTTGACCGCGGCCTTCGCCTGCAGCAGGTCCTGCGTGGTCTCGATGAGCAGGGCATCCGCCCCGCCCCGGATGAGGCCCGTGGCCTGCTCGGCGAAGGTGCCCTTGAGGTGCGCGTAGGTCGTGTGGCCGAGGCTGGGGAGCTTGGTGCCGGGGCCCATCGAGCCGAGCACCCAGCGCATCCGGCCGTCGCGGGCCTCGTAGGTCTCGGCGGCGCGCCGCGCGATCTCGGCGCCGGCGCGGGAGAGCTCCTCGATGCGGTCCTCGATGCCGTAGTCGGCGAGGTTCGACCAGTTCGAGCCGAAGGTGTTGGTCTCGATCGCATCGATCCCGGTGTCGAGGTAGGCCGCGTGGATCGCCTCGACGACGTCGGGGCGGGAGACGTTGAGGATCTCGTTGCAGCCCTCGTGCTGCTGGAAGTCGTCGAGCGTCGGCCCGGCTTCCTGGAGCATCGTGCCCATGGCGCCGTCGGCGATGATGACGCGCTGCGTGAGGGCCTCGAGGAGGGCCTCTGAGCGCGCCGGGCGCGGCACGCTCGTCAGGTCGACGAACGAGGCGGGCTTCACGGTCGGGGGCATCGCACCAGCTTAACGGCGCGGGTCGGGGGCGGCCCCGCCGCGCGGCTGCGCTTGGTGGCCCGTGGCTCGCTGGGGCGATCGGTGCCTCCGTGCACGGATTTCGTCCGGACCTTCGAGTGTTGCGATCCCGAGGTGGGGGTGTCGAAGAGAATCCGTGCATGACGGCACCTCGATCGGTACCCTCGGCCCATGGATGACACCGAGCTCGTCGACCGGGCCGTCGAGCACGAGCGGAGGCTGCTGGACCCCACTGTCAGAGCCCGTCCGGATCTGGTCGGGTCCGCGCTCGCACCCGACTTCGTCGAAATCGGCCAAACCGGTCGACGCTGGAATCGAGAGGCCCTGATCGAGGCTCTGGCTCACGCTCCCGGAGTTTCCATCGCGACTCCGGTGATGACCGGCAGGGTCATCGGCCCGAACCTGGTACTCCTCGAGTACCGAACCGAAGGAGACCACGGCGCGGTGCATCGCAGCTCGGTCTGGAGGCTGGATCACAACCGGTGGCAGATCCTCTTCCACCAAGCCACTCGGGTGATCGACGCAACCTGACCGACGATCGATCGCCTACAGCGACCGCAGCACCGCCACGACCTTGCCGAGCACCTCGGCGTGGTCGCCCATGATCGGCTCGAACGACGAGTTGCGCGGCAGCAGCCAGGTGTGACCATCGCGCTGCTTGAACACCTTGACGGTCGCCTCGTGGTCGAGCATCGCGGCGACGATGTCGCCGTTCTCGGCGGTCTTCTGCTGGCGCACGACCACCCAGTCGCCGTCGCAGATCGCAGCGTCGATCATCGACTCACCGACGACCTTGAGCATGAAGAGCTCGCCCTTGCCCACGAGTTGGCGGGGGAGCGGGAACACCTCGTCGACCTGCTGGTCGGCGGTGATCGGGATGCCGGCGGCGATGCGTCCGACGAGCGGCACCATCACGGCGTCACCGACGGCCGGCGCGGTGCTCTCGCCGGTCTCCGGCGAGGCGGGCTCGAGACCGGGGAGGTCGATGAGCACCTCCATCGCGCGGGGCCGGTTCGGGTCGCGACGCAGGTACCCGCTGAGTTCGAGCTGGTTGAGCTGATGGGTCACGCTCGAGAGCGAGGAGAGCCCGACGGCATCGCCGATCTCCCGCATGCTCGGCGGGTAGCCGCGCGAGGAGACCGATCGCTGGATGACATCCAGGATCGCCAACTGCTTGTCGCTCAGGCTCGTGCGCCGGCGGGTGCTGTTCGCGCGTGTCTCGTCGTCCATGGGGTCCCCGTTCGAAGCGGATGTCGGTGGTTCATTCGAAACTGTATCCGCTGGAGGGCCGGAAAACAAACACCTGTTCGAGTGTGTCGCGCGAATGTTGGTGGTCTGTTCGAAGATCCTCTTGAAAAGTCCTTGAATCGAAGCTATGTTCGGAACAGGGATACGAACAGCACCCCAGACTTCGTATCCGGCCCCTCCCGGCCGAGGAGCCGGATACGAAAACCCCGTGATCGAGAGATCGCCGGAACGTGAGATGAGCACCACCCGGTTCCCCCGCCGGATGGTCGAGAAGAGAGAGAAGGATCCCATGAGCAGCATTGCTTTCGGTTCCGGGTACGCCCCGCGCAGCGTCGCCGCGCCGCAGCGCCAGTCGACGCCCCGCGTGCAGCCCCCTCGTCTCCGTCTCACCCCTCGTGGCCGCCGCGTTCTTCTGACGTTGGCGGCCACACCACTCGTGATCGCCGCCCTCCTGTTCGCGCTCAACAGCGGAGGAGCGACGGCGAGCCTCTCGGGCTCGACGCAGGAGTTCACGTACGTCACGGTCGAGGCGGGTCAGTCCCTGTGGCAGCTCGCCGAGCAGCTCGCGCCGAATGCCGACCCGCGCGAGGTCATCGCGCGCATCGTGACGCTCAATCAGCTCGAGTCGTCCGACGTCGCCGCCGGCCAGGAGCTCGCGATCCCCGCAGAGTACGCGGGCTGACCGAACCGAGGCGGGCCCTCGCGGCCCGTAGGCTTGACCGGTGACAAGCCTCGACGATCTCCCGATCCGTGACGACCTCCGCGGCCAGAAGCCCTACGGGGCCCCGCAGGAGCACGTGCCGGTGCAGCTGAACGTCAACGAGAACACTCACGCGATCCCGGAGGCCGTCGCCACCGACATCGTGACCGCGCTCGCGCGGGCCGTCCTCGGCGTGAACCGCTATCCCGATCGGGAGTTCACGGAGCTGCGCGACTCCCTCGCCGGCTACCTCGGCCACGGCCTGACCCGCGAGAACATCTGGGCGGCGAACGGCTCGAACGAGGTGCTGCAGCAGGTGCTCCAGGCCTTCGGCGGGCCCGGGCGCAGCGTGCTCGGCTTCCCGCCCACCTACTCGATGCACTCGATCATCGCGAGCGGCACCGGCACCCGATGGGTGACCGCCCAGCGGGATGACGGGTACGAGCTCTCACCCGAGACGGTCGTCGAGGCCATCAAGCGCGAGCAGCCGAGCGTCGTGTTCCTCTGCTCCCCGAACAACCCGACCGGCACCCCGCTGAGCCTCGAGACGATCGCTGCGGCGTACGACGCGACCGACGGCATCCTGCTCGTCGACGAGGCGTACGCGGAGTTCGCGGAGGGCGACACCGCCCTCACGCTGCTCGCGGGTCGCCCCCGCCTGCTCGTCTCGCGCACGATGAGCAAGGCGTTCGCGTTCGCCGGCGCCCGGCTCGGCTACCTCGCCGCCGACCCGGCGGTGATCGATGCGCTGCGCCTCGTGCGGCTGCCGTACCACCTCTCCGCCCTCACCCAGGCGGCCGCGGTTGCGGCCCTGGCCCACGCCGACGAGATGCTCGCGATGGTCGAGGACATCAAGGGCCAGCGCGACCGGATGATCGCCGCGCTCCCTGAGCTGGGCTACACGCCGCTGCCGAGCGCCGCCAACTTCGTGCTGTTCGGGGGCGTCGCCGATCCGCGCGGCGTGTTCGAGGCGCTGCTCGCGCGAGGCATCATCATCCGCGACGTCGGCATCCCGAATCACCTGCGGGTCACCGCCGGCAGTGACGCCGAGACGACCCTGTTCCTCGCCGCCCTCGCCGAGATCGGCGAGACAGGCACCGTCGGTAGGATTCAGGCATGACCGCAGCGCGCACGGCCAGCATCTCCCGCACCACGAGCGAGTCGAGCATCGAGCTCAGCCTCGACCTCGATGGCACGGGCACGTCGAGCATCGACTCGAGCGTGCCGTTCTACGACCACCTGCTCACCGCGCTGTCCAAGCACTCGCTCATCGACCTCACGGTGAACGCCACCGGCGACACCGACATCGATGTGCACCACACGGTCGAGGACATCGGGATCGCCTTCGGCACGGCCCTCAAGCAGGCGCTCGGCGACAAGGCGGGCATCTCGCGGTTCGGCGACGCGCTCGTGCCCCTCGACGAGGCACTCGTGCAGGCGGTCGTGGATGTCTCGGGCCGCCCGTATCTCGTGCACACCGGTGAGCCGGCCGGCTTCGAGCACCACCTCATCGGCGGCCACTTCACCGGGTCGATGGTGCGGCACGTCTTCGAGGCGATCGCCTTCAACGCCGGCCTGACGGTCCACATCACCGTGCTCGGCGGACGTGACCCGCACCACATCGCGGAGGCCGAATTCAAGGCGTTCGCACGCGCCCTGCGGTTCGCGATCGCCCGCGACGACAAGGTCAGCGGCATCCCGTCGACGAAGGGTGCGCTGTAGCGTGGCATCCCCTTCCGTCGTCATCCTCGACTACGGCTCCGGCAACATCCACTCGGCTGCGAAGGCGCTCGAACTCGCGGGCGCTCGCGTGACCCTGAGTGCAGACAAGTCGGTCGCCGAGGCGGCGGACGGCCTGCTCGTTCCCGGAGTCGGGGCCTTCGCGACCGTGATGTCGGGCCTCAACGCCGTGCGCGGCGGGGCCGCGATCGAGAAGCGCCTCACCGGCGGACGTGCCGTGCTCGGCATCTGTGTCGGGATGCAGGCGATGTTCGAGCACGGCGTCGAACGCGGCAACGACACCCCGGGCCTGGGGGAGTGGCCGGGCGTCGTCACCGAGCTCGCGGCGCCGATCCTGCCGCACATGGGCTGGAACACGGTCGACGCGCCCGAGGACTCGATCCTGTTCGAGGGAGTCCGCGACGAGCGCTTCTACTTCGTGCATTCGTTCGGTGCACAGCAGTGGACCCTCGAGACTCAGGCGCCCTTCCCGGCGCCGAAGCTCACCTGGTCGACCCACGGCGGTCCCTTCCTCGCCGCGGTCGAGAACGGTCCGCTTTCGGCCACCCAGTTCCACCCCGAGAAGTCGGGGCAGGCGGGCATCCGTCTGCTCACCAACTGGCTCGCGACCCTGTAGAGCCCCGGTACCATCGATCGTCGGCGCCGATGCGCGCGACGACCGACCTGAGAAAGATGGCATGAGCGAGTTCACCAGCACCCCCCGCCTCGTCCTCCTCCCCGCGGTCGATGTCGCCGGCGGCAAGGCCGTGCGCCTCACCCAGGGCGAGGCAGGCAGCGAGACGAGTTACGGCAGCCCGGTGGATGCCGCTCAGGAGTGGGTCGACGGCGGCGCCGAGTGGATCCACCTCGTCGACCTCGACGCGGCGTTCGGGCGAGGCAACAACCACGCCGTCATCCGGAAGGTCATCAAGAACACCGCCAAGCGCGTCAGCATCGAGTTGTCGGGCGGCATCCGGGATGACGCGAGCCTCGAGGCCGCGCTCGCGACCGGGGCGAAGCGCATCAACCTCGGCACTGCCGCCCTCGAGAACCCCGAGTGGGCCGCCCACGTGATCGCCGAGTACGGCGAGGCGATCGCCGTCGGGCTCGATGTGCGCGGCACGACGCTCGCCGCCCGCGGCTGGACGCAGGAGGGTGGCGACCTCTGGACGGTGCTCGCCCGGCTCGAGGAGGCCGGCTGCGCCCGGTATGTCGTCACGGACGTCACCAAGGACGGCACCCTCAAGGGCCCCAACCTCGAGCTGCTCGAACAGGTCATGGAGCGAACCGACCGTCCCGTGATCGCGTCCGGCGGGGTGTCGAGCCTCGACGACATCGCGGCGTTGCGCGAGCTCGTGCCGCATGGTCTCGAGGGAGCGATCGTCGGCAAGGCGCTCTACGCTCAGGCCTTCACGCTCGCCCAGGCCCTCGACGTCGCCTCGGACTGAGCGCCGTGCACGATCCCGCGCTCGAAGACAGCGCCGGCCAGCCGTGGGCGGGCCGGCACTTCGAGCCGAACGCGTCCGCGGATGACGACGGCTCAGCCCCGCCCGAGCTGATCGCCGCGCTCGCGCGGTTCCACTCCGGCGAGGCCGGTGAGGCCGATGTGGTCGCCGCGTTCCGGTCGTCGCGTCTGCTGATCCCGCTCGTCGCGGAGGCGGGTGACGAGGGGATGTCCCCGCACGGCCTCCGAGTCGACAAGACGCAGGAGCTGTCGATCGTGACCGTCGAGGGCCCCGACGGGCGGCCGGTGCTCCCCGTCTTCAGCTCGGTCGCGGCGATGGCCCAGTGGAACCCGGCCGCACGCCCGGTTCCGGCGGTCGGCACGCGCGTCGCTCTCGCCGCGACGGGGGAGGGCACCGAGGTCGTCGTGCTCGATCCCACGAGCGAGACGGAGTTCGTGCTGCGACGACCGGCGTTGTGGGCGATCGGCCAGGGGCTGCACTGGACGCCGAGCTACCTCGACCCCGTGGTGCGCACGGCGTTCGAGGATGCCGCGGCGCCCGAACCCGCGGTCGTGCGGGTGACGCTCGCCCCCGGCGACCCCGCCGGGCAACTCGCCGGCCCGGAGCTCGTCGTGCAGCTCGCCCTCGCGCCCGGACTCGAGCGCACCGAACTCGACGCGCTGCTCGCGCGGCTTCACGGACGCTGGGCCGAGACGAGCGTGATCGTCGGGCGGGTGGACTCGATGCGGGTGTCGGTCGTTAGAGCCTGAGGTTCACTGGACGGCCCTGTGGGGCCGGCCTTCGCGGTCGAACGGAAAGGCGATGCCTTTCCGCTGACCGCGCTTGTAAGGCCGATCTTCGCGGTCGAACTGAAAAGCGATGCTTCTCCACTGGCCGGCCCTGTGGGGCCTGTCTTCGCGGTCGAACTGAAAAGCGATGCTTCTCCACTGGACGGCCTTATGAGGCCGATCTTCGCGGTCGAACTGAAAAGCCATGCTTTTCAGTTGACCGCGCCCGTGTACTTCTCCCCGGGACCGGCACCCGGAGCATCCGGGAACGTCGACGCCTCGCGGAAGGCGAGCTGAAGCGAGCGCAGCCCGTCGCGCAGCGGGCGGGCGTGGTGGTCGCCGATCTCCGGCGCGGCAGCCGTGACCATTCCGGCGAGCACGGTGATGAGCTTGCGGGCCTCGTCCAGATCGATCTCGCTAGCAGCATCCGGACCGTCCCCGAGCCCGAGCTTGACCGCGGCGGCGCTCATGAAGTGCACCGCGACGGTGTTGATGAGCTCGACCGCGGGAACCTCGGCAATGTCGCGGATCTCGTCGAGTTCGTCGGGCATGACCATCCTTCGCTGTTCGGGCGACTGCTCCTCACAGGGTACCGGGTCGTGTCACCCTGCCGGGCGCGCTCGATGCGGCGGTGGCGACCTACTGTGAACTCGAGGTCGTCAGCAGGGTGGCCCGCACTCGCGCACGGGCGTTCTCGACGTCGATGCGCAGCGCCCGCAGGCGATCCGCGGTGGTCTTGGAGTTCGTCGCGGTCTCCGCATCGATCGCGGCGACGAGGGCAGCGAACGACTCGCGGAGCTCGGTGGCTCGCCCGCGATTGAGGTCGCCACCGGCATCCGTCGCGAGGGTATGCAGCTGTTCGTCGATCTCCAGCACGCGCGGGCGGGCCGCCGTCCAGATGGCCGCGGCGTCGGTTGCGGTGGTCGCCGCGAGCACCTGGGGCACGAGGGACGACTCGGTCCAGGCCACCCCGCTGGATGCCGCACCGAACCGCTCCTCCCACTCGCGACTCGCGCCCCCTCGCGCTCGCACGATGATCAGCACGATCACGCCGACGGCAAGAACGATCAGCACGGGCCACCACGGCAGACGCCGGTCCTCAGCAGCCGGTGCGTCCACCGGAACCTCGGGGTCGGGCGCCACGTCGGGCTCGGCGACCGGAGGCGCTTCCGGCTCGGTGGCGGGCGGCTCGGTGGCGGGCGGCTCAGCCTCGTCACCGCCGGGCTCGTCAGGGCTGGGCACCGGGAGGCCGGTGGGGAGGGTGAGCGTCGGGACGGTGAGCGTCGGAATGCGGTCGCGGTCGGGAAGCTGCCATGCCCCATCCACGGAGCAGGCTGCGGTGCCCACCAGGACGACGGAGAGGATCGCAGCACTTCCCCAGATCCGAGCGATGCGGTTGCGCTTCACGGTCGAGCCTTTCCTTGCAGCGGGATGACGGTCGTTCTAGAGATTGACGGGTGATCCCGGTCCCCAGGGGATGCCCAACAGGAACCAGGCCACATAGAGCACGATCCACGAGATCAGGATCCACACCGTGTAGGGGATCATGAGCGCGATCACTGTGCCGATGCCGGCGTTCTTCTTGTAGCGCTGCACCACCGTCACGATGAACGGCAGGTACACCATGAGCGGGGTGAGCACGTTGACCGGCGAGTCACCGACGCGGTATGCCGCGAGCAGGGTCTGCGGGGCGATGTCGAGCGACGCGAAGATCGGGATGAACACGGGCGCGAAGATCACCCACTTGGGAACGAGCCCCGGAAGGATGAAGTCGAGAATCACGATCACCAGGATGAACGCCACCAGCAGCACCACGGCGGGCACATTCGCCTGCTGGAGCAGCTCGGCTGCCGAGACCGCAGCGACGGTGGGCAGGTTGGTCCAGTTGAAGAGCGCGATGAACTGGGCGATCATCAGGAACATCAGGAGCAGCCCGCCCAGGCTCGCGAAGGTCTTCGTGATTGCGGCAACCGCGGCGTTCCCGCCCACCAGGGTCCTCGCCCCCAGTCCGTATGCCGCGCCGCAGACGAGGAATGCGAGCGAGATGATCAGAATCAAGCTCGCCATGAAGGGCGTGGTTCCGATGATGTTGCCCGAAACCGGGTCGCGGAGCGGTGCTCCCGGCGGCAGCGTCAACAGCAGAATGAAGGCGACGTAGACGAGCAGAGCGACGCCGGCGAACTTCAGACCGCGCGCCTCCGCCTTGTGGTCGATGACCTCCTCGGTGCCCCCGAACTGGAGATCGGCGCGGTCGTACACGCCGAGTCGTTTCTGGGTGATCCGGACCGTGACGATCACGGCGACGATCGCCATGAGGATCGACGACGCGATCGAGAAGTAGTAGTTCTGGGTGACTTCGATGGTCTGCAAGCCGGACGACGTCAGAACTTCGTTGGTGATCTCGGTGAGCATGCTGTCGGACGGGGTGATGAGCACGTTCGCCCCGAACACCGCGCCCACGCCGGCGAAGGCCGCCGCGAGGCCGGCGAGCGGATGCCGCCCCACCGACAGGAAGGCGGCCGCAGCGAGGGGCACGAGAATCAGATACCCCGCGTCGGTGGCGACCGAGGAGATGACGCCGACGAAGATGAGGATGAAGGTGAGCCAGCGAGGCGGCGCGACCTTGACGACCCGCCGGATGGCCGCGCCCATGAGTCCCGCATGCTCAGCGACGCCGACCCCGGCCATCGCCACGAGAGTCACGGCCACGACGCCGAATCCCGCGAAGTTGTCGACGAATGACGAGAAGAAGTGGCGGATCCCCTCCACCGACAGCAGGCTGCGCACCTCGAACGTCTGTTCCGAGATGACGAAGTCCGGAATCTCGGCCGGCTCGCCCGTCGTCGAATCGTAGATCGACCAGGTGCCACCGAGGTGCTCGTTGATCTGGTTGAACTCGTCCTTGGGCACGGGCGTCACGACTTCGTCGGTGACGCTCACTCCGACCGCCGACAGGATCGCGGACAGCACCGCGATGAGTCCGATCAGGTAGACGAACATGATCGTCGGGTTCGGCACCTTGTTGCCGACCTTCTCGATCCAGTTGAGGAACCCCGAACCGGACTGGTCGGCCGCGGAGGCCGCTGGTGCTGCAGACGACATGGTCCGTCCCCTCTTCAGGCGAGGTCAGCGCTCCCGAGTGGACGAGACCAGCCCTCGGACCACAAGATAGCGCTTCGTCGGCCCGTCATCCATCCCTCAGGGCGACGGCGTGGGGCGGGTTCTGCTATCCTGATTCAGGCTCCGGGGCTTGCCCTGGTTACGAAAGTGGAGATTCTCCCACCTGGCAACCGCTTCTCAAGGTTGCCGGGTAGTTACACCCCGCCAAGCGGCTCACCAGCGCGCTCGGTAGCAGCAAGGGTGTGTGTGCGCGAGTGCACGTGAAATTCCTCTCTCGTTCTGCCTGCGGCATCCGCCGCCCTGCACCCCGGTGCACCAGAACCCCGAGAAGGAGACCCGCATCAGCGATCCCCGTACCAATGACCGCATCCGCGTTCCGGAGGTCCGACTTGTCGGACCCAACGGCGAGCAGGTGGGCGTTGTCCGCATCGAGGACGCCCTGCGCCTCGCCCAAGAGGCCGACCTGGATCTGGTTGAGGTTGCTCCCAACTCCAAGCCTCCCGTCGCCAAGATCATGGATTACGGCAAGTTCAAGTACGAGGAGGCCCAGAAGGCCAAGGAAGCGCGCCGCAACCAGGCGAACACGATCCTCAAAGAGGTGCGCTTCCGCCTGAAGATCGACACGCACGACTACGAGACCAAGCGCAAGCGCGCCGAGGGCTTCCTGCAGGCGGGCGACAAGGTCAAGGCCATGATCCTGTTCCGTGGCCGCGAGCAGTCGCGCCCCGAACAGGGCGTGCGTCTGCTGCAGCGTTTCGCGGAGGATGTCGCCGAGTTCGGCTCGGTCGAGTCCACCCCGATGATCGACGGTCGCAACATGGTCATGGTGATCGGACCCCACAAGACGAAGGCCGCAGCCAAGGCCGAGGCCGAAGCGCGCAAGGCGGCGAACAAGCCCGCCCGTTCCGCGCAGGCGGATGACGCGGCGGCGGCCCCGGCCGCCAAGGCAGCTCCGGCACCGAAGGCGGCTCCGGCACCGAAGGCGGCGCCCGAGGCGACTCCGGCACCGGCGGCCGCTCCCGCGGCCAAGGCACCGGCACCGAAGGCTCCAGCACCCAAGGCCCCCGCGGCCAAGGCCCCGGCCGCCCCCGCGGCACCGAAGCCCCCCACCAAGACTGTTCCGGCGCCGAAGGCCGCCGCAGCAAGCCCCACGAAAAAAGAGGAAGAGAATGCCTAAGCAGAAGACGCACTCCGGTGCGAAGAAGCGCTTCAAGCTCACCGGAAGCGGCAAGGTCATGAAGCAGGGCGCGGGAATGCGTCACAACCTGGAGGTCAAGAGCGGCAAGCTCAAGCGCCAGCTCAACCAGGAGCAGGTGCTCGCTCCGGCGGACGCCAAGGTCATCAAGAAGCTGCTGGGCAAGTAAGCCCCTTTAGACACTCAAGAATCAGGACGAAGAACAATGGCAAGAGTCAAGAGGGCCGTCAACGCCCACAAGAAGCGCCGCGTCATCCTCGAGCGCGCATCCGGTTACCGCGGTCAGCGGTCGCGTCTGTACCGCAAGGCCAAGGAGCAGGTCACCCACTCCCTCGTCTACGCGTACCGTGACCGTCGTGCGCGCAAGGGCGACTTCCGCCGCCTGTGGATCCAGCGCATCAACGCCGCGTCCCGCGCCAACGGCCTCACGTACAACCGCTTCATCCAGGGCCTGGGACTCGCCGGTGTCGAGGTCGACCGCCGCATGCTCGCCGACCTCGCGGTCACCGAGCCCGCCACGTTCGCGGCGCTCGTGAAGACGGCGAAGGCGGCCCTGCCGGCCGACACGTCCGCTCCCAAGGTTGTCGCCTAGGGTTCAGCGCGGCGAAACCTCGCGCTCGGGGTGCCCGTCTAGGCTGTCGACATGATCGACAATCCGCGGTCACCTCGAGTGCGCGCTGTGGCGAAGCTCGCCAAGAAGGATGCCCGGTCTGAGACCGGGCTCTTTCTCTTGGAGGGACCGCAGGCGGTGTCCGAGGCCCTGAGCTTCCGCCCGGAGCTCATCGTCGATCTCTTCGCGACCCCCACCGCGCTCGAACGGCACGCTCCGCTCGCGGCGGCGGCCGCCTCGGCGGGCATCGAGGTCGAGTTCGTCACCGAGCACGTGCTCGAGGCGATGGCCGACACCGTCACCCCGCAGGGGGTCGTGGCGGTGTGCCGCCAGTTCCCCACGTCGTTGCGCGACATCCTCGCGGCCGGCCCCACCCTCGTCGCGATCCTCGAGGAGGTGCGCGACCCCGGCAACGCGGGCACGATCATCCGGGCCGCGGATGCCGCCGGCGCCGACGCGGTCATCCTCAGCGGGCGCACGGTGGACCTGTACAACCCCAAGGTCGTGCGCGCGACGACGGGGTCGCTCTTCCACGTCCCGGTGGCGGTCAACGTGGAGCTCGAGGGAGTCGTCGAGGCCCTCAAGGGCGCCGACCTGCAGGTCATCGCCGCCGACATCAAGGGGGCGGACCTGCTCGCGGCGCGCAAGGCGGGTGCGCTCGCCAAGCCGACCGCGTGGCTGTTCGGCAACGAGGCCCGCGGGCTGTCCGACGAGCACTACGCGCTCGCCGACTGGGTCATCACGGTGCCCATCTACGGCCACGCCGAGTCGATGAACCTCGCGACCGCCGCGTCCGTGTGCCTGTATGAGAGCGCCTTCGCGCAGCGCAGCTAGCGTCGCCCAGCGCAGCTAAACTCAGTGCTTGTGCCTGATTCCACCCCGCTGACCGAGTCGAGCGTCGCCGCCGCCGCGGATGCCGCGCTCGCCGCCATCGCCGCCGCCCCGACCATGGCCGACCTCCGCACCGCCCGCGCGGCGCACGCGGGGGAGTCGTCGCCGCTCGCCCTGTTCAACGCGAGCCTCAAGACGGTCGCTGCCGAGGAGCGCGCCGCCGCCGGCAAGCTCGTCGGGCAGGCCCGGGCACGGGTCGCCGAGGCGCTGTCCGCGCGCGAGGCGCAGCTCGCCGTCGCCGAGGAGGCCGCCCGCCTGGCGAGTGAGGCGGTGGATGTCACGGCCGTCGCAACCCGTTGGCGCCCCGGCGCCCGGCATCCCCTGAGCCTGCTCATGGAGCACATGGCCGACGTCTTCATCGCGATGGGCTGGGAGGTCGCGGAGGGTCCCGAGCTCGAGAACGAGTGGTTCAATTTCGACTCGCTCAACATGGATGAGGACCACCCGGCCCGCAGCGAGCAGGACACGTTCTTCGTCGAGCCCGTCGAGAGCCACCTCGTGCTGCGAACCCAGACGAGCCCCGTGCAGATCCGGTCGCTGCTCGACCGGCCGCTGCCGGTCTACGTCGTGTCGCCCGGCAAGGTGTTCCGCAAGGACGAGCTCGACGCGACGCACACGCCGGTCTTCCACCAGATCGAGGGCATCGCGATCGACCGGGGCCTCACGATGGCGCACCTGCGCGGCACCCTCGAGCACCTCGCGCGCGCGATGTTCGGCGAGGGTGCGCAGATCCGCTTGCGCCCCAACTTCTTCCCCTTCACCGAGCCGAGCGCCGAGATGGATGTCTGGCAGCCGAACGCCAAGGGCGGCGCGCGCTGGGTGGAGTGGGGCGGCTGCGGCATGGTCAACCGCAACGTGCTGCTCGCGGCGGGCATCGATCCCGACGTGTACCAGGGCTTCGCCTTCGGCATGGGCATCGAGCGCACGCTGCAGTTCCGCAACGACATGAACGACATGCGCGACATGGTCGAGGGCGACATCCGCTTCTCGCAGCAGTTCGGAATGGTGGTCTGATGCGCGTCCCGATCTCCTGGCTGCGCGAATTCGTCGACGTGCCGCTCGACATCACGCACGAGCAGGTTCACGCTGCCCTTGTCAAGGTCGGTCTCGAGGAGGAGGACGTCCACACCTTCGAGATCACCGGCCCCGTCGTCGTCGGGCAGGTGCTCGAGTTCACGCCCGAGCCTCAGGCCAACGGCAAGACGATCAACTGGTGCCAGGTGGATGTCGGTGACGGCACGCCCCGCGGCATCGTCTGCGGCGCCCACAACTTCGCCGTCGGCGACAAGGTGGTCGTGTCGCTCCCGGGCGCCGTGCTGCCTGGTCCGTTCCCGATCTCGGCGCGCAAGACCTACGGCCACGTGTCGGACGGGATGATCGCCTCGGCGCGCGAGCTGGGTCTTGGCGACGAGCACGACGGCATCCTGCGTCTGGCGAGCCTCGGGCTCGACCCGGAGCTCGGCACCGACGCGATCGCGCTGCTCGGCCTCGACGACTTCGCCGTCGAGGTCAATGTCACGCCCGACCGCGGCTACGCGTTCTCGATCCGCGGCATCGCCCGCGAGTACGCCAACTCCACGGGCGCGGTCTTCCGCGACCCGGCGCTGGGCATCACGCTGCCGGCCGTCGACCCCACCGGGTTCTCCGTGTCCATCGAGGATGACGCGCCGATCCGTGGCCGCGTCGGCTCCTCGGTCTTCATGACCCGCGTCGTGCGCGGCATCGACCCGTCGGCCCCGACCCCCGCGTGGATGGTCGCGCGGCTCGTGCTCGCGGGCATCCGCTCGATCTCGCTGCCCGTGGACATCACCAACTACGTCATGCTCGAGACCGGCCAGCCGATCCACGCCTACGATCTGGATGCCCTCACCGGCGGCATCGTCGTGCGGCGCGCGCGTGCCGGCGAGACGGTCACGACCCTCGACGAGAAGGTGCGCACCCTCGACCCCGAGGACCTCCTCATCACCGACGGCTCCGGCCCGATCGGCATCGCCGGCGTCATGGGCGGCGCGAGCACCGAGATCGGCGCGGGGTCCACCGCTGTGCTCGTCGAGGCCGCCAACTTCGACCCCGTGTCGATCGCACGCTCGGCCCGTCGCCACAAGCTGCCGAGCGAGGCGAGCCGTCGCTTCGAGCGCGGCGTCGACCCGAAGATCGCGCCGGCGGCCGCCGCGCGCGTCGTCGAGCTGCTCGTCGAGCTCGGGGGCGGCACCGCCGACCCGCTCGGTTCCGTGCTCGACGAGTCGGTTCCGCCGGCACCGATCGCGCTCCCGGAGAGCTTCGTTGCCGGACTGATCGGCGTGGACTTCTCGGCCGACGAGATCACCGACTCGCTCACCGCGATCGGCGCGACCGTGGTCTCGACCGACGACGGCTGGTCGGTTACTCCGCCGACCTGGCGGCCCGATCTCATGGATGCTCCGACCCTCGCCGAGGAGGTCGCCCGCATCGTCGGCTACGACCGCATCCCCTCGGTGCTGCCGGTGGCACCTCCGGGCCGAGGACTCAGCCGCACCCAGCGACTGCGTCGCCTCACCGCCGGCACCCTGGCGTCGGCGGGGCTCACCGAGGTGCTCACCTACCCGTTCCTGCCGCAGGCGAGCAACGACCTGTTCGGGTCCCCGGTCGCCGGCGTGATCCCCGCGATCCGGATCGCCAACCCCCTCGACGCCGAGGCCGCGTGGATGCGCACCTCGCTTCTACCGGGGCTCATCGCGACCGCGCGCCGCAACCTCTCGCGCGGTCTCACCGACCTCGCGCTGTTCGAGGTGGGCACGGTCGTGGTCCCGCAGTCCGGCGTCACCTACGGGAGCGGCCCGCTCCCAGTCGGCAACGCGGTCCCGTCCGACGCGGATCTCGCGGCGCTGCGCGCGAGCATCCCGCCCCAGCCCTGGCACGTGGGCGCCCTGTTCCTCGGGGATGCCGTGGCGAAGCAGCCCGGTCAGCCCGCGGTGGCGCACGGCCTCGGTGACGCGCTCGCGTCGGCCCGGCACCTCGCCGCGGTCCTGGCGGTTCCGCTCACGGTGGACACCGGCGCGCACCAGGCCCTCCACCCCGGCCGCACGGCCGAGCTTCGCGTCGGTGACCGTGTCGTCGGCTACGCGGGAGAGCTGCTCCCCTCCCTCGCGCACGAGCTCGACCTGCCTCGCGTTGTCGGGGTGCTCGAACTCGACCTCGACGCGTTGATCGAGCTCGGGGCCACCGAGGTCTCGCCGACCCCGATCGCCTCGTTCCCGGCGGCGACCCAGGATGTCTCGCTCGTGGTCTCCGAGTCGGTGCGCGCGGGCGAGCTGCGGGCCCTGCTCATCGAGGGCGCGGGCGAGCTGCTCGAGCACGTGTCGCTCGTCGACGACTATCGCGGCGCCGGCATCCCCGACGGCAGCAAGTCGCTGACCTTCGCCCTGCGCTTCCGGGCATCCGACCGCACTCTCACCCAGGCCGAGGCCACGGAGGCGAAGACCGCCGCCGTCGCCCTCGCCGCCGCGCGGGTCGGCGCGGTCCTCAGGGAGTAATTCGACGAGCTCACCGCGGGCGCGCTGGCGCCAAGGCGTGTCGGTTTTCTTGTGAGTTGTGAAAGGGTCCGGAGGCGACTGCCTCCGGACCCTTTCACTGTGTGAGCTGAAAACCGATGCGTCTCGGCCTCAGCGCCCCCGCCTTACTTCCGGCCGCCGCCGAGCAGCCCGCCCAGGGCGCCGCTGATCAGGTCCTGGCCCTGCGGGCTCGCGATGAGTCCGCCGAGGATGCTGCCGATGTCGGTGCCGGTCGCCGCGGCGGGCTCGGCCTTCGCGGGCTCGGCCGCCTTGCCGCCGCTCATCTGGCTCGCGAGGAAGGCGAGCACGATCGGGGCGACGATGGGGAGGATCTGCGCGACGATGGCGCCGATGTCGGGCCCGCCCGCCTTGGCACCGGCCGCCGCGGCGACGTCGTCGGCCTTGGCGCCGAAGACGTGCTTGACGATCTTCTTGCCGTCGGCGACGTCCACGTCGTCGAGGCTCGTGACCTTCTTGCCGGCGTGCTGGCCGAGCGCGGACTCGAGCGACTTGGCGCCGCCCGCATCCTTGGCGTTGGCGGCGAGGCCTCCGACGATCGCGGGCACGGCCACGGCGACGGCGGCCTTGGCGACGTTCTCGTCGATGCCGAGCTTCTTGGCGATGTCGCCGATGGGGATGAGGTTGATGAGACCGTCGAGGTCGGACATGTGGTTCTCCTGCGCGTCGTGGGGCTCCTGGTGAGCATCCATCGTCAAGCGTATTGGATTCGCCTTGCGCCCGGCGAGGGCGTTACAGTGACTCTCGTGACCGACCTCCGCCGCACCACCCGCCCCGCGCGGGTCATCGTGCTGCGTCGACGCGGCACCGACGAGCGACGCTAGGCGACGCACTGCTCTCGACCGATCCGGTCGTGTCCGTGCCGTCGCCGCGAGAACTCCCTCGTCCCTCTCTTCTCTAAGGTAGAGCCATGTCTTACTCGGTCGCCGTGG
>CALRJN020000006.1:0-114017 GCA_943367555.1 Synechococcus sp. UW140 | reverse complement strand
CAGCGGGCGACGCTGGCGACTGGTCCCATCGCCTTCGCCGGAGCGACGCTCGCCCGACTCGCGGCCCGGCGCGCCCGAGCCGCCCGGGAGACCGGGGCGGTCGTCGCCCTGCCCGTGGAACCGCCCCCCGCCGAGCAGCGCGCGGTCGTGCTCGCGGAGGAGAACAAGATCCGCCAGGTGCTCGCCAACCTCATCGGCAACGCGCTGCGCTTCACGCCCGACGCCAGCCCGATCGAGATCGGGGTCGGCGTCGATGCCCGGCACGGTCGCGCGATCCTCTCCGTGATCGACCACGGCGAGGGCATCCCGCCGCAGATCAGGGACAAGATCTTCCAGCGCTTCTGGCGCGCGGACACCTCTCGCACTCGCGACACCGGTGGCAGTGGACTCGGGCTCGCGATCGTCTCGGCGATCGTCGCCGCGCACGAGGGCGAGGTCGAGGTCGTCGAGACGCCCGGAGGCGGCGCGACCTTCCGGGTGTCCCTTCCCCTCCTCCGCCCGCCGGTGGATGCCGCGGCCGCTCCCACCCCGCGCTGATCCCCCGCGCGGCTCCTGCCGCCCCACTACCGTCACGGGCATGACTCGTTACCAAGTGGACAGTGAAGCCGTACTCACCGCGACAGGCGCCGTGCGCGCCTCGATCGGTCGCATCCAGTCGGAGGTCGCCGCTCTGCACGGCCAGCTGACGCAACTGCAGGGCTCGTGGACGGGCGCCGCGGCGACCGCGTTCTCGTCGGTCGTCACCGACTGGCGCGGCACCCAGCAGCGCGTGGAGGAGAGCCTCGCGGCGATCAACCAAGCGCTCGGGCATGCCGCCCAGCAGTATGCCGAGATCGAGGCGGCGAACGCGCGGCTGTTCTCGCGATAACGGGTGCTCCGGCATCCGTTGACGCCGCGTCCGTTGACGCCGTCTCCCTTGACGACCGCATCCCAAAGCGGTACCGTCATGGGATGAGCAAGCAGATCGCCGTGCGACTGCCCGACGAGCTCGTCGACTTCCTCGACGAGCTCGTCGCGAGCGGTCGGTTCGAGAGCCGTGCCGCCGTCGTCACCCGGGAGCTCAAGCGCCTCCAGCGCCGCCTCATCGCGGAGAAGGATGCCGAGATCTACCGGGTGCACGGCGAGGATCCCGAACTGGCCGGCCTCGCCGAGTGGGCGGCCCGGAACTTTCCGTCACTCGAGGACGACTGATGCGCCCCATCCATCTCGCCCGGATGGAGAAAGTGCGGCCGGTGGTCGTGCTCACGCGCGAGTCCGTCCGCGCGTACCGCGCGAAGATTACCGTCGCCCCCATCACGTCGACGATTCAGGGGCGCGCGACAGAGATTGCCGTCGGGTCGGACAATGGAATCGACCACCGCTCGGTGGTGGACTTCGACAACATCACCACGATCCCGGCCACGTCGCTCGGCCAGCAGATCGGCTTCCTCCTCGACGACCAGGAGGAGTCGCTCATCCGCGCGATCCACGCGGCGTTCGACCTCGACGACCTCGCCTGAGGCACGGGGGAACGACGAAGGGCGGCCCCGTGAGGGACCGCCCTTCGTTCTACTGGATCAGCGTCGGACTAGAAGTCCATCCCGCCGCTGGGGTCACCCATCGGCGCGGTGTTCTTCTCCGGCTTGTCGGCGACCACGGCCTCGGTGGTGAGGAAGAGGCCGGCGATCGACGCGGCGTTGAGCAGCGCGGACCGGGTCACCTTCACCGGGTCGTTGATGCCGGCGGCGAGCATGTCGACGTACTCACCCGTGGCGGCGTTGAGGCCCTGGCCCGCGGGGAGGTGACGCACCTTGTCGGCGACGACACCCGGCTCGAGACCGGCGTTGAGCGCGATCTGCTTGAGCGGGGCGTCGATGGCGACCTTGACGATGTTCGCACCGGTGGCCTCGTCACCGACGAGAGCCTTGAGCGCCTTCGAGTCGAACGCGACCTTGCCGGCCTGGATGAGCGCAACGCCACCACCGGCGACGATGCCCTCCTCGACGGCGGCCTTCGCGTTGCGAACGGCGTCCTCGATGCGGTGCTTGCGCTCCTTGAGCTCGACCTCGGTCGCGGCACCCGCCTTGATGACGGCCACGCCACCGGCGAGCTTCGCGAGGCGCTCCTGGAGCTTCTCGCGGTCGTAGTCGCTGTCGGTGTTCTCGATCTCGGCACGGATCTGCTTGACGCGACCGGCGATCGCATCCTCGTCACCCGCACCCTCGATGATCGTGGTCTCGTCCTTGGTGATGACGACCTTGCGGGCACGACCGAGCAGGTCGAGCGTCGCGTTCTCGAGCTTGAGGCCGACCTCCTCGGAGATCACCTGGCCGCCCGTGAGGATCGCGATGTCGGCGAGCTGGGCCTTGCGACGGTCACCGAAGCCGGGGGCCTTCACGGCGACCGACTTGAAGATGCCGCGGATCTTGTTCACGACCAGGGTCGCGAGCGCCTCGCCGTCGACGTCCTCGGCGATGATGAGCAACTGCTTGCCGCTCTGGATCACCTTGTCGACGATGGGCAGCAGGTCCTTGATGTTCGAGATCTTGGAGTTGGCGATGAGGATGTAGGGGTCCTCGAACACGGCCTCCTGGCGCTCCTGGTCGGTGACGAAGTACGCCGACAGGAAGCCCTTGTCGAAGCGCATGCCCTCCGTGAGCTCGAGCTCGGTGCCGAAGGTGTTCGACTCCTCGACGGTGACGACCCCCTCCTTGCCGACCTTGTCGATCGCCTCGGCGATCAGGGCGCCGATCTCGGGGTCCCCGGCGGAGATGGATGCGGTGGCCGCGATCTCCTCCTTGGTCTCGATCTCCTTGGCCCCGGCGATGAGCGCCTCGATGACGGCCGCGGTGGCCTTCTCGATGCCGCGCTTGAGGCTGATGGGGTCCGCACCGGCCGCGACGTTGCGCAGGCCTTCGCGAACGAGCGCCTGGGCGAGCACGACGGAGGTCGTGGTGCCGTCACCGGCGACGTCGTCGGTCTTCTTGGCGACCTCCTTGACGAGCTCCGCGCCGATCTTCTCGTACGGGTCGTCGAGCTCGATCTCCTTGGCGATGGAGACGCCGTCGTTCGTGATGGTGGGGGCGCCCCACTTCTTCTCGAGAACGACGTTGCGTCCGCGCGGGCCGAGCGTGACCTTGACGGCGTCGGCCAGGATGTTCAGGCCGCGCTCGAGGCCGCGACGGGCCTCCTCGTTGAAAGCGATGATCTTTGCCATGTGTGTTTCTCGTCCCTCCCGGACGTCGTGCAGACGAATTCCTTAGCACTCGAAACGTGCGAGTGCCAAAGGCAAAACTAGCACTCGGATAGGGGGAGTGCAAGAAATGCAGAGTGCACTCGGATAGGGGAGCACGGCATCCCCTCAACGACCGAATGCCGCCCCGTCGGGAGCGGCATCGTGTCGTGGAAGGAGGTCAGGCGAGCTTGACGGACTCCGCCTGCGGACCCTTGGCGCCGGTGCCGACCTCGAAGACGACCTGCTGGCCCTCCTCGAGCACCTTGTACCCGTTCATCTCGATCGCGGAGTAGTGGACGAAGACGTCCTGCCCTCCCTCGGTGACGGTGATGAAGCCGTAGCCCTTCTCCGCGTTGAACCACTTCACGGTTCCGTTGGCCATGTGACACTCCTTGGCTGTGCTGTGTTCCGCGGCAGCCTGGATCGGGCCGCCGTCCCCAGATGCTAATGCAGCCCGATGCCCTCAAAACAGGCGAAAACCGCCGACGGGAGCCTTTCGCGCGAGATTAAACACGCACGTAACACGTTCGGAATTCAGCGCGCGATTTGGCGCCGATCAGCCGCCGCTGCCGGAGGGCGCCGGGGTCGCGGGCGCGGCCCGGAACGAGGTGCCGAGCACGATGGTGACCGGCGCGCCGGGGAACGTGTCGACGGGAACGAGACGCACATCGCCCTCGCCCAGAGCGACGACGAGCCCGCGGGCGACATCCTCGTTGAGCGGGTCGCTGTAGTAGACGAAGGTGTCCTCGATGTCGGTCGAGCTGGCGTTGAGCGTGCCGCCGATCGGCCAGCCGGCCGCCGCGAGCTCCTGGCCCACGGTGGTCTGGAGGCCGGCGGTGGTGCTGCCGTTGAGCACGGTGATGCGGATGCCCCGCGCCGGGTCGATCGTCGTCGGGTCGAGGATCGGGTCCATCGTCGGCGTCGGAGTCGGAGTCGGAGTCGGAGTTTCCTCGGCGGCGAAGAACGGGATGCCGAGGTCGATCCCGAGCACGCGATTGATCCCGAACAGTCCGCCCGCGACGAGCACGCCGGTGGCGAGGACGGCCCACGCGAAGCCCACCCAGCCGCCACCGCGGCGCTTGGGGCCGCGGTGCGCGCCGACCCGCACGAGGTCAGCGGGCAGCTGGTCGAAGCGGTCTTGGGGGAAGGAAGCCATGGGTCACTCGTTCAATTCGTCGTCGTGGGCGGTTCTGAAGGCGCGTGCCGATCGGGCTGAGGTGCGGGCATCCCGTGCTCGCAGCAGTCGTCGCACGAGCATCGGATCATGCTGCACGGCGGCGGGCGAGTCGATCACGGCATTCAGGAGTTGATAGTAGCGGGCCGCGGTGAGTCCGAACTGGGAGCGGATCGCCTCCTCCTTCGCCCCGACGTGACGCCACCACTGTCGCTCGAAGGTGAGGATCCGGGCGTCCCGCTCGGGCAGAGTGCCGTGCGGTTGCGGGGCCGGCTCGGGCTGCGCGCTCACGATTCCTCCTTCACCGACGTTCATCCTAGGCGCGAGGCGGCGCGCATTCCGGGCGAAGCGCCGTGCGCCTCGGCTCCGGCCCTCGACCGATTCCCAGTCGACCCGGGGGCGCTCTGGCTAGCATGGGATGGCCCGCTGCCCTCCACCCGATTGGCTTCCATGCTCCGCCGCGCCCTTCCGGCCCTCGTCGCGACTCTCGTCGTCGCGAGCCTCGTCGCGTGCACGGGAACGAGCGGGGGCGGTCCCGCCGGCGTCGTCGCCCAAGACCCCTCACAGCCGCTGGCGGAGCTCGAGCTGCTCGCGGACCCCCACAGCTACGTCGGTCCCTCGACCGCGATCCTCGGGGATGACGCGATCCCGGCGCCCGCGTCCGCTCCCGCCCAGCAGCTTCCGGCCACCGTCACGAGCCGCGACCTCGCCGGGGACGTCACCGTGACCGTCGACTCGACCGAGCGCATCCTGCCGATGGATCTGTCCGGGTCGATCGCGGCGACCGTGTTCGGTCTCGGCTTCGGCGCGAGCGTCGTGGGCCGCGACATCTCCACGACGTTCGCCGGCACCGAGGATCTGCCCGTCGTGACCTCGGGCGGGCACACCGTGAACAGCGAGGCGATCCTCGCGCTGCGGCCGACGGTGATCATCACGGACGGCACGATCGGCCCGATCGACGTGGTGCTGCAACTGCGGGATGCGGGCATCCCCGTCGTCTTCGTCGACACCGACCCGAGCCTCGCGGGGCCTGCACAGCTCGCCCAGCAGGTCGCGGACGCGCTCGGCGCTCCCGAGGCGGGGGCCGCCCTCGGCGAGGAGCTCACCGCCGGGATCGAGGCCAAGGTCGCCGAGATCGCCGCCGTGCTGCCCTCGGCGAAGCCGTTGCGCATCATGTTCCTCTACCTGCGCGGCGCGAGCGGCATCTACTACCTCTTCGGCGAGGAGGCAGGGGCGGACGCCCTCATCACGGCGCTCGGGGGGGTGGATGTCGCGGCGGAGCTCGGCATCCCGGATTCCCGCCCGCTCACCGACGAGGCGGTCGTCGCCGCCGACCCCGACCTCATCCTCGTGATGACGGAGGGGCTGGCCAGCGTCGGCGGAGTGGATGGCCTGCTCGAGTCGAAACCCGCGATCGGGCTCACGACGGCCGGCCAGAACCGCCGCTTCGTCGACATGGCGGACGGCCAGGTGCTCGGCTTCGGTCCGCGCACGGCGGCCGTGCTCGACGCGCTCGCCCGCGCGATCTACGCGCCCGGGCAGTAGCCGTCAGCTCGGGGCGTCGCCCGTCAGCTCGGGCCGTCGGTCAGGGGGCCGTGGGCCGCCGTCGCCGCAGCACGAGGAGCACCGCGGCTCCGACTACGAGAAGCGCCGCCACACCCCCGGCGAGCCAGAACGGCCACGCGGGCGGCGGCACGGGCGCGAGCGCCGCGCAGGCCGCGTCGAGCGGCAGCGCCGCCGTCAGGCTGTCGAACGCCTCGCCGGCCGGATACGTGCCGAAGGCCGTCGCGCCGGCGGCCGTGAGCGTCGCCGGGGTGTCGGTGAGCCGCAGGGTGTCTCCCTCGAGGGTGGCGGTGCCCGCGAGATCAAGCGTGACGAACTCGACATCGGTGGCATCGACGGGGTCGCCCGCCTGGGTCGTGCCCGTGACATCCACGACGAGGATCGCGCGACCGCCGTCGACGAACCGCAGGCGCGGGTGGGCGATCGTGGTGTCGAGGATGCCGCCGTGCCCGGTGAACTCGATCGAGCCGTCGAACGACACCTCCCCCGCCCCGCTCGAGCCGTCGTAGTCACCGGAGCCGCCGGACCACGAGAACGCCGGGGTCTCGTAGGTGGCCCCGTCGGCGACCGTCCATTCGCCGTTGGCGATCGTGCCGCTGATGTAGCTGCGGAACGACTCCTTGAAGCCCCACGTGAGCGTGGCGTCGGCAACCGGGCAGGCCTCGGCGGCCGCGGCGGGGGTGCCGATGAGCACTCCGGCGAGCGCGAGAGCGGCGACGGCCGCAACACGGGAGCGCATGATCACCGGCGGTAGTTCGGTGCCTCGACCACCATCTGGATGTCGTGCGGGTGCGACTCCTTGAGTCCCGCGGCGGTGATGCGCACGAACTTGCCCTTGGCGCGCAGCTCCTCGATCGTGCGGGCGCCGGTGTAGAACATCGACTGCCGCAACCCGCCGAGCAGCTGGTAGACGACCGACGAGACCGGGCCGCGGTACGGCACCTGGCCCTCGATGCCCTCCGCGATGAGCTGCTCGTCGCTCGGAACGTCGGCCTGGAAGTAGCGGTCCCGCGAGTACGAGGTCTTCTGGCCGCGGGTCTGCAGCGCGCCGAGCGACCCCATGCCGCGGTAGCTCTTGAACTGCTTGCCGTTGACGAAGATCAGGTCGCCGGGGCTCTCGTCGGTGCCCGCGAGCAGCGAACCGAGCATCACGGTCTCCGCCCCGGCGACGAGCGCCTTCGCGATGTCTCCCGAGTACTGCAGCCCGCCGTCGGCGATCACCGGGATGCCGTGCTCGCGCGCCGCGAGGGACGCCTCGTACACGGCCGTCACCTGGGGCACGCCGACCCCGGCCACCACGCGGGTGGTGCAGATCGAGCCGGGCCCGACGCCGACCTTGACGGCGTCGGCTCCGGCATCCACGATCGCCTGCGCGCCGGAGCGGGTCGCGACGTTGCCGCCGATCACGTCGATCGCGTCGAAGGCGCTGTCGCCCTTGATGCGGCGGATGATCTCGAGCACGCCCGCGGAGTCGCCGTTCGCCGTGTCGACGACGATGACGTCGACCCCGGCATCGCGCAGCGCGCCCGCGCGCTCCCACGCGTCACCGAAGAAGCCGATCGCGGCCCCCACGCGCAGGCGTCCCTCGTCGTCCTTCGTCGCGTTCGGGTACTGCTCGGACTTGTCGAAGTCCTTCACGGTGATGAGCCCGCCGAGGCGACCGTCAGCATCCACGAGGGGCAGCTTCTCGATCTTGTGCTGGGCGAGGATCGCGATCGCGCTGTCGGGGTCGATCCCGACCGGGGCGGTGATGAGCGGTGTCTTGGTCATGACGTCGCGCACCAGGGTCGTCTGCTTCTCGAACGAGGAGACGAAGCGCATGTCGCGGTTGGTGATGATGCCGACGAGGCGCCCGTCGCCCTCGACGACGGGGAGGCCGGAGACGCGGAACTGGCCGCACAGGGCATCCACTTCGGCGACGGTCGCGTCGGGCGTGGTCGTGACCGGGTTGGTGATCATTCCGGACTCGCTGCGCTTGACCTTGTCGACGTACGCCGCCTGGTCCGCGATCGACAGGTTGCGGTGCAGCACACCCAGGCCACCGTTGCGCGCCATCGAGATCGCCATGCGCGACTCGGTCACGGTGTCCATCGCCGAGGAGAGCAGCGGGGCGTGCACCCGGATGCGCCGGGTCAGTCGCGAGCTCGTGTCGGCCTCGCTGGGAATCACGTCGGTATGGCCGGGCAGCAGCATCACATCGTCGTAGGTGAGGCCGATGAAGCCGAAGGGATCGTGCTGGTCCATGGAATTCCTTGAGAGATCTGCGGTCGCCGGCGCGCGGCGATGGGCCCGGATGCAGCACTGGATTCCGGTAACCAATATTAACCGGTTAGACCCGGGGCTATTCCACGCGCATAATGGCTTGACCGCATTGGGCCTCGAAACATCCGAGACACAATCGGTCAGTATCGTCACCGTCGACGGTGCGCCACCACGAAGTGAGTTGGCGATATCCGCTCGGCCCAACTTGGAGGTTCCGTGGAAGCCGCTCGGCTCAGGCGTTGGTCCCGCCCACTCATCCTGCTCATGGTCTCCCTGATGGCGGCGATCGCTCTCATCGGCGGTGTCTCCGCCCAGTCGGCGGGTGCTGACGAGATCGGCACCGAATACGACTTCGTCTTCAGCGGCAACGTCAAGCTCGACGGGGTGGCGCTGGAGGGCGTGCGCATCAGCGTCTCGGGCAACGGCTACTCGGCCGAGGTCCTGACCGACGCCGAGGGCAAGTGGAAGATCGGCGTTCCGGAGAAGGCGACCTACACGATCACCCTCGACGAGTCCACGCTCCCGCCCGGCATCATCGTCGCCGAAGGCAGCAACACGATCGACGCCGAGTTCGGACTCACCGGCAGCAAATCGGTGAACTTCTTCCTCGGGCAGGGCGTGCGGGAGACGACGAGCTTTCTCGATCAGTTCATCCAGCGCTCGTTCACCGGCCTGAGCTTCGGCCTGCTTCTCGCGCTCGCGGCGATCGGCCTCTCGCTGATCTTCGGCACGACCGGGCTCAACAACTTCGCCCATGCGGAGATGGTCACCTTCGGTGCTCTCGCCGTGCTGACGCTCTCGGTCGACTTCGCCTGGCCGCTCTGGATCGCCCTCATCGTGGCGCTCATCCTCAGCGGCGGCCTCGGGTGGACGCTCGACGCCGGACTGTGGAAACCGCTGCGCAAGAAGGGCGTGGGGCTCATCCCCATGATGATCGTCTCGATCGGTCTCTCGCTCGCGATGCGCTACATCTACCAGTACATCTACGGCGGATCGACGCGCCAACTGCCCGGAGCCGACGGGGCCGACCTCAAGTTCGGCGCGATCTCGCTGAGCCCGCTCGACCTGCTGAGCATGCTCATCAGCGTGCTCGTGCTCGTGGCGGTCGCCTACTTCCTGCTGCGCACGCGCATCGGCAAGGCCACCCGCGCGGTGAGCGACAACCCGAGCCTCGCGGCGGCAAGCGGCATCGACGTCGACCGCGTCATCCGCATCGTCTGGGTCATCGGCGGCGCGCTCGCCGGCCTCAGCGGAATCCTCTTCGCGTTCTACCGTCCGGGCGTCTCGTGGGACATGGGCTTCCAGATCCTGCTGCTGATCTTCGCGGCGGTCACCCTCGGTGGACTCGGCACCGCGTTCGGCGCCCTCGTCGGCTCCCTCGTGGTCGGGTTCTTCATCGAGATCTCGACCCTGTGGATCCCGTCCGACATGAAGTACGTCGGGGCGCTCGCGATCCTCATCATCGTGCTATTGGTCAGGCCCCAGGGCATCCTGGGCCGCAAAGAGAGAATCGGCTAGGAGACAGTCATGGTTGATTTCTGGCAGATCATTCAGAACGCCGCCGTCGAGATCGTCAGTCCGACGACCGCGGCGTACGCGCTCGCGGCGCTCGGCCTCGCGATCCACTTCGGGTTCACCGGGCTCGTCAACTTCGGTCAGGCCGGGTTCATGGCGATCGGGGCCTACGGCTACGCGATCTCGACCCTGACCTTCGGCTTCCCGGTGTGGGGTGCGGTGCTCGTGGGCATCGGAGGCTCGATCGTCTTCGCTCTGATCCTGGGCATCCCGACCCTCAGGCTGAGAGCGGACTATCTCTCGATCGTGACGATCGCGGCCGCGGAGATCCTGAGGCTGATCTTCACGACGAACTCCCTCGACTTCATCACGGGCTCGGCGGACGGGCTCAGCGGCTACAAGGGCGGCTTCGCGGCCCTCAACCCGATCCCGCCCGGCACCTACGGCTTCGGGCCGTTCACGATGAACGAGTACGACCTGTTCCTCCGGATCGTCGCGTGGGCCCTCGTGGCGCTCGCCTGCCTCTTCGCGTGGCAGCTCATGCGCAGCCCGTGGGGACGCGTCATCAAGGGCATCCGCGAGGACGAGGATGCCGTGCGCGCCCTCGGCAAGAACGTCTACTTCTACAAGATGCAGTCGCTCATCCTCGGTGGCGTGTTCGGGACGCTCGCCGGGATGATCTTCATCCTCCCCCGCGCGGTCGTGCCCGCGAACTACGCGACGACGCTGACGTTCTTCATCTACACGATCCTGCTGCTCGGTGGTGCGGCGACGATCCTGGGCCCGGTGATCGGATCGATCATCTTCTGGGTGCTCCTCTCGGCGGTCTCGGGCTTCATCGCCCGCGCCCAGGCGGTGGGCTGGTTCCCCGGGATGTCGAGCGTGCAGGCCGGCCAGACCCGCTTCATCATCGTCGGCATCGTGCTGATGCTCTTGGTGATCTACAGACCGCAGGGCATCTTCGGCAACAAGAAGGAGCTGGCTTTTGTCAAGTGATGTGAAGCCGACGCGCGAAGCGCCGGTCAAGAGCACCAACCTCCACATCGGAGAGATCGAGCCCGGCGTGGCGAAGGTCGACCCGATCATCGTCGCCGACAACGTCACGCGCACCTTCGGCGGTCTGACCGCGGTGGATGTCGCGCACGTCGAGATCCCCCGCAACGCCATCACGGCCCTCATCGGGCCTAACGGCGCGGGCAAGACGACGTTCTTCAACCTCCTCACCGGGTTCGACAAGCCCGACACCGGCAAGTGGACGTTCTCGGGCAAGGCGCTCGCCGGCATCCCCTCGTTCCGGGTCGCCCGCCTCGGGCAGGTGCGCACCTTCCAGCTCACCAAGGCGCTCAACCTGCTCAGCGTGCTCGACAACATGAAGCTCGGCGCCAAGGGCCAGAAGGGCGAGAACATGTTCGTCGCCCTGCTGCCCTGGGTGTGGCGCAAGCAGGAGGAGGCCATCGAGGCCAAGGCGATGGAGTTGCTCGGTCGCTTCAAGCTCGACACCAAGAGCGAGGACTACGCGGCGAGCCTCTCCGGCGGACAGCGCAAGCTGCTCGAGATGGCGCGGGCGCTCATGAGCGACCCGACCCTCGTGATGCTCGACGAGCCCATGGCCGGCGTCAACCCGGCGCTCACGCAATCGCTGCTCGACCACATCCTCGACCTGAAGACGCAGGGGATGACGGTGCTCTTCGTCGAGCACGACATGCAGATGGTGCGCCACATCGCCGACTGGGTGATCGTCATGGCGGAGGGCAAGATCGTCGCCGAGGGACCGCCCGACGCGGTGATGCAGAACCCCGCCGTGATCGACGCCTACCTCGGCAGCCACCACGATCAGGACCTCGGCGAAGACCCGCACGCCGAAGAGACCATGCACGCACTGAAGGAGCTGCTCGATGACGACGACAAGTCCTGAGGCGACCGCGGCCACGCCGCCCGCTGCGACTCCGGTCGTGCAGGTGACGGATGTCATCGCCGGTTACCTCCCGGGGGTGAACATCCTCAACGGCTGCTCGCTCACCGCCAATCAGGGCGAGCTGATCGGGATCATCGGCCCCAACGGGGCCGGCAAGTCCACGCTGCTCAAGGCGATCTTCGGCCTCGTGAAGGTGCGCGAGGGCACGGTCACCCTTCAGGGTGAGGACATCACGGGCCTCAAGGCCAACAAGCTCGTCGCCAAGGGCGTCGGCTTCGTGCCCCAGACCAACAACGTGTTCCCGACCCTGTCGATCCGCGAGAACCTCGAGATGGGCCTGTTCCAGAAGCCCAAGGGCATCAAGGAGCGCCTCGCGTTCGTCATCGACATCTTCCCCGAGCTCGAGAAGCGCCTCCCGCAGCGCGCGGGTTCGCTCTCGGGCGGTGAGCGCCAGATGGTCGCGATGAGCCGCGCGCTCATGATGGGCCCGCACGTTCTGCTGCTCGACGAGCCGTCGGCTGGACTCTCGCCGGTGCGTCAGGACGAGGCCTTCCTGCGCGTCAAGGAGATCAACAAGGCCGGCGTCACGACGATCATGGTGGAGCAGAACGCCCGCCGCTGCCTGCAGATCTGCGACCGCGGCTACGTGCTCGACCAGGGCACCGATGCGTACACGGGCACCGGTCGGGAGCTGCTCAACGACCCGAAGGTGATCTCGCTCTACCTCGGCACCCTCGGCGAGGACTAGCGCGGCCTCTCACGACCTCAGGGCCCCGGATGCAGCATCCGGGGCCCTTCGTGCGTCCTGGGGCCTCAGGCGGGCGCTGAGCGCCTCTGCGGGTCGAGCACGTGAAGCTCGACGGCGGTCATCTGGTCGACGGTAAGGATGCCCGGGAACGCGAAAGGGCCCCGGCCGAAGCCGGGGCCCTTCCGTCACTCACGGATCAACTAGTTGATGCGCTTGTAGGTGTTGTCGGGGCCGTACTGGTAGATACCAATGGTCGCCTCGGTCGGGTCACCGTTCTCGTCGAACGTGATCGGGCCGGAGTAACCGTCGTAGTCGACCACGCCACCGTCGAGGATGATCTGAGCGGCCGACGCGAAGTCGGTCGCCTTGGTGCCGTCACCGGAACCACCCGAGACCTCCTGCAGCTTGGACGCGATGTCCTTGCCGTCGACGGAGTTGGCCGCGAGGGCCGCGAGGGCGAGGAGCACGACAGCGTCGTACGACTCGGCCGCGTAGGCGAACTCGACGAGCGCCGGGTCGATCTCCTTCAGGCGGTCGGTGAAGTCACCGAGCTTGCCCGTGTCGAGACCCGGGAGGGTGCCCTTCGCGCCATCGACCGCACCAGCGGAGAAGACGGCGCTGTAGTCGGCCAGGTTGCCGTCCACGAAGTAGAGCGGGCCGGTGTAGCCGGCGCCACGCAGCGCGGGGACGATGATCTTGGCCTCGTCGAACGTGACCAGAGCGATCGCGTCGGGGTTGGCCGCAATGACCTCGGAGATCTGCGTCGTGAAGACGGTGTCACCGGTGTTGAACAGCGGCGACGCCACGACGGTTCCACCGGCGGCCTCGAAGGTCTCGGTGATCTTCTTGGTGAGGCCGGTTCCGTAGGAGTCGTTCAGCTCGATGATGCCGAGGTTCTGAACGCCATCCTCAGCGATCAGGTTTCCGAGCACCTCACCCTGAAGGACGTCCGACGGGGCGGTGCGCCAGTAGAGGCCGTCATCCGCGTAGTCGGTGAAGTCGATCGAGGTGTTGGCCGGCGAGAACTGCACGACGCCCGCGCCCGTGATCTGGTCGATCACGGTCTTCGAGACACCGGACGACGCCGCGCCCACGATCGCGTTGACATCGAGCGAGAGCAGGTCGGTCACCGAGACGGTGGCCGTGTCCGTGGTGGTGTCACCGGAGTCGCGGTACTCGACCTCGACGGTGATGCCCAGGTCGGCCTCGTTGATCTCCTTGACAGCGAGAGCGACACCGGCCTCCTCGGGCGGGCCGAGGAACGCGAGCGTTCCCGACTGCGGCAGGATGGTGCCGATCTTCAGGGTCAGGGGCTCGCGGGGACCAGTCGTGCTACCCGAGTCCGTGGCGGCCGGGGCACAGCCACTGAGGACGAGGGCGCTCACTCCGACGATGGCGACGCCACCGAGGATCGACTTCAGAGACCGCGAGCGCGAGGCCGTTGCCTTCACGAGAACGCTCATGTTGCTCCTTGCATATAAATGTGATGGGGTAAGGACACATGGCAACGCCATGCTGTCCGTTCACCGTATTCGCGCCGGGCGGCTTTCACAACTCCATGCGTGTCACAGCCGTGTAACACGGCGACATCGTTATGTTCCGTGACGTCGCGCCCGGCAGCGCGACCGGAGGTCATCCGGCGAAGATGCTCTGCTTGAACTGGAAGCGACTCTCGCCGTCGTAGGCGTAGATGCCGTAGCTGGCGACCCGAACGTCCCCTCGGGCGTCGAGGTCGAGGGGCCCGGACAGACCGTCGTAGTCGAGGTCGTCGCCGGCGTCATGAACCTGCAGGCACTCGACGAACGAGGTGCACTTGATGCCGCCCCCCGAGGCGTCCTGGAGGTAGTGCCCGACGGATGCGCCGCCGTCATCCGCCGCGATCACCGCCGCGAGTGCGGCGATCATGGTCGCGTCATAGGCCTCGGCGGCGTACCGGAACGACCCGAGGCCGGAGTTGATCGACTTGAGGCGCGCCTTGAGCGCGTCATCCGCTTCGATGCCCTCCACGACGCCGTTGACCGCCGTGAGCGTGCCGTTCGGGAACGTCTGCGAGTAGTCACCCGTGTTCTGCGTCGTCAGCCACAGTCGAGCCCCGCCGAAGCCGGCCGCGATCGTCTTGGTGATGAGGCTCTTGGTGAGGTCGAGGGTGCTGTAGGCGGAGGCGATCACGACGACGTCGGGTCCGGCCTCCTTGATCTGGGCGACGGCGTCGTCGATCTTCGCGTCGGCGGGATTGATCGCGACCGAGGCGATGAGCTCGCTCCCGTCGGACTGCAGGGCGAACGGCAGCACGTCGAACAGGGCGCGACCCAGCTCGTCGTCGATGTACACGAACCCGACCGTCTTGGGACCCTGCGCGCTGATCGCCTGAGCGAGTGCGTACCCCTGGTGGGCGTAGTCGGGAACCGTGCGAGCGAGGAAGCCGCCATCGGAGAGGTCGGTGAGGGCGGGGAACGTCGCCGCGGGCGAGATCAACGGAGTCGCCGCGGCGCGCGCGAGCGGGGCGAGGCGCTGAGCGAGAACGGAGGACATCGGTCCGACCACCGCGTCCGCACCCGCGGCGGTGAGCTCGCCGAACGAGGTCTCCGCCGTGGTCGTGCTCGCCTCGCCGGAATCTCGAGCGATGATCTCGACGGGAACCCCGAGAACTCCGCCCGCCGCGTTGATGTCGGCGACGGCGAGTGCCACCCCGGCGGCGGCCGCCGGGCCCAGGAAGGCGAACGTGCCCGAGGTCGGGAACTCGGTGCCGATGCGCAGCACGCCGTCGCCGCTCGGTGTCGGCGCGGGGACCGGAGTGTTGGTGGGAGCAACCTGAAGCACGCCGGGCACGCCGGACGAGCATCCCGTCAGCGTCAGCGCGACGACGGACATGATCACCCAGAAGCGATGGCGTCTCGGACTCATGGTTGTCCCCCCTTCCTTCAACGCTATCGGCAGGTTGTCCCCCACGGTTAGCACCATGCCGACGACGCGCGGCCCGACGTCGACCTCAGGGGGACTCGGTCACCGGCACCGAACGCTGGCGCGAGCCGTGCCGGAGCATGTCCACGGTCAGCACCGCGAGCGCCACCCAGACGATTCCGAACCCGATCCAGCGCTCGAGCGGCATCGGCTCCTGGAGGATCACCACGCCGATGATGAGCTGGATGATCGGAGCGAAGTACTGCACGAGTCCGAGGTAGACGAGCGGGATGCGGCGCGCTGCGGCGGCGAAGAGGATGAGCGGAACCGACGTGGCGATGCCCAGGCAGCTCATGAGGAACGCGTGCTGCGGGCCGGCCGTGGCGATCGTGAGCTGACCGGTGGCCGCGAGGATCCCGAGCGCGACGATCGCGGCGGGAGCGAGGATGCCGGTCTCCACGGCGAGGCCGCCGACGGCATCCGCTCGCGGACCGACCTGCTTCTTGACGAGCCCGTACAGTCCGAAGCTGAAGGCGAGGGCGAGCGCGATCCAGGGGAACGCGCCGTACCCGATCGCGAGCACGAGCACGGCGATCGCGCTGATGCCGATCGCGACCCACTGGAGCGGCCTCAGCCGCTCGCGCAGCACGATCACCCCGAGCACGACGGTGACGATCGGATTGGTGAAGTAGCCCAGCGCTCCTTCGACCACGTGGCCCGAGATGGTCGCGTAGATGAAGACCGACCAGTTGACGAGCACGAACGCGGCGGCGAGGGCGAGCATCCCGACCGCCCGGCGGTCCTTCAGGAGCGCGAGGAACGGCCGCCACCGACGGGTGATCGTGACGAGAAGGAGGCAGAACAGAAGCGCCTGCACGATGCGCCACGACACGATCTCCACGGCTCCCGCGGGGTCGAGCACGACGAACAGCAGCGGCAGGAAGCCCCAGAGGAGGTAGGCCGCGACCGCGAACGCCAGGCCGGGTCCCGAGATCCGCTCGGGCACGGGCGGGGTCACGGACACCTCGCCAGCCTACGGCGCGGCACGGGTGCCCGGGACGGCAGAAGGCCCGGTGGCGAACCACCGGGCCTACTGAAGCGAAACGTTGTGGGTGCTAGCGCACCACGACCGCGAGCACGTCGCGAGCCGACAGCACGAGGAGGTCCTCGCCGCCGTACTTCACCTCGGTGCCGCCGTACTTGGAGTAGATGACCTTGTCACCCACGGCGATGTCGAGCGGAACGCGGTTGCCGTTGTCGTCGATGCGACCGGGGCCCACGGCCACGACCTCGCCCTCCTGGGGCTTCTCCTTCGCAGTGTCAGGAATGACCAGACCGGAGGCAGTGGTCTGCTCGGCCTCGACCTGCTTGATGACAATGCGATCCTCGAGCGGCTTGATGGACACCGACACGGTTGACCTCTTTCTGAGAAAACATGGGGTTGGCACACTCCCTGTGAGAGTGCCAGAGACCACTATACGGCTTGGCTAGCACTCGATCAATGTGAGTGCCAGATCTCGACGGGCTCGATCAGCAAGCTAGCGTGGACCCATGGATGCCACCGAGCTGCGCGTGCTGCTCTCCGCGGAGGGGCTGCGCCTGCTCGACGAGGTGCCCCGGTATGCGTCGTCGGCGGATGTCGTGCGCTCCGTCGCCGAGTTGCGTCGCGCCGGGCATCCCCCCGCCCTCGTCGCGGCCGCGCTCAGCCAGGCGAAGCTGCGGGTGCGCGCGGAGGCCAAGTTCGGGCCTTTCGCCGAACGGATGCTCTTCACCGAGGCCGGACTCGAGCAGGCCACCCGGCTGAGCGTCGCCGCGCTGCACGCCGGTCGGTTTCAGAAGGCCGGCCTGAAGTGGATCGCGGACCTCGGTTGCGGGATCGGCGGGGACGCGCTCGCCCTCGCCGCGCTCGAGCTCGAGGTGACCGCGGTGGAACGCGACGAGGTGACCGCCGCGATCGCGACCTACAACCTCGCGCCGTGGTCGAACGCGCGCGTCGAGCTCGGCACCGCGGAGGACGCCGACCTCGCGGGCGTCGACGGCGTCTACCTCGACCCTGCCCGTCGGGACGGGGCGAAGCGGTTGCGCGATCCCGGCGACTGGTCGCCCTCCCTCGATTTCGCCTTCGGTCTCGGCGACCGACTGCCGACCGGCATCAAGCTCGGGCCGGGCATCGACCGCGAGCTCATCCCGGCCGACGCCGAGGCGCAGTGGATCTCGGTGGACCGGGAGGTCGTGGAGCTGGGCGTCTGGTTCGGCGCCGTCGCCCGCCCCGGCATCCGACGGGCCGCCCTCGTGATCGGGGCCCACGGTCACGCCGAGCTCACCGCCGAGGCCGATAGCGAGGATGTCGAGGCCGGCGCTCTCGGCGAGTACGTCTACGAGCCCGACGGCGCCGTCATCCGGGCCCGCCTCATCGGCGACCTCGCCCGCTCGCTCAACGCCCGGATGCTCGACCCGACGATCGCCTACGCCACGGGCGACACTCCCGTCGCCACCCCGTTCGCCGTGTGCTTCCGCGTGATCGAGGACTTCGCCCTGGATCAGCGCGCACTCAAGCGGGAGCTCGCCGCCCGGAACATCGGCACGGTGGAGATCAAGAAGCGCGGCGTGGACATCGATCCGGCGGCGTTCCGCACCGCACTCGCCCCGAAAGGCGAGAAGAGCGCGACGCTCATCCTCACCCGGGTGGGGGGAAAGCGCCGCGCCCTTCTCGTGGAGCGGGTCTGATCGTTACGGACGCAGGAAGCCCAGATCGTTCATGCCGCTGTAGCTGCCGAGGAACAGCAGCGGCGACAGGATGATCAGGATGAAGACGAGGCCCAGGATGAGGGCGAGGCCGATCCCGACGTAGCCGGTGATGATGCCCGTCATCCAGAAGCCCTTGGCGTAGGGCTGGCGCTTCTGCGCCATGTGGCCGGTGATCACGGCGGCGACCGAGGCGAGGAAACCGAAGCCGAAACCGAAGACCGAGATGACGAGGCCGGCGATTCCGGTGACCATCGACGCGATCGCGAGGCCCTGGGGCGGACCCGCGGGCACCGGGCTGTAGGGCTGGTTCGCGTAGGAGGGCGCGGGCGTCGCATAGGGATTCGGACGCTCGGCGGCCGGCGGGACCGGCGGCACCGGCGGGGCCCCGGCGGGGGCGGCGGCACCGGTGACCACGGGCACGGCGGGCGCGGCCGCGGCCGTCGCAGCAGGAGCCTGGGCAGCGGGCGCCTTCGCGGCAGGGGCCTTGGCCGCAGGGGCCTTCGCCGCCGGAGCCTTCGCGGCAGGGGCCTTGGCCGCAGGAGCCTTCGCCGCAGGGGCCTTGGCGGGGGTCGCGGGCGCGGCCTCGACGGGCGGCACGGCCGGCGTGGCGGGCGTGCGCGTGCGGGGCTTCGCGGCGGCGGGAGCCGGGGGCACGGGCGGGACGGAGTCGTTGGTGTCGGTAGCCATGTTCCGACCCTACAACGACGAACGGCCCGCACCCTGAGGGAGTGCGGGCCGTCGTCAGGACGGGCTAGTAGCTGGTGCCGACCGAGCCCAGGATGATGAACGGCAGGATCGCCGAGACGAAGATGATCAGGATGTAGAGCGCGGTGAAGACGTAGCCCAGGATGGTGCCCCACAGCGCGAGGCCGTGTCCCGCCTCGCCGGTCTTCTTGATCTGCCCGAGGGCGATGTGGCCGACGATGATGCCGGCGAGCGGCACGACGAACGCCGCGATGAGGGCGACGATCGCGAGGGTGTTGGTGCGGGGCCCAGCAGCCGGGGCCGCGTACGGGGTGGGTTCGGTCATGAGGATGTGCTCCTTCAGATTGGGTGGTTGCCTGACAGCGCCCCCATCGTGGCAGCAGCACCGAGGGGTGTCAACGGACGTTTCGGCGTGTTTCGGCGGGGTTCTCGTGCGCCCAGATCGCGAGCTCCACCCGATTGCGGGCCTCGAGCTTGTCCATCAGCCGCGCGAGATGCGTCTTGACGGTGCTCAGCGAGACGAAGAGGGCGGAGGCGATCTCGGCGTTGCTCTGCCCGAGGGCGACGGCCGCGAGGATCTCCTCCTCGCGAGCCGTGAGCGCGTCGCGCGGTCCCGACCGCGGGGACGGCGCGCGTCGCGCGAACTCCTCGATGAGCCGCACGGTCACCTGGGGCGCGATGAGGGCATCCCCGCGCGCCGCGGCGCGAACGGCGTCGCCGAGCAGGGTCGCTCCGGCATCCTTGAGCAGGAATCCCCTCGCGCCTGCTCGGAGCGCGGCGTAGACGTACTCGTCGAGATCGAAGGTCGTGATCACGACGACGGCGATCGGATGCTCCGCCTCGGGCCCCGCGAGCTGGCGGGTCGCCTCGATCCCGTCCATCCCCGGCATCCGGATGTCGACGAGGCACACGTCGGGGCGGATCGACCTCGCCTGCCGCACGAGATCCGCACCGTCGGCCGCGAGCCCGACGACCTCGATGCCGTCGATCGAGCCGAGGATCGCGGCCAAGCCCGCCCGCACGAGCTCCTGGTCGTCGGCGATGAGCACGCGGATCGTCATGGCGCACCCCCGCCCGTGCGCGCCGCCGCGACGGGCAGCTCCGCCGTGACCACCCAGCCGCCGCCGGCGCGCGGTCCTGCCGTCGCGTTGCCCCCGAGCAGCGCGGCCCGCTCGATCATGCCTCGGATGCCGAACCCCGGCTCGGACGGGGGCGACGCCACGCCGTCGTCCTGCACCGTCAGGCGCACCCGGTCGGCCGCGACCTCCACGTCGATCGTGACGAGACTCGCGCCGGGCGCGTGCCGGCGGGCGTTCGTGACGGCCTCCCGGGCGATCCGGTGCACGGCGGACGCGATCGACGGATCGAGGCGGTCGGCCTCTCCGCGGATCGAGAGCTCGACGGCGGGCCGAGCGCCGGCCGGGCCGGTGAGGTCGGCGAGATCGGCGATGGTCGGCGAGGGCGCGAGGTCCGCGGCCTCGGATCCGCGCAGCGCCCGCACGATCGTGCGCATCTCGACGAGCGTGCGGGACGCCTCGGCCTCGATGATCCCGAGCGCTCGGGTGGCGGCATCCGGGTCGGTGTCCGCGGTCGCGAGTCCCGCCTGCGCACTGATCGCGATCGCCGAGACGTGGTGCGCCACCGTGTCGTGCAGCTCACGGGCAAGGCGCTCCCGCTCGAGAAGCACCAGTCGGTCGCGTTCCCTCAGACGCGACGTCGCTCGCGCCCGGAAGGCGGCGGCCAGCGCGACGATCGCGACCGTGACCGTGACCGCGCCGATGAGGTCGGCGATCGGCGCGCGTCCCGGCCAGGCATCGAGGGCGATGCTGAGAATCACGATCCCGGCGACGACGATGACGGCGCGTCCCGATCCCCAGCGCACCGCGGCGTAGAGCAGCACGGCCACCCACGCCGAGGTGTACAGCTGGCCGGGGTTTCCGGCGATCACGGTCGCGATCGCCATGATCCCGGATGCCACGGCGAAGGCGACGAGCGGCTTCGTGCGGCGCACCAGCAGCACCGGCACCGGCAGGGCGGTCGCGACCGCCCAGAGCCACACCCCGGGCAACTCCGGCCTGAGCACGGCCTCGACGAGGATGAGCGGCAGGAGAATCCCCACGAGCGCCCAGTCCCGCCACACCCGTTCCGGCGGGGCGGGGCGGGCGGCGGGGGCGTCCCACAGGGAGCGCAGCGGTCCCGTCATGCCCTCACTATAGGAGCGCATCGGCCCGCGCAGATCGGACCGCCGCGCCCCGGGCCGAACGCGCTTGAGCGCGACGACGGATGACCCACTCCGCGACGAGCGCGTTGATCACCCACCCGGCGGCCAGGAGCAGGGTTCGCGTCAGGCGGTCGGGCGGCCCGGCGAGCAGAACCCACGGCATCGTCGTGAGCACCTGGGTGCCCGCGCCGATCCCGAGGGCGTAGGCGCGCGTCATCCACGCGCCGTGGGTGGTGAATTCCCGACGGCGGATCGCCAGGAGCGCGAGCACGATGAACGCCACCATCGCGGTGCCGACGACGACCCGGATCCCGACGAGCAGCGGGTCGGGGCCCATCGGGTCGGGGTAGGTCAGCGTCATCCACAGACCGGACAGGGCGGCGAGGATGCCGGCGGGAGCCAGCACGCGCCCCGCGCGCCGATGCCAGCGGAAGCGACGCAGGCTCGGGGCGAACTGAAGGGCGCCGATCGCGCAGAACAGGGTGGCGGTGATGATGTGGATGATCACCGGGGCGGGCGCGTCGAAGAATCGCGCGTTGTCGTCGGTGAGCGCACCGGAGGCGAGCTGGCCGAGTCGGGACGACCCGGCGGCGGCCGGAACGAGAGTCAGAAGGATGAGGCCCGCGGGGGCGAGCCATTCGGGGCGGCGAAGTGTGGTCATGCCTTCGAGTCTCGACATCGGCGCGCGTCGGCACATCGGGCGCCCGGCCGGAGTCGGGTCATCCTTAAGGCCAGCGTTTCGCGCCGCCGCGCGACCGTTCAGGCTCGGATTGTCGTGACCGGAAGGGTGGAGTCGGCGCCGAACTCGAGCGTCGACGGGGCCATGCCGGCCATCACGAGCTGCGATCCGAGCGCGGCGATCATCGCCCCGTTGTCGGTGCACAGGGCGAGCGGCGGGATGCGCAGCTGCACTCCCGCGGCCGCGCAGCGCTGCGCGGCGACCTCGCGCACGCGGGCGTTGGCGACGACCCCGCCGCCGAGCAGCAGGCGCGGGATGCCGTGGTCGGCGCACGCGGCGAGCGCCTTGGTGAGCAGCACATCGACGACGGCCTCGCGGAAGCTCGCGGCGACATCCGCGAGGGGCACGTCGCGGCCGGCGTCCCGCTCGCGTTCCACCCAGCGGGCCACGGCCGTCTTGAGCCCCGAGAACGAGAAGTCATAGCGGTGCTTGTCGAGGTCCTTGGGGCTGCTCAGGCCCCGAGGGAAGCGGATCGCCGCCGGGTCGCCGCCGACGGCCGCGCGGTCGATCTGCGGACCGCCCGGATACGGCAGGCCGAGGAGCCGCGCTACCTTGTCGAAGGCCTCCCCCGCCGCATCGTCGATCGTCTCGCCGAGCAGCTCGACGTCGGAGGTCAGGTCACGCACGAGCAGGAGCGAGGTGTGTCCGCCGGAGACGAGGAGGGCGATCGTCGGGTACTCGAGGGGATCCTCATCGAGCACGTCGGCGCCCACGTGGCCGACGAGGTGATTGACCGCGTAGAGCGGGGTGCCGAGCGACAGCGCGAGCGCTTTCGCCGCACCGACGCCGACCATGAGCGCGCCGGCGAGGCCCGGGCCGCTCGTCACCGCGATCGCGTCGAGCTGCTCGAGCGTCACGTCGGCCTCGGCGAGCGCTCGCCGCAGTGCCGGGGTCAGCGCCTCGAGGTGGGCGCGCGCCGCGACCTCGGGCACGACGCCGCCGTAGCGGGCGTGCTCCTCCATCGAGGAGGCGATGACGTTGGCGAGCAGGGTCGTTCCGCGCACGATTCCGATGCCCGTCTCGTCGCAGCTCGTCTCGATGCCGAGGACCAATGGCGCGCTGGAGCCGTGGGGATCGCGCGAGCGATCCCGCGACGCCAGCGCCGAAGGGGCCTGCGACTGAGGATTCATGCGAGGGTCACCCCTGGCTCGACGATCGTGTGCCGCATGACGATCGCGTCGACACCGTCGGGCTGGTAGTACTTCGGTCGCACGGCGAGCTCCTCGAAGTCGAGCGAGGCGTAGAGCGCCTGGGCGCCGGGGTTGTCGGCGCGCACCTCGAGGAACACCTCGGTGGCGCCGCGCTCGCGCGCCTCCGCGATGAGGCTCAGCATGAGCACCCGACCCAGTCCCTGCCGGCGCGCGATCTCGGCGACGGCGATGGTCTGGATGTCGGCCTGCGGTTCGTTGCGCGGCGCGCGCAGTCCCGCATACGCCTCGACCCGGGCCGGATCGTTCGGCGGGAAGGCCACGAGGTAGTAGCCGTGTCGATCGGCGAGCTCGGCGCGCATGATCGACCGGGACCAGGCATCCGTTCCGAAGACGCTCGTCTCGATCGCCATGATCGCGTCGAGGTCGTCGACGGTCGCTCGGCGCAGCTGCCACGCAGTCACGCGGTCACCCGCTTGGGTCCGGCCGAGAGGGTGACATCGGGCGAGCGCAGGTAGAGCGGCTCGTCGGCGGCGAACGGGCGACCGTTCGCGTGGAGGGTTTCGGCGAGCATCCCGAGCGCCCCGGCCGAGACCAGTCCGCCGTCGAGGATGAGGTAACCGTCGAAGCCGGTGACCGCCGACGCGAGCTCGTCGGCCTTGGCGAGCGCGGGGCCGGCGGTGCGGATCGGCAGGCCCGCGGCATCCCGGCCCGAATAGGCCGACCAGAAGACCTCGCGGCGTCGGGCGTCGGTCGTCACGAGCACCGGGCGCTCCTCGTCGGCGTCGAAGGCGATGGCATCATGGCTCGCGACGGGCACCACCGGGCGTCCGATGCCGAGGGCGAACGCGCGCGCGGCGGCGATGCCGACGCGCAGCCCCGTGAACGGGCCCGGACCCATGCCGGCGACGACGCCCGACAGCGCGGACGGCGCGACCCCGGCGTCGGCGAGGCACGCCGCGATGAACGTGCCGATGAGTTCGGCGTGGCCCCGCGGGTCGGGCGAGGAGTGCTCGGCGAGGATGCCGCCGTCGCGGTCGACGATCGCCACGCTCGTGCCCGCAGAGGTGTCAATCGCGAGCAGCATCGCGCACCCAGTTCTCCCAGCGCGGGCCGAAGCCGGTGAGGGTGACCTCGCGCGGCTCGATCTCCGCGGTCTCGTCGCCGCCGTGCGGGCGCGCGATGTCGACGCGCAGCCAGTCATCCGTGATGCCGTCGAGCAGACCGTCTCCCCATTCGACGACGACGATCGACCCGGGGAAGTCGATGTCGAGGTCGTCGAGCTCCATCGCGCTCGCGAGTCGGTAGGCGTCGACATGCACGAGGGGGGCGTCGTCGCGTGTCACCGAAGTCTCGACCGAGCTCGACCCGTGAGTCTCCCGCGGATGCGTGCGCGCGAGCACGAACGTCGGGCTCGTCACCGCGCCCCGCACGCCGAGCGCCTCTCCGATGCCGCGCGTCAGGGTGGTCTTGCCGGCCCCGAGCTCGCCGTTGAGGAGCACGAGATCGCCGGCCCGGAGCTCGGCCGCGATGCGCGCGCCCAGGTGCGCCATCGCGTCGGGGGTCGCGACGATCACGGCACGTACCTCCGCGGCACGCGCGCGCCGACCCGGGTCACGATCTCGTAGTTGATGGTCCCGGCGGCGGCGGCCCAGTCATCCGCTGACGGCACCCCGGTCGCCGGGTCGCCGAACAGGACGGCGCGGTCACCGACGGCGATCGCGGCGTCGCCGACGTCGAGCACGATCTGATCCATCGCGACTCGGCCGGCCACGGGATAGTGCACCCCGTTGATCGACACCAGGCCCCGGCCCGATGCCGAGCGCGGCACCCCGTCGGCGTACCCGAGGGGCACGAGCGCGAGAGTCGTCTCGGCGACCGTTCGATGGTCGTAGCCGTAGGACACCCCGTGGCCGGCGGGCACGCGCTTGACGGAGACGACGGGTGCCGAGAGCTCCATCGCGGGAACGAGGCCGGGCACGGGATCGACGTCGGGTCGCAGTCCGTAGGCTCCGATGCCCAGACGCACGAGATCGAAGCGGGCGTCCGGATGCGCGAGCGCGCCCTGCGTCGCCGCGAGGTGCAGAAGCTCGGGCTCGAGGCCGGCGGCCCGCGCCTGCTCGACCGCGCCCCGGAACGCGGTGAGCTGCGCCGCATCCTCCGCCGCCCCCGCATTGGCGAGGTGGCTCCAGATCGCGCGCACCGTGAGACGCCCGGCGCGCTGGTGGGCGGCGGCGCTCTCGACGAGCGGCGCCCAGTCGCGGGGAACGGCGCCGTTGCGCCCGAGCCCGGTGTCGGCCTTGAGCTGCACCGTCGCTCCGACTGCCGCGGCGCGCTCGAGTTCGGCGAGCGAACTCACCCCGATGTCGATGCCCGCGGCGACGCCCGGGGCGAAGTCCACCTGCGGCTCGTGGAGCCAGGCGAGAACGGGGGCGTGGATGCCGGCCGCCCGCAGCGCGAGCGCCTCGGCGAGGTGCGCCGTGCCGAGCCAGGCCGCCCCGCCCTCGAGGGCCGCCCGCGCGGCGGGAACGGCCCCGTGACCGTAGCCGTCGGCCTTGACGACCACCATCGCCGGAGTGCCCCCGGCGAGCGCGCGCAGCACCTCGACGTTGTGCGCGATCGCACCCGTTGAGACGACCGCCTCCGCCATCACGACTCCGCGATCACGTAGGCGACGGCCAGGCCCGCGTCGTGCGACATCGAGAGGTGCACGCGCGCGATCCCCCGCGCGTCCGCGATCGTTCGGGTCGCGCCGTGCAGCTCGAGCGAGGGGTTGCCGTGCGCGTCGGAGATGACCCGCATGTCGTGCCACGTGACCCCGGTGGAGTCGCCGAGGGCCTTGATGAGGGCCTCCTTGGCGGCGAACCGACCGGCGAGGGAACGCAGCGGCAGCGGCATCCCGTCGCGGGACTGTTCGCTCTCGGCGAACAAGCGATCCTTGAGCACCGGCGTGCGCTGGAGCGCGCGCTCGAAACGCGCGAGGTCCACGACGTCCACGCCGATCCCGACGATCATCGGACTCGGATCACTCCACCGTCACGGACTTGGCGAGGTTGCGGGGCTGATCCACATCGAGACCCTTGGCCGACGCGAGCTCCATGCCGAAGATGTGCAGCGGAACCACGGCGAGCAGCGGCTCGAACAGCGTGCCGGCGAGCGGGATCGGGATGACCTCATCGGCGAACGGGAGCACCGCCGCATCCCCCTTCTCGGCGATCGCGATCACCCGCGCGCCGCGCGCGCGGATCTCCTGGATGTTGGAGACGACCTTCGCGTGCAGCGAGTCGGGATCGCGCGGGCTCGGCACGACCACGATCACGGCCTGCCCGGGCTCGATCAGCGCGATGGGGCCGTGCTTGAGCTCGCCCGCGGCGAAGCCCTCCGCGTGGATGTAGGCGAGCTCCTTGAGCTTGAGCGCGCCCTCGAGCGCGACCGGGAAGCCGACATGGCGACCGAGGAAGAGCACCGACTGGGTGTCCGTCATCCAGTGCGCGAGCTGACCGATCTCCTTCTGGGAGACCTCCAGCACCTCGGCGATCTTGTCGGGAATCGCGATGAGCTCGGCGACGTTGGCGCGGATCGCGTCGTCGGCGAGGGTGCCGCGGACCGCGGCGAGATGCAGACCGATGAGGTACAGCGCGGTGACCTGGGCGACGAAGGCCTTCGTCGACGCCACCGCGACCTCGGGGCCGGCGTGGGTGTAGACGACGGCGTGGGACTCGCGCGGGATCGTCGCGCCCTGGGTGTTGCACACCGAGAGCACGCGGGCGCCGCCGGCGGTCGCGAACTTGACCGCCATGAGCGTGTCCATCGTCTCGCCCGACTGGCTGATCGAGATCACCAGGGTGCGCGCGTTGATGATCGGGTTGCGGTACCGGAACTCGTGCGAGAGCTCCACCTCCACGGGGATGCGCGCCCACTGCTCGATCGCGTACTTGCCGAGCATGCCGGCGTAGGCCGCGGTGCCGCAGGCGACGATGATGATGCGGTCGATGTCCTTCAGCACGTCGTCGCCGATCGGGTCGAGCTCGGAGAGGTGCACGAGTCCGTCGTGCGTGCGCCCGAGGATCGTCTTGGCGACCGCCTCCGGCTCCTCGCTGATCTCCTTCGCCATGAAGCTCGACCAGCCGCCCTTCTCGCTCGCCGAGGCATCCCAGGCGATCTCGAACTCCTCGACCTCGACGGGGTCGCCCGCGAAGTCGGTCACGACGACCGAATCGGTGCGGATGGTCACGATCTGGTCCTGCCCGATCGCGACCGCGCGACGGGTGAACTCCACGAAGGCCGCGACATCCGAGCCCAGAAAATTCTCGCCCTCGCCGAGGCCGATCACGAGCGGCGAGTTGCGACGCGCGCCGACGACCACGCCGGGCTGGTCCTCGTGCATCACGAGCAGCGTGAACGCGCCGTCGAGGCGCGCGACGACGGTGCGCAGCGCTTCGGTGAGGTCGTGGGTGCGGTCGTAGGCCTGGCCCACGAGCAGGGCGGCGACCTCCGTGTCGGTCTCGCTCGAGAACGAGAAGCCGGCTTCGACGAGCTCCGCCTTGAGCTCGGAGAAGTTCTCGATGATCCCGTTGTGGATGAGGGCGAGCTTTCCGTCTGCCGACAGGTGCGGATGCGCGTTGCGGTCCGTGGGTCCGCCGTGGGTGGCCCAGCGGGTGTGACCGATCCCGGTCGCCCCGTTGGCCAGCGGCCGGTCGGTGAGGTCGTCGACGAGAATCTGGAGCTTGCCGGAGCGCTTGCGGGTGCCGAGATGACCCTCGGCGTCGAGGATCGCCACGCCCGCGGAGTCGTAGCCCCGGTACTCCAGGCGCTTGAGGCCGCCGAGGAGGACCTCGAGGCTCTTGTTGTCTCCGACATATCCCACGATTCCGCACATGGGACTCAATTTTAGGTGCCAAACCGGAGGGCTGGCCGCCACTAGGGTTGACGGGTGTCCGAGGGTGCCGCTCAGAACGGTCAGATCTCGCCCTTCGTGGAGCTGGATCGCCGCGATTGGGCCGCGCTCGCCCCGCGCACCGCGGTGGCGCTCACCCAGACCGAGCTCGTGGAGCTCCGGGGACTCGGCGACGAGCTGGACCTCCGCGAGGTCGAGGAGGTCTACCTCCCGCTCAGCCGGCTCATCAACCTCTACGCCGAGAACGCGCAGAACCTGCACGAGGCCACCGACGCCTTCCTCGGCGCGCGCACCACGGGGACCCCGTTCATCATCGGGATCGCCGGCTCCGTCGCCGTCGGCAAGTCCACCGTTTCGCGGCTTCTTCGTGAGCTGCTCTCCCGCTGGGACTCGACCCCGCACGTCGAGCTCGTCACGACCGACGGATTCCTGTTCCCCAACGCCGAGCTGGAACGACGCGGTCTCATGCATCGCAAGGGGTTCCCCGAGTCGTACGACCGCCGGGCCCTGCTGCGCTTCGTCAGCCGGATCAAGAGCGGGGTGGACGAGGTGCACGCCCCGTTCTACTCGCACCTGGCCTACGACATCGTCTCCGACGCCGACGTGACCGTGAACTCGCCGGACGTGCTCATCGTCGAGGGCCTCAACGTGCTCCAGCCCGCGGCACCCGGTCAGCGTCTCGCCGTGAGCGACCTCTTCGACTTCACCATCTATGTGGATGCCCGAACGAGCGACATCGCTCGCTGGTACGAGGAGCGATTCCTCCGCCTGCAGCGCGGGGCGTTCGCCAACCCGCGCTCCTACTTCCATCGCTACGCGAGCCTGAGCGAGACCGAGGCACGAGCGGAGGCGGCGCGCATCTGGCAGGCGATCAACGAGCCCAACCTCGTGCAGAACATCCTGCCCACGCGGCCCCGGGCCTCGCTCGTGCTGCGCAAGGGGTCCGATCACGCCGTCTCGACGGTGCTGCTGCGCAAGACCTGATCAGACGAGCACCCAGGCGATCCCGAGGCTGCCGAGCGCGAGAATGCCGCCCGCGAGAGCCCACCCGAGCCGCCGGGCCGTGGCGCGGCTCAGGCTGCCGTCGGCGCTCGCCCGCCGCTCCTCCCGCGCGCGGAAGAGCAGCACCCCGAGCAGGCCGACGAGCGTCACGGCTGCGGCGAGCAGATTGACCTCGATCACGGTCGTCACTCTAGAGGCGACCGATCCTCAGGCCGCAGCGGTTCCCTGCCCCAATTCGGGGCGCGCCCGGGACCCGTCAGAGGGCGAGGCTCGTGCGCACCACGTCGGCGAGGTCGGCTGCGATCCGCTCGGCGGCATCCTGATGCTCGGCCTCGACCATGACCCGCACCATCGGCTCGGTGCCCGACGGGCGCAGGAGCACCCGGCCGGTGTCCCCCAGCTCGCGCTCGGCGGCGGTCACGGCATCCGCGATCCCGGCATCGGAGCCGAGGGCGTGGTGGTCGACATCGCGCACGTTGATGAGCACCTGGGGGTAGACCGTCATCACGCTCGCGAGCTCCGCGAGCGACTTGCCGGTGCGCGCCATCTCGGCAACGAGGTGCAGGCCGGTGAGGATGCCGTCGCCGGTGGTCGCGAACTTCGTCATGATCACGTGGCCGGACTGTTCGCCGCCCAGGGAGAGGTTGTGCTCGCCGAGCGCCTCGAGCACGTAGCGGTCGCCGACGGCGGTCTCGAGCATCTGGATGCCGTGGTCGGCCATCGCGCGCCGCAGTCCGAGATTGCTCATCACCGTCGCCACGAGCGTGCGGTCGGCGAGCGCGCCGCGTTCCGCCATCGCCACCGCGAGGATCGCCATGATCTGGTCGCCGTCGACGACGGCCCCGGTGTGGTCGATCGCGAGGCAGCGGTCCGCATCACCGTCGTGGGCGATGCCGAGGTCGGCCCCGTGCTCGAGCACGGCGGCGGCGAGATGATCCAGGTGCGTGGACCCGACGCCGTCGTTGATGTTGAGACCGTCCGGGTCGGCCCCGATCACGGTCACGCGCGCGCCGGCATCGGTGAACACCTGCGGGGAGACTCCCGCGGCCGCACCGTTGGCGCAGTCGAGCACGACATGGATGCCGTCGAGGCGGTTCGGCAGGGTGGAGAGCAGGTGCACGAGGTAGCGATCCTCGGCGTCGGCGAACCGACGGATGCGCCCGACATCCGGTCCCGTGGGAGCGAGCTTGGGCGCCGCGAGCGCGGCCTCGATGCGGTCCTCCACGTCATCCGGGAGCTTGGTGCCTCCGGTCGCGAAGAACTTGATGCCGTTGTCGGGCGCCGGGTTGTGCGACGCCGAGATCATCACGCCGAGGTCAGCCTTGAAGTCGGCCACGAGGAACGCCGCGGCCGGGGTCGGCACCACTCCGGCGTCGAACACGTCGACTCCGGAACTCGCGAGCCCCGCCGCCACGGCGGCGGAGAGGAACTCCCCCGAGACACGCGGGTCGCGGGCGATGACGGCGATGGGGCGACGTCCCGAGGCGCGTCGACCGTCGGCCACCCGACCTTTGCCCAGCACGACCGCAGCCGCCTGAGCCAGGGCGAGGGCCAGTTCGACCGTCAGTTCGCTGTTCGCGAGTCCCCGAACACCGTCCGTACCGAAGAGCCGAGGCATCCTCTACCGCTCCAGAAGCACGACGACTAGCGCTTCGAGAACTGCGACGCCTTGCGGGCCTTCTTGAGACCGGCCTTCTTGCGCTCGATGACGCGCGCGTCACGGGTGAGGAAGCCGGCCTTCTTCAGGGCGGGGCGGTTGTTCTCGCGGTCGATCTCGTTGAGCGAGCGCGCGATCGCGAGGCGCAGCGCGCCGGCCTGGCCCGAGGGGCCACCACCGGTGATGCGCGCGGTCACGTCGTACGCGCCCAGGAGGTCGAGCACCTTGAACGGGTCGTTGATGAGCTGCTGGTGCAACTTGTTGGGGAAGTACTCGGCGAGCTCGCGTCCGTTGACGGTCGCCTTGCCGGTGCCGGGGACGATGCGCACGCGGGCGATCGCCTCCTTGCGGCGACCCACGGCGGCACCGGGGACGTTGAGCACGGCACGCGGCGCCTTGGGCGCGGTGTCAGCGGGCGTCTCGGTGGTGTAGCTGTCGAGCACGGCGCTCTCGAGCACGTCCTCGGCGATGGAATCTTCGATCTTGGCCAATGTAGTCAGTCCTTTTTGCTTCGCAGTGAGCCGACGGGGCTACTGGGCGACCTGGGTGAGGGTGTACGGCGTGGGCTGCTGAGCCGCGTGCGGGTGCTCGGCGCCGGCGTAGACCTTGAGCTTGGACAGCTGGGCACGACCGATCGAGTTCTTGGGGAGCATGCCGCGCACGGCCTTCTCCACGGCGCGCGTCGGGTGCTTCTCGAGCATCTCCGCGTAGGTGGTCGCCGTCAGGCCGCCCGGGTAACCCGAGTGGCGGTAGGCCTTCTTCTGCGCGAGCTTGGCGCCGGTGAGGGCGACCTTCTCGGCGTTGATGATGATGACGAAGTCGCCCATGTCCATGTGCGGAGCGAAGGTGGGCTTGTGCTTGCCGCGCAGGAGCGTGGCCGCGTGGCTGGCAAGACGACCGAGAACGATGTCGGTCGCGTCGATGATGACCCAGTCGCGCTGAACGTCAGCGGGAGTGGGCGAGAACGTACGCGTCACAGGAGTACTGCTTTCTTGTCGAGGTGTTCGTGAATCCCGCTCCGGTGCCGGTTCCGGGGGGAACGCAGACGGTGGAGGGCTCAACTGGCCATGTCCGCGATGGCGGAACACAACCTCGTAAGACTAGTCGACCGGTGGATGCCCGGTCAAACGCGCGCGATCAGGCGTCGCGGCGGGCGCGGGTCTGCTCGGCGCGGGCGGCGAGGCCCGCGTCATCCGGATAGCCCACCTCGACCAGGGTCAGCCCCGAGGCGGGCATGACCTTGAACTCGCTCGTGCGCTGCACCGCGTCGCGGAGCTGCGCAGGCCGCCCGGGCTCGAGCGTGCGGGAGCCGACCGAGACGCCCGCGCCGACGAGGGCGCGCACCATGCTGTGGCAGAAGGCGTCGGCCTTGAGCTCGGCGATGAGCACGCCCGTCCCGTCCCGACGCCAGCGGAAGGCCTGCAGCTCGCGGATCGTCGTGGCCCCCTCGCGAGGACGGCAGTACGCGGCCCAGTCGTGCAGGCCGGTCAGCTCGTCGGCCGCGACGTTCATCAGGGTCTCGTCGAGCTCACCCGGATACCAGAGGGTGTGGCGGCGCAGGAGGGGGTTGCGCTGCGCCCGAGCATCCGCGATCCGATATTCGTAGCGGCGCCAGATCGGCGAGAACCGGGCGTCGAATCCGGGTGGCGCGACGGCGGCGCGCAACACGACGACGTCGCTGCGCAGCCCGGCGATCCCGTTGAGCCGGCGCGCGAGCGCTCGACCGGGGTCCGGATCGGTGTCGTGGCTGCCGTGCGGTCGGCGCAGGCGGGCGACCTGGGCCACGCCGAGATCGACATGAGCGACCTGGCCCGTGGCGTGCACCCCGGCATCGGTTCGGCCCGCGACCGTGAGCGTGGGATGCGGCAGCTCGCGCCGGAACACGGTCGCGAGGGCGCCCTCGAGTTCGCCCTGCACGGTGCGCAGGGTCGGCTGCCGCGCCCACCCGCTGAAGTCGGTCCCGTCGTAGGCGATGTCGAGCCGGAACCTCGTCTCATCGGTCTCGCCCACGGTCGCCAAGTCTAGGCTGGAGGCGGTAACGCTCATGAGCACCACTCTCCCGATCCCGCGTGACGCTGCGCCCCCGGCCCAGCGTTCTTCGGCGCACCTTCCCGGGCTCGATGGGCTGCGGGCGGTCGCCGTCATCGTCGTGATCGTCTACCACTTCGTGCCGGCAGCCCTCCCGGGCGGGTACCTCGGGGTCGACGTGTTCTTCGTCATCAGCGGTTTCCTCATCACCGGACTGCTGCTCGGTGAACGCGCGCGAACGGGTCGGATCGCCCTCGGTCGGTTCTGGCAGCGCCGGGCGCGACGGCTGCTGCCCGCGCTCGTCCTCGTCGTCGTGGTGTGCGGCGCGGGAGCCCTCGTGGTCGGCGGCGACGTGCTCGTGCATCTGGGCACTCAGGTGCTGGGCGCCGCCACCTTCTCGAGCAACTGGCTCCTCATCGCGCAGGGCGGCAGCTATCTGGCGGGCACGACGCCCGAACTGTTCCGCAACTTCTGGTCACTGGCCGTGGAGGAGCAGTTCTATCTCGTGTGGCCGCTCGTGGTGCTCGGGATGCTCGCGCTGCGCCCCCGCGCAGTGCGGCTCGTCGTGCCGCTCGTGCTCGCGGTCGCCTCCGCTGTCGCGATGGCGGTGCTCTTCACCCCGCCGGGCGACCCGAGCCGGGTCTACTACGGAACCGACACGCACGCCTTCGGCCTCGCACTCGGGGCGGCGCTCGCCGTGCTGCTCGAGCGCCGCTTCCTGGGCACCGCGGTGGCCTCCCGCGCCGCGAGGATGCTGCTGCCGCCGATCGGCGCGGTGGCGGTGGGAGTGGTCGTCGTCATCGCGCTCGTGATGCCCCTCGACTCCCCCGTCGTGACCCGGGGCGGGCTGGTCGCGGTTGCGGTGCTGACCGCCCTCGCGATCGCCGGGGCCACCCTGCCCGGGTCGTGGCTCGGGGCCGGCCTCGACCTGGCTCCGCTGCGATGGATCGGCGAGCGCTCCTACGGTCTCTACCTCTGGCACTGGCCGCTGCTCGTGCTCTTCGCAGCCGGGTTGCCCGCCGACGCGCCGGCGTGGTTGGCCCCCGCCGCGGCGCTCCCCCTCACGGTCGCCGCGGCCGCGGCATCCCATGACCTGCTCGAGCAGCCGGTGCGTCGGCTCGGTCTGCGCGCGTGGGCTCGCAGCATCCGGCCCCGCTCCCTCGCGATCAGCGCGGGCGCCGCGCTCGCGGCGTGCGTCGTTCTCACCGGCGCGGGCGTGCTCGCCGACCCGGGCAAGGGCGAAGCCCAGCTCGCGATCGAGGCCGGGCAGCAGGCCGTCGAGGATGCCGCAGGCGGCCGGGCGCTCTCCCTCGGACCGCGACGTCCTCCGCCGTTGCCCGGCGGCGACCAGATCTACGCCGTCGGCGACTCGGTCATGCTCGCGGCGGCGCCGTGGCTTCAGGAGAAGCTGCCCGGCATCGCGATCGACGCCGCCGTCTCCCGCTCGATGTGGGTCGGACCCGATCTCGTGCGCACCGCCGTCGACAACGGGGAGATGCGGTCGGTGCTCGTGCTCGGACTCGGCACGAACGGACCGATCGAACTCGCCGACCTGGACGCCGTGCTCGCCGCCGTCGGCCCCGAGACGCTCATCGTGGTCGTCAACGCCCAGGCGCCGAAGGACTGGATTCCCGGGGTCAACGAGACGCTCGCCGACTTCGCGCGGCGCGAGCGGCAGGTCGAGCTGGCGAACTGGCACGACGCGATCGCTCCGCGAGTGAACGAGCTCGCCGACGATCAGGTGCACCCCGGAGGTCCGATCAGCGGCGGCATCTACGTGACCGCGATCGTGGATGCTCTGCAGCGCCTCGCCGAGCTGCCTCCGCTGCGCGACCCCGACGATCACCGCAGCCTGCCGTATCCGGTCTGAGCCGTTAACGCGGAAGGGGCCCCGCCGACAACGGCAGGGCCCATTCTCACGGAGGTGAGACTACTTGGCGTCCTCGTCGGCCGCGGCGGCCTCCTCGACGGGGGCCTCCGGGGTCTCCTCGGCGGCGGTCTCATCGGCGGACGGCTCGTCGACAACCGTCTCGGCTGCGGCGGCCTCCTCGACCTCCGCCTCCTCGACGGGCGCCTCGGCCGGAGCGACGGTCGAGGCGGTGGCCGCAGCCGCCGTCTTCTTCGCGCTCTTCGGCTTCGGGTTCACGGGCTCAAGCACGAGCTCGATCTGCACCATCGACGCGTTGTCGCCCTTGCGGAACCCGAGCTTCGTGATGCGGGTGTAGCCGCCCTCACGGTTCTCGACGAGGGGCGCGATCTCGGTGAAGAGCTCGTGCACCACGTTCTTGTCGCCGATGACGGCGAGCACGCGACGGCGCGCGTGCAGGTCGCCGCGCTTGGCGAACGTGATGAGCCGCTCGGCCACCGGACGCAGGCGCTTGGCCTTGGTCTCGGTGGTCTTGATGCTCTTGTGGGTGAACAGGGCCGCGGCCAGGTTCGCGAGCAGCAGACGCTCGTGGGCCGGTCCACCGCCGAGGCGGGGTCCCTTGGTGGGTGTGGGCATTGTCGTGTCTCTCTATAACTAGAACGCGTCGGCGTGAGCCTTAAGCGTTGGTCTCGTCGTCGTCGTAGCCGCCGTAGAAGTGGGCGCCGTCGAATCCGGGCACGCTGTCCTTGAGCGAGAGGCCCATCTCAACCAGCTTGTCCTTCACCTCGTCGACCGACTTCTGTCCGAAGTTGCGGATGTTCATGAGCTGGGTCTCGCTGAGGGCGACGAGCTCGCTCACGGTGTTGATCCCCTCGCGCTTGAGGCAGTTGTAGCTGCGCACCGAGAGGTCCAGGTCCTCGATGGGCATGCTCAGCTCGCTCGAGAGCACCGCGTCGACCGGCGCGGGGCCGATCTCGATGCCCTCGGCCGCGGTGTTGAGCTCGCGGGCGAGACCGAACAGCTCGGTCAGCGTGCGACCGGCCGACGCCACGGCGTCACGCGGGGTGATCGCCGACTTGGTCTCGACATCCACGACCAGGCGGTCGAAGTCGGTGCGCTCACCCGCGCGGGTGGCCTCGACACGGTAGGTGACCTTGAGCACGGGCGAGTAGATCGAGTCGATCGGGATCTGGCCCGCTTCGCTGAACTCGCTGCGGTTCTGGGTCGCCGAGACGTATCCGCGACCGCGCTCGATCGTGAGCTCGAGCTCGAACTTGGCCTTGTCGTTGAGCGTCGCGATCACGAGCTCCGGGTTGTGGATCTCCACCCCGGCCGGAGCCGAGATGTCCGCCGCCGTGACCTCACCCGCGCCCTGCTTGCGCAGGTACGCGGTGATGGGCTCATCGTGCTCGCTCGAGACGACGAGGTTCTTGATGTTGAGGATGATCTCGGTGACATCCTCCTTGACACCGGGAACGGTGCTGAACTCGTGCAGCACGCCGTCGATCCGGATGCTCGTGACCGCAGCCCCCGGGATCGAGGAGAGCAGCGTGCGACGGAGGGAGTTTCCGAGGGTGTACCCGAATCCGGGCTCCAGGGGCTCGATCACGAACCGTGACCGGAACTCGGAGATGTTCTCTTCGGCAAGAGTGGGGCGCTGTGCGATGAGCACTGGTGATTCCTTTCGGCGAAGTGTCCGCTATATGACACCTGGAGCGCGACGGGTGGCGGGCCCGTCGGTCTGTTGAGTTGTAAAGAACGACTACTGAGCGGATCGAGCCCGTCGAGATCTCACCCGACGCGAACGTTGGGGAGGTCTCGACACGCTCGACCCGCTGACGAACTACACGCGGCGGCGCTTCGGCGGGCGGCACCCGTTGTGCGCCTGCGGGGTGACGTCGTTGATGGAACCGACCTCGAGGCCAGCGGCCTGGAGAGAACGGATCGCGGTCTCGCGGCCGGAGCCGGGTCCCTTGACGAAGACGTCGACCTTCTTCATGCCGTGCTCCTGCGCCTGGCGAGCCGCGGACTCCGCCGCGAGCTGCGCGGCGAACGGGGTCGACTTGCGCGATCCCTTGAAGCCGACGGCGCCGGACGACGCCCAGCTGATGACGGCCCCGGTGGGGTCGGTGATCGAGACGATGGTGTTGTTGAACGTCGACTTGATGTGGGCCTGGCCCAGCGCGATGTTCTTCTTCTCCTTGCGGCGCGGCTTGCGCGCGGCGGCCTTCGGTGCAGCCATTACTTACGTCCTGCCTTCTTCTTGCCGGCAACGGTGCGCTTCGGGCCCTTGCGGGTGCGAGCGTTGGTCTTGGTGCGCTGGCCGTGGACCGGAAGGCCGCGGCGGTGGCGGATGCCCTGGTAGCTGCCGATCTCGACCTTGCGGCGGATGTCGGCGGCGACCTCACGGCGGAGGTCACCCTCCACCTTGAAGTTGAGCTCGATGTAATCGCGGAGCGCGATCAGCTGGTCGTCGGTGAGATCCTTCACGCGGATCTCCCCGCTGATTCCGGTGTCGGCGAGGGTCTTGAGTGCCCTCGTGCGGCCGACGCCGTAGATGTACGTCAGTGCGACCTCAACGCGCTTATCGCGCGGGATGTCGACGCCTGCGAGACGTGCCATGGTGGCTTCTCCTGGAGTGTGTGGAGGTGATGGACAGCACCGGTGCGAGAGCCTCCACCCTCGGTGTCCCCGGCGGTGAGCCGGTTCCTGGTGCTGTTCTGTTCGGTATTCAGTTGTGGGTCTTGCTCTAGCCCTGGCGCTGCTTGTGACGCGGGTTGGACTTGCAGATGACCATCACGTTTCCGTTGCGGCGGATGACGCGGCAGTGGTCGCAGATGGGCTTGACGCTCGGGTTGACCTTCATGATTGTTTCCTTGGGCTCGCTGTCTTCGTACCCCCGGTGTGCCGAGGGCCGTTACTTTCCAGCGAATCGTTACTTGTAGCGATAGGTGATGCGGCCACGGGTCAGGTCATAGGGGCTCAGCTCCACCACGACCCGGTCCTCGGGGAGGATTCGGATGTAGTTCTGTCGCATCTTGCCCGAGATGTGGGCGAGCACTTTGTGTCCGTTGGTCAACTCAACGCGGAACATCGCGTTGGGCAGAGCCTCGACAACTGCGCCTTCGATCTCGATGACACCGTCTTTTTTGGCCATAGCCTCTTCGTCGCTATTAGGTGGGATTCGCTGGTCTGCGGGATGTGATGAATCCGCTCCCGAAGGAACGCGGGCACGCAGAAACGGCCCATGAAACACCAAAGATCAAGCCTAGGCCATTACCCGCGAATCGGCAAACGGCGTGGTAGGACGACCGGCCTCGACGGGCTCAGCGCGCGGCGGCGTCGGGAATGGCGATCCCGCGCGCCGCGAGCGCGCCGATGATCCGACCCGTCACGTCGTCGATCTCGCCGAGACCATCGATCTCGATAAGGGATCCCCGATCGCCGTAGATTCCCACGAGCGGCTCGGTCTGCTCGCGGTAGACCTCGAGACGGTGGCGCACGACCGATTCGTCATCGTCGCTGCGGCCCTGCTCGACCGCGCGCTTGCGCAGCCGATCGACGACCACGTCAGGGTCGGCGATGAGCTCCACGACGGCGTCGAGCGCCGCCCCGTGGCCGGCGAGGAACTCATCGAGCTCCCGCACCTGGTCGACCGTGCGCGGGTACCCGTCGAGGAGGAATCCGGCCTGAGCGTCCCCCTCCGCGAGTCGGTCGCGGATGAGGGCGTTGGTGAGGGAATCGGGCACGTTGTCCCCGGCATCCATGAAGGCCTTCGCCTTCTGCCCGAGCTCGGTCTGGTTCTTGACGTTGCTCCGGAAGATGTCTCCCGTGGAGATGGCGGGGATCCCGAAGGTCTCCGCCAACCGCGCAGCCTGCGTCCCCTTGCCCGCACCCGGCGGACCGATGAGCAGGAGACGGGTCAACGCAGGAGTCCCTCGTAGTGCCGCTGCTGGAGTTGCGAATCGATCTGCTTGACGGTCTCCAGGCCCACCCCGACGATGATCAGGATGCTCGCCCCGCCGAAGGGGAAGTTCTGATTCGCCCCGACAAGCACGAATGCGATCAAGGGGATGAGCGCCACCAGACCGAGATAGATCGATCCCGGGAGCGTCACGCGCGTGAGCACGTAGTCGAGGTACTCCGCGGTCGGACGGCCGGCGCGGATACCCGGGATGAATCCGCCGTACTTCTTCATGTTGTCCGCGACCTCCTCCGGGTTGAAGGTGATCGCCACGTAGAAGTAGGTGAACCCGACGATGAGGAGGAAGTACAGCGCCATGTAGAGCGGGTGATCGCCCTTGGTGAGGTAGTTCTGGATCCAGGTGACCCACGCCGCGGGGGTGTCGCCTGCCGCCGGCTGGTTGAACTGCGCGATGAGCGCCGGCAGGTAGAGCAGGCTTGAGGCGAAGATCACCGGCACGACCCCGGCCATGTTGACCTTGATCGGGATGTAGGTGTTGTTGCCGCCGTAGGTGCGCCTGCCCACCATGCGCTTGGCGTACTGCACAGGGATGCGCCGCTGCGACTGCTCGACGAACACGACGAGCGCCATGATCGCGATTCCGATCACGAGCACGAAGAGGAAGGTCTCGATGCCCTTCGACACCTGGATCTGCCAGAGGGCGCTCGGGAACTGAGCGGAGATCGACGTGAAGATCAGCAGCGACATGCCGTTGCCGATGCCGCGCTCGGTGATGAGCTCGCCCATCCACATGATGAGGCCGGTGCCGGCGGTCATCGTGATGACCATGAGCATGATCGCGTACCAGGAGTCATCGGTGATGAGCTGGGAGCACTCGGCCACACCGGTGTTCGACGGGAAGAGAGCACCGCTGCGGGCCACCGTGATGAGCGTCGTCGACTGGAGCACGCCGAGCGCGATCGTGAGGTAGCGGGTGTACTGCGTCAGGCGGGACTGGCCGGCCTGGCCCTCCTTGTACAGGGTCTCGAAGTGCGGGATGACGACGCGCAGCAGCTGCACGATGATCGACGCGGTGATGTACGGCATGATGCCGAGCGCGAAGATCGACAGCTGGAGCAGCGCCCCGCCGGAGAAGAGGTTGACGAGGTCGTAGAGCCCCGACGTTCCCGCGTTGGAGGCGAGACAGATCTGAACGTTGCCGAAGTCGACGAACGGGGCCGGGATGAACGATCCGAGCCGGAACAGCGCGACGATGCCGAGCGTGAAGCCGATCTTCCGGCGAAGGTCGGGCGTGCGGAAGATCCGCGCGACTGCTCTGAACACAAGGCCTCCGATGATTCGTGGGTAATGCCGACGAGCGGGGCCGGTTCTCCAGCCCCGCTCGTCACTCTCAACGAGCGAACTACTTGACCGAACCGCCAGCCGCGACGATCTTCTGCTCAGCTGAGCCGGAGACCTTATCGACCGCAACGTTCAGCTTAACCGCAATCTCGCCGGCCCCGAGAACCTTGACCTTCTCGTTCTTGCGCACGGCACCCTTGGCAACGAGGTCGGTGATCGTGACATCGCCGCCCTGGGGGTACAGCTCGGCGAGCTTCTCGAGGTTGACGACCTGGTACTCGACCCGGAACGGGTTCTTGAAGCCGCGCAGCTTGGGGGTGCGCATGACGAAGTTCAGGTTGCCGCCCTCGAAGCCGGGGCGCACCTGATAGCGCGCCTTCGTGCCCTTGGTTCCACGTCCAGCCGTCTTGCCCTTGGAACCCTCACCACGTCCGACGCGGGTCTTGTCCTTCTTGGCGCCGGCGGCGGGGCGGAGGTGGTGGACCTTCAGCACCTGCGGGCGGGAGGCGACGTCGGCCGCCGCCTTCTTCGCGGGGGCCTTGGCTGCGGGGGCCTTGGCTGCCGGGGCCTTGGCTGCCGGGGCCTTGGCCGCGGGAGCGGACTCGGCCTTGGCGGGCGCTGCCGCCGCGGTGGCAGTCGCCTTCGCGGGCGCCGCCTTGTCAGCAGCGGCCTTGGGGGCCGCAGCCTTGGGGGCCGCAGCCTTCGCCGGCGCAGCAGCCTTCGCGGGCGCCGCCTTCGCGGGCGCCGCCTTGTCAGCCGCAGCCTTGGGAGCAGCCGCCTTCGTGGCCGCCGCCTTCGCGGGGGCCTTGGGGGCCTGGTTCTCGTCAGCCATTAGTCAATCTCCTCGACCTTGACAAGGTGAGCAACGGTGCGGACATACCCACGATTCTGCGGGGTGTCCTCGCGAACCACGACGTCACCGATGCGGTGCAGCCCGAGGCTGCGCAGGGTGTCGCGCTGGTTCTGCTTCTCACTGATTTTGGACTTGATCTGGGTCACCTTCAGGCGCGCGGCCATCAGACACCTGCCTTAGCTTCGGCCTCGGCCCGCAGCAGACGGGCCGGGATGACGTGCTCGACGTCGAGTCCGCGACGCGCGGCGACCGCGCGGGGCTCCTCGAGCTGCTTGAGGGCAGCGACCGTCGCGTGCACGATGTTGATCGTGTTGGACGACCCGAGCGACTTGCTCAGGACGTCGTGGATGCCGGCGCACTCGAGCACGGCGCGCACCGGACCACCGGCGATAACACCGGTACCGGCGGACGCGGGACGCAGGAGCACGACACCGGCTGCGGCCTCACCCTGGACGGGGTGCGGGATCGTCACGCCGACGCGAGGGACGCGGAAGAAGTTCTTCTTCGCCTCCTCGACGCCCTTGGAGATCGCCAGCGGCACCTCGCGGGCCTTGCCGTAGCCGACACCGACGAGACCGTTGCCATCGCCCACGACGACGAGCGCCGTGAAGCTGAAGCGACGGCCGCCCTTGACGACCTTGGACACGCGGTTGATCGTCACGACGCGCTCGAGGAACTGGCTCTTCTCGGCGTCGCGGGCGCTGCCGCGGTCACGGTTCGGGTTGCGCTCGCGACCGCCACGGCGGGCCTCGCGGGGCTCGTTCGTGAGGTCGGTGGCCGGGGCGTCGACGACGACCTCGGGTGTGGTGACCTCGGTAACCTCAACGGCCACGTCCTGCTCCTTGTTGGTAGTTTCGTCGGTCACAGGTCCAGACCGCCTTCACGTGCGCCGTCCGCGATGGCCGCGACGCGACCCGCGTAACGGTTGCCTCCGCGGTCGAACACGACAGCCTCGACGCCGGCCTTCTTGGCGCGCTCGGCCACGAGCTCGCCGACCTTCTTCGCCTTGGCCGTCTTGTCACCATCGAACGTGCGCATGTCGGCCTCGAGGGTCGACGCGGACGCCAGGGTGTGACCCTTGGTGTCGTCGACGACCTGCACGAAGACGTGGCGGGCCGAGCGGGTGACGACGAGACGCGGACGCGCCTCGGTGCCGGTGACCTTCTTGCGAAGGCGTGCGTGACGGCGGCCCTTGGCGGCCGACTTGCTCTTGCCTCTGGTTCCGAGACCCATGATCACTTACCACTCTTTCCGGCCTTGCGGCGCACGACCTCGCCCGCGTAGCGAACACCCTTGCCCTTGTACGGCTCGGGCTTGCGCAGCTTGCGGATGTTGGCCGCGACTTCGCCGACGGCCTGCTTGTCGATCCCGGAGACCGTCAGCTTGTTGTTGCCCTCCACCGTGAAGCTGATGCCCTTCGGCGGGTCAACGGTGATGGAGTGGGAGTAGCCGAGCGCGAACTCGACCGAGTCGCCCTTGGCCGCGACGCGGTATCCGGTGCCGACGACCTCGAGGCCCTTGGTGTAGCCCTCGGTGACGCCGATGATCTGGTTCGCGATGAGCGTGCGGGTGAGTCCGTGGAGCGAGCGCGAGGCGCGCTCGTCGTCCGGGCGCGTGACGAGCAGCTGCCCGTCCTCGATCGCGACCTGGATGGGCTGCGAGACGGTGAGCGCGAGCTCACCCTTCGGGCCCTTGACCGAGACGGCCTGGCCGTCGATCTTCACTTCGACGCCCGCGGGGATGTCGATGGGGAGTCTTCCAATACGTGACATGAGTCGTTACCACACGTAGGCGAGGACTTCCCCACCCACGCCCTTCTTCGAAGCCTCTTTGTCCGTGAGGAGCCCGGAGGAGGTGGACAGGATGGCGACGCCGAGGCCACCGAGGACCTTGGGGATCTCGGTCGACTTCGCGTAGACGCGCAGGCCGGGCTTCGACACGCGCTTGATGCCCACGATGGAGCGCTCGCGGTTCGGGCCGTACTTGAGGTCGATCGTGAGGGTCTGGCCGACGCGCGCGTCCTCGATCTTCCACGCCGCGATGTAGCCCTCCTTCTGGAGGATCTCCGCGATGTGCGACTTCAGCTTGCTGCTGGGCAGCGAGACGGTGTCGTGGTACGCCGAGTTGGCGTTGCGCAGTCTGGTCAGCAGGTCTGCGACCGGATCTGTCATTGTCATGTGCTGGTGTTCCTGTTCTCGTCCGGTTTCGGCATCCGTTACAGGGATGCCGACCTGGTCGATCGGTGGTGCTCGGTTAGTTGGCGGCCGCGTCGTTCGACCGGAACGGGAAGCCGAGCGCCTTGAGCAGCGCGCGTCCCTCGTCGTCGTTCTTGGCGGTGGTCACGATCGTGATGTCGAAACCGCGGACGCGGTCGATCTTGTCCTGGTCGATCTCGTGGAACATCGACTGCTCCGTGAGGCCGAACGTGTAGTTGCCCTTGCCGTCGAACTGGCGGTCCGACAGGCCGCGGAAGTCGCGGATGCGCGGGAGCGCGAGCGTGATCAGGCGGTCGAGGAACTCCCAGGCGCGGTCACCGCGCAGGGTGACGTGGGCGCCGATGGGCTGACCCTCACGCAGCTTGAACTGCGCGATCGACTTGCGAGCGTTGGTGACCTGCGGCTTCTGACCGGTGATGGCGGTGAGGTCCTTGACCGCGCCATCCATGATCTTGGAGTCGCGGGCGGCCTCGCCGACACCGGTGTTGACGACGACCTTCACGATGCCGGGCACCTGGTGCACGTTCGTGAAGCCGAAGTCCTTGGTCAGCTGCGCGGAGATCTCCGCACGGTACTTCTGCTTGAGGCGCGGCTGGATTTTGCCAGCGGCGGGGGCAGTCGTGGTCATGAGTTACGCGTCCTTCTCGGGTGCCGAGTCGGCATCCTTGGTGGTGGCGGCCTTCGTGGTGGCCTTCTTGGCCGGCTTGGCGGCACGGCGCGACGGCTTGAAGAAGCGCACGCGCACGGTCTTGCCGCGGTCGTCGGTCTCCTCGCGGAAGCCCACGCGGGCCGGCATCTTGGTGTCGGGGTCGACGAGAGCGACGTTGGAGACGTGGATCGGGGCCTCGTGGGTCTCGATGCCGCCGGTCTTCGTGCCGCGCTGGGTCTGGCCCACCTTGACGTGCTTCGTGACGAAGTTGATGCCCTCGACGATCACGCGGTCCTGGTCCGCGAGCACGGTGATGACGCGACCCTGCTTGCCGCGGTCTCCGCCGCGCTCCTGGGTCGGGCCACTGATGACCTGAACGAGGTCACCCTTGCGAATGTTCGCCATGGTTACAGCACCTCCGGTGCGAGCGAGATGATCTTCATGAACTTCTTGTCGCGGAGCTCGCGACCGACCGGTCCGAAGATGCGGGTTCCACGGGGGTCCCCGTCACCCTTGAGGATGACGGCGGCGTTCTCGTCGAACTTGATGTACGAACCGTCGGGACGACGGGTCTGCTTCTTCACCCGGACGACGACGGCCTTGACCACATCGCCCTTCTTCACGTTGCCACCGGGGATCGCGTCCTTGACGGTCGCGACGATGACATCGCCGAGACCCGCGTAGCGACGGCCGGAGCCGCCGAGCACGCGGATCGTGAGCAGCTCCTTCGCGCCGGTGTTGTCGGCGACCTTGAGCCGGGATTCCTGCTGCAGCATGGTTACTTCGCCTTTTCGAGGATCTCGACCAGGCGCCAGCGCTTGCTCGCGCTGAGCGGACGGGTCTCGCTGATGACGACGAGGTCGCCGATGCCGGCCGTGTTGGCCTCATCGTGCGCCTTCACCTTGGAGGTGCGGCGGATGACCTTGCCGTACAGGGGGTGCTTCACGCGGTCCTCGACCTCGACGACGATGGTCTTGTCCATCTTGTCGCTGGTCACGTATCCGCGACGGGTCTTGCGGTAGCCGCGAACGAGCTCGGCAGTCTCGGCGGTTGTGCTCTCGACCTTCGCCATGGCTACGCCTCCTTCGTTTCGGTCTCGACCGCGGCGGGCGCAGCCGCATCCTCGGTCTTCTTGGTGGTCTTCTTGGCCGCGGCCTTGGCCGGGGTGGCCTCGACGACGGGCGTGGCACGGATGCCCAGCTCGCGCTCACGGATGACCGTGTAGATGCGAGCGATGTCGCGCTTGACGGCGCGAATACGCCCGTGGCTCTCGAGCTGGCCGGTGGCCGACTGGAAGCGCAGGTTGAACAGCTCCTCCTTGGCCTTCTTCAGCTCGTCGAGCAGGCGCTCGTTCTCGAACGTGTCGAGCTCAGTGGGAGTCAGCTCCTTGGATCCGATCGCCATTATGCGTCGCCCTCCTCGCGCTTGATGATGCGTGCCTTGAGCGGCAGCTTGTGGATGGCACGGGTCAGTGCCTCGCGAGCGATGGTCTCGTTCACGCCGGCGAGCTCGAAGAGCACGCGACCCGGCTTGATGTTGGCGACCCACCACTCGGGCGAACCCTTACCGGAACCCATGCGGGTCTCAGCGGGCTTCTTCGTGAGGGGGCGGTCGGGGTAGACGTTGATCCACACCTTCCCGCCACGCTTGATGTGACGGGTCATCGCGATACGCGCGGCCTCGATCTGGCGGTTGGTGACATACGCGGGCGTGAGGGCCTGGATGCCGAACTCGCCGAACGACACCACCGTGCCGCCGGTGGCCTGGCCACTGCGTCCGGGGTGGTGCTGCTTGCGGTGCTTGACCTTACGGGGAATCAACATGGTTACGCCTCAACTCCTGCTGCGACCGGTGCGTCGGCCTTGGGGGCCGCCGAGCCGCTGTTGGCACCGCGCGGCGGACGGCTGTCGCGGCGGTCGCCGCCACGGTCGTCACGACGCTCGGGACGGGATGACTTCTGGTTGGCCTGCTCGCGGGCGAGCTCCTTGTTCGTGATGTCGCCCTTGTAGATCCAGACCTTCACGCCGATGCGACCGAACGTCGTCTTGGCCTCGTAGAAGCCGTAGTCGATGTTGGCGCGCAGGGTGTGCAGCGGAACGCGACCCTCGCGGTAGAACTCGGAGCGGCTCATCTCGGCGCCGCCGAGACGGCCGGACACCTGGATGCGCACACCCTTGGCGCCGGCGCGCTGCGCGCCCTGCATGCCCTTGCGCATCGCGCGGCGGAACGCCACGCGAGCGGAGAGCTGCTCGGCGATGCCCTGCGCGACGAGCTGGGCCTCGGCCTCGGGGTTCTTCACCTCGAGGATGTTGAGCTGGATCTGCTTGCCCGACAGCTTCTCGAGGTCGGCGCGGATGCGCTCGGCCTCGGCGCCGCGGCGGCCGATGACGATGCCCGGGCGGGCCGTGTGGATGTCCACGCGGACCCGGTCACGGGTGCGCTCGATCTCGATGCGGGCCACGCCCGCGCGGTCGAGCGACGTCTTGAGCAGGTTGCGGATCTTGATGTCCTCGGCGACGTAGTCGCTGTAACGCTGTCCCGCCTTGGTGCTGTCCGAGAACCAGCGCGACACGTGGTCGGTGGTGATCCCGAGGCGGAACCCGTAGGGGTTGACCTTCTGTCCCATTACTTCTTCCCTGCCTTCTTGGTCGCCTTGACCACGTCGGCCTCAGCCGGCGTCGCGAGCACGATCGTGATGTGGCTCGTGCGCTTGAGGATCTGGAAGGCCCGGCCCTGTGCACGCGGCTGGAACCGCTTCAGGGTGGTGCCCTCATCCACGAACGCGGCCGAGACGAACAGGTCCTGCTCGTCGAGGTACTCGTTCGAGGCGTCAGCCTTGACCCGAGCGTTGGCGATCGCCGAGGCGACGAGCTTGTAGACCGGCTCGCTCGCACCCTGCGGCGCGAACTTCAGGATGGCGAGAGCCTCCTGGGCCTGCTTGCCGCGGATCAGGTTGACGACACGACGGGCCTTGGTGGGGGTGACGCGAATGTGCTTCACGCGAGCGATGGATTCAACCATGGCTTCTATTCCTCCTTACGCCACCGCGTTAGCGGCGGCGACCCTTCTTGTCGTCCTTCTCGTGGCCGCGGAAGGTGCGGGTGGGCGAGAACTCGCCGAGCTTGTGGCCCACCATGGTCTCGGTGACGAACACCGGGATGTGCTTGCGACCGTCGTGCACCGCGATGGTGTGACCCAGCATCGCCGGGATGATCATCGAGCGGCGCGACCAGGTCTTGATCACGTTCTTGTTGCCGGCTTCGTTCGCCTTGACGACCTTCTGGAGCAGGTGGTCGTCGACGAAGGGGCCCTTCTTCAGACTGCGTGGCATCTTTCCGACTCCTACTTGCGCTTCTTGCCGACGTTGCGGCGGCGAACGATGAGCTTGTCACTGGGAAGGTTGCGCTTGCGCGTCCGGCCTTCCTTCTGGCCCCACGGGCTGACGGGGTGACGTCCACCGGACGTCTTGCCCTCACCACCACCGTGCGGGTGGTCGACCGGGTTCATGGCGACACCACGCACGGTCGGGCGGACGCCCTTCCAGCGCATGCGGCCGGCCTTGCCCCAGTTGATGTTGGACTGCTCGGCGTTGCCGACCTCGCCGATGGTGGCGCGGCAGCGGACATCCACGTTGCGGATCTCGCCCGAGGGCAGACGCAGCTGGGCGTAGGGGCCGTCCTTGGCGACGAGACGCACCGAGGCACCCGCGGAGCGGGCCATCTTGGCGCCGCCACCGGGGCGGAGCTCGATCGCGTGGATGACCGTACCCACGGGGATGTTCTTGAGCGGCAGGTTGTTGCCCGGCTTGATGTCAGCCGAGGGACCCGACTCGATGATGTCGCCCTGGTTGAGCTTGTTCGGGGCGATGATGTAGCGCTTGGTGCCGTCCACGAAGTGGAGGAGGGCGATGCGCGCGGTGCGGTTGGGGTCGTACTCGATCTCCGCGACGCGGGCGTTGACGCCGTCCTTGTCATTGCGCTTGAAGTCGATCACGCGGTACTGGCGCTTGTGGCCACCACCGACGTGACGGCTCGTGATGCGACCGGCGTTGTTGCGACCACCGGTCTTGGGCAGCGGGCGCAGCAGCGACTTCTCCGGGGTCGAGCGGGTGATCTCGGCGAAATCAGCGACCGAGGAACCGCGACGACCGGGGGTCGTGGGCTTGTACTTGCGAATAGCCATTGTTCTCTCCCTGGTCCCTAGCCGACAGCCGTGAAGATGTCGATGGAACCGGACTTGAGCGTGACGATCGCACGCTTGGTGTCCTTGCGCTTGCCCAGACCGAACTTGGTCCGGCGGGTCTTGCCCGTGCGGTTCAGCGTGTTGACCGACGCGACCTTGACACCGAAAATCTTCTCGATGGCGAGCTTGATCTCGGTCTTGTTGGCACGCGGGTCGACCACGAACGTGTACTTGCCGTCGTCGATCAGGCTGTAGCTCTTCTCGGAGACGACGGGCGAGAGGATGATGTCCCGCGGGTCCTTGTAGGTGCTGGCGGTCATGCGCCGACCTCTTCCTTCTTCTGCTTCGAGCCGACGAACGACTCGAACGCGGCCTTGGTGAAGACGATGTCGTCGCTCACGAGCACGTCGTACGCGTTGAGCTGGTCGGCCCAGAGCACGTGGACAGCGGGGATGTTGCGCACGCTCTTGTAGCCGACCTCGTCGCCGCGCTCGAGAACGATGAGCACGTTCTTGCCGGCGACCTGCGACAGCAGCGACGCCGCGGCCTTGGTCGAGGGCACGGTTCCGGTGCCGATCGCGTCGACGACGAGCAGACGCTCGCCGCGCGCGCGGTCGGAGATGGCGCCGAGCAGAGCCGCGGCGATCATCTTCTTGGGGGTGCGCTGCGAGTAGTCGCGCGGCACGGGTCCGTGCACGACGCCACCACCGCGGTGTTCGGGAGCGCGGATCGAGCCCTGGCGGGCGCGACCGGTGCCCTTCTGCTTGAACGGCTTGCGTCCGGCACCGGACACCTCGCCGCGACCCTTGGTCTTGTGCGTGCCCTGGCGCGCGGCGGCGAGCTGGGCGACGACGACCTGGTGGATGAGCGGCACGTTGGTCTGCACGTCGAAGATCGACGCGGGCAGCTCGACCGAGCCGGTCTTCTTGCCCGAGGTGTCGACGACGTCGAGGGAGTTGTTGGCCATGGTGATCAGGCCCCCTTCACTGCGTTGCGGACGAAGACGATGCGACCGCGAGCGCCGGGCACGGCGCCCTTGACCAGGACGATGCCCTTCTCGAGGTCGACCGAGTGGACGGTGAGGTTGAGCACGGTCACGCGGTCGCCACCCATGCGGCCCGCCATGCGCATGCCCTTGAAGACACGGCTGGGGGTCGAGGAGGCACCGATCGAGCCGGGCTTGCGGTGGTTGCGGTGCGAACCGTGCGACGACGAGACGCCCTTGAAGTTGTGGCGCTTCATGACACCGGCGAAGCCCTTGCCCTTACTCGTGCCGACGACGTCGACCTTGCTGCCGGGCGTGAAGATGTCGACAGTGAGCTCCTGGCCGAGCGAGTAGTCAGCGGCATCCGCCGTGCGCAGCTCGGTGAGGTGGCGGCGCGGCGTGACGCCGGCCTTGTCGAAGTGGCCGGTGAGCGGCTTGGTGACCTTGCGCGGGTCGATCTGGCCGTAGGCGATCTGCACGGCGCTGTAGCCGTCGATCTCCGGGGTGCGCACCTGCGTCACCACGTTGGGGCTGATCTCGACAACGGTCACGGGAACGAGCTTGTTGTTCTCGTCCCAGACCTGCGTCATGCCGAGCTTGGTGCCCAGCAGACCCTTGGTCGTCTTGGTTGTAGACATGGGATTCCTCTTCGGCTCGTCGAACTACAGCTTGATCTCGATGTTGACGTCGGCGGGCAGGTCGAGTCGCATGAGCGAGTCGACCGCCTTGGGCGTCGGATCGATGATGTCGATGAGCCGCTTGTGGGTGCGCTTCTCGAAGTGCTCGCGGCTGTCCTTGTACTTGTGGGGAGAGCGGATCACGGCGATCACGTTCTTCTCGGTCGGCAGCGGCACCGGGCCGACTACCGTGGCGCCCGCGCGGGTCACCGTGTCAACGATCTTGCGCGCCGACGAGTCGATGACCTCGTGGTCGTACGACTTCAGTCGGATGCGGATCTTCTGTCCCGCCATGACGTGACTCTCTCTCTGTTGTACTTCTTGAAGGACTGCGCAGTGACGGCGCCGGAGCACCGAAACGTGCGGAGCACTTGCGTTCCTCGCACCACTGTTGATCTGTCAATGTGCCGACCCCTGCCCCGCGCGCACACGCGTGAGCGCACAGCAGGAATCGATTGAGCTTGTGAGTTCTGCTTCCCGCGGCCTAGCCTCCGGCGCTTCTGCGCGGGGCTATGCACTGCCTGGAAGTGATCCGCTCACCCGAAGGCGGCGAAGTGTTGAACTAGACGATCTTGCCACACCCCGGCATTTGCTGCAACCCGGGCGTGTCGCGCGCGTCCGCCGACATCACCCGCCGCACCAAGGGCACCCCGGGACGATACGCGAGGTGCACATAACCGGGGGCATCGAGCACGACGAGATCGGCCCGAGCACCCACCCGGAGGTGGCCGATGTCGTCGCGGCGCAGGGCTGCTGCCCCTCCCGCCGTCGCCGCCCAGAGGGCCTCGGCCGGGGTCATCCCCAGGTCCCGCACGGCGAACGCCACCATGAGCGGCATCGAGGTGGTGAAACTCGAGCCCGGGTTGCAATCGCTCGCGAGCGCGACCGTGACGCCGGCGTCGAGGAGGCGGCGCGCATCCGGCCAGGGCTGTCGGGTGGAGAACTCGACGCCCGGCAGCAGGGTCGCCACCGTGTCGCTGCCCGCGAGGGCCTCGACGTCCGCGCCCGAGAGGAACGTGCAGTGGTCGACACTCGCGGCCCCGAGCTCGACCGCGAGGCGCACGCCGTGCGACTCCCCCAGCTGCCCCGCGTGCACGCGAGCCCCGAGCCCCTTCGCCAGCCCCGCCTCGAGGATGCGCCGGCTCTCGTCGATCGTGAACGCCCCCGTCTCGCAGAACACGTCGATCCACCGGCAGTGGGGCGCGCAGGCGTCGAGCATCTCGCCGACCACGAGGTCGACGTAGGCGTCGCGGTCCCCCTCGGGCACGACGTGCGCTCCGAGGAAGGTGACCTCCGGGGTGAGCGTGGCTGCCAGCCGCACACTGCGTAGCTCGTCGGCCACCGTGAGGCCGTAGCCGCTCTTGATCTCCATCGTGGTCGTGCCCTGCGCGCGGGCCTCGGCGACCAGTCGCGTCGCGGTGGTCAGAAGCTGCTCGTCCGTCGCCTCCCGCGTGAGCCGCACCGTGCGCCGGATGCCGCACGCCTCATAGCGGCGGCCGGCCATCCGAGCCTCGAACTCATCGGCGCGATCCCCCGCGAACACGAGATGGCTGTGGCTGTCGACGAAGCCCGGGATGACGCAGCCGCCCTCCGCGTCGACGCGGGTATCGGCGCTCGGCGCCGCCGCGGCCTCCCCCCACCACGCGACCACGCCGTCCTGCACGAGGAGCGCCGCCCCGGGCACCTCGGGGCGCTCTTCGTCGTGGGTGACGAGGAGCCCGATGTTGTCGATGAGCACGGTCGTCATCGCTGCGCGACTCCCTGGATGATCTCGAGCACGCACAGCGCGGCGAGGCGCACGGTGCGTCCGTCCGGGGCGTCGGCGGCGGCATCCACCTCGGTGATGTCGACCGAGGTGACCGAAGGATGCGCGCCGGCGGCGCGCGCGGCGGCGCGAAGCTCGCTCGCCGTGATGCCGCCGGGCACACTGGCCGGGCACCCCGGGGCGACCGATCGGTCGCACACGTCCACGTCGAGGTCGACGTGCACGGGACCACCCGCGGCGGCGGCACGATCGAGGGCCTCCCGCATCACGTCGCCGATCGATGCGCCATGAAGGGCCTCGCGGGTCACGACAGTGATCCCCGCAGCCCGGGCGCGCTCGCGGTACGCCGCCGAATTGGCCAGGGGTTCGATGCCCACTTGCGTGACGCGGTGGCCGTCGAGCCCCGCCTCGAGCAGCTGGCGCACGGGCGACCCGTTGCTGACCCCGTCGCGCAGATCGTGGTGGGCGTCGACGGTCACGAGGCCGGCGGTGCGGAGATCGGCGCCCCAACGGCCGAGCGCGACCGGAACCGTCGCGGCGTTGTCGCCGCCGAGGGCGATCACCACGCGCGCGTCGATCGTCGCCACCCAGACGCTCGCCTCAGTGCCGTCGGGATCGTCGGCGTCGCCCGCGTCGACGATCCGCAGGTCGGTGTCGAGGCTGTAGCGGCGCACCGCCTCGCGCACCGCGTTCGGAGTGAGCTGGGCCTGCGTCGGGGACAGCGAGGTGCGGTAGGTGGGCATCCCGATGATCGCCACATCCGCTCGCTCCCCCGCGGTCGGCGCCGGCCAGTCACCGGCGCGGGGCCAGAGCGCATCGTGCGGCAGCATCAGCCCTCCTGCATCGGAACTCGCACGCCGAGCCGATCCGCGACGGCGATCGCTTCGTCGTAGCCCGCGTCGACGTGACGGATGACGCCCATGCCCGGGTCGTTGGTGAGCACCCGCGCGATCTTCTGGCCCGCGAGTGCCGTGCCGTCCGCGACCGTCACCTGCCCGGCGTGGATGGATCGGCCCATGCCGACCCCGCCGCCATGGTGGATCGAGACCCACGTCGCGCCCGACGCCGTGTTGACGAGGGCATTGAGCAACGGCCAGTCGGCGATGGCATCCGACCCGTCCTTCATCGCCTCGGTCTCGCGGTAGGGGCTGGCCACCGACCCCGAGTCGAGGTGGTCGCGACCGATCACGATCGGCGCGGCGAGCTCGCCCGACGCGACCATGTCGTTGAACCGCTCGCCCGCCCGGTCGCGTTCGCCGTAGCCCAGCCAGCAGATGCGCGCGGGCAGTCCCTGGAAGTGCACGCGCTCCTGGGCCAGGGGAATCCACCGTTGCAACGACCGGTTCTCGGGGAACAGCTCGAGCACGGCCCGGTCGGTCTTGGCGATGTCGCTCGCCTCGCCGCTCAGCGCGGCCCAGCGGAACGGTCCCTTGCCCTCCGCGAAGAGGGGGCGGATGTAGGCGGGCACGAATCCCGGGAACGCGAAGGCATCGGCGTAGCCCGCGGCGAGCGCCTCGGTGCGGATGTTGTTGCCGTAGTCGAACACCTCGGCGCCCGCGCGCTGGAATCCCACCATCGCCTCGACGTGCACTGCCATGGACTCCCGCGCCCGCTGGGCGAAGCCCTCCTTCGCCCGCTCGGTCTCCCAGTCGCCGAACTCGACCCCGAGCGGCAGGTACGCCAGCGGGTCGTGGGCGCTCGTCTGATCGGTGACGATGTCGATCTCGGCGCCCCGCGCGAGCAGGGCGGGCAGCACGGATGCCGCGTTGCAGAGCACGCCGATCGAGAGAGGCTGTCGAGCATCCCTCGCCTGGTACGCCAGCTCGAGGGCGTGGTCGAGGCTGTCCGCGACCACGTCGAGGTAGCCGTGATCGACTCGGCGGGCGATGCGGCTCGCATCGACATCGACGCAGATCGCCACCCCGCCGTTCATCGTCACCGCGAGCGGCTGGGCGCCGCCCATGCCGCCGAGTCCCGCAGTGAGAGTGATCGTGCCGGCGAGGGTGCCGCCGAACTTCTTCTCCGCGACCGCCGAGAACGTCTCGAAGGTGCCCTGGAGGATGCCCTGCGTGCCGATGTAGATCCACGAGCCCGCCGTCATCTGGCCGTACATCGTGAGGCCGAGCTGCTCGAGCCGACGGAACTCGTCCCAGTTCGCCCAGTCGCCCACGAGGTTCGAGTTGGCCAGGAGCACGCGAGGCGCCCACTCGTGCGTCTGCATCACGCCGACGGGCTTGCCGGACTGCACCAGCAGGGTCTCGTCGCCCCGCAGCGTCTCGAGCGTTCGCACGATCGCGTGGTAGCTCGGCCAGTCGCGGGCCGCCTTGCCCGTGCCGCCGTAGACGACGAGGTTCTCGGGATGCTCGGCGACCTCGGGGTCGAGGTTGTTCTGCAGCATCCGCAGGGCGGCCTCCTGCGGCCAGCCGAGCGTGTGGAGGGTGGACCCTCGGTGTGCCGTGATCATCGTGCCGCTCCGATTCCGCTCGCCTCGAGCAGTGCTCCGCTGAGGACGGCGTCGAGCGCCGCCTGGATGTCGATCGCGAGGTACCGGTCGGGGCCGGGCCCCGGCACCACCTCGCGCAGGGTTCTGATGACGGCCGCGCTCACCGGCGACGGCGTTGCGCCGCGCATCTCGATTCCGCGGGCCGCCGTCATCAGCTCGATCGCGAGCACCCGCTGCAGTCCGTCGATGCTGCGCCGCAGCTTGCGTGCCGCGCTCCACCCCATCGACACGTGGTCCTCCTGCATCGCACTGGTCGGGATCGAGTCGACGGATGCCGGTGCCGCCAGACGCTTGAGCTCGCTCACGATGCCCGCCTGCGTGTACTGGGCGATCATGTGCCCGGAGTCGACCCCCGGATCGTGGGCGAGGAACGGGTTGAGGCCGCCGTTGCGCGACTTGTCGAGAAACCGGTCGGTGCGCCGCTCGCTCATGCTCGCGACATCCGCCGTGACGATCGCGAGGAAGTCGAGCACGTAGCCGATCGGCGCCCCGTGGAAGTTGCCGTTCGATTCGACCCGCCCGTCGAGGGTCACCACCGGGTTGTCGATCGCGCTCGCGAGCTCGGTGCCGGCGACTCGGCGGGCGTGATCGATCGTGTCGCGAGCCGCCCCGTGCACCTGGGGAGCGCAGCGCAACGAGTACGCGTCCTGCACCCGCGTGAAGCCGTTGGTGCGGTGGGCCGCGATGGCGCCCGAACCCTCGAGCACGGCGCGCATGTGCGCGGCGCTCGTGGCCTGCCCCGGATGCGGGCGCAGGGCCTGCAGGTCGTCGGCGAAGACGGCGTCGGTGCCCGCGAGGCCCTCGACGCTCATGGCCGCGGCAAGGTCGGCGGTGTCGAGCAGCTCGTCGAGGTCGCCGATCGCGAGAGCGAGCATCCCGAGCATCCCGTCGGTGCCGTTGATGAGGGCGAGCCCCTCCTTCTCGCGCAGCACCAGCGGGGCGATGCCGGCCGCGGCCAGCGCGTCCCCGGCGGCGGCCACCGCTCCCTCCACCCGAACGCTGCCCTCGCCCATCGCCGCGAGCGCGCAGTGCGCGAGGGGGGCGAGGTCGCCCGAGCATCCGAGGCTGCCGTACTCGCCCACGATCGGCGTGATGTCGGCATTGAGCATCGCGGCGTAGGTCTGCGCCACCTCGGGGCGCACGCCCGTGCGGCCGGTCGCCATGGTCGACAGGCGCAGGAGCATCGTGGCCCGCACGACCTCGCGCTCGACCTCCGGACCCGAGCTCGCGGCGTGGCTTCGCACGAGCGAGCGCTGCAACTGCAGCCGCTGCTCGATCGGGATGTGCTTGGTGGCGAGCGCACCGAATCCGGTCGAGATGCCGTAGTGCGGGTGCGGATCCTCGGCGAGAGCCTCGATCACCGATCGGGATGCCGCCATCGCCGCGATCGAGTCGGGCGTCACCACCACGGGCCGTGACTCACGGGCCACCGCGATCACCTCGGCGATGGTGAGGGGACCGACTCCGACGACGACGTGGCTCATGGGGATCATTGAACGCCTCCCGCGCCCCGTCCACGATGGGCCCGCGCGATAATCTGTATGAGATTTCAGACAGGAGCTCGGGATGCCCCGGATACCGGCCGCGCGCAACACCCTCGCCGTGCTGCGGTACCTCGCGGGCCGCAGCGGCCCGGTGCGAGCATCCACCCTCGCTCGGGACCTTGGGATGCCGCGGTCGTCGGTTTACCAGCTCGTGCGCGTGATGATGGACGAGGGCTTCGTCGTGCACTACCCGGAGGACCGGGCTTACGGGCTGAGCGCGCTCGTCGTCGAGATCGGGTCGGCGTCGCTGCAGACGGAACGGCTCGCCCGACTCGCTGGGCCGCTGATGGACCGGCTGGTCGCCGAGTCACCGGTGGCCGTGGTGGCGCACCTCGCGGTGCTCACCGGCGCCGAGGTGACCTACATCGGGAAGGTGCAGGGGTCCCGGGCCCCTACGACGGTGTCCCGCGTGGGTGTGCGGTTGCCCGCGCACCTCACAGCGACGGGGCGAGCCATGCTCGCCGCCCTCCCGGCATCCCAGATCCGCGCGCTCTACCCGATGCGCGACTCCCTCGTCCGGCGGGTTGGCCCGGGCCCGGCGACGCTCTCCGAGCTCGATGCCCTCCTGCGGAGAACGCGCGAGCGCGGCTGGGCCGGCGAGGAGGGCGACGTCACCGCCGACTACTCCTCGGTGGCCGCGGCCGCGCTCGATCACAAGGGCTACCCGATCGCCGCGATCGGGGTCACCTTCCGGGCCGGCGTCCCGGAGGACGCCGTCGATGCTCTCGGTGCGGCCGTGGTCGTGACGGCGGCCGCCCTGGGCGCCCGGGCGCTGGGGCGGGCCTAGCCCGCGCCGGTCCGTTCCGGCCGCCGAAGGATCACGCGCAGAACCAGCGGGGCGGTGATCGCGACGGCGACCAGGAAGAAGACTCCGGCCTGCACGCCCAGGGCGATCGCGGCGGCGTCGACACCGCCATTGAGAGCGGACAGGATGATGATCCACACCAGGTTCATCGCCGCACCGATGACGGCCGCCAGCAACGACCCACGGATGCCCCACCCGAGTCCTCGGCGCCGCACCGCGCCGACGATCAGCAGAACCACCCACGTGACGATCCCGATGTCGACGAACAGCAGCACGCGCGGGATCGCCTGATCGAGCACGGCGTCCGCCGGACTGAGCCCCCGGACGAGCACGAAGAACATCACGGCGAGCACCATCGTCAGGATCGTGCCGATCATGCCCTGGAGCAGGGCGCCGAGCACTCTGCCCGTCATGATCCCATCCTCTCGACCAGGTGGAACGACGAAGGGGCCGGACCCTTTCGGACCCGACCCCTGTCGCGGAACAGAATTACTTGAGGATCTTCGTGACCGTGCCGGCGCCGACCGTGCGGCCACCCTCACGGATGGCGAAGCGGAGGCCCTCCTCCATGGCGATGGGCTGGATCAGCTCAACCGTCATGTCGGTGGTGTCGCCGGGCATGACCATCTCGGTGCCCTCGGGCAGCGTGATGACGCCGGTGACGTCCGTGGTGCGGAAGTAGAACTGCGGACGGTAGTTCGCGTAGAACGGGTTGTGACGCCCACCCTCATCCTTGGACAGGATGTACGCGGTGCCCTCGAAGTTCGTGTGCGGCGTGACCGAACCCGGCTTGACGACGACCTGGCCGCGCTCGACATCCTCGCGCTTGGTGCCGCGGAGCAGCAGACCACAGTTCTCGCCGGCCCAGGCCTCGTCGAGCTGCTTGTGGAACATCTCGATCCCCGTGACGGTCGTCTTCTGAACGGGGCGGATGCCCACGATCTCGACGTCCGAGTTGATCGCGAGCGTGCCGCGCTCGGCGCGACCCGTCACGACGGTGCCACGACCGGTGATCGTGAAGACGTCCTCGATGGGCATGAGGAACGGCTTGTCCTTGTCGCGCACCGGGTCCGGCACGGACTCGTCGACGGCGGCCATGAGGTCGAGGATGGACTGGGTCCACTTCTCGTCGCCCTCGAGGGCCTTGAGGCCGGACACGCGCACGACGGGGGCGTTATCGCCGTCGAAGCCCTGAGCCGAGAGGAGCTCGCGAACCTCGAGCTCGACGAGCTCCAGGATCTCCTCGTCCTCGACCATGTCGGACTTGTTGAGCGCAACGAGCAGGTAGGGCACGCCGACCTGCTTGGCGAGCAGCACGTGCTCGCGGGTCTGCGCCATCGGGCCGTCGGTGGCCGCGACCACGAGGATCGCGCCGTCCATCTGGGCCGCACCGGTGATCATGTTCTTGATGTAGTCAGCGTGACCGGGCGCGTCGACGTGCGCGTAGTGGCGCTTCGCGGTCTCGTACTCGACGTGCGAGATGTTGATCGTGATGCCGCGCTGGCGCTCTTCCGGCGCCGAGTCGATCGACGCGAAGTCGCGCTGAACGTTGGTCGGGGACGGGAACTTGTCCGCCAGGACCTTGGAGATCGCCGCGGTCAGCGTCGTCTTTCCGTGGTCAACGTGACCGATCGTTCCGATGTTGACGTGCGGCTTGCTCCGCTCAAACTTGGCCTTAGCCACTGGGTCCTCCTCAGGACTCGGTTGCGCAGCATCCGGATGGATTCCGGGTGCTGAGCGATGGGGATGTAGTTACTTTAGTTGGTTCCGCGGGGTGGGCTATTCGCCCTTGTTCTTCTGGATGATCTCGTCAGCCACCGCGCGGGGAACTTCCGAGTAGCTGTCGAAGCTCATCGAGTACACGGCGCGTCCCGAGGTCTTGGACCTCAGGTCGCCCACGTAGCCGAACATCTCCGACAGGGGCACTTTGGCGGTCACGACCTTGACGCCGGTCGCGTCCTCCATGGACTGGATCTGGCCGCGCCGCGAGTTGAGGTCGCCGATGACGTCGCCCATGTACTCCTCGGGCGTGCGCACCTCGACCGCCATGAGCGGCTCGAGCAGGACGGGGTTGGCCTTGCGGGCCGCCTCCTTGAACGCCATCGATCCGGCGATCTTGAACGCCATCTCGGAGGAGTCGACATCGTGAGCGGCACCATCGACGATGATGCCCTTCACGCCGACCATCGGGTAGCCGGCGAGCACGCCGACCGCCATGGCCGCCTGGAATCCGGCGTCGATCGATCCGATGTACTCGCGCGGGATGCGCCCACCCGTGACCTGGTTCTCGAACTCGTAGATCTTCTCGGGCGTGACCTCCATCGGCTCGAGGGAGATCTGCACCTTCGCGAACTGACCCGATCCACCGGTCTGCTTCTTGTGGGTGTAGTCGTGCTTCTCGACGGTGCGACGGATCGTCTCGCGGTACGCGACCTGGGGCTTGCCCACGTTGGCCTCGACGTTGAACTCGCGCTTCATGCGGTCGACGAGGATGTCGAGGTGAAGCTCGCCCATGCCCTTGATGACCGTCTGGCCGGTGTCCTGGTTCTGCTCCGTGCGGAAGGTCGGGTCCTCCTCAGCGAGCTTCTGGATGGCGACACCCAGCTTCTCCTGGTCGGCCTTGGTCTTCGGCTCGATCGCGACCTCGATCACGGGCTCCGGGAACGTCATCGACTCGAGCACGACCTGGCTGTTCGGGTCGCACAGGGTGTCGCCCGTCGTCGTGTCCTTGAGGCCGATGACCGCGTAGATGTGACCCGCGGTGACGCTGTCGACCGGGTTCTCCTTGTTGGCGTGCATCTGGAAGATCTTTCCGATGCGCTCCTTCTTGCCCTTGGTCGAGTTGACGAGCTGAGCGCCGGAGTCGGCCTTGCCGGAGTAGACGCGCACGTAGGTGAGGCGACCGAAGAACGGGTGCACCGCGACCTTGAACGCGAGCGCGGCGAACGGCTCGTTCGAGTCGGGGTGGCGCTCGACGACGACCGTCTCGTCGCGCACGTCGTGGCCCTCGGTGGCGGGCACGTCGAGCGGGCTCGGCAGGTAGTCGACGACGGCATCCAGCATCGGCTGCACGCCGCGGTTCTTGAATGCGGAACCGCACAGCACGGGATAGATCTGGCTGGAGACCGTGAGCTTGCGGATCGCCTTCTTGATCTCGGCCACCGTGAAGTCGGTGTCGCCCTCGAGGTAGCGCTCGAGCAGCTCGTCGTCCGCCTCGGCGACCGTCTCGATGAGAGCGGCGCGGTACTCGTTGGCCTTCTCCACCAGGTCGGCGGGGATCTCCTCGATCGCGTACTTGGCGCCCATCTCGACGTCACCCTTCGAGTCGCCGCGCCACGTGAGCGCGCGCATCTCGACGAGGTCGACGACACCCTCGAAGGTGTTCTCGAATCCGATCGGCAGCTGGATGACCAGCGGCTTCGCGCCGAGGCGCTTGATGATCGTGTCGACGGTGAAGTAGAAGTCGGCACCGAGCTTGTCCATCTTGTTGACGAAGCAGATGCGCGGCACGTCGTACTTGTCGGCCTGACGCCACACCGTCTCGGACTGGGGCTCCACGCCCTCCTTGCCGTCGAACACCGCGACCGCGCCATCGAGCACGCGGAGCGAGCGCTCCACCTCGACCGTGAAGTCGACGTGCCCGGGGGTGTCGATGATGTTGATCTGGTGCTTGTCCCAGAAGCAGGTCGTCGCGGCCGACGTGATCGTGATGCCGCGCTCCTGCTCCTGCGCCATCCAGTCCATCGTCGCGGCGCCGTCGTGCACCTCGCCGATCTTGTGGGTGATGCCCGTGTAGAACAGGATGCGCTCGGTGGTCGTCGTCTTGCCGGCATCGATGTGCGCCATGATGCCGATGTTGCGGACCTTGTTCAGGTCGGTGAGCACGTCCTGTGCCACGGGCGGTTCCTTACGTTCGAGGTTGGGTTGGTTGGGCTGGACCGCGGATCGAGCCCGTCGAGCTCTCTCCCTCCGCGTGACGCGTCGGTGAGATTTCGACAGGCTCAATCAGCGATGACTGCTACCAGCGATAGTGCGCGAAAGCCTTGTTGCTCTCAGCCATCTTGTGGGTGTCCTCACGGCGCTTGACTGCGGCACCGAGGCCGTTCGAGGCGTCGAGGATCTCGTTGGTGAGACGCTCGGTCATCGTCTTCTCGCGGCGCGCCTTGGCGTAGCTCGTGAGCCAGCGCAGAGCGAGGGTGTTGGCGCGGTGCGCCTTGACCTCGACCGGCACCTGGTAGGTCGAGCCACCGACGCGGCGGGACTTGACCTCGATGGTGGGGCGCACGTTGTCGAGCGCCTTTTTGAGCGTGACGACGGCATCCTGGCCGTTCTTGGCCGAGACGCCCTCGAGGGCGCCGTAGACGATGCGCTCAGCAAGGCCCTTCTTGCCGTCGAGGAGAATCTTGTTGACGAGCTGGCTGACGATCGGCGCACCGTAGACGGGGTCGGCGACGACAGGGCGCTTGGGAGCGGGACCCTTGCGAGGCATTACTTCTTCTCCATCTTCGCGCCGTACCGGCTGCGAGCCTGCTTGCGGTTCTTCACGGCCTGGGTGTCGAGCGCGCCGCGGACGATCTTGTAGCGCACGCCGGGGAGGTCCTTCACACGACCGCCACGCACGAGCACCATCGAATGCTCCTGGAGGTTGTGGCCCTCACCGGGGATGTAGGCGGTGACCTCGGTCCCGTTCGAGAGCTTGACGCGGGCGACCTTGCGCAGAGCCGAGTTCGGCTTCTTCGGGGTGGTCGTGTAGACGCGGGTGCAAACGCCGCGCTGCTGCGGGTTGGAACGAAGGGCGGGAGCCTTGGTCTTGACGACCTTCGGCTTGCGGCCCTTGCGCACCAACTGCTGAATGGTGGGCACTCAATTACTCCTTGTTGTTGCTGCACGGTGACAGCGTCTTGATGGTTAGCATTCGCCGGGTCGAACCCGCCGAGTTCATCTGGACCCACCGATCTGCTGACGCAGGGAATGATGGGTATGCCGTGGGGGCCGTTCGACGAACGAACCCTGTGTGATTCCGGCCGCACGACCCGAGGCATGCCTCAGGCGCACGACAATGCGCACACCCGGTCAAGCGTAGTCGGCGCCGTTCCGGCGGTCAAATGACGACCGGCTCATCGGCGGTCGCGCAGCGACACCCGGGCAAGGCCCCACTCCGCGACGACGGCGATCGCGGAGAGGGCCGCCGCGATCGGCACGAAGGGCGCGAGGGCCAGGTGGGCGGCCCCCAGCACGAGCCACGCCGCATCGCCGTGCCCGAGAGCGGCCCCGATCCCGCCCGCGCCGAGCATCCCGATGAACGACAGCACGAGCGCGAGGAGTGCCCCCGGCCAAGGCGTGCGCGCGTGGTGAGTACGTCGGGCGACGAGCCAGGTCACGACGCCGGAGACGACCGCCATCGCCGGACCGACCAGCGGCCCGAACGCGGGATCGTCGATGACGTCCTGGTCCAGCAGCAGGCTCGCGACACCCCACGCTCCGACGACCGCCGCGAGCTGGACGCCCGCGATGAGAATCGGCAGCAGCCCCGGGCTACTCGGCGGCGGCGCCTCGCTCATGGGCGGCCCTCGTCTCGGCGACCTCGCGCGCCCACGCCTCACGGGCGACCGCGTTGCGCGCCTTGAGGCTGCGACCGCGGCGTCCGATCACGGCGCCCGACCAGAGGGCCACCTCGCGGGCGAGCAGGGCAGCCGCGATCACGATGGGGTTGCGCGCCGCCTCCGAGAACAGCACGGCCGCTTCGGCGGGGGTCTGCAGGATGACGCCCTGGTTGAGCAGGAGCACCCCGATCGTGCCGAAGTAGACGACGACTCCGACGACGAGGCTGCCCACGACATGGGCGGCCCACCCGGCGCGGTTGACGATGAGGACGACGAGAACGCTCGCCACCACGAAGAACAGCACCGGCACGTAGAACGTGGCGTTGGCGAGGAAGGCGAACGTGAACGAGCCGACCTGCGCCGCGAGGATCAGCGCGACGACGCCGGCGAAGAGGGCCGCGTAGATCAGGCCGGAGACGATGGCGAGAAGGGAGCCGATGCCGCGGTTGCCGGCCTTGCGCGGCGGGGCCGGGGTCTGCACATAGACGACCTGGGGCGCGGACGGCGACTCGGTCTGCGTCACCGGGACGACCTTGACCGGGCTCGCCGCGGCGTCGGACGCGGTCGACGGTGCCGGTTCGTCCACGACCACGGCGTCTTCGATGGTCTCGTTCTTGCGGGCGGCGGGCGCCTTGCGCGGGGCGGGCGTCGTGGGGGTCTCGTCGCTCATGGCTCTCTCCCTGAATCCCCGGGGGCGGTGTCGGAGTTCGCTGGCCACTCTAGCAACGGGGCGCGCCCGGCCGTCAGGGGGATCGACGACCGGGGCGCACCCCTGTCTCGGGGAGGGAGGCCCTCAGGCCGTCCCTCCGGTCTCGGCTCCCTCGCCCGGGGGCGAGGGGATCGGGCGGCTCATCTCACCCCTGATCGAGCACGTAGATGTAGCCGGTCAGGTGGGCGGAGACGAGGCCCTCGGCGTCCGCATCGGCATTCCGCTCGGTGTGGATGCCCGTGACGAGGAACAGCCGGCTGCCCGTCTGCAGCCCGTTGACGAACGAGAGCACGCTCTCGTAGGTGCCCGAGACGTCGATGGTGATGAGGATGCCGACGAAGTTGTCCGGGGTGATGAGCGGGCTCGTCACGGCGGGGGGCACGGCGGGGGCGACGGGCGCCGCGACCGGGGCGGGCGTGGCGCCGTCGGCCGCCGGGTCCGCCACGGCGGCCGGGACCGCGGACTGCGGAATCGTGTAGGCGAGCGGATCGGCGACCGTGAATCCCGTGATCTGCACCGACGCCCGATTCGCGAGGGAGTCGAGCCCATCGATGAACGCGGAGGTGCCGGGGTTCTCCGGGATGGACTTGAGCAGGGTCGCGTAGTCCTTCTCGAGTTGGGCCTGGTCCTGTCGCGCCGCCGCCAGCTCCGCGAGGGTGATGAGCTGCGCATCGTTCTGGGCCTGCACGTTCACTCGCTCGAGCTCCGCCGCCCCCGCCGCGGCGAGAGCGGGCTGAATGCCGAGGAGCCATCCGGCGACGACGAGCGCAACCATGACGGTCACGCTGCCGATCACCCAGAGGCGGTTGTTCTGGTTCATTGGGTCTCCTCCGCGAACCTCAGGGAGTAGGCCTCCTGGTTGATGTGCATCGTCATGTTCACCTGGTAGGTGCCGTCGGTCTTGATCGCGACCGACCCGGGCACGGCATCCACGAAGCCGGTCAGCGTGGCGAGACCGTCGAGCCAGACCGGGATCGAGGGGATCGTCGGGCTGATCGCCGCGAACGAGAGCGTCGAGACCCGCGCACCCTGGAGGGGCACGGTCGACTGGGTGTAGTCGACGAACGGCGACGCCGAGTCGATCGTGACGGTGTCGAGCGTGACGCCGGGCGGGAGGGTGCGCTGGAGATCCTCCAGGTACGCCTTCCACTCGATCTCGGTGGAGGCGCCGACCATCTGGCCGGCCTCGATGAGGAGGATGCCCGACTGCAGGTCGCGCAGGTCGGCGAACTCGGCCTGCTGGGCCAGCAGGTCCTGGCTCTGCACCCGCGCCGCCTCGAGCCCGGCCTGAGCGGCGAACGAGAGCGCGATGCTGCCAGCGACCCCGGCGAGGGTCACGACCAGCACGGCGACGACTCCGGCGACCAGTCGGCGGCGGACGGCCCGGGCGCGGTGGAAGTCGTTGACCTCAGGCGGCAGGAGCGAGACCCGGGGCTCTCCGCCGAGCGCGCCGTTGCGGGGCGCGGCGGTGGGACGGGACGGGCGACGCGGCTCGGTGGCGCGCGACTCCCGTTCGACGGTGGCGGCGTGGCTGCTCATGCGGCGCTCCTCAGAGTCAGACCGAGAGCGACCGCCATCGACGGCATCGCCGTGGTGAGCGTGAGGTCGTCGACCCCGCGGGTGACGACGAAGCGGTCCGTCGGGTCGCCGAGATCCACCTGGAGTCGGGTGAACTCCTCGAGAGCGGCCGCGAAGCCCTTCAGTCGCGCGCCACCCCCGCTGAGCACGAGGCCGGCCACGGGGTTGGCCGGGCGAGTGCTCGCGTAGAAGGCGAGCGTGGCCCGGATGGTCGACAGCAGTTCCTCGGTGACGCGCTGCACCACCTCCGACTCGGGTGACATCGGCTCGCCGTACACCTCGCGGACGAGCCCCATCATCGCCTTGGTCTCCTCGGCGCGCGCCTCGGTGAGACCGGCCGTGGCGACGAGGGCCTTGGTGATGTCCTCGCCTCCCGAGGGGATGATGCGCACGAACTGCGGCACGCCCTCCTTGGCGACGACGATGACCGTGGTCATCGCGCCGACGTGCACGATGGCGATCGTGCCGCGGCCCGCGTGCCGGCGCAGCAGCGCCCGGCTGAGCGCGAACGGGATGAGGTCGACGTCGACGGGATTGAGACCGGCCTGCTGGACGGCCCGCACATTGGCGAGCACGGCGCTCTTGGCCGCGGCGACGAGGAGCCCGTTGATCACGGGACCGGAGTCGGTGAGACCCTCCGAGATCGGATAGAAGTCGAGCACCGCCTCGGCGACCGGGATCGGCAGCAGGTCCTGCACCTGGAACGGGAGCGTCTCCCTGATGCGCTCGAGCGGCACCCGAGGAACCTGGAGGTCGCGGGTGAGGACCCGCTGGTTGCCGATGCCGAGCACGACATCCTTCGTCCTGATCTTGCCCGTGGACCAGAGCTGGCGCACGGCGCGCACGAGCACATCCGGCTCGAGGATCTCGCCCTCGCGCGTGGCATCCACGGGGAAGGTCACCTCGTGGTAGCGCAGCAGCTTGGGATCGGACTTGCCGCTCTGGGACACTTCGGCCGCACGGAGGACTCCGTGCCCGATATCGAGCCCGACGATCGTCGATGCCATTTCTTACTCCCCCTTGGTCGGTCCGGCGGCGCCGGACGTCGGTGTCGGGCCGGTCATGCCAGGCCCATGGTGGTCAGATACCAGGTGACGATCGGTTCGCCGGCGAACACGGCGATCCAGGTTCCCGCGAACATCCACGGGCCGAACGGGATGCCGGAGCCGCGCCCGGCGCGACGCAGCACGAGCAGCGCGAGTCCGAAGAGGCCGCCGAGCACGAATGCCGCGAACACCCCGACGATGAGCTGGGGCCAGCCCAGCCAGCCGAGGAAGAGACCCAGCACGCCCGCGAGCTTGACGTCGCCCAGTCCCATGCCGCCCGACTTGATCAGGGCGAGCGCGAGGAAGAAGGCCACGAGGATGCCAGCACCAGCCGCGGCGCGGGCGAGCGACTCCAGGTCGCCGCCGATGATCGAGGCCGCCGCGAGCAGGACGGCGCCGACGGCGTACGACGGCACGACGAGAGGATCCGGAAGGCGCTGCACGTCGAGGTCGATCGCCGTGAGGGCAACCGAGATCGCCGCGAGGTAGAGGAAGGCGACGAGCGCGAGCACGCCCGAGACGGCGGCCGCGGCATCCGGGGCGGCGAAGACGGTGGGGAGGAACGCGACGGAGACGGCGATGAAGAGCACGCCCGTGATCGCCTCCACGATCGGATACCGGGCCGAGATCGGCTCGGCGCAGTCGCGGCACCGACCACGCAGCAGAAGCCAGGACAGCACCGGCACGTTGTCTCGCGCGCGGATCTCGGCACCGCATCCCGGGCACGACGAAGGCGGGGCCACGACGGAGAGGCCGAGCGGCACCCGGTAGGCGACGACGTTGAGGAACGAGCCGACGGCGAGCCCGAGGAGGGCGACGACCGTGGCGGCCAGGGGCGCGAGGATCACGAGTTCGGTCATGGCGCGGCCGCCCCCGTCGGCAGGAACGCGGTCGGCACGGTCGCGAACTGGGTCACGCCGTAGGAGCTCGAGACCGGGGAGAGGAACTTGGGCGGCGCCATGTAGGCCAGGCGCTCGTCGTAGCGGTAGACCTTGAGGTAACCGACGCCGTTGGTGAGACCGACCGGACCGCGGAAGCGCTGCGCGATGGACCCGTTGACGGTGAGCGTGCCGCGCGAGGTGGAGCCGTCGGAGAAGTTCTGCACCTGGAAGGTGTGCGCGACCGACAGCATCGCCGCATCGATCTCACGACCGATGTCGGTGAGGATCGGCCGGTTGCCGTTGTTGGTGCTCCTCATCGGATTCCAGACCATCACCGCGCCGTTGCCGACGAGGCCGAGGATGTCACGGGCCGCATCGGCGTAGATCAGGTCGCCCGTGACGTAGACGTAGTTCTCGGCCGCCATCGTCAGGGCGCCCTTGAAGGTGCCCGCCACGAAGAGGTCGCCGTTCCGGCAGCCGTACGCGGGGTTGGTCGAGCTCGACCCTGCCGGAGTGACCTCGTTGCTCAATGGGAACCGCGTCGTTCCGAACGTCCAGCCGGTGTTCGAGTTGATGCACGCGAAGTTGGTCGGCGTGCCCGCCCGGTAGTTGGGGTCGGTCGTGACGGTCGGCACGTTCTGCACGTAGATCACGTTCGACGGGATGACGTCGATCGTCGCGCCGGTCGTCGAACCGAGAGCGCCGGTGCCGGTGCCGGGCGTGCCGCACCTCGCCGGTGCGGCGCTGGCCACGCCGCTCGTCTGCGAGATGTTGGTCATGATCGTCCAGGGCGACTTGACGTTCATCTTGCCGTCGGAGGTGAAGGTGATCACCGTCGGCCCTGTGTACAGGCAGCCCGGGATCGGCACCTCACTGGCCGTGAGATCGTTGCGGGTCTCCTTCTTGAGCTCCGCATTGGTCGGGGGCATCGTGAGGGGAGCCTGGTAGCTCGGTCCGGTGCCGACCGCGTAGGTGCCGTTGCCGCATCCACTGGGCTTGATGAAGATCGGGGTTCCCGGGTTCGAGGTCGTCACCCGGCCGTTGAACGTCGTCTCGCAGATCGTCAGGGTGTCGTTCGAGTGCAGCGGACCGTCGATCACGTCACCCGTCGCGAAGCGGATGCTCGCGCAGTTGCTGCTTCGGCCCTCCCAGATGTGGGTCTCGCAGTAGGCCAGGCCCGTGAGCTCCGGGTCCTGCACCTCGTAGTCGGTGAAGTAGAGGAAGTCGATGAAGCCCGACTGCTTGAGGTCGGCCACGATCGACCGGGTCGTGTCGCCGACCTTGCCCGTCGAGCGCAGGCGGATGGCGCCCGTCGCGGCGTACTGCGAGTTGTCCACCTCGTAGCGGAAGTAGGCGATCGGCGTGGATCCCGGGACCGACGCCCACGTCCCGGTGGTGCCGATCCCGAAGGCGGCGTTCGCGGCCGAGCCCGTCGGGAGGGTGACCGAGCTGTTGCTCAGCGGGGACTTGCTGAAGGCCGCGTCGGGGTTGCCGAAGCGGTAATAGGCGACGTCGCTTGCGAGCCGGCTCTGGTACTCCTCGACGCCGGCGAACGCGGCATCCAGAGCACCGTTGAAGTCCTGGTCCCGGTCGGTCTTGGTCAGGCCTCCGGCCGCGACTGAGAGCCCCGTCGCCACCGCGATGAGCATGAGCATGCCGACCCCGAGAACGACGAGAAGGGCGACGCCCCGGTCGGGATGACCGGGTCGCAGTCGGGCAGCGAGGGAACGCATCATGATCCGGCTCCGGCAATCGTGAGGTTGGGCATCGCGACGGTGCTGACGATGAGGATGTTCGAGCTGCCGGTGGTCGGCGAGTTCGCCATCTGCACGGTGACGCGGATCGACGTGATGGTCTTGCGCTGGGCGAGCGTGAGGCCGGATCCGCCCGGGGTCACGACCGCTCCGGTGTCGTCGAGGTAGACGAAGATCGGGTCGGTGCCGGTCGGAGTGATCAACGGTCCGCCGAGCGTGCGCGTGGTCGCCGTGCCGGTGAAGACCCAGTAGCCGGAGGACTGAGTCGCCACCCACCGGTCCTCGAGGAGGTTTCCGGAGCCATCCAAGCGGTATCCCACTCGGGTGGGCGCGGGGGCGGCCGGGTTCGCGTTGACGAAGCTGAAGAGGGTGAGCGACGAACCCGTTCCCGCGACGATGGCCGGGTCGGACTCGCTGCTCGTGGAGACCGGGTTCTTGGCTGCCGTGCGGATGACCGTGCCCACGGCATCCATCACATTGGTCGCGATGCCGTTGCGCTCGATCGAGGCGGTGGAGTTCTTCATGGCGAGCGCGACGTTGACGAACATCGTGGAGACCAGCGCCGCCATGAGGCCGGTGACCATGATCGTGACGACGAGCTCGGTCATCGAGATTCCGGCGTCACGCGGACCCGAGAGGCGGCGGGCCAGCACCGAGCGCAGCGCGCTCACGAGGGGTTCCTCGGGTCGAGGGTGATGACGTTGCCGGCGATCAGTCCGCGCTGCACCGAGGTGAGATTCGTGCCGACGATCGGAGTCAGGGTTCCGTTGGCCGACGTGTGCGAGTACAGCGTCCACGACCCGTAGGGCAGCGCCACGGTGACGTTGCCGTTGATGAGCACCTGGCCGAACGTGTAGGTCATGCCGACGCCGCATCCGGGATCGGCCGCAGGGGCGCCCGCGGCCGTCGAGATCGCGGTCAGCCACGCGTTCGTCGTGTGGCGCACGGTGACGATCCCCATCGGGATGTTCATGGTCGCGCTGCCCTGCGGCGCGGCGGCGACAGCCGGCTGACGGACCCCGGCGGCGAGCGGCACACCCGACACGGTCGCGGCGGGCCACGCGGCCGGGTCCGGGGAGACGCATCCGGTGTTCGACTGGCTCGGGGCGACGTACTTGCCCGCCAATCCCGAGTAGCCGGACGGGAACGGGTGGAGATTGACGGTCGACGGCCGACCGGCGATCACGCTGACGCCGTAGCTGGAGAGGTAGCTCGTGTCGAGGTTGGTCGGGAGCGTCGGGACCGTCGCCGAGTAGTTGCTCGCGTAGGCGAGGGTGAAGCGCGCCGCGTAGTCGTACTGGAACTGGGCCGCGACCGAACCGCCCGCCGTGACGACGACGCTCTTCGACGGGGTGGCGTTCTGGAGCTGGTCGACGGAATTGGAGCGGGAGACCGCCACGGAGTAGGTGCCGGGCGTGACCTTGAGGGCGTAGCTGCAGCCGTCGGTGTCGGTGGCGTCCGGCTGGTCGTCGAGCGTCGCGCCGCCGGAGGTCGGGGTGATCGTGACGGCGACGCCGGCCTCGCCGGCCCCGCCGACGTCGAGCACGGAGATGCGGATCGTGCCCTTGGCCGGGTCGTTGATGCGGGTGTCGGGCGCGAGCAGCGTGTCGCTGCGCACCGGAGGAGTCGTCGTGAGCATGCCGGCCCACGTGACGGTGACGTTGACGCGCTTGGTCTGCAGCGTTCCGGTGCCCGACCCGCACCCGACGTCGGCGCCGGAGGTCTCCACCCAGGACGTCGAACGGGTGATCGTGTAGGTCGTGCCGCTGAGGACCGTGGTGCTCACCGCGTTGACCACATCGAACGGATCGGCGAGCAGGCGAGCGGTGTCAAGTGCGGTCGTCGCAAGATTGGTGGCGACCTGGCGGTGGCGGGTGTCATCCGTGATCTTGATGATCGTCACGGTGGAGTAGCCCACGCCGATCGCGATGATCGCGAAGACGAGCATCGCCACGACGGCCTCGATGAGCGAGAACCCGGCGTCCGGCGCTCCCGCGCTCAGTCGGTTCTGCAGTCGTGTGCGAAGTCGATTCACCGCGATTCACCTCCCCCAGGTTGTGCGGTCGTGCTGTGTGGTGCGGATCGAGCGGGGTGCCGGGTGACCAGCACCCCGCACGATCAGATGGTGATGGTTATGCGCAGCCGGACGGCTTGGTCGAGGTCGGCGCGACCGTCTGGTTGACGAACCAGGCCACGTTGCCGGTGGCCCGGAGGCAGAACGCGGTGATCGTCGCGGTGGCGGACGACACGTTCGTGACACTCGAACCGGCGTAGCCGAAGGCGCCGAGCGTGGCGGCGTCGATCGCCGGCGGGAAGGCGTTGTTGCTCGTGTAGTACGCGACAACGGCGATCTTGGCGTTGGCCAGGTCGGACTGGGCCGACGAGTCGCGCGCGTTGTTCTGCACGCCGATGTACACCGGGATCGCGATCGCGGCCAGGATGCCGATGATGATCACGACGACGAGGAGCTCGATGAGCGTGAAGCCCTTGTCGCCCCCCAGGCTGGCGCGCTTCTTGTTGAGCGCATTGATGAAGCGGGTCATCTTCTTTGTCCATTCCTTAGTTGGTTGATGAATGCCACGAGCCGTCCCCCCTAACCGGCGATGACCCGTAGGTACAAAGTAGGGGTACGTGTAAGCAGCGAGGAATCCCGCATCCGGGGGGTTTAAGGGGATTCGACGACCCCAGTAGTGGGGTACACCTACCGGTGCAGTGTCCCCCACCTCCGGGGTCGACGAAGCGGTCTACTTGACGACGGTGGCGATGCTGAAGATCGGCATGTAGAGCGCGATGATCATTCCGCCGATGACGACGCCGAGGAACGCGATGAGCAGCGGCTCGATGAGCGAGGTGAGCGCCTCCGTCGTCGCCTGAACCTCGGAATCGTAGAAGTCGGCGATCTTGCTCAGCATGACCTCGAGCGATCCGGAGTCCTCGCCGACCGAGATCATCTGCACGACCATCGGCGGGAAGACGGGCTCCTCGCTCAGGGGGCCGGCGATCGACTTGCCCTGACGCACCGAGTCGGCGACGCGCTTGGACGCCTCCGAGATGACCCAGTTGCCGCTCGTCTCGCCCACCACGGAGAGGGCCTGGAGGATCGGAACGCCCGCGCCGACCATGTTCGAGAGGTTGCGGGTGAAGCGCGCGATCGCGATCCGCTTGAAGAGGGTGCCGAAGACGGGCAGTTTGAGCTTGATCGGGTCGACGACGCGACGCACCGCATCCGTGTTCTTGTTCGACCGCCACCAGACCGCGAAGAAGATGCCGACGACCACCCCGATGGGCAGCACCCACACCATCGACTCGGAGAGGGTCACGAGGATCTGCGTGGGCAACGGCAGCTCGCTGCCGAGACCCTCGAACATCTGCTTGAAGATCGGGACGATGAAGAGCAGCATCACGACCACTGACACGGCGGAGAGCGCGAGCACCATCACCGGGTAGGCCATCGCCGACTTGATCGTCGAGCGGAGCTTGGACTCCTTCTCGAAGTTCAGCGCGATGGAGTCGAGGGCGCCGTCGAGGAAGCCGCCCACCTCTCCGGCGCGGATCATGTTGATCATCAGGGGCGGGAACTCGATCGGGTACTTGGCGATCGCGTCGGAGAGCGACGAGCCCGACTCGATGTTGTTGACGACTTTCGTGAGGATCTCGGCCAGATGCCGGTTCGCCGTCTGCTCGGAGAGGATCGAGAGGGCGCGCAGGAGCGTGAGTCCCGAGGAGATCATCGTCGAGAGCTGGCGCGTCATGATCGCGAGATCCTTGAGCGAGACGCCCTTGCCGAAGTTGCCGATCGTGATGTCGCGGCGCAGGCCCGTGCCCGCGACCGACTCGGTGATCGTCACCGGGGTCAGCCCCATGCCACCGAGTCGCGAGATCGCGACGCTCTCGCTCGGCGCGGTGAGCTTGCCCTTGACGATCTTTCCCGTGCGGTTGCGCGAGGTGTACTCGAAGTTCTTCACGGCGATGGACATCAGCGGGCCTCCTGGGCGGTCATGCTAAACGAGCCGAAGCCGTCCTCGCCCGAGAGGCCGTTCGCGTCGACACGCGTGACCATCCGGTTGAGGCTCGTGACGTCGTGGGCCTTCTCGATCGCCGTCTTGTGGGTGATCGCACCGGCGTTGACGAGTTCGGCGAGATGCTGGTCGAGGGTGATCATGCCGAGCGAGCGACCGGACTGCATGGCCGAGCTCACCTGGTAGGTCTTGCCCTCACGGATGAGGTTCGCGATCGCCGGGGTCATGACGAGCACCTCGGCGGCCACCACTCGGCCCGCGCCACCGGACCGCTTGACGAGCGTCTGGCAGACGATCCCCTGGAGCGTCGAGGCGAGCTGGGTGCGCACCTGCGACTGCTGGTGGGGCGGGTAGACGTCGATGACGCGGTCAATCGTCTGGGCGGCGTCCTGCGTGTGCAGGGTCGCGAAGACGAGGTGCCCGGTCTCGGCCGCCGTGAGGGCGATCGAGATCGTCTCGAGGTCGCGCAGCTCGCCGACGAGGATCACGTCCGGGTCCTGGCGCAGCACGTGCTTGAGTGCGGCGGTGAAGCTGTGGGTGTCGTGGCCGACCTCGCGCTGGTTGATGAGCGACATCTGATTCGAGTGCAGGTACTCGATCGGGTCCTCGACCGTCATGATGTGGTCGGCCCGCGTGCGGTTCACGAGGTCGATCAACGCCGCGAGGGTCGTCGACTTGCCCGAGCCGGTGGGTCCCGTGACGAGCACGAGGCCGCGCGGGAGCTGGGCGAACTGGCCCACCTTCTCCGGGATCCCGAGCTCCTTGAGCTGCTTGATCTCGGTGGGGATGAGACGGAACGCCGCCCCGACCGCATTGCGCTGCTGGTAGTAGTTCACGCGGAATCGCGCGTTCGCCGAGAGGGTGAACGCGAAGTCGAGCTCGAGGTGCTTCTCGAAGCTCGCGCGCTGGGCCTCGCTCATGATGCTGTAGAGCGCCGTCGTGACCTTGGCGCGATCCCACGCGACCGGCCCGATCGAGCGCAGCGAGCCGTCGACGCGGATCATCGGGGCCGCGTTCGCCGAGACGTGGAGGTCGGAGCCCGAGGCGATCAGCACCTCGCTGAGCGCGGCGATGAGGTCGGTGTCCGCGCCGAGGCGGGTGCTCGTGCGCACCGGCAGGTGGTCGCCCGCCGGGGCGGCCGGCGGCGGGAACTCTGCGGCGGACACAACGATGTCGGACGGGTCGACCACGTGCACGTCCTCCGGGCTCGGCGGCGGACCGTAGTCCTGCACGCGGGGCGGCGGGTAGCCCGGCGGGGCGACCGGCGTCGCGTCGTTCAGTCCCCCGTTGACCGGGATCTCGTAGATGGGCTGGTTCACTAGGCCACCACTCTCAGGATCTCTTCAATGGATGTGAGCCCCAACTGGGCCTTCGCCCAGCCGTCCTGCCGCAGGGTCAACATCCCCTGAGCGATCGCGGTATGAGCGATCTCGGCGCTGGAGGCTCGGGCCACGGCGAGGCGCTCGATCTCCTCGGTCACGGTCATCACTTCGTGCAGGGCGATACGCCCTCGGTACCCGGTATTCGAGCAGCTGGCACAGCCGCCCGCCCGGTACAACTGGCCCGGCACCTCGCCGGGGACGGGGCCCAGTCGCAGCGCGACGAGCTCCGCCGCGTCGTGCTCGTAGGGCTCCCGGCAGCGCTCGCACAGTCGGCGCGCGAGTCGCTGGGCCACGACGCAGTCGAGCGCCGAACCGACGAGGAAGGGCTCGATGTCCATCTCGGTGAGACGGGTCACCGCGCTCGGGGCGTCGTTGGTGTGCAGGGTCGAGAGCACGAGGTGACCGGTGAGCGAGGCCTCGATGGCGATCTGCGCCGTCTCGTGGTCGCGGATCTCACCGAGCAGCACGACATCCGGGTCCGAGCGCAGGATGCTGCGCAGCGCGCTCGCGAACGTGAGTCCGGCCTTCGGGTTGACCTGCACCTGGTTGATGCCGGCCATCCGGTACTCCACCGGGTCCTCGACCGTGATGACGTTGATCTCGGGCCGGGCCACGGCGTTGAGCGTCGTGTACAGCGTCGTCGACTTGCCCGATCCGGTCGGGCCCGTGACGAGGATCATCCCGTAGGGCTTCGTGTACGAGCGCTTGTAGGCCTCGAAGTTGCGCGGGAGCAGGGCCAGGTCGCTCATCTGCATCCCCGACGTGGAGTTGTCGAGGATTCGCATGACGACCTTCTCGCCCCACACGGTCGGCAGGGTCGCGACGCGGAGGTCGATCTTGCGGCCGCCGTGGCTCACCGACATGCGGCCGTCCTGCGGGCGGCGGCGCTCGGCGATGTCGATGTCGGACATGATCTTCAGGCGCGAGATGACGCCGTTCTGGATGTTCTTGGGCGCGCGCTGCATCTCGTGCATCACGCCGTCGATGCGGTACCGCACCCCCATGTCGTATTCGCCCGGTTCGATGTGGATGTCGGAGGCGAGATCCTGGATGCCCTGGCTGATGAGCAGATTGACGAAGCGCACGATGGGCGCGTCATCCTGTTTCGGCTCGTTGGGATCCTGGCGCACGAGCTCGCCGGGACCGGCCTGCTCCTGCAGTTCGGTGCTGAGGCTCGACAGCTCACCGTCGGCGCGGTGGAAGCGGTCGATCGCCGCGAGGAGGTCGCCCCGCTCGGCGACGACGCACTTGACCTGCTTGTCGGAGATCGCACGCACGTCGTCGACGGCGAACACGTTGCCGGGGTCGACCATCGCGAGCATGAGGTAGCCGCCGGAGAAGCCGATCGGCATGACCTCGTAGCGCCGGCAGAGCGCGGCCGGGACGATGGCGACGGCCGCGTGGTCCACGGGGTAGTCGAGCAGTTCGACGAAGGGAAGCCCGACCTGGGCCGCGCGGGCCGACGCGAGCTGGGTCTCGGTGAGCACGCCGCGATCGATCAGATCACGGAACGTGGTCTCCTCATCGGTGCGACCGGAGGCGAGCGAATCCAGGGTTTCGATGGGCATGACCCCTCGGAGAATCAGGATCTCCGTCAACGACGCCATGCGCACACCTCCCCCAGGTATCAGCGACTCTTCACGCTACGGGGGTACAACGGGGGCCACCAGCCCCGCAACAGGGGGACAGAACGGCTAGTGCGCGTCGGGCAGCCAGCCGAGCTCGCGCAGGCCCCGCGCGGCCTCGAGACGAACGTGGCGGTCCAGGCGCGGGGTCACGCACTCGCTCAGCACGTCGGTGATGTCGTCGGCATGCTCGGCGATCGTCGCGAGCACGATCCGACGGGCTCGGCGCTCCTCGTCACGCAGCGTGCCGCCGACGGCGAGCAGATCCTCCGCCATCGAGTCCGCGATCTCCTCGGCCGCCTCGGTCAGGTCGACGGCGAGCTCGTGGATGAGGTCGTGCGGCCACGCGTGCACGTCGACGACCCGCCCGAGAAGGGAGTCGCTGCAGGCCGTGCAGGTGTGCGGACCGAGCTTGCCCGGCGGCACCCACTCCGCGACGCTCGCGTACCAATCGGACAGGATGGTGCCCAGCAGGTCATGGATCGCGGGACGGTTCATGGGGGCTTCCTGGTCGGGTAGGTCAGGTCGTGTCCGAATGCTGACAGAGCGCGCCGCACCGCGGCAGTCGTTGCATCCAATGACACCCGAACGGGGGTCACCCCCGCTGTCCACCGATCCATGACATCCTCGTGAGGGGATGACCGGAGGACGCGGCATGGCACGAGGAGCGGAACGCCGCATCCGGGTGGCGCATGTCGACGACCACGAGACGGTGCAGCTCGGTTTCGCGTCGCTCCTGGCGGGCACGGAGGACCTCGAGCTGGTCGTGAGCGCGAGGACGATCGACCCGATTCTGCCCCGGCTCGACGAGATCGATCTGGTCGTGCTCGACATCCGGCTCAGCGACGGCTCGACTGTCACCCACAACACCGCGGCGCTGCTCGAACGCGGGGCTCGGGTGCTCGCCTTCACCGCGGCTGACAACCCGACCGAGCTTCGCGCCGCCTCGCGCGCCGGGGTGCTCGGGATCGTGCGCAAGTCGGAGTCGCGCGAGGTGATCATCGATGCGATCCGCAGCGCCGCCGCCGGAGGCACGGTGCCCACGACCGAGTGGGCCGCCGCGATCGACGCCGACCCGCTGCTCTCGTCGGCTGGGCTGAGCCCTAAAGAGCGCGAGGTGCTCGCGCATTACGCCTCGGGCGACAAGTCGGTCACGGTCGCGCACCGGGCGGGCCTGTCTGCGAGCACCGTCGCCGAGTACGTGCGACGGATCCGTCACAAGTACGCGATGGCGGGGCGCCCCGCCCACACCAAGGTCGACCTCTACAAGCGGGCCGTCGAGGACGGGATCCTCCCCTCTCCCGACGCATGACCGAGTCGGCCCCCTCCCACTCGGATGCCGAGACGCGCACTTTGCGCACCATCACCATGGTCGCCGGAGCCGCGGCGATCGCGTTCCTCGGGATCTCGATCGGACCGATCCAAGCGGTGAGCGGTCTGATCGATCCGGTCTACACCATCGTCGCCGTGGCGATCGTGTTCGGGATGCCCGTGGCCCTCGCCCTCGTCGCCCCCTTCCTGCGGCTGCGTGCGATGCGGATCGTGCTCGGGATCTACGCCATCGCATTCCTCGTGGTCGTGCTCCTCTGGCTTCCCGCGCTCCACGGCCGCCAGCTGCCCGACGGAGTCTCGCCGTGGACGGTCGAGGTGACGGCCCTGGCGACCGTGCCGGCGGCCCTCGCCTGGCGCCCGGCCCTCGGCGTCTCCTACCTCGTCGTCAACTCGATCATCATCGCGCCGGTGCGCTACTTCACCGGCGACATGACGGATGTCGTGACGCCGCTGCAGTTCGCCTTCTTCACGCTCACCTTCGCCGCGATCTTCACCGTGATCGCGTACGTCGCCGTGCGCAGCGCGGCCGCCCTCGATGCGGCCACGGAACAGGCCAGAGCAACCGCCTCCCGCGCCGCGGCCGGCGCCGCCCGCCGGCAGGAGCAGGCCCGGCTCGACGCCCTCGTGCATGACGCGGTCATGGGCACGCTCTACTACGCGTCCCGGGGCGACTCCGCTCTCGACCCGGCGGTGCGTCGCCAGGCCGCGGTAACGCTCGCCCAGCTCCAGGATCTGAGACAGAGCTCGGGCGACACCCGCGCCGTCTCGTCGCAGGAGTTCGCGGCGCGCATGCGCTCGGTCGTGCTGGAGATCTCGCCCAGCGTGACGTTCACCGCCATCGGGGACCGCGCGCCCGAGGTCCCGGGCGGCGTGGCCGCGGCGCTCGCGGAGGCGACGGCCGAGGCCGTGCGCAACAGCGTGGGCCACGCGGGCGGGCCGACGGTCGACCGGCAGGTCACCGTGGAGCTCGACACCGACCGCATCAGGGTGCTCATCGCCGACACCGGCCGCGGCTTCGATCCCGGCGATGTTCCGCCTCATCGGCTCGGGATCCTCGTGAGCATCCGAGGCCGCATGGAGGCGGTGCGCTGCGGCCGCGCCGAGATCGACGCCCGCGTCGGCGACGGCACCCGGGTTCTCCTCGAGTGGAGCGACCGGTGACCGCCGCACCCCGGTTGGTGCCTCTCTCCGGACGGGGCGCCGCCGCGCTCGTCTGGATCTACTTCGCGACGATGGCGATCCTCGCGGTCTGGTCGATCGGCGACGTGCGCAGCCCGTGGCCGACGATCGCGTCCCTCGTGCTCTTCGGCCTGACGTGCTTCGCGGTGACGACCGACCCCGCCGAGACGCTCGGGCGCGCAGCGACGGGACTCGTCGTCATGACGTGGCCCCTCATCGCTCTCGTGATCTCGTGGCAGCTCATCGAAGGCGGAGGGTACGCGCAGTGGTTCCTCGGGGCCGGGACGACGTCGTACTTCTATCTGGCACTGCGTGGGCGGATCGGCCTGGCCTGGGTGGGGTTCGTGGCGCTGAGCGTCGTCATCCTGATCTGGGGGGCGACGACGCCGGCAGGCCCGCTGGCCGCCCTCCTGCTCGTGGGAAAGCAGGCGCCCGTGCTGCTGGTCGGAACCCTGTTCGCGGTCGGCATGCGGCGCACGGGCGCCGACATCCAACGCATCACCGACGAGGAGTCGGCGCGCGCGTCCGCGGAGGCCGCCGCCGCCGCGACCTCGGTCGAGCGGCAACGGCGGCTCGCCGAGCTCGACGCGGCCGCGACCCCGCTGCTGACCCGGCTCGTCAGTGGCGCGCCCCTCACGGATGAGGACCGGCGTGAGTTCGCGGTCGTCGAGGCGGAGCTGCGCGACGGACTGCGTGCGCGCACCCTTACCGCGCCGTCGGTCGTCGAGGCGGTGCGCGCCGCGCGTCGCCGCGGAGTGGATGTCGTGCTGCTCGACGACTCCGACCCCGAGCTCGTCGCGCCGACCGACCTCGAGACGGCGATCACCCGGGTTGCGGACACCGTGCGCGAGATCTCGCACGGCCGCATCGTCGCGCGATTGCTGCCCCCGGGACGCGGCGAGGTCGCCACGATCCTCGTGGAGACCCCCGAGCGGACCCACCGCGAATCGGTTCCCTCGAGCGAGCCGGGCGCCGAGGTCCGCTCGTCGACCGAGCTCAGCTAGTCGGTCTTGGTGCGTCGGGCGAGCAGGTCGGCGAGCACGGCCCCGTCTCCGGCATCCGCGTGCGAGGCCTCCTGGTTGGCCGCACTGACGGCCTGCATGACCTCGAGACGCTGGATCGTGACCCCGCGGGGCGCATCGACTCCGATCCGCACGCCATCGCCGCGAACGTCCAGCAGGGTGATGACAATGTCATCCCCGATGAGGATCTGTTCGCCGCGTTTGCGGGTGAGCACGAGCACGGCGCCAGCCTATCCCACGGCGTCCGTCCAGCCTTGAGGCAGACCGAGGGAGTTGACCGAGGCCGGGCTCTCGGTCCACGCCGAGCGCAGCACGGCCATCGCCTGCACGGGAACCGAGGTGGTGAGCGCCTTCACCCAGCGCTCGGTGTCGTCCGCCTTGCGGGACGCGTCGATGGCGACCCAGAGCTGACCGGGTCCGATCGAGAGCAGCGTGCTCGCCGCGGCCGTGAGCATCGCCTCGCCCGGCGTCAGCCCGAAGGCGACGATCACCGGTCGACCGCGCTCCACCCCGCGCGCCCGCGCGGCGAACGCGGTTCGTCGATCCGTCACCCGCTCGAGACCGGATTCGGTGATGCTGCCCCCCGTGCAGAGCTCGGCGGTGCGCCCGTTGCTCCCGAGCGAGCGAGCGACCACGAGCGGGTCCTCGCCGATGCCCGCGATGACGGCGAGGTCCCCGGGAGCGCGCAGAAGGGCGACCGGACGCGTGCGGGCGGCGTCGGCATCCCGCATCGGAAGGTCGGGGGCCGCGTTGCGGCGCAGGTCGTCGAGCACGTCGATGAACGCCCCGGACTCGGTGCTGACCGGGGGGATGCCCGGATGCCGGAACATCGTCTCGGTGGCCTCGGCGCGGTCCAGAAGCTCCTGCAGACCTCCCCCGGCGCTGCCCGACCGCGTCGCCGTCCACGGCGCGGACGGCCCGTCAGGTACCTCGACGACGACGTCGATGAATCGGCGCGCGAAGAAACCGCCGATGCCGCCGACGCGCACCTCCTCCGCGGAGAGCACGCGCGCATCCGCCCCGTACCGCTCGCGGGCCTTGTCCGCGACACCATCGAGCGACGGGTGATCAAGCCGAAATCGGATCGAAGGCACGCACCACTCCAATCGTCTCGATCGGCACCTGCGCCGTGGTCACTTCCTGATAGGACAGTACGGGCAGTCCGCCGACCTGCGGCGCGACGAACCGCCGGATCGCCGGACGCAACGCGGGAGCGCACACGAGCACCGCGGACTCGCCGCGCTCGACCGACTCGTCGATGACGCCGCGCAGCGACGCGATGATCGCCTCCATCCGGGTCTGCTCGAGGATGATCTGCGTTCCCAGCTCGGACGGCCGCAGGGCCTCGAGCATCGACTGCTCGAGTGCGGGGTCGATCATCGCGACCCGGAGCAGGCCGTCCTCCAGGCGAGGCGCGACGATCATCGGGGCGACGGCGAGGCGGGCCGCCTCGATGAGGCCCTCGGGGTCGGTCGAGATCTTGGCGCGCAGGGCGAGAGCCTCGTAGATGCGCGGGAGATCGTTGATCGGCACCTGCTCGGTGAGCAGGCCCTGGAGCACGCGCTGCACCTCTCCCAGCGGAAGAAGGCCCGGGATGAGCTCGTCGACGGCGGCCGGGCTGACCTGCTTGACGGAGTCGGTGAGCACGCGCACGTCCTCCCGGCTGAGCAGGCGTGCCGCGTGGGCATTGATGACGGCCGACAGATGGGTGACGATGACGGACGCGCGGTCGATCACCGTCGCGCCGCTCACCTCCGCGGCGTGGCGCATCTCGGTCGGGACCCACTTGCCGGGCAGCCCGAACACCGGGTCCACGGTCGCCGTGCCGGGCAGCGAGTCGAGGAACTCGCCCAGGGCGAGCACGCGTCCGGGAGGGGCCATGCCGCGGCCGACCTCGACGCCCGCGACGCGGATCGCGTAGGTGGACTGCGGCAGCTCGATGCTGTCCCGGGTGCGCACGGGGGGCACGACGATCCCGAGCTCCCCCGCGAGGCGGCGGCGCAGGCCGCGCACTCGCGCGAGGAGGTCGTCGGCGGCGCCCGAGGCGAGCTCGACGAGGTCGGGCGCGAGCTGGATCTCGAGGGCGTGCACGCGCATCCCCTCGATGAGGTCGTCGACCGTCTCCTTCGGGGCGCCGGCCTCGAGGCTCGCGGCGGTGTCGGTCGCCGCGGCATCCCCCTTCTCGCGCGCCTTGATGCGCTGACCGGTGATGAGCAGGGTGATGCCGATGATCGCGAACGAGAAGAACGGCATGCCGGGCACGAGACCGAGGGCGAGGGCGGCGACGCCCGCGATGCTGAGGGCGACACGGGACTGGCCGAGCTGCTTCGACGTGAGGGAGCCCATGTCGGCGTCGACGTTGGATCGGGTCACGACCATGCCCGTCGCGACCGCCATGAGCAGCGCCGGGATCTGAGTGACGAGTCCGTCGCCGATCGTGAGAAGGCTGTAGGTGTTGACCGCGTCGCCGATCTCCATGCCCTTCTGGAGCATGCCGATCCCGATCCCGCCGAGCAGGTTGATGATGATGATGATGATGCCGGCGATCGCGTCGCCCTTGACGAACTTCGACGCGCCGTCCATCGCACCGTAGAAGTCCGCTTCCGCGGCCACCTCGGCGCGGCGGACCCTCGCCTGCTCCTCCGTGATCGCGCCCGTGTTGAGGTCGGCGTCGATCGCCATCTGCTTGCCGGGCATCGCGTCGAGGGTGAAGCGCGCGCCGACCTCCGCGACTCGTTCGGCGCCCTTGGTGACGACGACGAATTGGATGACGACGAGGATGAGGAAGATCACGGCGCCGATGATGAGCGAGCCGTTGACCGCCACGTGGCCGAGCGCCGCGATGACCTGACCCGCGTAGCCGTCGCTGAGCACGAGGCGCGTCGACGCGACGTTGAGACCGAGCCGGAACAGCGTCGCCACGAGCAGGAGCGACGGGAAGACCGAGAAGTCGAGCGGCTTCTTGACGAACATCGTGGTGAGGAGGATCACGAGCGCGAAGAGGATGTTGATGATGATCAGCACGTCGAGCAGCCAGGCCGGCACGGGCATGATCAGGAGCAGGACGATGCCGACGACCCCGACCGGGACGGCGACGGCGGAGATATTGCGCTTCATGTGGACTCCTGGACGGGACGGGCTGACTAGACGTGCTGGGGCGTGAGACGGTGGGAACCGCGCGCGGCACCCCGGGACTTGAGGGACATGACGAAGGCGAGCACGCGCGCGACCGCCGAGTAGAGCTCGGGCGGGATCTCCTGGCCGATCTCGCACGCGGCGTGGATCGCCCGGGCGAGCGGGATGTCCTCGACCATCGGGACGCCGTTCTCGGTGGCCTTCTCGCGGATCTTCGCGGCGACGGCATCCGCCCCCTTGGCGATCACGCGCGGGGCCGACTTGCCCGGCTCGTATTTGAGTGCGACGGCGATGTGGGTGGGGTTGAGGAGCACGACGTCGGCGTCGGCGACCGCGCTGATCATGCGCATGCGTCCCATCGCGAGCTGGCGCGAGCGGCGCTGGGCCTTGATCATCGGGTCGCCCTCGGCGCTCTTGTTCTCGTCGCTCACCTCCTTCTTCGTCATGCGGGTCTGCTTGCGGTTGCGGAACATCACGACGATGAGGTCGGCCCCGGCGAGCGCGAGTCCGACCCCGATGGCCGACTGCAGGATGAGGGTCGTCGCGTCGGTCGAGGCGGCGACCATCGCCGAGACCGGCAGCCCTCCGGCCGACATGAGCAGCGGCATGATGCCCTGCACGGCGCTGATGAGCACGGCGGCGACGACCGCGGTCTTGAGGACCGCCTTGACCCCCTCCCACGCGGCCTGCATGCCGAACATCCGCTGGAACCCGGTGATCGGGTTGAAGTGGGTGAAGTCGGTGAGCTTCTTGAAGTGCAGGCCGCCCTGGAGCACCGACCCCGCGATGGCGGCGACCGCGACGATCGCGAGCATGGGCGTGATCGCCGGCATGATCGAGCCCAACCCCGTGCCGAGGGCATCGAGGGCCTTGCCGGGATCGGGGGAGGCGATCACCGAGCCGAGGGCGGTCATGGCCTCGGTGCCGTAGTTCTCCATCGACGAGATCACCTGCGGGATCGTCGCGGCGCCGGCGCCGACGGCGAGCCAGGAGACGAGGTCGGCCGACTTGCCGACCCGACCCTCCCGGCGCACCTCCTTCATGCGCTTGTCGGTCGCTTTCTCGGTGCGTTCTCCCGCGTCGGACATCAGCTGCCTCCCAACATCGCGGTGAGGGCGTCCTGGGTCAGGGCGGTGACGATCCGGGGAAGGGCGAGGAAGATGACGCCCGCGAAGCTCACCGTCAGCAGGATCTTGAGCGGGAATCCGAGGGCGAACGCGTTGAGCGCCGGGGCGACCCGGGTGAGCAGGCCGAGGCCGACATCCGCGAGGAAGAGGATCACGATGATCGGTCCGGCGATCTGGAGCGCGGCGAGGAACATCCCGCTGAGCCCGCTGATGAGGGCGTCGGCCGAGAGAACCGCGCCGATGTCGGCGGTCACCGGGAGCACGTCGAACGTGCGCATGAGCCCCGCGAGGATGAGCTGGTAGCCATCGGTCGAGAACAGGAGGGCGAGCGCGGCGAGGTGGAACAGGCGGCTGAACTGCGCGCCGTTGACCATCGCCTGCGGGTCGTAGGCCTGAGCAAGCTGGAATCCGCCGAAGAGGTCGACGAGGTTGCCGGCGGACTGCACGGCCGCGAACGTGATCATGACGAGGAATCCGAGGAAGAAGCCCACGAGCAGTTGCATGAGGAGCGCCCACATGAACGGCCCCGTTTCCATCGGCGCGTAGTCGCCGGTGACGCGCGGGGCCATCGCGACGGCGAGGCCGATCGCGAGCATCGCCTTGATGCGAGCGGGGAAGCCGTTGTAGGAGAACGGCGGGGCGACGACGAGGAACCCGGTCACGCGCACCGCCGCCAGCATCACGGCCTCCATCCAGCTCGCATCGAACCCCATGTCAGGATCCGATCAGCGTGGGGATCTGGGCGAAGAGACTCTGGGTGAACGAGACGATCTCGGCGATCATCCACTGCCCGCTGATGACGAGGGCGATCGAGACCGCGACCGCCTTCGGCACGAAGGAGAGCGTGACCTCCTGGATCTGGGTGATCGACTGGAACACCGAGATCGCGAAGCCCACGACGAGGGCGGTGACGAGCATCGGGGCGCCGAGCTTGGCGGCAACGATGAGGGCCTGGATGCCGATGTCGATGACGGCGGCGGAGTTCATCCGGCACCTCCGTAGCTCGAGACGAGCTGCGTGACGATCAGGCCCCAGCCGTCGACGAGGATGAACAGCAGCAGCTTGAACGGGAGCGAGATCATCACGGGGGGCAGCATCATCATGCCGAGCGCCATGAGGCCGGCCGAGACGACGAGGTCGATCACGAGGAACGGCACGAAGATGACGAAGCCGATGATGAACCCAGCGCGCAGCTCCGAGATCATGAACGCGGGGATCAGGGTCTGCAGGGGCACGGTCGACGGATCGTCCGGATTGTCCATCCCCGCGGCCCGGGTCATCAGGGCGAGGTCCTCGCCGCGGGTCTGGCCGAGCATGAAGTCGCGCAGCGGCCCGGTCGCCGCATCGATCGCGCCGCCGAAGTCGATCGACCCGTCGAGGTAGGGCTGGATGGCGACCGTGTTCACGTCGGTGAGCACCGGCCACATGATGAAGATCGAGAGGAACACGGCGAGTCCGGCGAGCACCTGGGTGGGCGGGATCGACCCGAGCCCGAGAGCGTTGCGGGTCATCGCGAGCACGATGAAGATCTTGGTGAACGACGACATCATGAGCAGGATCGCCGGGGCGACCGAGAGGATCGTGATGCCGAGCAGGAGCACCACCGACGATGCCGGGGAGCCGTCGGGTCCGTTGACGCCGATCGAGACGAGGCCGTCGACGACGGGCGTGATCGGGTCGGCCGGGGGCGTGGGATCCTCGGCGGCGCTCGCCGAGGAGGCGGCCGCGAGGACCATGGCCCCGGTGAGCAGGAGGGTCGCTACGGCGGTGCCGGCGCGACGCGCGCCGCGGGTCACGACTTGAGACTCGCGAACGCGCGCTTCCACGTGTCCGCCGAGAGGATCGAACCCGCGAGGGGGCCCTTCGCCGTGATGATCGCCGGATCCAGTGCGGGAGCGGATACGGGGGTCACGAGGGCGGGAGCGAGTTCGGTCGCGGGGGTCCCCGCCTCGGCGAGCACCCGCGAGAACGCGTCGCTCGTCGACTCGGCGCTCGGCGCCGGGGCGGTGTGGAGGATGTTGACGGCGTGATCGGTCACGCCGAGGAGGAAACGCTGACCGCCGACCTCGATGACGGCGACCGAGGCCTTGGAGCCGACCGCCTGGCGTCCGACGACCGTGATCGCCTTCTGCGACCGCAGTCGTCCCCCGCCGCGGCTGATGCGGCGCTGGACGAACCAGATGACGCCGAGCACGGCGGCGAGGGAGAGCACCACCCGCAGGATCAGGAACAGGGTGTCCATCTAGGAGAGCGCCTCGGCGGTGTCGAGGATCCGGGTGACCCGAACCGCGTAGGCCTGGTCGACGACGACGACGTCGCCCTGGGCGATCAGGCGGCCGTTGAGCAGGATGTCGGCGGGGCTCCCCGCCGCGCGGTCCAGCTCGACGACGGCGCCGGGCTCGAGCGTGAGCAGCTCGCGCACCGACATCCGGGTGCGGCCGATCTCCACGGTCAGCGTCATCTCGACGTTCGAGATGCGAGCGAGGTTGCTCGGCCCCGCGGCCGAGGCGGTGCGCACTGTCGCGGCGTGGAGGCGGATCGCGAACCAGCCGATGCTGCCGGTGGCGGTGGTGAGCTCGAAGACGGTGGTGCCGGGGGCCGTGACGAGCGCCGAGGCATCCGAGGCGGTGACGTTGCCGAGCACCCCGGTGCCGAGCGCCGCGATCGCCCCCTCGAAGGCGGGCCGCACGATGTCGCCCGGCTCGGCGAGCGCCTCGACGACGCCGGCCGCCTCGGCGAGCACGCTGCGGTCGTTGAGCACGAGCGCGAGGTCGGCCCCCCGCGCGCCCACGAACTCGGTGACGAGCGCGTCGGCGAACGGTCCGACCGCCCCGCCGGGATCGGGCTGGTGCACGACGGTGGGTCGCTCGCCTCCCGGGAGACGGTCGGCGAGCGCCTCGGCGGCGGAGACGACGATCGCGTAGTCGGCAGCGGACAGCGCGGTAGTGGTGTTCATGATCCCTCCCGGGTATCGACGATGACGCAGGCGAGCTGGGCTCCGCTGGCGCCTACCGCGGCACGGGCCAGCGTCTGGCCCTCCACGGTGAGCGAGAGCGGCTTGTTCTTGGAGTGGCCGGTGCGGATGAGATCGCCCTCGGCGAGCGAAAGCACGATGTCCGGCCTCACTGCGGTGGGCTGGAACTGGAGGGCGACGCGCACGGGAACCTCGGTGAGCTGGGCCAGAACGAGGTCGGCGACCGAGAGCCGCTCCTCCTCCGGGGTGAGATCGAGGTGACTCAGCAACGCCTCGGAGGGCACGGCGAAGGTCACCTCGGAGACGTGCTCGCCGAGCGTGACGCGGAACTCGGTCACGACCATCGAGTCGGTCGTCGCGGCGGCCTGGGCCGTGCGCGACCCGAACCGCACCGCCTCGATCTGAAGCGGATTGGGGAAGATCTCCCCCATCGTGTACTCGAGCACGTCGATCGCGTCGGCGACGATCGAGCGCATGATCGCCTGCTCGATCAGGGTGAGCTCGCGGTAGGGCAGGGCGGCGCTGGAGTCGCTGCCGACCATCCGGGTGATCCACTCGAGCGAGGACTCGATCGGGAACTGCATGACGGCGCGTGCCTGGATCGGCTCGATCCCGCAGAGCACCATGACGGTGGTGCCCGGGAGGGACTCGACGTACTCGTCGTAGGTCGCAAGGTGGATGTCGCCGACGGCGATGCGGCACACGGTGCGCAGGCGCGTGGTCAGTTGCGTCTGCCACTGGCGCGCGAACGAGTCGAGCGCGCCGCGCAGCAGGCGAACCTGATCGCGGGCGAGCGTCGAGGGACGATCGAAATCGTACGTCTCGAGCTCGTCGGCGCGTGCGCCGACCGCAGACTCCGTGTGAACCGTCATACCCCCCACTGTCGGCCGGGGCACGCGCGCGGTTAGGAGCGCATCAGTGGCCGTCCGAGCTCTCGGTCGAGTGGTCCCCGGAGTGCTCGACCGTCGCGGACCGGGTTCGCGGGCCGGTCGGCAGCGTCTCGTTGAACGCCTGTCCCGGTGATCCGCCGGTGTCGGCGATCGTCGACGGCTCCTCCGCGGTGCCGTTGAGCACGTCGGGCACGAGTGAGGCGGCGTTCGGGTCGAGCGCGGAGTGCAGCACGATGTCGACGCGACGGTTGAGGGCGAGGTCGCCGGGCTCCGCGCGTGACGAGCCGTAGCTCACCGACGAGATGCGGGTGTCGGCGATCGACGCGCGCTCCACGAGGTAGCGGAGCACCGCGGTGCTGCGGGCGGCGGCGAGCTCCCAGTTGGTCGCGAACGGGGGGCTCGCGGGCGTGGGGTCGGCGAACCCCTCGACCGTGAGCTCCTCGGCTGTCGACACGATCGCGCTGCCGATCGCTGCGATCGCGGACTGCGCCTCGGGCAGGAGCACCGCGGAGTTGGATCCGAAGAAGGTCTGACCGCCGACGAGCTTGATCGTGAGCCCCTTCTCATCGATCTGGTACTGCACGTCGTTCTGCAGGCCCTGGGCGGTGAGCGCGGCATCCACCTGCTGGATGATCTCCTGGAACTGGGCGACCTCCGTCTTGGCCTGCTCGAGCGGCGACTGGTCGGTGGTGTCCGAGGTGAAGCCGATGCCCTCCTCGCTCACGTACTCCGGCTCGACGATGACACCGACCGCGGAGTCCACGCTCGTGCTCGGCGTCGTGCCGAAGCCCGTGGCGAGCGAGTCCTTGAGCTGGGCGTACTTGTTCGCATCGATCGTCGACATCGCGAAGAGCACGAGGAAGAGGCACATGAGCACCGTGATCATGTCGGCGTAGGAGACGAGCCAGCGCTCGTCGGCGTGCCCCTCGGCGTGGTGCTCGCCGCCCTTGTGCCGGCGGCGGCTCATGCTGCCTTCGCCAGCTTGTCGGCCTTCGGCTTGCCCTTGCCGCCGCCTTCCGGCACGAGCGCGCGCAGACGCTCGCCGAGCGCGCGCGGCTGGCTGCCGGCCTGGATGGCGAGCACGCCCTCGACGAGGAGGGTCATGCGCTGAGCGTCGATCTCGGCGAGGCGGATGAGCCGCGTGCCGATCGGCAGCCACATGAAGTTGGCGGAGAGCACACCCCAGAGCGTCGCGACGAAGGCCGCGGCGATCGAGTGGCCCAGCGATCCCGGATCGGACAGGTTCTCGAGCACGTGGGTGAGCGAGACGACGGTCCCGATGATGCCGATCGTCGGGGCGTAGCCTCCCATGGACGTGTAGAACTTCGCCGCCTGCCGCTTGGTGCGATCCTGGGTGGCGACCTTGTCCTCGAGCATGATCGCGAGGTCCTCGGCATCGAGTCCGTCGGCAACGCCCTGCAAAGCCGACTTGAGGAAGTCGTCGTCGAGCTTGTTCGCCTCCTCCTCGAGGGCGAGCAGTCCCTGGCGGCGGGCGACCTCGGCGAGCTCGACAAGCTTGTCGATCGTCTCGTCCGGCTTGAACTTGGTGCCCTTGAAGGCACGCGGGAGGGCCTTCACGGCGAGGATCGAATCCGGGATCGTCGCGCTGGCGATGCCGACCGCGATGGTGGCCCCGAAGACGAGGATCATGGGCGGCGGCAGGAGCACGGCGGAGAGCGTGGCGCCCTCCATGGTCATCATCGCGTAGAGCGCCGCAAAGGCTCCGATGATGCCGATGATGGTTGCGAGATCCATCGTCAGCGCTTCCTGCTGGGAGCGGCCGTGGCCGTACGCTCCTCACGGCCCGGGAACGGCACGACCTCGAGCACCCCGGCGGGCGCGTCGAGGGCGGGCATGGCTCGAGCATGGGCGATGACGCCGGCGCGGAACCGCATGATCATCTCGATGACCTGCTCCATGCTCTCGCGCACGACGTAGCTGGTGCCGCCGACGAGCGTGAGGGTCGTATCCGGACTCTCCTGGATGCGCTCGATGAGGTCCGGGTTGACCGCGAAACGCGTGTCATTGAGTCGTGTGACGACGATCATGGTGAGTCCTTCGAATCCATTCGAAAACCGGCGGCCCACAGCGGGACCATCTTCCTGTCCCAGACTGTCGGCCGCCGGCGCGGATCCGTTAGTGGTGATTACCGCTTCAGATTCGTCAGCTCCTGGAGCACCTCGTCGGAGGTCGTGATGATGCGGGCGTTGGCCTGGAAGCCGCGCTGGGCCACGATGAGGTTGGTGAACTCCTGCGAGAGGTCGACGTTCGACATCTCGAGCGATCCGCCGCTGAGGGCACCGAAACCGCCGATGGACGCGGTGCCGTAGGTGATGTCGCCCGAGTTGATCGACGCCCGGTACGTGGACGACCCGGTCTTCTCGAGGCCGCCCGGGTTGACGAACTTCGCGAGTGCCACGCGCGCGATCGGCTCCGTCGCTCCGTTGGAGAACGACCCGATCAGCGTGCCGTCCTTGGAGAGGGAGAACGACTGCAGGGTGCCCGGCTCGCGGCCGTCCTGGCGGGTCGCCGCGACGGTCGAAAGTCCGGCGTAGCCGCTGAGTCCGGAGAAGTCGACGGCGACACCGCCGACGGTCATCGAGCCGCCCGAGGTGAGGGCCCCCGCGGTGAAGACGAGTGAGGTCGATGCGCTCGCCGCGCCATCCGTCGCGGCGGCATTCCACCCGCCCGCGGTGCGCGTGAAGGTGAAGGCGAGGTTGCGGGTGGCGCCCGTGGCGTCGTAGACCGAGATGTTGCGCACGAAGCTCTCACCGACGGCCGACTCGTTGGGCAGGTTGCCCGTGATCGACGCGAGCGTGGTCGCGACGGCCGGGGCCACCTGGTTCTGCGGGAGCGTGATGTTGCCGATCTGACCCACCGGGTTGCCGGGCGGGATCACCCCGTTGACGGCGGTCCAGCCCTGAACGAGCGAGCCGTCCGGGGTGACGAGCCGACCGCCGGCGTCGAAGGAGAACGACCCGGCGCGGGTGTAGAGGTTCTCCCCGCCGGACTGAACGGTGAAGAATCCGTCTCCGGAGATCATCATGTCCGTCGCCCGGCCGGTGGCCTGGGCGGAGCCCTGGGAGAAGTTCGTCGAGATCGCCGCGACCTGCACGCCGAGACCGATCTGAGCCGGGTTCGATCCACCCGATCCGTCCTGCGGACCCGAGGCACCCTTGGTGAGCTGCGACAGGGTGTCCTGGAACTGCGTGGCCGACGACTTGAAGCCGGTCGTGTTGACGTTGGCGATGTTGTTGCCGGTCACGTCGAGCATGGTCTGGTGCGACCGCAGACCCGAGATCGCGGAGTAGAGAGCGCGGAGCATGGTGTGCCTTTCGGTTGGGGTGAAGAACTAGCTGGTCGAGCTGACGCCGGCGATGGCATCGAGTCGGATGGGGGTGCCGTTGACGGTCACGGTGGGGACCTTGTCGGCGAACGACACCGCGGTCGCAGTGCCCGTGCGCTCGGCCCCGTCGGCGCCGGTGTACGTGATCTGCTTGCCGATCATCCCGGCGGCGGCGATGCGCATCTGCAGGGAGAAGTTCTCCTCGGAGAGGCCCGTCATGGTCGTCAGCTGCTCCATGCTGGCCAGCTGCGTGGTCTGGGTCATCATGGCGTTGGTGTCCATGGGCGAGCTCGGGTCCTGCGAGCGCAGCTGGGTGACGAGCAGCTGGAGGAACATCTCGCTGTCCATCGTCTGCTTGGGGGACTTCACGGGCGTCGTGGTGACGCTGCCCGTGCCGCCGCTCGCGGCGACGATCGAACTGATAGTCATGGGTTCTCCTGGTGGGTCGGGTGCTCAGGCGAGCACGTCGAGGAGGGAATCGGCCCCGCGGGGCCGTTCGGCGCGGTCGGATGCCGCGGGTGCGGCACTCGCGGTGAACTCGGGCCTCGACCGCTCGCCCCGCTCGGCCGCCGTTCCGCGGTCGGCGCCGGAACCACCGCCGCTCGACAGGTCGAGGCTGAAGCTCTGCGGCTGGCTGGAGGCGCCCTGGGCGAGGTCGCGACGCAGGTCGGTCAGGATCGACCGGAGCGCATCGCGCGCCTGATCGGTCGGCGCGACGAGCTCGATCCGCACGTGGTCGCCGGAGACGTGCGCCCGCACCGTGACCGGCCCGAGGGTCTCGGGGGTGACGCTGATCGTGAGCACGTGGTTTCCGTCGCCCGCCGAGCGCAGGCTCTGGAGCGGTCGCACGAGCTGGGGCACGAGTGCCGCGGCCTCGGCCCGCGCCGGCACCGCCGGGGCCTGGACCGGCGTGGTCGCGGTCGGAGCGGTGGTCGGCACCGCGGCGGGAAGGACGACGGGGGCGAGCGTGGCCGGCGATTCGGGCGCCGCAGCGGCACCGGTCACGGTCGCCACCGACGAGTCGGAGGCGGAGGCAGAGGCCTGAGTCGGCAGCGACGGCTCGCCGGTCGCGTTCGCGATGCCGAACGGGGGCACGACGGGCGCGGCGGGAGCGGTCGGCACCGGGAGCGCGACGGGGGCGGCGGGCGACTCGGTGCTTGCATCGGCGCTCGCCTCGGTGCTCGCCTCGGCCGGGTCGGCGGCGGTCTCGTCCTTCGCTGGCTCGACGAGGTCCGGGTTCGGCGTCGCAGCACCAGCGACGTCCAAGGTCGGCAGCGCAGCCGGGTCGGTGGGGGCCGTGGCCTCGGGCCCGGCGACAGGAAGAGGGATGATCGGCGCCGCGACCACGGCGGCATCCGGCACCGACGCCGCGGGTGCGGTCTCCGGCGCCGCGGTGGCTCCCGGGCCCGTGGGCTCCGCGGTGAGAGCCGTTGCCGCGGCGAGCGCCGCCGCGGTGATCGTCGCGCCGGCGACGAGGGCCGCGGCGAGATCGGCGGCGAGCGGGGCGACGACGGGCGCGTCCGGGGTCGCGGGCGACTCCTCGGCGGGCGCCGTGGCGGCCGTCGGGCTCGCCTCGGGGGTCGTCTCGAGCTGCGAGCTCGCCGCGGCGAGCTCCTCGGAGAAGCGGTCGGCGTCGCCCGAGTCGGTCGCGGTGGGTCGCGCGGCGGCGACCGGGGCGGCAGGGGCGGCGATCGGGGCAGGCATCACAGAGCACTCCGGTTGAGCAGGGCCGACTGAGCGGCGATGAGTTCGTTGAGCGAGGCGGCGACGCCGCCGGACGAGGTGGATCCGAGCGAGAGCTGAGCCATGCCGCTCAGCAGGGAGGTGATCGTGGCCTGGTCCACCGCGGGGGTGGGGGCGGCCTCGGGGGCGACACGGCGGATCGTGACGATCTCGCTGTCGTCGAACCAGGCCGGCTTGATCTCGACCTTGCGGCCGGGCTCGGGGGCGTGGATGACCTTGCCGTCACCCACGTAGATCACGATGTGCTCGCCGCCGTCGAGCACGATGAGGTCACCGGGCTTCGCCTGCGCGAGCGACGGCACCTCGGTGCCGATGCGGGACTGGCCGGAGACGAGGCGCGGCGCATCGATGCCGAGGTCGGCGAGGCTGCGCTGCACGAGTCCGGAGCAGTCGATGCCGGAGGCATCCTCTCCCCCGAGCACATAGGGGACCCCGAGGTACTTCTCCGCGGCCGTCGCGATGTCCTGCCCGCTCGTCGCCGCTCGGACCGGCTCCGCGGTCTGGGCGGAAAGGAGACGGGCGAAGAGATCCGCGTTGACCGTCGAGGTCGCCGACGGCTTCGACGCGCCGGACGGCAGGGTCATCAGCGCCAGGTTCTGCTGGATGGCCTGCAGGTTGGGGATGCTCACGACTCCTCCTGTCGCGCGGCGTGCCAGGTGCGGGCGGAGAGGTCGTCGAGCACGTACTGCTCGGCGCGCAGCTCCTCGGCCACGCGCGCCTCCTCGAAACGGGTCTCGAGCTTCTCGATGCCCTTCTTGGCGCGGTGCGCGGTGGCATGGCGGTCGGCGGCGCGCTCGACCTCGGCCTGATTCAGCCGGTCGACCTCGGAGAGCTCCTCGAGCAGCGTTGCGGTGGATGCCCGCGCCGCCGCGATCGAGGAGAGCGACAGATAGGACTCCGAGTCCACGGAGGTGTGGGAGAGCTCGTGCCGGATGCGACGGCTGCGGGCCACCCCGATCGCCTCGCGCTGGCGGGCGGCGTTGACGCTCTCGGCGGCGAGATCCTCCTGGAGCTGCCGAAGTCGCAGCAGCCCGGTCAGACTGAACGCACTCATGAGTGACCTCCCTCGATCGTCGCGTCGAGGGCATCGACGAGGCGCGTGAGCGCCCCCCAGGACTCCTCGGCGGTGACCGTGTTCTCCACCGGCTGGCGGAGGAAGTCGCTGATCGCCTGGTCGTGATCGACGGCGGCATCCACGAGCGGATTCGATCCGCGCTGGTAGGCGCCCACATCGAGCAGATCCTGGGCGCTCCGGCGGGCGGCGAGCACGCGGCGCAGACCCTGCGAGGTGTGCCGCTGCTCCGGACTCGTGACGCGGGAGGCGACCCGCGAGACGGAGGCGAGCGCATCGACGGCGGGGAAGTGCCCCGCGAGGGCGAGCTTGCGGTCGAGCACGACGTGGCCGTCGAGGATCGAGCGGGCGGCATCCGCGATGGGTTCGTTGTGGTCGTCGCCCTCGACGAGCACGGTGTACAGGCCCGTGATGGAGCCGGACTCGGCCGTGCCGGCGCGCTCGAGCAGACGACCGAGCAGGCCGAACACCGACGGCGGGTAGCCGCGGGTGGCGGGGGGCTCGCCGACCGAGAGGCCGATCTCGCGCTGGGCGAAGGCGACGCGGGTGAGCGAATCCATCATGAGCATGACGTGGGAACCGGTGTCGCGGAACGACTCGGCGATGCGCGTGGCGGTGAAGGCGGCGCGCACGCGCAGCAGGGCGGGCTGGTCGGCGGTCGAGACGATCACGACGGAGCGGGCGAGCCCGTCCGGGCCGAGGTCGTCCTCGAGGAACTCGCGCACCTCACGGCCGCGCTCGCCGATGAGGGCGATCACGGAGACCTCGGCATTGGTGCCGCGCGCCACCATGGACATCAGGGACGACTTGCCGACGCCCGAGCCGGCGAACAGGCCCATTCGCTGGCCGCGTCCCACCGTGGTGAGCGTGTCGAGCACGCGCACGCCCAGGGTGAGCGGGAGGTCGATGCGGGCCCGATCGAGAGCCGAGGGCACCGCGTTGTCCACGGTGACGAAGGAGTCGATCTCGAGGGGTCCTTTGCCGTCTATCGGCTCGCCGGTGGCGTCGAGCACGCGACCGAGCAAGCCGCGACCGACGGGCACGAGCATCCGGCCATGGTGGGTTCGCGCCGGCGTGCCGGCCGAGAGGCTGTCGAGCGCGTCGAGCGCCATCGCCGTGACGACGCCCGTGGCGACGGCGACCACCTCGGCGCGCGCCGGGTTCTCGTCGCCGATGAGCACGATGTCGCCGATGCTGGCGTCGAGACCGCGGATGTCGATGCGCAGCCCCGCGACGGAGCTCACCTGACCGACGCGCTCGGGGCGCGCCGCGTCGAGGAGGGCGTCGAGCGGCGCCGGGCGGTGGACGAGTTCGATGGTCACGGCTGTGCCTCCCGCAGGGTGGCGCGCAGGCGCGCGAGGGTGGCCCCGATCCGGGCGTCCACGAATCCGTGGGCGAGTTCGACGACGGCGTCGCCGCGAGCCAGGGTGGGGTCGGGAACGAGGGGCAGCTCCGCGAAGGGGCCGCCCGCGGTGCGCACGACCTCGAGGTCCGCCGGGTGGAGCCGCACGGCGGTCGCCGGCTCCTGGCCGGCCTGCGCGAGGGCGCGGCGGAGGGCCGCCGGGGCGCCGACTCCGGTCTGGGCGAGTTCGTGGCCGACGATGGCCTCGGCGAGCTCGATCGCAGCACCCGCGAGCGCGGCATCGACGGAAGCCAGCAGCGGCAGCTCACGCTCGCGCAGTTGCGCGGCCGCCTCCGACAGAGAGCGCAGCGCGAGGTCGAGCTCCACCCGGGCCTGCTCGGCCCAGGCGAGGCGCTCGGTCTCGATCGACCCGCGGAGACCCTCGATCTCCGCCTCGGCCTGGGCGCGCCCGGCCGCGTAGCCGGCGGCGTGCCCGCGCACGGTGGCGCGATCGTGGGCCTCGTCCGGAACGGAGGAGGCGACGGCCGGGTAGCTCAGCGGCGAGAACGCGAACTCAGGCGACATCCTCGTCCTCCCCTTCGCCCTCGGTGCGCATCAGGAGATGGCCCTGCGCGGCGAGCTCGCGCATCGCCTTGACGATCGGGGCCTGCGCCTCGATGATCTGGTTCTTGCGCAGCTTGCCGACGAGCTCGAGCTCGGTGTCGAGCAGCTCGCGGTTGCGCTCGGACATGTTGGCCCGGATGACCTCGGTGATCTCGGGTGCCGCCGTCTTGATTGCGATCGCCAGCACGGAGGCATCGATCCCGCGGATGACCTGCTGCACGTCACGGGCCTCGAGCTTGACGATGTCGGTGAAGCCGAGCATCTGCGATCGCACCTCGGTGGCCAGCGCCGGGTCGAGGGCGTCGAGGGCGTCGAGCAGGTCGTGCTCGGCCGAGACATCCGACCGACTGATGATCGCGACGAGCGGCTGGACGCCGCCCGAGATCCCCGGCTGCTCGCGGGGGGTGGCCTTGGAGCTCGACCGCGACATCGACCGGAGGGACTCGGCCACGGTCTCCACCGTCGCCGGATCCGGGATGCGCATCGAGGCGATCGACTGGGCGATGTCGGCGCGCACGCCGATGTCGAAACCACCGAACACCGCCGAACCCTGGTCGGCGCTGAGGTGGGCGAGCACCATCGCGATCGTCGGCACGAGTTCGTTCTCGAGCTGGTGCGAGAGGACCGCCGGATCGGCGCCCTCGAGGAACTCGAAGGGGCTGCCGCCGACGGCCGTCGTCGCCCGGTCGAGCAGACCGGCGGCCTTCTCCTGGCCGAATGACAGCTCGAGCAGCGACGCCGCGGCGTCACGACCACCGCGGGCGCGGGAGCGACCGGCGCGGGTGCGAGCGTGGAACTCGGCGATCGCGGCATCCGCCACGGCCGGGTCGACCGAGCGCAGCCGCATGATCTCGGCGGCGAGCTCCTCCACCTCGGCCTCGTTGAACTGCCGCATCACCTCGGCTGCACGATCCTGCGACATCGTCATGATGACGAGGGCGGCCTTCTCCACGCCGGTGAGACCGCTCATGCGCGGGTCCGATCATCCATGAGCCCGCGGAGGTAGTCGGCGGTGCGCTCGGGGCTGACCGCGGCGAGGTTGTCGATCTCGAGGCGCATCCGGTCGATGCCGCCGGTCTCGTTCTCCGCGCCATCCCCCGGCAGGGCCGGCGGGGCGGCGGCAGTGGCGGCCGCGGGCGGTGCCGCCGGTTCGATCGGGAGGTTCGCGGCGGCAGCGGCGACGGCGAGCGCCGTGGCCTCCATCGACTCGCGCGAGGCCGCGAACGCCCCGAGGTCGAGCTCCTCCTCGCCCTTCTTGCGGCGCTTGCCGCGGAAGGCGCTCAGCAGGATGATCAGCACGAGCGCGACGCCGACGAACGGAACCGCGGTCGTGATGATCTTGACGATGTTGTTCTGCTGCTCCTGGGCGGCGGCGGCCGCGAGCGCGGCGGCGGCCTCCGTGGCATCCGGCTTCGTGAAGGAGACGAGTTCGACCTGAACGGCGTCGCCGCGCGCGGTGTCGACGCCGGCCGCGGCCTCGACGAGTCCGCGGATGGTCGCGGCATCCATCGAGGTGACGACGTCGGAGTTGACGGCGACCGAGATCGTCTGACGCGTCACCTGGCCGGCCGGGATGGTCGTGGTCTCGGTCACCTTGTTGATCGCGTTGTTCTTGGTGGCCGTGTCGGACGTGTAGGTGCCGTCGCCCGTGCCGGTGCCGGTCGGCACCGCGATGTTGTCGGGGCCGAGCACGCCGCCCGCGGCGCCGCCGGTTCCCGTGAAGTTCTGGGTCGAGGTGGATTCGCTCAGCGTCGGGTCGCCCTCGGGGGCGGTGAAGGTCTCCTCCACCCGCTGGGCCGACGACAGGCTCATGTCGGCCGCGACCACCACGGTCGCGTTGCCCGCACCGACGACCTGATCGAGCATCGCCTGCACCGAGCTGCGCACGCGGTCCTCGTAGGTGGAGGCCTGCTGGTCCGTCGTGCCGGTGGCTCCGGTCCCGACGGCGGAGAGCACGGTGCCGTCGGCGGAGATCACGGCGACGTTCTCGGGCGTCAGGCCATCGACCGCCGCGGCGGTGAGGTGGGTGATCGCCTGCACCTGGTCGGTCGTGAGCGTGGCGCCGGCGGCGGTCTGGATGAACACGGAGGCGGTCGGGTCGTTCTTCTCGGACGTGAAGACGCTCTCCTTGGGGATGGCGAGCTGCACCGAGGCCTGGCTCACGCCCTCGATCGAGCCGATGGTCGAGGCGAGCTCGCCCTCGATCGCGCGCTTGTAGGTGACCGACTGCTGGAACTCGGACGCCGTGACACCCATCGTGTCGAGCAGGGAGTAGCCGCCCGAGTCGAGGCTGGGCAGGCCCGCGGCCGCGGCGTTGAGGCGGGCGCCGTTGACCTCGGTGTCGGGGACCATGATCGTCGCCCCGCCGTCGGAGAGCTGGTACGGAACGCCGTTCGCGTCGAGCTGGTCGACGATCGCGCTGGCGTCCGACCCGCCGAGGCCCGTGAAGAGCGGCGAGTAGGTGGAGCGGGTGAGCCAGGCGCCCAGAGCGATCGACCCCACGATGAGCACGGCGACGCCGATGAGCGCGAGCGTGCGCTGGGCGACGGAGAACTCCCGGAGGGCGTTGACGATCCGTCCGAAGGCGGAAGTGACAGAGTTGGGCATCAGGCCTGCATCCTCATGATCTCGTTGAAGGCGTCGACGCCCTTGTTGCGGACCGCGGCGACGACCTCGAGGGTCACCTGCGCGCGAGTGGCGGCGAGGGTCGCCCGGTGGATGTCGGTGAGGTCACCGGTGACCGCCTTGACGGCGAGGGTGTCGGATTCCGCCTGCTGGGACTGCATCATGTTGACGGCATCCGTCAACGCCGAACCGAAGTCGGCACCGCTCGTGCTCGGCGCGACCGACGCGGACGGGGAGAGGTAGCTCGTGGGCGTGACCGCCTGAACGGCAGCGACGGGCAGAGGCATCAGCGGCTTCCGATCTGGATGGCGGCGGTGTACATGTCCCGGGCCCGATCGACCACGGCGGCGTTGGCCTGGTAGCCGCGCTGCGCCATGATCAGGTAGCCCATCTGCGAGGCGAGGTCGATCTCGGGGTAGCGCACGTAGCCCTCGGCATCGGCGAGGGGGTGGTTGGGTTCGTAGACCATGCGGCCCTCGGCGCTGCTGTACTGGATGCCGGTGACGTGCACGCCGGTGGTGCCCTCGCCGGCCTGCGCCTCGACGAACCGCGCCTGGAATGCGGCTTCCGAGGTGGGGCGCACGGTGTTGACGTTGGCGATGTTGTCGGAGACGGCATCCAGCCACTTGCGGTGCACGGTGAGCGCGGAGCCCGCGATCCCGATCGCGTCGAAGGTCATCAGTTGGTCCTCAGGGCGGCGCGGGTGCGCGCGAAGGTGGCGTCAGCAGCGTTCGCGGCGAACTGGAATCGCAGCACGGTGTCGATGTTCGAGAGGGTCTCGGTGTCGATGTTGACGTTGTTGCCGTTGAGCTGGGTGGGCTCGAGCGAGCGCTGGGTCTTCGGCGCGACGACGCCGGAGCCCTGATTGACGGAGGCGGCGAGCTCATCCTCGAAGGTCACGCGCTGGGCGAGGTAGCCGACCGTGTTGACGTTGGCGATGTTGTTCGCGATCGCGCGCTGACGCGCGGCAAGGCCGTCCATGGCACTGGTGAGTGCCGTGAGGGTGATCGTGGTGAACATGGCGGACCTGTTCCGTACGAGTGGTCGGTACGGCCGATCCGTGGCCTCAAGGATGAGCAATCCGTGCTCGGTCCTAGCTATCGGCGGTCAGCGTCGGTTCGTTAGCAGTTGCCGAGGAAAAAGGTGCTGATCAGCCCTCGAGGTCGAGGTATCGCGCACCCGTGGGCTCCTGCGTGGATCCGGCGGCCCGCACCGCTCCGAGATGGTCGGCCACCGTGCGCTGGCGTGCCGCGAGACGCTCCAGGGCGACCCGCTGAGCATCGATGAGGCGCACGACGGTGCTCGCGTACTCGGGCGGGAGAGGACCCACCGTCGGCGGCGACCAGTCGGCCGAGATCAGGCGCCCATCGAGCGCGTCGTCATCGGCTTCCAGGCGGGCCAGATCGGCCTCGAGCTCGCGGATGACGACGCCCCACGCGCGGAACTGCTCCTCGTAATCAGGCAAAGCCGAGCACACCCTCGGTCTGGGGCGCAGCGCCGGCACGCTCGGCCGCGAGCTGCGCGGCGGCCTCGTGCCAGGTCTGGCGCAGCGGCTCCATGAGGGAGATGACCTCGCGCGTGCGAGCGACATCGCGATCGATGTTGGCGCTTACGAGCTTGGTCGAGGAGAAGAGGTAGATCGCGAGCAGGTCCTGGCCGCCGTCCCAGCGCTCCACGTCGAGCGTTCCGGTGAGCTCGGCGACGATCGCCTGAGCGTGGAGAAGGAACGGAGAGGCCCGCGGGAAGTCCTGCTCCAGCTGCGCCGCCTCGGCCTGCTGGAGGTCGAGAAGCAGCCGGTCGAAGAGCATCGTGAGCAGTCGACTGGGCGAGGCCGAGAGGATCGCGTCGCGGTTGTAGAGCGAGCGAGCGGTGCGGGCATCCATCTGCATCGTCATGGTCATGCTCCCGTCGAGGTGCTGCTGCTGAGGCCGGCCAGCTGCGAGGTGAGCCAGCTGGACTGGGACTGGAGGGCGGACATGCGCACCTCGAGCGCGGAGTAGATGTTCTCCAGGGTGGTGCGCCGCGTCGCGAGCCGGTCATCCCACTGGGTGATCTGCTCGTTGATCGTGCGCAGCGACGACTGCTGACCCGCGATGAGGGTTGAGATCGATCCGGAGAACTTGTCTGACGCGGCGGTGGCGGCGTCGGCCACCCGGTCGGCGATCGTCCGCATCATCGCCGAGGTCGCCTCGGGGTCGGCGGCATAGGCCGCGCTGAACTTGGTGGTATCCCAGGCGACGGTGCCGTCCTTGGTGATCGAGATCCCGATCTCACTCGGGCTGCGGCCGTCCACCGGGGCAGTCGCGGCCGAGAGGACCTTGGATGACACGTCGCGCACCGTGCTGTTGCCCGTGAAGATGCCGGCGGTGGTCTTGGCGGTACCCGACGCGCTGCTCGTGGACACGGCGCTGAGCTGACTGATGAAGCCGATAGTGGCCTTGATGCTGTCGACGAGGCCGGACGCGACCGACGCGACCCCGGCGCTGTTGCGGGCGACGGTGATCGCGACGGGAGACGACTCGACGGCCGACACCGTGACGGTGACCCCGGGCAGCAGCTCGCTGAACGAGTTGGTGCTGCTCGAGATCGTCTGCTCGGCCGGCGTGCCCGCCCACAGGGTGACCGAGGCGTTGGATGCCGTCGTGACGGTGGCGGCCCCCGGCGAGGTGAGCAGATTGGTCGCGGTGTTGGCGGTGACGTCGGCCGCGGTGCCCCGGTAGACCGAGAAGGCGCCGTCGGCACCCGTCTCGGTCGAGGTGAACTGAAGTCGGTAGAGGGGGGCGCCGCCGGAGTCGGTGCCGGCGGCGACGCGTACGGCGCGCACGCCGGCATCCGCGCCGTTGATCCGGTCGACGATGTCGGCGAGGGCGGTCGATGCGGCCGTGAGTTCGGTCTTCGTGCCATCGGACGCGACGATCGTGAACGTGGCGGGGCTGTCGGGCCACACGGTCATCGCGGCGGAGACCGAGACCTGGGCGGCGGCGACGCTCGCGACCCGCAGGTCGATACGGCCGGCATCCGCACCGCTCGACGCGGTGACCGTGACGCTCGGGGCGCTCGACGTGGCGGTGAAGAGGTTGCTCGTCTCGGGCTTGGCCGCGGCGGTCGCCTTCGTGGCGAGGGCGGCGACGGAGCTGTTGAGGCTCTGGAGCGCCGTGACGAGAGTGTTCGTGGACGACATGCGGTTCTTGAGCAGCGTCTGGGGCGCTGCCTCGATCTGCATGAGCGAGTTGATGAGCGAGGTCGTGTCGAGCCCTGAGACAAGGCCGTCGATGGCGAGTGACATGTGCTGGGCTCCTTCCTCGGTGAGAGTGGATGGTCAATGGCAGGAAGCGCATGCCCGGGAGGGTGTCGGCTGACGGTTCAGATCTACCGACAGCCCTCCCGGGCGATGCGCCCCTGGTCGGACGGGATTAGCGCAGGAGCTGCAGCACACCCTGGTTCGACTGGTTCGCCTGAGCGAGCATCGCGGTGCCGGCCTGCGACAGGATGTTCGCGCGGGTGAACTTGACCATCTCGGAGGCCATGTCCGTGTCACGGATACGCGATCCGGCCGCGGCGATGTTCTCCTTGTAGACGGCCAGGTTGCGGATCACGGACTCGAACCGGTTCTGCGAAGCACCGAGCTCGGCACGAGCGGTCGAGACCGACGTGATCTGCGCGTCGACGTTGGTGATAGCCGCCGCGGCGCCAGCCGCGGTGGAGAAGTCGAGCGCACCGGCGGAACCGGCAACGCTCACACCGAGACCGGTACCAGCCGAAGCGTGGGTACCGGCGGTCGCGCCACCGACGACCGTTCCGCCGTTGAGGGCGGTGACCGTCAGCTTGTTGGTGCTGTCGACCGACGCGGTCAGAGCGGACGCAAATCCGGTGTTCGCGTTGAGGGCGTTGGCCACATCCTGCACCGTGTTGTAGGTGCCGGCGGAGCCGAGCGTGACGCTCACGGTCGACGTCGTGGTGCCGTTCGTGATGGAGAACGCCTGCGCACCGGTGACCGCCGTCGGGGTGTTGACCGCGATCTTCGCGCCGGCAGCGCCGACGGTCAGTGCGCTCGCAAGACCCTTGATGTTGGCACCCGAGAGGTCCACTGCGATCTGGCTGGCGGCATCGCCGTTGGCCCCCACCTGGAAGCTCAGCGACGAGTTGGAGCCGTCGAGCAGCTTGGTTCCGTTGAAGGCGGTGCCGTCCGCGATGCGGGACAGCTCCGTCGTCAGGGACGAAACCTCGGTGGTGATCGCCGCGCGCGAGTTCGCGTTGTTCGAGTCGTTGCCGGCCTGAACCGCGAGGTCGCGGATGCGCTGCAGAATCGAGTGCACCTCGGAGAGCGAACCTTCAGCCGTCTGGATGACGCTGATGCCGTCCTGAGCGTTGCGGGAGGCGACGGTGAGGCCACCCTCCTGCCCCTTCAGGCTCTCGGAGATGGCCAGACCGGCCGCGTCGTCGGCAGCGCGGTTGATGCGCATGCCGCTCGAGAGCTTCTCGAGTGACTTGGAGAGGTCGTTCTGCGTGTTGGTGAGGTTGCGGTACGAGTTGTTCGCCGCAATGTTGGTGTTGATCTGCATACCCATGATGTATTCCTCCATGATTGGGTTCGTGCTCCGGCCCATCCGTGGTCCGGCACTTCGAACTTTCGGTTCGATCCTCGAAACGCGTTAGCAGCGCCTCGAAGTTTTTTCTTCACGTCTCATGAGGCCGCTGAGCTCGCCCAGCTCTCCTCGTTCATCGCAGAGACCATTCCCGCCTTCGCGTACTCGGCGACGCGCGCCAGGTAGGCGGCACGGCGCGCCGGTGCGATGCGCGCTTCGGCGGTGGCCGGCGCGTTGTCATCCTCGGCGTAGTGCGTGGTGAGGCCGTCACGGATGAGGCGCACGGCCTCGGCCCGCTTCTGGGACACGGCGGAGTGGGTGATGCCGAGTTCCTCGGCGATCTCCTTGACCGTGCGCTCCTCGAAGTAGATCTGCTCGATGATGTAGCGCATGTCCTCGGGGAGAGCGGTGACGGCCGAGCGCACGAACACGCTGCGCTCGCTCGTCATCACGGCCTCCTCGGGGGTGGCGGTGTCAGCGGGGATGAAGTCGGCGGCGCTCTCGTCGAGGTGGCTCACGGTGCGCGAGGCATCGGCCATGGCATCCGTCGCCGTCTGGCGGTCGACACCGAGGGTCGAGGCGATCTCGTCGATCGTGGGGGTGCGGCCGAGGGAGGCGATGAGCGTCTCCTGCACGGACAGCGTCTCGCGGATGCGCCGGCGAACCGTGCGGGTGGCCCAGTCGTCGGTGCGCATCGTGTCCGCGAACGCGCCGATGATACGGCGGCGGGCGAAGGCACCGAACGGCACGCCCAGCTCCGGGTCGAAGCTCTCGGCGGCGGTGATGAGCGCGATCGCACCGGCCGAGGCCAGGTCGTCACGCGAGAGGTGGGTGGCACGGGCGCAGAGGTCGCGGACCAGATAGCCGACCAGCGGCAGGTTCTCGAGAACAAGCGCGTTGCGCTGCTGACGATTCACGTGGGATCCCCCCAGAGGATATGGAGCACTTCCGGTCCCGCGCCGACGACAGTCGGTGCGGTTCGCTCGGGGGGGAGCTGCGGGTGGCGGGGGTCGGGGAACGCCGTTCCGGTAAGCACCATCCTGTCGCGGCCGGGTGAGGGGTACAGCCCCCACTGTGGGTGTGACGTGAACGGGGGGCGCGACTTGCCGGCGTCTGCTTACGGGGCGCGCGCGGCCGCCGACAGTGAGAAGCATGGCCAGTTCACCCCCTTATGCGAAGATCGAGCACACCGGTGCGGTGGACCGCGACCGGCCGGAAGGAGAAGCCGCACTCATGGGCGTTCATGAACTCTCCGCCGTGCTCTGGCGCGAACGCGAGCTGCTGGAACTCCTCCTGTTCAAGCTCGAGGAGGAGCAGCTTCTGCTCACCGCAGGCAAGACCCGCTGGCTCCCGTTCGCGACGCGCGAGGTCGAGCAGGTGCTCGATCGGCTGCGGCAATCCGCGCTCGAACGCTCCATCGAAGTGGCCGCCGTCGCCCTCGAGTGGGGATCCAACGAGGATGCCACGCTGCGCGAACTCATCAGCCACGCCCCGAGCGCGGCCTGGAAGGACAACTTCACGAGCCACCTGCTGGCGTTGAGCGAACTCGCCAGCGCGATCGCCGCGCTGCGCGACTCGAACCTCACCTTTTTGCGTGCCGCGAGCCGCTCCGCCCAGGAGACGCTCGCCCAGTTCAGCACCGATGGCGGCGGCACCTACGATGCGACCGGGACGAGCAACGGCACCGCCCCGCAGCGGGCCCGATTCTTCGACGACGAGCTGTAGACCATGAGCACCTTCGGAGGCATCAGCGTCGCGTGGACGGGACTCGTCGCCGCGCGCGCCGGCATGGATACGGTGGGCCAGAACATCGCGAACTCCGCGACCGAGGGCTACACCCGCCAGCGCGTCCTGACCGCATCGAATCCGGCCCTCGCCGCCGCGGGACCCCTCGACAGCGCGATCCGCTCGGGCCAAGGGGTCAGCGTCACGGGGATCGCCCGCCTCGGGGATGCTCTCGCCGATGCCCGCGTGAGCACCGCGTCGGCCTCCTCCGGCTATGCCCAGGTCACCGCGCAGGTGATGGACGGGATCGAGAACTCCCTCCGGGAACCCGGAAGCAACGGCCTGGCCGCGGTGCTCAGCGACTTCTGGTCGTCGTGGCAGAACATGGCCAACCACCCCGGTGACACCTCGGCCGGGGGCGTGCTCCTCGAGTCCGCTCAGACCCTCGCGGGCCGGATCGCCCAGGGCTACAGCGAGACGACCGGCCAGTGGTCGACGGTGCGCACCCAGGTCGCGGGCACGGTGCAGGAGATCAACACGCTCGCCGGCCAGGTGGCGCAGCTCAACGACCAGATTCGCCAGGTGACCGCCGCCGGCGGCACGGCCAACGAGATCCTCGATGCCCGCACCCTGCTCACGACCCGCCTCGCCACCCTGACGGGCGCGTCCGTCGTTCTCCAGAACGACGGCACTGCGAGCGTGATGGTCGGCGGCAACCCCCTCGTCGAGGGAAAGCACGCGCACGCCCTCGAGGTGTCCGGGGCCACGCGCTTCGCGGATGCCGCGGGAGCCCCTGTCGTCGTGGCGTGGTCCTCGAACCCGGGCGTCTCCGCCGGGGTCGAGGGCGGTCGTCTGGCCGCCGGGCTCGCCGCCCTCTCGACCGGGGCGTCTGGTCCCTTCGCGCAGGCCGCGGCGACCTACGACGCGCTCGCGACGCAACTGGCCACTGCCGTCAATGCCGTGCACACCTCCGGCGCGACGCCGAGCGGCACGACGGGCCTCAACTTCTTCTCCCTCGCCCCCGGCGTGCCCGCGGCCCTCGGCCTCGGGATCGTGCCGACGGACGCCTCGGAGATCGCCACCGGCATCCCCGGCGCGGGCGGCGCGAGCGGCGGCACCGCCGACGCGATCGCCTCGCTCGGCCTGACGGACACCGGGCCGGATGCCGCGTGGTCGACGTTCGTCGTCAGTGTCGGCATCGCCGCCCGGCGGGCCACCGACCAGCAGAACGTCACGGGGAGTGCGCTGTCGTCCGCGGCGGCGCTCCAGGCCTCGCAGACCGGCGTCGACCTCGACGAGGAGACCGCCAACCTGCTCACGTTCCAGCACGCCTACCAGGGCGCTGCTCGCGTTCTCACCGCCATCGACGAAATGCTCGACGTGCTCATCAACCGCACCGGGCTCGTAGGGAGATAGCCATGATCACCAGGATCACCAACCAGACCCTGCTGGCGTCCAGCCAGCAGAACCTTCAGTCCGCGCGGGCCAGCCTCGCCGAGCTGCAGAATCAGGCCGGAACCCAGAAGGCGATCAGCAAGCCCTCCGACGACCCGCAGGGTGCTGCCGAATCGATGCGCATCCGGGGCGAACAGCGTGCGCTGGCCCAGTACGGCATCAACGTGACCGACGGCCTCGGCTGGCTCACGGTCGCCGACTCGTCGCTCTCCGACGCCACCGACACGCTCCAGCGCGTGCGCGACCTCGTCGTGCAGGGTGCCAACGGCTCCCTGTCGCCTGCCGCCCGCGAGGCGATCGCGACCGAGCTCGACACCCTCAAGCCCGAGCTCATGCGCGCGGCGAACGCCCAGTACGCCGGTCGCACCGTCTTCGCCGGCAACTCGGATGCCGGGGTCGCCTTCCAGCCCAACGGCACGTTCACCGGCGTCTCCGGCAGCGCCGTCGAGCGCCGGATCAACCCGACGACGACCCTGCGCGTGGATGTCGACGGCAGCCAGGCGTTCGGGGTCGGCGCCACGTCGGCCTTCACCCTCATCGACACCATCGCCGCCGACCTGCGCGCCGGCGCGCCTGTCGCCGGGCATCTCGCGGCCATCGATGACAGACTGAGCGCGATCACGGGCGCCCAGTCCACCGTCGGCGCCCGCTACGCCCAGCTGGAGCGCACGAAGGAGTTGACGATGGAGCAGTCCGGTTTCCTCGAGGCGCAGCGCGCCGACGTGGAAGACGTGAACCTGTCCAAGATCATCCTCGAGCTCAAGACTCAGGAGCTCGCCTACCAGACCGCCCTGTCGGTGACCGCCAGGTCCCTGCAGCCGACCCTGATGTCCTTCCTCGGATGAGCGCTGTGACCTTCGTGGCGCCGCCACCCGGCCTGTCGCCCTTCGTCGATTTCGCTTTCGAGCCCGTGGACAATTCCGACGGGCTCTACACGCTGATCGCGTCGGGGGATCCGGGCGTTCGGCTCTTCGTCATCGACGCCCCGCTCTACCTGCCCGACTACAGCCCGGAGGTCTCCCTCCAGCAGCTCGAGTCGATCGGCGCGAGCGAGCCGGAGGACGTGCGCCTGCTCGTCGTCACGACCCTCGCCGAGGGCGGCCCGTCGGCGAACCTCATGGCGCCGATCCTCATGAACGAGTCGAACGGCGAGGCCACCCAGGTGATCCTCGAGACCGACGAGTGGCCGCTGCGGATGCTGCTCACCGCGTAACCGGCCCGACACCCCACCGAGCGGATCCCGCCCCCTGGCCCCGGATCCGCGCGCCGGCCACCCTGCGCCGATCCGCGCGCCCGCCACCGTGCCGAGAGTGCAGTTCTTGCGCATGAGTTTCTGGCGTGCCAGCAAGAACTGCACTCTCGGCACTGGGGGGCAGCACGAAGGGCCCGCCACCGGGAGGTGGCGGGCCCTTCGCTTCGGAACCTTAGTTGTATGTCCCGGGCGTGTAGTCGTCCGAGCTGAAGCTGTCGAAGTCGACGAAGCTCAGGTCGGCCTCGGTGAACGACGCGTCATCCGTGAAGATGCGATTCGGGTAGCGCTCCGCCTTGGCCTCGTCGGTGGCCTCGACGGACACATCGCGGTAGCGCGGGAGACCCGTGCCCGCCGGGATGAGCTTGCCGATGATGACGTTCTCCTTGAGCCCCATGAGCGGGTCGGACTTGCCCTCCATGGCGGCCTGCGTGAGCACACGCGTGGTCTCCTGGAACGACGCGGCCGACAGCCACGACTCGGTGGCCAGGGATGCCTTGGTGATTCCCATGACCTCCTGACGCGCCGAGGCGGTCTGCTTGCCCTCGGTGAGCGCGGCACGGTTCAGCTCGTTGTACTTGAGCCGGTCGACGAGCTCGCCGGGCAGCAGCCCGGTGTCGCCGTGGTCGACGACCGTGACCTTGCGCAGCATCTGGCGCACGATGACCTCGATGTGCTTGTCGTGGATCGGCACACCCTGCGAGCGGTAGACGCCCTGCACGCCGTCGACGATCTCGAGCTGAACCGCCCGGACGCCCTTGACGCGGAGAACCTCCTTCGGGTCCACGTTGCCCACGTGGAACTTCTGGCCGAGCTCGACGTGCTGGCCATCCTCGATGAGGAGGGTGGCGCGACGCAGCACCGGGTACGCGATCGGCTCGTCACCGTTGTCGGGGGTCAGGATGATGCGGCGAGCGCGATCCGTGTCCTCGATGGTGACGCGACCGGCGGCCTCGGCGATCGGGGACGCGCCCTTGGGGGTGCGCGCCTCGAACAGCTCGGTGACACGGGGCAGACCCTGGGTGATGTCATCCGCCGAGGCGACACCACCGGTGTGGAAGGTGCGCATCGTCAGCTGGGTTCCGGGCTCACCGATCGACTGGGCGGCGATGATGCCGACCGCCTCGCCGATGTCCACGAGCAGGCCGGTCGCGAGCGAGCGGCCGTAGCAGACGGCGCAGACGCCGACCGCGGACTCGCACGTGAGCACCGAGCGCACCTTGACCTGCTCGACGCCGGCGGCGATGAGCGTCTCGATGAGCACGTCGCCGATGTCGCTGCCGGCGGCCGCGATGACCGTGCCCTTGGCGTCGACGGCGTCCTCGGCGAGGCTGCGGGCGTAGACCGAGTTCTCGACGTTGACGTCACGCACGAGCGTTCCGTCGGCGCCGGGAGCGGCGATCGTGAGGTCGAGACCCTTCGACGTGCCGCAGTCGTCCTCGCGGATGATGACATCCTGCGAGACGTCCACGAGACGACGCGTGAGGTAGCCCGAGTCGGCCGTGCGCAGCGCGGTGTCGGCCAGACCCTTGCGCGCGCCGTGGGTCGAGATGAAGTACTCGGCCACGGTGAGGCCCTCCTTGTAGGAGTGCACGATCGGGCGCGGGATGATCTCACCCTTCGGGTTCGACACGAGGCCTCGCATACCGGCGATCTGGCGCACCTGCATCCAGTTACCGCGAGCACCCGACGACACCATGCGGTTGATGTTGTTGTCGGTGGCGAAGTTGGCCTGCATCGCCGTGGCGACCTCGGCCGTGGCCTTGTTCCAGATCTCGATGAGCTCCTGACGACGCTCGGCGTCGGTGGTCAGACCCTTGTCGAACTGGTCCTGCACCTTGGCGGCCTGCTTCTCGTAGCGACCGATGATCTCGGGCTTCGACGGCGGGGTGACGATGTCGGACAGCGCGACGGTGACGCCGGAGCGGGTCGCCCAGTGGAACCCGGCATCCTTGATCCGGTCGAGCGCCGCGGCGACCTCCACCTTGGGGTAGCGCTCCGCGAGGTCGTTGACGATGGCCGAGATCTTGCTCTTGTCGGCGAGCGCCTCGATGTAGGGGTAGTCCGCCGGCAGCGTCTCATTGAAGAGCGCGCGACCGAGGGTCGTCTCCTGAAGCACCGTCTTCCCCTGCACGAAGCCCTCGGGCGCGTCGCCCTCGGCGAAGTGCAGGTTCTCCAGACGGATGCGCACCTTGGCGTTGAGGTCGAGCGTGTGCTGGTCGTGGGCGAGGATCGCCTCGGCCACCGACGAGAACGCGCGGCCCTCGCCGGTCGCCCCCTCCTTGAGCGTCGTCAGGTGGTGCAGACCGATGATCATGTCCTGCGTGGGCAGGGTCACCGGGCGGCCGTCCGACGGCTTGAGGATGTTGTTCGACGCGAGCATGAGCACGCGGGCCTCGGCCTGAGCCTCGACCGACAGCGGCAGGTGCACGGCCATCTGGTCACCGTCGAAGTCGGCGTTGAACGCCGCGCAGACGAGCGGGTGGAGCTGGATGGCCTTGCCCTCGACCAGCTGGGGCTCGAAGGCCTGGATGCCGAGACGGTGCAGCGTGGGCGCGCGGTTGAGCAGCACGGGACGCTCGCGGATGATCTCCTCGAGCACGTCCCAGACCTGCGGACGCGACCGCTCCACCATGCGCTTGGCGCTCTTGATGTTCTGCGCGTGGCTGAGGTCGATGAGGCGCTTGATCACGAACGGCTTGAACAGCTCCAGCGCCATCTGCTTGGGCAGACCGCACTGGTGCAGCTTGAGCTGCGGGCCGACGATGATGACCGAACGGCCCGAGTAGTCCACGCGCTTGCCGAGCAGGTTCTGGCGGAACCGGCCCTGCTTGCCCTTGAGCATGTCGCTCAGGGACTTGAGGGCGCGGTTGCCGGTGCCCGTGACGGGACGACCGCGGCGGCCGTTGTCGAACAGCGCGTCGACGGCCTCCTGCAGCATCCGCTTCTCGTTGTTGACGATGATCTCGGGAGCTCCGAGGTCGAGCAGACGACGCAGGCGGTTGTTGCGGTTGATCACTCGACGGTAGAGGTCGTTGAGGTCGGAGGTCGCGAAGCGGCCACCATCCAGCTGCACCATCGGGCGCAGCTCCGGCGGAATCACCGGAACGACTTCGAGCACCATGGCGGCCGGCGAGTTGCCGGTCTGGAGGAAGGAGTTGACCACGCGCAGTCGCTTGATCGCGCGGATCTTCTTCTGGCCCTTGCCGTTGGCGATCTGGTCGTGCAGGTCGATGCTCTCGGCCTCGAGGTCGAAGGCCTGGAGGCGCTTCTGGATGGCCTCGGCGCCCATGTAGGCGTCGAAGTAGGCCCCGAAGCGGTCCTGCAGCTCCTGGAACACGGAGTCCTCGGGCTTGAGGTCGCCAACCTTGAGGTTGCGGAAGTCATCCCACACGCGCTCGAGCTGGGCGATCTGCTCGTCGAACGACTTGCGGGCCTGGCCCATCTCCTTCTCGGCGCCGTCCTTGACGCGACGCTTCTGGTCGCTCTTGGCGCCCTCCGCCTCGAGGGCCGCGAGGTCCTCCTCGAGCTTGGTGAGGCGGTCGGCGATGCGGGCATCGCGCTGGCCCTCGAGCGTCTTGATCTCGAGACGGATCTCGTTCTCGAGCCCGGCGAGGTCGGCGTGGCGGCCCTCCTCGTCGACCGAGATGATCATGTACGCGGCGAAGTAGATGACCTTCTCGAGGTCCTTCGGCGCCATGTCGAGCAGGTAGCCCAGACGGCTGGGCACACCCTTGAAGTACCAGATGTGCGTGACCGGCGCGGCGAGCTCGATGTGGCCCATGCGCTCGCGGCGCACGGAGGACTTGGTGACCTCCACGCCGCAGCGCTCGCACACGATGCCCTTGAAGCGCACGCGCTTGTACTTGCCGCACGAGCACTCCCAGTCGCGGCTCGGTCCGAAGATCTGCTCTCCGAAGAGGCCGTCCTTCTCTGGCTTGAGGGTGCGGTAGTTGATGGTCTCGGGCTTCTTGACCTCACCGTGGGACCAACGACGGATGTCGTCGGCGGTCGCGAGGCCGATCTTGATTTCGTCAAATGCGTGAACGTCGAGCACTGTTCTTCTCTCTTCGAAAGCTAAAAGTCGATCGGGGCGGGTGAGGTCTAGATCTCGTCGATCGACGAGGACTCGAACCGCGTGGAGATGTTGATGCCGAGCTCCTCCGCCGCGCGGAAGACCTCGTCATCCGTGTCGCGCAGGTTGACGACGCTGCCGTCGGCCGAGAGCACCTCGACGTTCAGGCACAGCGACTGCATCTCCTTGATGAGCACCTTGAAGGACTCCGGGATGCCCGGCTCCTGGATGTTCTCGCCCTTGACGATCGCCTCGTAGACCTTGACGCGGCCGAGGATGTCGTCCGACTTGATCGTGAGGAGCTCCTGGAGCGCGTAGGCGGCACCGTAGGCCTCGAGGGCCCACACCTCCATCTCGCCGAACCGCTGACCACCGAACTGCGCCTTACCACCGAGCGGCTGCTGGGTGATCATCGAGTACGGGCCCGTCGAACGCGCGTGGATCTTGTCGTCGACGAGGTGGTGCAGCTTGAGGATGTACATGTAGCCGACCGAGATGGGCTCCGGGAACGGCTCGCCGGAGCGACCGTCGAAGAGACGGGTCTTTCCGGTGGAGTCGATCAGGCGGTCGCCATCCCGCGTCTTGGTCGTCGAGTCGAGCAGACCCGCGATCTCCTCCTCGAGCGCCCCGTCGAACACCGGGGTCGCAACCTTGGTGCCGGGCGCCGCGCTGCGGGCTGCGTCGGGAAGCGTGGCGGCCCACTTCGGGGTGCCCGCGACCTCCCAGCCCTGCTTGGCGACCCAGCCGAGGTGGGTCTCGAGCACCTGGCCGAAGTTCATGCGACCGGGGATGCCGAGGGGGTTGAGGATGATGTCGACCGGGGTCCCGTCGGCGAGGAAGGGCATGTCCTCGACCGGCAGGATCTTCGAGATGACGCCCTTGTTGCCGTGACGACCGGCGAGCTTGTCGCCCGCGGTGATCTTGCGCTTCTGGGCGATGTAGACGACGACCCGCTGATTGACGCCCGAGCCGAGCTCGTCGTCGTTGTCGGCGTTGAACTCCTTGACCGCGATGATCGTGCCCTCTTCACCGTGCGGAACCTTGAGCGAGGTGTCGCGCACCTCGCGGCTCTTCTCGTTGAAGATCGCGCGCAGCAGGCGCTCCTCGGCGCTCAGCTCGGTCTCGCCCTTGGGCGTGACCTTGCCGACGAGGATGTCGCCGGGGCGCACCTCGGCACCGATGCGGATGATGCCGCGCTCGTCGAGGTCGGCCAGCAGCTCCGGGCTGACGTTGGGGAGGTCACGGGTGATCTCCTCCTTGCCGAGCTTGGTGTCGCGGGCATCCACCTCGTACTCCTCGATGTGGATCGACGAGAGAACGTCGTCCTTCACGAGGTTCTGGCTGAGGATGATCGCGTCCTCGAAGTTGTGACCCTCCCACGGCATGAACGCCACGAGGAGGTTCTTGCCGAGCGCGAGCTCGCCGTTCTCCGTCGCAGGGCCGTCGGCCAGCACCTGGCCGACCTCGACGCGGTCGCCCGCGCTGACGATGACCCGGTTGTTGTAGCTCGTGCCCTGGTTGGAGCGGTCGAACTTGCGCAGGAAGTAGTCCTGCGTGCCGCCCTCGTCGAGCAGGATCGAGACCATGTCAGCGGAGACCTCGGAGACGACACCGGCCTTGTCGGCGGTGATCACGTCGCCGGCGTCGATGGCCGCGAAGCCCTCCATGCCGGTTCCGACGAGCGGGCTCTCGCTGCGCAGCAGCGGAACCGCCTGGCGCTGCATGTTCGCTCCCATGAGGGCGCGGTTGGCGTCATCGTGCTCGAGGAACGGGATGAGCGAAGTCGCGACCGACACCATCTGGCGCGGGGAGACATCCATGTACCCGATCTGCTCGGTGGGGATGAGGTCGACCTCGCCGCCCTTCTTGCGAGCGAGCACGCGGGGCTCGGCGAAGTGCGCGTCCGCCGTGAGCGGGGCGTTGGCCTGCGCGACCACGTAGTCGTCCTCCTCGGAGGCCGTCAGGTAGTCGATCGTGGTCGTGACCTTGCCGTTGACGACGCGACGGTACGGGGTCTCGATGAACCCGAACGCGTTGATGCGCGCGAACGACGCGAGCGATCCGATGAGGCCGATGTTGGGGCCTTCCGGGGTCTCGATCGGGCACATGCGGCCGTAGTGCGACGGGTGAACGTCACGCACCTCGACGCCGGCGCGCTCACGGGAGAGACCGCCCGGGCCGAGGGCCGAGAGGCGGCGCTTGTGGGTCAGACCCGCGAGCGGGTTGTTCTGGTCCATGAACTGCGACAGCTGGCTGGTTCCGAAGAACTCCTTGATCGCGGCGACGACGGGGCGCACGTTGATCAGGGTCTGCGGCGTGATGGCCTCGATGTCCTGCGTGGTCATGCGCTCGCGAACGACGCGCTCCATGCGGGACAGACCGGTGCGCACCTGGTTCTGGATGAGCTCGCCGACCGCGCGGATGCGACGGTTGCCGAAGTGGTCGATGTCGTCGACGTCGAGCCGCACATCCACCTTCTTGCCATCGCGGATGCCCTTGATGGTGGCGAGGCTGTTGTCGTGCACCGTCACGTAGGGCGACGAGGTGTCGTGCAGCGCGACGAGGTACTTGATCGTGCCGATGATGTCCTCGATGGTGAGCACCGACTGCTTGATGTCGGTGTCGAGGCCCAGCTTGCGGTTGATCTTGTAGCGACCCACCTTGGCGAGGTCGTAGCGCTTGGAGTTGAAGTAGAAGTTGTCGAGCAGCGCACGCGCGGCCTCGGCGGCGACCTGCTCTCCGGGGCGCAGCTTGCGGTAGATGTCCTTGAGGGCCTCCTCCTTGGTGAGGATGGAGTCCTTCTCGAGGGTGAGCTCGATCGACGGGAAGCCCTTGAACTCCTCGAGGATCTGCTCGCTCGTCAGGCCGAGGGCCTTGAGGAACACGGTGACGGACTGCTTGCGCTTGCGGTCAATGCGCACGCCCACCTGGTCGCGCTTGTCGATCTCGAACTCGAGCCAGGCCCCGCGGCTCGGGATGATGCGGGCCGAGTAGATGTCCTTGTCGGAGAGCTTCTCGGGGGTGCGGTCGAAGTACACGCCCGGCGAACGCACGAGCTGCGACACGACGACGCGCTCCGTGCCGTTGATGATGAACGTGCCCTTCTCGGTCATGAGCGGGAAGTCGCCCATGAAGACCGTCTGGGTCTTGATCTCGCCCGTGAGGTGGTTCATGAACTCGGCGTTCACGTAGAGCGGCGCGGCGAAGGTCTTGCCGCGCTCCTTGCACTCGTCGATCGAGTACTTGGGCTCCTCGAGCTCCGGGTCGGTGAATGAGAGCTGCATCGTCTCACCGAGGTCCTCGATGGGGGAGATCTCCTCGAAGATCTCGTCGAGGCCGCTGCGGGAGGGGAGGTCGGTGCGGCCGGCGGCCACTCCGTCCGCCACGCGCTGCTTCCAGATGTCATTGCCGACGAGCCAGTCGAAGCTCTCGGTCTGCAGCGCGAGCAGATCCGGAACCGTCAGGTTGTCGGTGATCTTGGCGAACGAGAGCCGCGATGCTGCGCGGCCGTTCTTGGGGGACTTTTTGGTGGACGCAGTGCGCGCAGCAGCCAAGGAAATAACCTCCGTGGGCCTGGTGTCAGGCCATAACTGTCGGTAGTGGAAGACTCACCAGAGACCCATGAAGATCTGCCCCGCCGCTATACTCGGGGCGCGCCAGCTGTCCACAATATGACGGCACGGAATGTCTGGGAGCGCAAAGATCAATCATAGGACCGTTCGGTCTACCTTCGCAAGTTGTTTCTTGACCTGATCGCGAGATTCGGCTATAAGCGGGTCGGTCAGCCGCCAACGGCCCAGATCGGACGTCCGCGGGCTGGTCGGCGCGGGGCACCCGGGGTAGGTTCGCACGCGTGATGGTGCGTGCGGTGGTCGGCGTCGTGGTCGTGGCCGCGCTCGTGGGGGCCGCCGTGTCGGGGGCGTTCGCGCCGGACGGACCGAGCGTGCCATCCGTGGTCCCGCGGCCGGCCGACGCGCAGCCGATGGTGGTGAGCACGGTGCTCTCCGGGGACACCGTGGTGCTCGTCAACCCGCGCCCCGGCGCGCAGGTGCAGGGCTGGGGTCCCGTGACCGCTCGGCTGCTCGACATCGACGCCCCGGATCTCGGCAGGTCAGGTCCCGTCCGCTCCAGCACCGCCGATGAGTGCTTTGCGGTCGAGGCGCAGGCGCG
>CALRJN020000005.1:0-119133 GCA_943367555.1 Synechococcus sp. UW140 | reverse complement strand
CGATCGCGACGCGCTGCTGCTGACCACCGGAGAGCCGATCGGGGTAGGCGCTCGCGAACGGCGCGAGACCGATGCGCTCGAGCAGCTCGAGTCCGCGCGCTTCGGCGACCTCGCGCTTCTGGCGCAGCACGTGTCGCAGTGCGAGGGTGACGTTGTCGAGCACGGTGAGATGGGGGAACAGGTTGTAGGCCTGGAAGACCACCCCGATGCGCGCGCGCACCCGGTCGGCGTCGACGCCGGGGTCGCTGATATCGTCGCCTTGCAGCCAGATCTGCCCGTCATCCACCTGCTCGAGCAGGGTGATGGCCCGCAGCAGGGTCGACTTGCCGGATCCGCTCGAGCCGATCAGGGCGACGACCTCGTGGGCGGCGATCGTCAGGTCGATGCCGCGCAGCACCGCGTCGTCGCCGAACGACTTGTGAAGGTTCTCCACCCTGAGCACCGGCTCGGTCACAGGATGCCCCCGATCTGCTCCCGGGCGCGCAGGCGAGCCGTGTACCAGTCGGTGAAGCGGATCATCGGCAGCGCGAGCAGCACGAAGAGCAGGCCCGCGAGCACGTAGGGGGTGAAGTTGAAGAACTTGGCGGTCTCGATCTGGGCGGCGCGCACGGCATCCACCGCGCCGAGCACGGAGATGAGGCCCACGTCCTTCTGCATCGCGATGAAGTCATTCATCAGGGCGGGCGTGACCTTGCGCACCGCTTGGGGCAGCACCACCAGCCGCATCGTCTGGCCGTGGCTGAGGCCGAGCGAGCGAGCGGCGAGCCGCTGCGAGGGATGCACCGCCTCGATGCCGGCGCGGAACACCTCGGACACGTATGCCGAGTAGGTGAGGATGAGCGCGATCGTGCCGAGCACCGCCGCCGGGATGCGCACACCATCGCTGCCCTGAAGGCCCGGGATGCCGAACCCCACGAGGTAGAGCACGATGATCAGCGGAAGCCCGCGGAACAGGTCCGTGTAGCCGGCCGCGAGCGCGCGGAGCGGGAAGAACACCGGTCCGCGCAGCGTGCGGATGACGGCGATGAGGATGCTGAGCACGAGCACGCCGAGCGCCGCGAACACGAGCACCCGGAGGTTGAGCAGGAAGCCGTCCCACACCCGGGGGAGCGCGGCGACGAACACCGTGGGATCGAAGAACGTCTGCTGCACCCGCGCCCAGCCCGGCGTGTTGATGAGGGTGATCCAGACGACGATCGCGAGCACGATGGTGCTGACGATGCTGATGAGCACCGACCGGATGCTCTGGCGCCGACGAACGGCCCGGCGGCCGAGCTCGATCGAGCTGGGCTGCCGGGCCGGTGAATCGTGCGCTGTCACTCCTGCAAACTACTGGAGGACGGGGGCGTCCGCGGCATCCGCGAGCCACTGGGCGGCGATCGCGTCGAGCGTGCCGTCCTCGCGAAGGGCGTCGACGGCGGCCGTGACCGCGGCGGTGAGCGGAGAGTCCTTGGCGAGCACCAGTCCGAACTCGTCACCGCTCTTGCCGTCGGGCTTGGGCAGCTGGCCGATGATGAGGCCGCCGGTCAGCTCCACACCGGTGAGGTAGAACGCCGTCGGCAGGTCGACGACGATCGCGTCGACGGTGCCGGACTCGAGGGCGAGCTTGGCGTCATCGTTCGAGGCGAAGGCCTGGGCGCCCTGCGTCGGGGCGATCTGCTGCTCGATGGCGTCGAAGCTCGTCGTGCCGGTCGCCGCGCCGATCAGGAGGCCCTTGAGGTCGGCGATCGAGGTGGCCCCGGCCGCGGCCGACGCCTCGGTCGTGATGACGACCTGCGTGGTCTCGTAGTAGGGCGAGCTGAAGTCGACGTTCTGCTTGCGCTCGTCGGTGATCGAGAACTGTTGGAGGTTGAAGTCGAAGTTCTTGGGGCCGGGCGCGATGGCCTCGTCGAAGGTGGTGCGCACCCAGACGACGTCCTCCTTCGCGAAGCCGAGCTGCTCGGCGACCGCGTAGGCGATCGCGGCCTCGAAGCCCTCGCCCGACTCGGGGGCGTCATCGATGACCCACGGGTAGTAGGCGGGCTCGCCGGTGCCGATCGTCAGCTTGCCGTCGGTGATGTAGCCGCTGGCGGCGTCACCGGAGTCGGCCGCAGGGGAGCAGGCGGCGAGGGTGAGGGCGACGGCAGCCGTCGCGGCGATGGCCGCGGCGCGGCGCAGGGGTGAGAGGGGCAGGGAGAAGCGGGACATGGCGGACTCCTTGGGGTCGAGAGCTGTGTTCCTCCATTCTCACCGACCGCGCGTCGTCGCCCTACATGGCGACGAATTGTTACCGGGCTACGCTGGTGCCATGACCGACCCCTCTCCTGCGTCCGCGCGGGTCGGCACATTCTTCGCCGCGGTCGTGCGGCATCCGCTCACCGTCTGGATCGCCTTCGTCGCCGCCCACCTCTGGCTGGGTCTGCTCAATCTCTTCGGACCGGGCCTGCCTCTCGGCGACGTGACGCTCGTCTACACGTTCTGGATGGATCAGGCCCGCATCGGCGGCTACTGGGTGGGCATCGACACCGTCTGGGTGTACCCGATCCTCGCCCTCGTGCCGATGATCCTCGCCTCCACCTTCGGCAACGATCAGATGGCGGCGACCTGGCTGACGATGATCATGCTCCTCAACGCCGTCGCCTTCGGCTTCCTCACCGGATGGGGTCGGTCGCGCGAGCGCGTGCCCGCGGCCTGGTGGTGGGTCGCCTTCCTCGTCATCCTCGGACCGATCGCCCTCGGCCGCATCGACTCGGTGACCGTGCCGCTGGCGATCATCGGCGTTCTGCTGCTGTCCCGGGAGCCCCGCGTGGCCGGGGCGGTCCTCGCGATCGCGACATGGGTGAAGGTGTGGCCCGCCGTGCTTCTCGCCGCCGCGGTGATCGCGCTCCGCGCTCGCGTGCGTATCATCGTGTCCGCCGTGATCGTGAGCGTCGTCGTGATCACCGGGGCGCTCGCGCTCGGTGCCGGGGGCAACGTCTTCAGCTTCATCACGGAGCAGACCGGCCGCGGCCTGCAGATCGAGTCGCCCGTGAGCACGATCTGGCTCTGGATGACGGCCGCCGGTGTTCCCGGAACGCGGATCTACTACGACAGCCAGATCCTCACGTACCAGGTGGACGGCCCCGGCTCCGCCGTGGCCGCCGCCCTGATGACGCCACTGCTCGTGCTGGCGGTGCTCGTGATCCTGCTGCTCGGCATCCGTGCCGCGCGTCGTCACGTCGCCCCGGGCGACCTGCTCCCGCCGCTTGCGCTCGCCCTGGTGACGGCGCTCATCGGATTCAACAAGGTGGGGTCCCCGCAGTTCATCTCGTGGCTCGCGGTGCCGATCCTCCTCGGGCTCGTGACGCACGCCGCGGGACACGGCGGGAGCTTCCGCCAGCCCGCTCTGCTCGCTCTCGTCATCGCCGGACTCACGCAGGTGATCTACCCCTGGTGGTACGCGTGGCTCCTGTCGGCGCATCCGCTCATGCTTGGGATCATCACCGTGCGCAACGTGCTCACCTTCGTGCTCCTGGGCTGGGCGGTCATCGCGCTCGTGCGCGCGCCCTCGACGGTCGCCGTCGGCGAGGAGCCCGACGACGACTGGCTGCCCTCGGTGTGGCCGTTCGCGCCTGAAGAATCACTTCGAGACTGGCTCCGCTGAATCACCCCTAGGCTCGACCCATGCTCGTCGCCTTCTCCATCGCCCCGTCGGGTGGATCCAATTCGGATTCCGTGCACGACGCTGTCGCCGCCGCAGTGCGCGTCGTGCGCGAGAGCGGGCTGCCCAACCACACTGACGCGATGTTCACGACGATCGAGGGGGAGTGGGACGAGGTGTTCGACGTGATCAAGCGGGCCACCGACGCTGTCGCGGCCTACGGCTCGCGGGTGTCCCTCGTGCTCAAGGCCGATATCCGCCCCGGGCACACGGGCGAGCTCACGGGCAAGGTCGAGCGGCTCGAGCGCGCGATCGCCGACGCGGCCCAGTAGTGGCCGACCTCGCCCCGGCGCGCGTGCGCCTCGCGCTCCTCGCGCTCGCTCTGGGCGGATTCGGCATCGGCCTCACCGAGTTCGTCGCGATGGGACTGCTGCCCGACCTCGCCGCAGACCTGCTGCCGTCGCTCTGGGCGCGATCTCCGGAGCAGGCGAATGCCCAGGCGGGGTGGCTCATCTCGGCCTACGCCCTCGGCGTCGTGGTGGGCGCCCCGACGATCGCGCCCTTCGTCGCGCGCTTCCCCCGCAAGCGGGTGCTCCTCGTCTGCGTCGCCGTGTTCGTCGTCGCCTCCGTCGCGGCCGCGGTCGCCCCGACCTTCGAGCTCGTGCTCGTGGCGCGGTTCGTCGCGGCGCTCCCGCACGGCGCCTACTTCGGCATCGCGGCGCTCGTCGCCTCCTCGCTCATGGGCCCGGGGATGCGCGGCCGGGGCATCGCGTTCGTGCTCGGCGGGCTCAGCATCGCCAACGTGGTCGGGGTGCCGGCGATCACGTTCCTCGGCCAGTCGACGAACTGGCGGATCGCCTACCTCACGGTCGCGGTGATCTTCGCCCTCACCCTCGGCGCGATCGCCCTCGTCGTGCCGCACCAGCAGGGCGATGCGACCGCGACGATGCGGCGGGAGCTCTCGGCGCTGCGTCGCGGACAGGTCTGGGTCGTGCTCGGGTGCGGGGCGCTCGGATTCGGCGGCCTCTTCGCGGTCTACACGTTCATCGCGCCTGTCGTGACCGAGGTCGCCGGGCTCTCCGCCACGACGGTGCCGCTCGTGCTCGTCGTGCTCGGAATCGGGATGACGATCGGAAACGCCGCGGGTGGGCGCGGGTCCGACCACCACGTCGTGGGCACGGTCTTCGTGTGCTTCGCGGTCTTCGCGATCGCCCTCGCCGGGTTCGCCCTCACGGCCTCGACGCCGGGGGGTCTCTTCGTCTTCGCGTTCCTCGTCGGCGGGGCCGCGTTCGCGCTCGGTCCGGCGATCCAGACCTGGGTGATCGATGCCTCGGGGGACAGCCAGACCTTGGCCGCGGCCCTCAACCACTCGGCCCTCAACCTCGGCAACAGCCTCGGCGCGTGGCTGGGCGGAGTGACGATCGCCGCCGGGCTCGGCTACCTCTCGCCCGCGTGGGTGGGGCTCGCGCTGTGCGTGCCGGGGGTCATCCTGGCGGCCATCGGTGCGGGGCTCACGCGCCGCGCCCGAGGCCTAGAAGTTGCGGGGCAGGTCTGACTCGACGAGGATGCCGTCCTCGATCGCGCGCTTGCGCAGGGCCACCTTGGTGCCCACGTCGAAGCCCGCGACGCGGTACTTCTCGCGGATGCGCTTGAGGTAGCTCTTGGCCGTCTCCTCGGAGATGCTCAGCTGGAAGGCGACCGCCTTGACGGGCTCGCCGCCGCCGTAGAGCGCCATCACGCGTCGCTCCTGTGCGGACAGCTTGGGGGAGCCGCCCACCTCTCCCGCGCTGAGCGCGAGGTCGAGTTCGGCGGAGACGAACGGTTCGCCCTTCGAGGCCGCGCGGATCGCCTCGACGATCATGCCGGCATCCTCGCTCTTGACGAGGTAGCCGAGCGCGCCCGCGGCGAGGGCCTCGCGCACGAGATTGGGCTCCGAGTAGGTGCTCATGAGCACGACCTTCACGCCCATGGTCTTGAGCGTGTTGATCTTGAGCGAGATCGGGATGTTGTCCTTGAGGTCGACGTCGAGCAGCACGACGTCGACGGGGAACTCCGGATGCACCGTCAGCTCCGGCCAGGTGGGCACCGCCGCGACCATATCGATGTCGGATGCGGCGTTGCGGATCCACTCGGTGAGGGCACCCAGCAGCATCCGGTGGTCGTCGACGAGGGCGAGCCTGATTCGATCGGAGTCGGTCACGTGCGGTCCTTCGGTTGAGGCGGGCGGGGCTATTGGTCGGCGGGATTGTCGACGAGAGCGGAGATGTCGACCCGGAGGCTGGAGTTGTGGGTGGAGTCACTGTACTGCCCGACTCGCGCGATGGCCTCCCACGTGGCCGGGTCGACACGATTTCGGGGGACACCGGTCGTCTCGATGACGATCGGCACGGTGATCCGACGCCCATCCGTGGTGTCGATCGAGTCCGTCGCCGGGCCGACCGTGAGGGACACCGTGCGGTTGGAGTTCTGCTTCGTCGTGTCCGTGACGAGCAGCCACGCCGTGGAGAGCAGGCCGTCCCGCTGCTGCGGGTCGAGGAGGCCGGCGAGGTTCGACTTGTCGACGAGACTCACCGACTTGCCGAGCAGATCGGACTCCGTGATCGCGTGGAAGAGCCAGGTCTCGCGCCGCCCCTCGATGAGGTGGAGGCGCAGCTCGGTCGCCAGGGACGCGGCGACGGAGGCGGTCTTGGGGTCGAGCGGGAGCTTCGACTTGCCCGTCGCCACCTTCTCGAGCAGCTCCTCGGCGGCGAGGTCGAGGCGGGCGAGTTCCTCGGAGGCCATCATCCCGACGGCGAATCGCGGCGCCGAGACGGTGCTCTGCACGAGCACCCGGTCGAGTTCGACCTGCACGAGGCGTCGGAAGCCGTTGACGACCACGACCCCGATCACGGCCGGGAGCACCGCGAAGGCGAGGGTCGTGATCTGCGCCGCCACGTTGTCCTGCGTCCACGCCGTGTTGATCACCATCGCGGTGGCCAGAACGACGCCGATCGCCGAGACCGCGATCACGATGTCCCTCACCGGGCGCTGGGTGAGCACGATGAGCAGGGCCATTCCGGCCGTCACGGCCGCGGTCGCGTTGCGTCCGACATCCTGGAGCGGCCAGATCGCGATGAGGTCGAGGGCGATCGCGACGGCGAGTCCGCCGAGGAACACGAGGAAGGCCCACGTGGGCAGCTGGTCGCCGATCACCCGGGCGAGCACGAAGGCGAAGACCGTCACCGACAGGAGCACGACCCAGGCGAGCGCGGCGGGGAGGGGATCGGGGTACGTGTCCCAGAGTCCCGCGAACCACACGAGGCTGTAGACGGCGCGCAGACCGAAGACCACGGCGGCCCCCACCGCGATGAAGCCGGTTCCGAGGCTCGACCGGCGCGGGGTGGCGGCGCGGATGACGCGGCGGGTGGCATCCGGTTCGCGCCGGCGACTGCGCTGACCCACCGGGGTGCCGAGCGTGTTCTCCTCGGGAAGGCTCACCGCGGCACCTCCAGCACGACGGTTGTGCCGGAGCCGGGCGCGGAGAACAGGCGGGCTTTGCCGCCCACCTCCTTGAGCCGACCGACCACGGACTCCTTGAACCCCAGTCGCGCCGAGTCCACGTCGTCGAGGGTGAATCCGACGCCGGAGTCGGTGACCATCGCGCGCACCATCGACTCGTCCTCGGTGATCGTCACGTGGGCCTCGGTGACCCCGGAGTGGCGGCGCACGTTCTCCAGGCACTCGGCGAGGGCGAGCAGGAAGGCGTCGAGCACGTCGCTCGGCAGCAGCACCTGTCCGGTGCCGTGCCAGCTCACCTCGAGCCCCATCCGCCCGAAACGCTGCTTGACCGACTCCAGGGTCGTGCCGAGAACCGTCTCCTCGACCTTCTCGAGCTGGTAGACCCCGGATGACTGGGGCGCCGGCGTCGCGCCCAGCCGCAGTTGACGCAGCAGGCGCGCGTCGTCGGCCGCCTGCTGGCGCAGGGCGTCCTCGGCGACGCCGACACCGGAGTGCGCGAGCAGCGTGAGGGTCGCGAGCACGGTGTCGTGCAGCAGTCGCGCGCCCTGACGTCGCTGCGCCTCGGTCTCGCTCGCCTGACGCTCGGCCCGATGCGCCCGCCCGATGCTCGCGATGCGCCGGGCCGCCTGGGGCACGCCGGCGCTGATCCAGAATCCGATGATCGCGGCGAGGATCCAGCCCAGCACGAGAATCGGCAGGGTGCGCAACGGGGGCTGAACGGGGGCGAGAAGGAAGACGGTCGTCGCGGAGACGGAAAGGAACGCGACGATGAGCACGGCCCGCCGCAGCGCCTCGGTCGTCAGCACGATTCCGAAGGACGCGAGCGAGCCCGCCCCCAGTTGCACCGCGGCCGACACGCCCGACGGACCCGGTCCATCGACCGAGAACACGGCGATCACGATGATCGCGGCGAGGCCGGCGGCGAGGGCGGGCACGATCCATCCGAGGGATCTCGTGGCCCCGAGCCGGTACTGACTGAACCCGACGATCGCGTACAAGGGGAGGCAGAGGAAGAGCGCGAGACTGTCGACGGCGCCCGGGAGAAGAAGGCAGATGAGCGAGACGACGGTGAAGCTCAGCCCGTACACGCGGGCGGTGCGCTGGAGCAGGCGATCGCGCTCCTTGGCTATCAGGTCCATTGCTGCACACTGTGACACAACGCGCCCCAGAAATGGGGGTGCCTCACCGTCGTTCGGTCATGGACGTGTCACACTAGGGTCGAATCAGAGGGGCACGCGGAGCAATCCGCAGCCACATCAGGATCGGGCTTCGGCCCGAGTCGGCATTTCATCCGGAATCGGAAGTGCCGTGAGCGGCCTCTGGGCCGCACCACACCGGGGGGATTGTCAGGGGCCGCAGCAGTCGTTGCGGCCCCTGCCCACGTTCGGGGCGGCGTTCGCTGGGCGGCGCGCGATCAGGGCAGACCGCACCAGTCGGCGATGTACTCATAGAGGCTCGCGCGCACCGCGTCGCTCACGGGCACGTCGATCGTGCCGGAGGGGCCGTCGGTCACCGACACGTCCACCGGGAAGAACGTGCCCCGTTTGTCCTCGGCGATCGCGTGCGGATCGCACCGGGCCGGGAGCACGCCCACCCGGATGACGCCGTCCGCGCTCGTCGCGTCGACGATCAGATCGACGGGGTGCTCGTAGATCGCCGAGCCGCTCTCATCGGCGAGCGACAGCAACACTGTCGCGCGCACCGCGGAGATCGTCAGCTCGCCCTCGGCCCCGGTCGGAGTGACCGTGAAGTCGAGCACCGCGGGGCCGTGCGCCCCCGGCGTCCAGGCCGCCTCGGCCGGGCCGGCGATCGTGGCGTGGTCGGAGACCGCAACGGCGAGGCAGTCCTCCTCGGTGATCCGCTCGAGGGTGGAGGTGTCGTCGATCGTCCGCGTCGCGGTCCCGGTGCGTCCGTCGTCGAGTTGGAACTCGATGAGCACCTCGTCCACCGGGTCACCGTCGAGGCAGGTCGGCTCGGAGAGGCGAACCGGCAGATCGCGCGCCGACCCGACGGGAACCCGCTGGGGGCGGTCGAAGCGCACCGGGGTGCTGAATCGCGAGGAGCGCAGTTCCACCGCGAGCACCGTGAGCGGGGCATCCGATCCGTTGGCGACCTTGAGCTCGAGCTGACGGATGCCGTAGTCGGGTCGCGTCTGGAACGCCGTCACCGAGATCCCGGCGGGCAGCTCGGCGCCGACCGGGGCGCAGCCGCCGAGGCCGAGGGCGATCACGGCGAGAAGGGCGACGGGCCGGAGCATCCTCATCCCGCTCAGGACTCCAGCAGTCGCGCGAGCTGGGCGCCGACCACGGCATCCTCGATGAGGAAGCCGTCGTGACCGAACTGCGAGGTGATCACGTGCGGGACGTCTCCGTCGATGTTGCCGGCGAGATGCGCCGCGAGGTGCTGCTGGTCGGGAACCGGGAAGAGGCGGTCGCTGTCGATGCCGAGCACGAGGGCCGTCGCGGTCGCACGCGAGAGCGCCTCCACCGTGCCGCCGCGCCCGCGCCCCACGTCGTGCGAGTTCATCGCCTGCACGAGGGTGAGGTAGCTGTTGGCGTCGAAGCGGCGGGTGAACTTGTTGCCGTGAAAGTCGAGGTAGCTCTCCACGGCGTAGCGACCGCCGCCGCCGAGCGGGCTCACGCCGCTCTGCCAGCTGCGCTCGAAGCGGTCATTGAGCTCGGTGGGGGAGCGGTAGTTGAGCAAGGCCATCCGTCGCGCGAGAGCGAGACCCTGGTGCGGACCCTCGCCGTCCGCCGCGTCGTAGTACTCCCCGTCGGCGAAGGCCGGATCCATGCGCACGGCCTCGAGCTGCACCGAGTTGAGGGCGATCTGGTCGGCGCTCGATCGGGCGGGCGCGGCGAGCACCGCGACGCGCTCGAGCCGGTCGGGGTGGCTGATCGCCCACTCGAGCGACTGCATCCCTCCCATCGACCCGCCGATCACGGCGGCCCAGCGGTCGATGCCGAGGGCGTCGGTGAGGGCGCGCTGCACCTCCACCTGGTCGCGGATCGTGACGAATGGGAACCGGGATCCCCATTCCTGGCCGTCGGGCGCGGAGGAGGCCGGTCCGGTGGTGCCCTGGCATCCGCCGAGCATGTTCGGGGCGACGACGTACCAGCGATCCGTGTCGATCGCCTTGCCCGGGCCGACGATCCCCTCCCACCAGCCGCCGGTGGCGTGACCGGGGCCGGGCGATCCGACGACGTGGCTGTCGCCGGTGAGGGCGTGCACGATGAGGATGGCGTTGGAGCGCGCCGCATCGAGGGCGCCCCACGTCTCGTAGGCGACCCGCACGACGGGCAGTTCGCCGCCGCGCTCGAGAGTCATCGCGCCGAGGGAGAGGAACTGCCGATCACCGATCGGGTCGCCCTCGCGCCACGCGCCCGTGGCCGGGGGCTTGCCGAGGACCGATCGCGCGTTCGCCTCCGTGATGAAGGTCGACGGCACCGTGTCCTCGGGAGTCTGCCAGTCCATGTCGTCTCCAGTATCGCGGAAACGACCGAGCCCGCCTCGCGTGTTACAACGCGCAGGGCGGGCTCGGGTGAGGAGGAACTACACCGACGCGTTCGCCGCCACGACCTTTCGGGCCGCGGTGAAGCCGGCCTGGAGGTCGGCCTTGAGGTCCTCGACGTTCTCGATGCCGACCGAGAGGCGCACAAGGCCCGGCGTCACGCCGGTCGTGAGCTGCTGCTCGGGGGTCAGCTGCGAGTGCGTCGTCGACGCCGGGTGGATGATCAGGCTGCGCACGTCGCCGATGTTGGCGAGGTGGCTGAACAGCTCGACGTTCTCCACGAGCGCCCGACCGGCATCCACCCCGCCCTTGAGCTCGAAGGAGAGCACGGCACCGACACCCTGAGGGGCGTACTTGTTGGCCGCGGCGTACCACGGGCTCGACGGCAGGCCCGAGTAGTTGACGCTCGCGACGTCGTCGTGGTTCTCGAGCCACTCGGCGATCTCCTGCGCGTTCTGCACATGACGCTCGATGCGCAGGCTCAGGGTTTCGATGCCCTGGATGAGCGCGAACGCGCTGTCCGGCGAGAGGGCGGCGCCCGTGTCGCGCAGCAGTTGGACACGGATCTTGATGATGTACGCGATCGCGTCGCCGAGCACCGTGGTGTAGCTCGCGCCGTGGTAGCTCGGGTCCGGCTCGGTGAGGCCCGGGAACTTGTCCACGTTCTTCGACCAGGCGAACGTTCCGCCATCCACGATGACGCCGGCGATGACGGTGCCGTGCCCGCCGAGGAACTTGGTGGCGGAGTGCACGACGATGTCGGCGCCGAACTCGAACGGGCGGATGAGGTACGGCGTCGCGATCGTGTTGTCCACGATGAGCGGCAGGTTGTTCTCGTGGGCGACGGCCGCGACCTTCTCGATGTCGAGGATGTTGATCTTCGGGTTGCCGATCGTCTCCGCGAAGAACAGCTTCGTGTTCGGTCGCACGGCGGCGGCCCACTCGGACTCGTCGTCCTGGTTCTCGACGAAGGTGACCTCGATGCCGAGCTTGGCGAGGGTGTACTTGAACAGGTTGTAGGTGCCGCCGTAGATCGACGACGACGAGACGATGTGGTCGCCGGAGCCCGCGATGTTGAGCACCGCATAGGTGATCGCCGAGGAACCGGATGCCACGGCGAGCGCCGCGGTGCCGCCCTCGAGGGCAGCGACCCGCTGCTCCACGACGTCCGTCGTCGGGTTCATGAGGCGCGTGTAGATGTTTCCGAATTCGGCGAGGGCGAAGAGGTTCTGGGCGTGCGCCGTGTCGTTGAACACGTACGACGTCGTCTTGTAGATCGGCGTCGCTCGCGCGTTGGTCGTGGGGTCCGGCTTGGCTCCCGAGTGGACCTGCTTCGTTTCGAACTTCCAGTCGGACATGGGAACTCCTTGGCAATCTCCGGGGCGGGCCGATGCCCACTCGGGTGAGCCTACGGAGGGGGCGGCCCGGGGACAACGCGCCCCGACACACGGGGTAACGCAAGCGCGCGCGTTGCGCGCCCCGACATCTGCGAGAGTGGACGCCATGACCTCCACCCCGCCCGTGACCACCGCTCCTCGCTCGGCATGGATCGCCCTCGCGGTGCTTCTCGGCGGTGCCTTCATGTCGCTGCTCGACACCACGATCGTCAATGTCGCCCTGCCGACGATCCGCACGAGCCTGGATGCCTCGGAGTCGACCCTCTCGTGGATCATCTCCGGCTACGCGCTGGCGTATGGTCTGGCCCTCATCCCGGCCGGCCGGATCGGCGACCGCTTCGGGCACAAGTGGGTGTTCGTCACCGGGCTCGCCCTGTTCACCGTCGCGAGCGTCGCGTGCGGTCTCGCGCAGAACGACGTTCAACTGATCGTCGCCCGCGTGGTGCAGGGGCTCGGCGGCGGCATCTTCTTCCCCGCGGTCGCCGCCTTCATCCAGCTGCTCTTCCCGGCCATGACACGCGGCAAGGCGTTCGCCGTGCTCGGCGCCGTGATCGGCGTGTCGACGGCGCTCGGCCCGGTCGTCGGCGGTCTGCTCATCGAAGCGATCGGAGAGGAGACCGGCTGGCGCTGGATCTTCGCGGTCAATCTGCCGATCGGCATCCTCGTGCTCATCGCCGCCGTGATCCTTCTGCCGGCCGAAGCCGCCGGCAAGAGGCTGTCCACCGACCTCATCGGCCTCGTGCTGCTCTCTGGTGCGCTCGTTGCGATCCTCGTCCCGCTCATCCAGGGACAGGAGGCGGGATGGCCGCTCTGGACCTACCTCTCGATCGCCGGCGGGGTGCTGCTCGTCGTGGCCTTCGGCTTCTGGGAGCGCTCGGTCGTGGCCCGCGGCCACGAGGCCCTCGTGCCGCCGCACCTGTTCTCCCACCCGCAGTTCACGAGCGGCACCATCCTTGCGCTCGTGTTCTTCGCGGCCTTCACGAGCATCTTCTTCACGATCTCGCTGTTCTGGCAGGCCGGCCTCGGTCGCAGCGCGCTCGAGTCGGGCCTGGTCTCGGTGCCCTTCGCGATCGGCAACATCATCGGCGCGAGCCAGAGCGATCGACTGGCCGCGCGTCTCGGTCGAGCCGTGCTCGCGATCGGGGTCGGGTTGCTGACGATCGGTCTCGTCGCCTTGTTCCTCGTGCTGCTCCTGGTGCCGACGCAGGACCTCACCAACTGGACCCTGCTCGGACCCCTGCTGATCGCGGGTCTCGGCAGCGGCATGTTCATCGCGCCGAACGCGCGGTTCATCGTCGCCACCGTGGATCGTTCCGAAGCCGGAGCGGCGAGCGGCGTCATCGGCACGATGCAGCGGATCGGCGCGGCGGCCGGCATCGCCGTGATTGGCAGCGTCTTCTTCGGCAACATCGGCCCGATCGCGGGCCCGGCCGACCTGCCCGGAGCGTTCGCGGCCGCGGCGACTCCGGCGCTCGCGGTCAGTGCCGCCCTCGCGTTCGTCGCGTTCTTGCTGGTCTTCACGCTGCCCAAGCGCGTCGACCTGTACTGAGCCGACCTCTACTGAGCCGGGTCCTCAGGGGCGGCGGGATCCCGCGGGGTCCCGCCCCGCGGGTCCGTCATCCAGCTCACGGAACAGCCAGCGCGGCTTGGGCTCGATCAGCGGGCGGAAGATCCGCCGCACGAGCGGGCTCGAGAGCGCGATCGAGATGCCGATGCTCGCGAGGATCATGCTCACCAGCCACAGCGTGGACGAGTGCTCGTCGCCGAGGATCCCGGACTCACGGATCGGGTAGAGCACGAAGGTGTGCAGCAGGTAGACGTACATCGTCGCCGTGCCCAGGTCGGTCATCCACGTCTCCCGGCGGGGCACGAGCACGAAGAAGCACGCGCTGAACAGCACCGCGAGAACGATGAGGCCCAGCCGCACGAGACCAGCCCACCACTGGTCCTCCCCGAGCGTGCGGTAGGAGTCGTCGTAGAAGAACCAGAACCGCAGGTTGATGGCGCGGAACGACTCGATGAAGATGATGAGCACCGCCACCCACGCCGTGAGAATGCCGAGCGCGGCCGCCCGGACCCCCCATGTGATGGTCGCGCCGGCGGCCCGCCATCGGTCGACGAGCCCCCAGTGCTGCAGCTGCCAGCCGAGCACGAAGAACGGCAGGAGGCCGAAGGCTCGCGAGAGGGCGAACGTCGAGTCGACGTTGTCGAAGTAGCCCACCCCGATCGACAGCACTACGGACCACAGCAGCGGCCAGCGCAGCAGGGCGAGGTAGGGCAGCACGAGGCGGAAGATCCCGAGGGCGAGGAGGAACCACAGGGTCCAGCTCGCCTTGGTGGGATTGAAGTCGTTCCTGCCCTCCACGACGAACTGCACGAGCGACCAGATCGTCTCCATGATCAGGTACGGCAGCAGGATGTCGGTGAGCACCTTGCGCATCTGCCGCGTTCCGGGCGGGGTCGACTTGGAGAAGTATCCGCTGATCATCGCGAACGCGGGGATGTGGAACGAGTAGATGAAGAGGTAGACGATCAGGGCGTCGTTCGAGTCCTGAGTGAGCCGCTGGACGCCGTGGCCGATCACGACGAGCGTGACCGCGATGAAGCGGGCGTTGTCCCAGACCGGGACGCGCGGTTTCTGCACCGCCGCGGGGGCGGTCGACTCAGCCGTCATCCGGCCCAGCCTAGCCGCGCTAGTTTGGGAATCATGGGAACCAGGCGTGCGGTCGTGACGGGTGCGAGTTCGGGGATCGGTGCCGCCACCGTGCGCCTGCTGCGTGAGCACGGGTGGGATGTCGTGGGCGTCGCCCGCCGTGCCGATCGCCTCGAGGCCCTCGCCGTCGAGACCGGGGCCGACGTGTTCGTCGCCGATGTCACCAAGCAGGCCGAGGTGGATGCCCTGCACGACCACCTCGCTGCCCTCGGCCCGATCCACGCCCTCGTCAACAACGCGGGTGGCGCGTTCGGCCTCGCGAGCGTCGAGGCGAGCGACCCGGACGACTGGGCCCGGATGTTCGACGTCAACGTTCTGGGGACCAAGAGGGTGACGAGCGCCCTCCTGCCCCTCCTGCGCGACGCGTGGACGCCGGGAACCAGCGCCGACATCGTCATGATCACGTCGATCGCCGGCCACGTGACCTACGAGGGTGGCGGTGGCTACAACGCCGCGAAGTTCGCCGAGCGCGCGATGACCGAGGTGCTGCGGCTCGAGCTCGCGGGCGAGCCGATCCGCGTGCTCGAGGTCGCGCCGGGCATGGTGAAGACCGACGAGTTCTCGCTCGTGCGCTTCAACGGGGATCAGGCGCGCGCGGATGCCGTCTACGACAACGTGCCCAACCCGCTCTACGCCGAGGACATCGCCGCGGCGATCGTGCACTCGCTCGAGCTGCCGTACTACGTGAACCTCGACCTCGTGACGATCAAGCCGGTCGCGCAAGCGGCGCCCCACAAGGTGATGCGCGGCGACCTGAGCCCGAAGGCCTGACCGGCGACCGGTCTCAGACCTCGATCTCGCCGCCCACGCGGCGCAAGTGGTCCCGGAACCGGAGCCCGGGCTCGATCTCGCGGTCGGCGAGGTAGCGGTCGAACTGCACCTGTTCGCGCAGCGACGTGCCCGCGGCGATCCGCTCGGCCTGGCGGCGCTCGGTGTCCCGGATGCCCTCGGCGATTCCGATCAGCTCCTCGAGCCGGTCGGCGGGGAGGAACAGCACGCCGTCCTCGTCGGTCACCACGACATCCGCGGCCGTCACGACGAGCTCGCCGACGCGGGCGGAGGTGAGCGCGTGCTCCGGACGGGTGCCGACTGACAGCGGGCCGGTGGGCATTGCCCCAAGGCTCACGACCGGGAGGCCGATCGCGGTGAGGTCGACGGTGTCGCGGTGGAGGCCCCAGATCACGATGCCGGCGAGTCCCGCTTCGCGCACTTCGAGGGCCACGAGGTCGCCCACGCACGCCTCTTCGAGGCGTCCGCCGTTGTCCACGACGAGCACGCTTCCGGGCGCGGCGCCGGTGAGGGCCTCGAGGTAGATGTCCACGCTGCCGACGTGACGCACGGGGATGACGGGTCCCCACATCCGCGATCCGGGGATGGCGGCCGTGAGGCCCGCGGGTCCGCACCGCACCGTTGCGCCGGCACGCACGCACGCGTCGGCGAGGTGCGGCGTGGTGAGGGCGGCGAGCCGCGGCGCGAGGTGCTGGTGGGTCATGCGATCTCCTTCTCGAACCAGTGGTGAGCGTAGGGCTCGTCATTGAAGGCCGGGACCTCGTGGAACCCGAGCCGGCGATAGAGGCTGATCGCCTCGAAGAGCGCGCGATTGGTGTCGAGGTGCAGGCGCGTCATCCCCCGCTCGATCGCCTCGCGCTCGACGCCGGCAAGGAGACGCGCGGCCAGGCCGATGCCCCGCACGGCGGGCGCGACCCAGAGGCGCTTGATCTCACCGGTGCCGTCGGGGTGCAGCTTCAGCCCGACACATCCCACGGGGTCGCCGCGCAGCGTCGCAAGAAGCAGCAGGCCCGCGGGGAGGCGGAACTGCGCGTGACTCGTGGGCAGCGTGGTGCCGGGGTCGAACCCCGTGTCGAACCGGGAAGCGAGTTCGTCGAAGTACGCGGCGATCGCGGTCTCGACGCCGGGGTCCGCGGGGTCGGCGATCGCGATCGTGACGGCCGAGGCATCGAGGAGGCGCTCCACCACGTCCATGGCCGCGGTGAGCTCGGCCCGGTGGTGCGGGCTGAGCGGGTCGAGCATCTGGTCCGCCTGCTCGTCCGAGAGGCGGTCGAGGATACCCCGCTCGGCGAGCCCCTCGGCGGTGAGGGTGAGGCGTCTCACCCGACGGTCGACGGGGTCGGGGGCGACCGTGACGAGCCCGTCGGACTCGAGGGAGCGCAACAGTCGGCTGAGGTATCCGGAGTCGAGGTCGAGCCGCGACCGCAGCTCGCGCAGCTCGGCCCCCTCCTCGCCGATCTCCCACAGCACGCGGGAGTGCCCGAGCGAGCGGCCCCGCGAGAGGAAGGAGTCGTTGAGCACGCCGATGCGCTGCGTGACCGCACGGTTGAACCGACGGACAGCGGGGCGGAACTCGTCCATTCTCTGACCCTAGTCAGAGAATCGCTCGAACGCTAGTCGGCGACGGGCGCGGCCGCCGCGGACTCCTCCAGGAGCGCCTCCTCCACATCCGCGAACGCAAGCTTCGGCACGAGGAAGAGCAGGATCGCGGCGACCAGGGCGCCGATGCCGCAGATCGCGAACACGGTGAGGTATCCGAGCAGGCTCGACGCGGTCGCGGTGACAGCGGATGCCGCCCCGAACGTGAGGATGATCGCGAACGTCGCCGAGGCGAACGATCCGCCGATCGTCTTGGTCGTGTTGGTGAGCCCCGTGGACACCCCGGTCTGGCCGCGCGGGGCGGCCGCCGCGGCGGCCGAGGGGAGTGCGCCGACGAGTGCCCCGGACCCGAGACCCGCGATCGCCATGTTGATGAACACCCCGATGACCGAGCTGTGGTTGGGCAGGAAGAGCAGGTACCCGGCCGCCACGAAGAACGCGGCGATGATGAGGGCGACGCGCGGGCTCGTCCACTTCGACACCCGAGGGAACAGCAGGGCGCCGATGATCATCGAGACCAGGTAGGCGCCGATGATGTACGAGATCTCGTCGGCGGGCATCCCGAGGCCGTAGCCGTTGATCGGGTCGGTTCCCGCGAACGTCGCGAGCGGGGCCTGCGCCCCGAGCAGGCTGATGCCGATGAGGCCGGCGGTGAGCTGGATCGGCCACATCGTGGGCTGGCGCAGCACCCGGATGTCGATCGCCGGGTCCTTCTGCTTCAGCTCAAAGCGGGTCCAGGGGATGAAGACGAGCACGCCGACGACCATCAGGGCGATCGCCCACCAGATGTCACCCGAGGCGATGTTGATCTTGAGGAAGGTCAGCCCCGAGGTGATCAGCAGCAGGGCGATCGTCAGGATCACGAAGCCCGGGTAGTCGAGGGTGCGCTTGCCGGGCATCGGCGTCGATTCGGGCACCCCGAACAGGATCGCGAAGAACACGAGGCTCACGGCGATCGCGGGAATCATGAGCGTGGTCTGAACGTCGCCGCCGAGCGCCTTGAACACTCGGGCGCCGCCGAGCGCGCCGATGATGGCACCGGCCTGGAGGGCGACGACGAGGTAGCCGGCCGCGCGGCGGGTCTGCGAGGCGCCGGTGCCCGTGCTGCGGCCACGGTCGAAGATCAGGGCCACCTCGAGGGGCAGCCAGACGACGTAGAAGGCCTGGAGTGTCCAGGCGATGAGGAACATCGTGAAGTCGCCCGTGAAGGCGAGCCACCAGGTCGCGCCGGCGGTGAGCACCGTGGAGATGAGCAGGATGCGCTTGTGCCCGTACATGTCGCCGAGCTTGGCGAGGATCGGCACGACGATCGCGCTGAGCAGCAGCTGCGACGCCTCGAACCAGTTGAAGTCGGCATCCCGGATGCCGAGATGCTCGACGAGATCGGGGATGAGGGGAACGTAGAACCCTTGGAGGATTCCGCTCACGAGCTCGACCAGGAACAGGTAACCCACGAGCCCGAAGGTGATCGCTCCGGCCCTTCCACGCACCATTGACATGGAGGGGACTCTACTCCCGCGCGCGGTCGGATCGCGCGCGGGTCGTGGGCGCGAGTGGGGCTACCGTAGGGGCATGGCCGATGAACGCGGGCCTCGCCCGCTCGCCGAACTCGTCGACCCGGGGTGGGCCGAGGCTCTCGCGCCCGTCGCCGGCACGATCGCGACGCTCGGGGACTTCCTCCGCGCCGAGACCGCGGCGGGGCGTGCCTATCTGCCCGCGGGGGTGAACGTGCTGCGGGCGTTCCGGGCGCCGCTGGCCGAGGTTCGGGTGCTCATCGTCGGTCAGGACCCCTACCCGACGCCGGGGCATCCGATCGGCCTGTCGTTCGCGGTGGATCGTGACGTGCGGCCGATCCCGCGAAGCCTCGCCAACATCTACCGGGAGCTGGCCGACGACCTCGGCATCCCGCCCGCCGCTCACGGCGACTTGACCGCCTGGAGCGAGCACGGGGTGATGCTGCTCAACCGGGTGCTCACGGTGCAGGCGGGGGTCTCCGGCTCCCACCGCGGCAAGGGGTGGGAAGAGGTGACCGAGCAGGCCATCCGAGCGCTCGTGGCGCGCGGCGGTCCGCTCGTGGCGATCCTCTGGGGGCGGGATGCCGCGAGCCTCACACCGATGCTGGGTGCGACGCCGATCATCCGCTCCGCCCACCCGAGCCCGTTGTCGGCCCACAACGGGTTCTTCGGGTCGCGCCCGTTCAGCCGCGCCAATGAGCTGCTCGTGGCACAGGGCGCGGACCCGGTGGACTGGACCCTGCCCGCCTGAGCGGGTGGGAGCCTAAACTGCTCATCGACGAAGGAGGCCCGGGATGCTCGAGGAGGAGTACCAGCCGCGCCGGCAGCTGCCGCCGCACCTCAAGCCTGCTCCCGTGCCCGAGACCCCGTTCGAGTGGACGTTCCGCGACGCCGTCGCCGAGGACCTGCCCGATGTGCTCGAGATCTACAACCACTACGTCGCCAACTCGGTGGTGACGCTCGACGAGAAGCGCAAGACCCTGCCCGCCCTCCGGCGCACCTTCGACAAGACGCAGGAGAAGAAGATGCCCTTCATCGTGGCGGTGAATCCGGCGGGGCAGATCCTCGGGTTCGCCTACGTCTACCCGTGGCGCGAGAAGGCCGCCTACCGGTTCACGGTGGAGAACTCGATCTATCTCGGACCTGCCGCCACGGGCAAGGGGCTGGGCAAGGCCCTCCTCGGCGAACTCATCGACCGATCCAAGGCGGCGGGCCTCAAGGAGATGATCGCGGTGATCGCCGACAAGGGCGCCGAGGCGTCGATCGCGATGCACGAGAAGTTCGGCTTCAAGGAGATCGGTCACATGGGCAAGGTCGGCTTCAAGTTCGACCGCTGGCTCGGCAGCGTGCTCATGCAGAAGTCGCTCAAGAAGTAGTTCTGCGAGGTCCCCTCCCACGAGACCTCGGTCTCCCTCCCGCAGACTCCAGCGGATCAGGACGTTCTCTCGACGTCGAGACAACGTCCTGATCCGGCAGAACGGTTCGGGCGCGTTGGTCGTTCGGGCGCGTTCTCGGGCATCTCCGGGCGGTCGTGCGCGCGAAACACCCGCGAGTCGGTCACGACGTGACGTGCGCGATCTGACGCAGGGCCCGCTCGATCGCGGGGGCCGTCGACGGCTCGCCCAGCCATAGGATCTTGAGCAGCAGCCCATCGATTGCGAGCGCGCGCACCGCCGTCTGTTCGGGATGCCGACGCTGCGGGTCGATCGCGTGCGCGAGTGCCGCGTACCAGGCCTCCGCTTCCGGGCGCAGTGCGTCGCGTCGCATGGCCAAGAACATCAGCTCGTACTGCGCCAGAGCCGCGCCGCGGTTGCCGTGAGCCCACTCGTGGATGACGCGCGCGAAGGCGGCGAGGTCGTCGACGGCGATGGAGTCGAACAGGTGCAGTTGCTCGGCCGTGGCGCGCTGCAAGGCGCTCACGTAGAGCTCGTCGAGGTTCCCGAAGTAGTACGTGGCGGCGGCGAGCGGCACCCCCGCCTCGGCCGCGACGGAGCGGTGGGTGACCGCCCCTGGCCCGTCGCGTTCGAGCACGCGCAGCACGGCATCCAGCAGGGCGGTGCGTCGGGCCTCACCTTTCGGGGTGAGACTCACTAGTGCTTGCCGCCCGCCTCGATGAGCACGACGCCGCCGGTCACGAGCACGATGCCGACGATCTGCTGCCACGTGAGCAGCTCCCCGAAGGCGAGCCAGCTGATGATCGCCACGAGCACGACGCCGACTCCGGCCCAGATCGCGTAGGCGGTGCCGAGTGGCACGCCGCGGCCGAGGCTGAGCGAGAGCATCCAGAAGGCGAAGACGTAGCCGACCCCGGTGATGGCGTAGGCCCACCAGACGGCCTTGTCGCCGCTGGTGAACTTGAGGAAGGTCGTGCCGATGACTTCGCCGACGATCGCGAGGGCGAGGAAGAGGTATCCCATGTGAGCTCCTTTTGGTACAAATGTACCAAAATAGCGTCGCGAACGGCAAGCCGGATTCGCGACCCTATTCCTAGGCTGAGAGCATGACCACTCCCACCCCGCCCGTGCAGCTGCGCCTCGTCGTCGAGACCGAGGACTTCGACGCCGCCCTCGCCTTCTACCGCGACGCCCTCGGGCTGCCCGAGCAGGAGTCCTACGAGGGGGATGGCGGCGCCCGCGTGGTGATCCTCGGCGTGCCGAGCGCGACGCTCGAGCTGTCCAACCCCGCGCAGATCCGGTTGATCGACGATGCCGAGGTCGGTCGGCCGGTCGCGCATCCCTACCCGCTGACGATCCGCGTGGCCTTCGAGGTGGCGGATGCCGCGGCGACGACCACGGCGCTCGAAGCGGGTGGGGCGACCCTCGTCGCCCCACCCACCCTCACGCCGTGGAACTCGCTGAACTCGCGACTCGAAGCGCCCGGGGGACTCCAGATCACGGCGTTCCAGGAGCTCGGCCCCGTCAGCTCCGAGGGGTCGCCCGACGAAGGATGACGAAGCCGGCGACCGCCGCGATGACGGTCACTACGAGGCTCGTCGCGTAACTGCCGAGCACGCCCGCCGCGGTGAAGTACGCCCCGATCGCGCCCCACGCGTCGGTGAGCACGACGAGCGCGCCGACGCCGATCAGCAGGAATCCGATGGCCACGAAGAACACCGTGATGCCGAACGCCTTCCAGCGCACGTAGACGGTCGCGATCGCGGCGCCCACGAAGAAGAAGAACAGGTACGCGACAAAGAAGACCAGGAGGCGCTCCCAGGCCGGGCCTGAGCCGTAGTAGACCGCCGTGAACATCCGTCCGCCGAGGCCCCACCCGCCGGTGAGCTCTTCCAGAACGGAGAGCAGGGTGAGTCCCACCGCGTACATCGCGGCGAGCCCGACGAACGTCACGGCGGTGCCGAGGTAGTAGTCCCGGCGCGTCACGCCGAAGCCGAGGGCGAACGAGAAGGTCGCGTTCATCGCCTGGATCGCCACGACCATCATGTAGACGAAGATGTAGAGCGTCGCTCCGCTGTACTGCAGGCCCTGGGCGATGTCGGGGTGCTCCGAGGCCGGGGTCGCCGCGAAGATCAGCAGCCAGACGAGCAGGTTCGCCACGAAGATGATCCCGAGGATCATCCACGGCAGGATGATCGTCGTCCACGGATTGGCCAAGTGCAGTCTCACGACGCTCGCCACCCGCCCGGAGAACGCCGGGGCGGTGGTGGACAGGGTCTCGGGGGCCGTCAGGGTGGTCATGCGCTGCGCTCCAGTTCGTGGTCGGTGGCGGGAAGATCGGTGAGTCGCACGATGAGCTGCTGGAGCGAGACCGGCGAGGCCTCGAGTCCGGCGGCCGTGGCAGCGGCACGCCCCCCGGCGTCGAGCCCGGCGATGGTCACGGAGGCGAGTCCGCCGATGACCTCGCGGTGGATCACGTCGCGGCCGGCGGCGAACGCGTCGACGGCGCCCCGCATCCCGCTCAGGGTCGTCGCGCGACCGCGCAAGGTGTCGGCGTTCTCGTCGATGAGGATGCGGCCCGCGTCGATCACGATCACGTGCTCGAGCAGGTTGGCGACCTCGTCGATGAGGTGGGTCGAGAGGATCACCGTGCGGGGATGCTCGGCGTAGTCCTCGAGAAGACGGTCGTAGAAGATGTGGCGGGCGACGGCATCCAGCCCCAGGTAGGGCTCGTCGAAGAAGGTGATCGGCGCGCGCGAGGCGAGGCCGACGATCACGCCGATCGAGGAGAGCTGGCCGCGGGAGAGCTTCTTGATGCGTCGGTTGAGCGGGAGCCGGAAGTCCTCGACGAGACGCTCCGCGAACTCCGCGTCCCAGTTCGCGAAGAAGTGCGGCGCGGTGCTCAGCACGTGCTTCGGGCGGAAGTCCTCGGGGTAACGCTGGCTCTCCTTGATGAAGGAGACGTGCTGGAGCACGCCGGCGTTCTCCACGGGGTTCTGCCCGAGCATCCGGATGCTCCCGGAGGTGGCGAACTCCTGGCCGGTGAGCAGCGACATGAGCGTCGTCTTGCCGGCGCCGTTGCGGCCGAGGAGGCCGTAGATGCCGTTCTGCTCGATGCGGAAGCTGACGGCATCGACGGCCCGCACGTCGCGGTACTGCTTGGTGAGGTTCTCGACCTCGATCACGGTGGTCACTGGGGGTCTTCCTTTCGGATGAGCTGGGCGAGTTCCTCGGCGCCGATGCCGAGCTTGGCGGCCTCGGTGAGCAGGGGGCGGAGGTACTCCGCGGTGAAGGACTCGCGCCGACGGGCGATGAGCTGGGCGCGGGCGCCCGGGGAGACGAACATTCCGATGCCTCGCTTCTTGTAGAGGATTCCGGCGTCGACGAGCAGGGTGACGCCCTTGAGCGCGGTCGCCGGGTTGATCCGATGGAACGCGGCGAACTCGTTGATCGAGGGGATCTGCGACTCCTCGGGGAGGCCGCCGCTGATGATGTCGTTCTCGAGCTGCTCCGCGAGCTGCACGAAGATCGGTCGGGTTTCGTCCACGCGCGCTCCTTCCGGTTCATTGGTTAGTTGGTTCAGTAACTAACCAACCATGCGGGCCGCGCGAAGTCAAGCCCTAGGCTCGAAACCGTGGTCGACCTGCATCACCTCACCGCGTTCGAGCAGCTCGATGACCTCCGGCGCGGGCGGGTGTCCCCGGTCGAGCTGACCGCGCACTACCTCGAGCGCATCGCGGCGCACGAGGCGCTCGGCGCCTTCACGACCGTGACCCCGGATGCCGCCCTGGCCCGTGCTGAGGCCGTCACCGCCCTGCCCCGCGCGGCCGCGCTCTGGGGCCTCCCGCTCGCGGAGAAGGACCTCGTCGCCCGCGCGGGCGTGCGCACGACCTTCGGATCGCGGGCCTTCGCCGACCACGTGCCCGAGGCCTCTGACGAACTCGTCGAGGTGCTCGACGCTGCCGGTGCCGTGAGCCTCGGCACGACCGCGAGCCCTGAGTTCGGGATGCCCGCCTACACCGAGTCGCGCCACGCCCCTCCCGCGCGCAATCCCTGGAACACCGCCCTCGGCTCCGGCGGTTCGAGCGGGGGAGCGGCCGTCGCCGTGAGCGCGGGGCTGCTCCCGGTGGCCGTCGGCTCGGACGGTGGCGGGTCGATCCGCATCCCCGCCGCGGCGACCGGGCTCGTCGGCCTCAAGCCCTCGCGCGGCCGCGTGCCCGCCCTCGGCGGCCTCGACAGCCTCGGCGGTCTCGTGTCGGCGGGGCCGCTGGCTCGCACCGTGACGGATGCCGCGCTCCTCCTCGACGCGCTCACCGCGCCCTCCCCGTGGTCGGTCGGTCCGCCGAGCTGGGACGGCGGCGCCTTCCTCAACGCCGCGATCCGCGGCGAGGGCCGCTTCCAGCTCGGGGTGCTCACCGCCTCCGTCTGGGACGGCTTCACCGACATCGTGATCGCCCCCGAGGCGCGCGCGGCGCTCGACCTGGCTCTTCGGGAGCTGGATGCCGCCGGCCACGGCATCGAGGAGGCCCACCTCCCCGACGTCGCCGCCTACCCCGACGCCTTCCGCACGCTGTGGCAGGCGGGCGCGGCGGGGATCCCCGTCGAGGGACCGCAGGTGGAGCTGCTCGAGCCCCTCACGCGGTGGCTCGTCGAGACGGGTCGCGGGTTGGGCGCGCGGCAACTCGGGGAGGCGCTCGCGGAGCTGTCGGCGATCGAGCGCCGCGTCATCCACGCTTTCGCCGGGTTCGACGCCGTGATCACGCCCTCGCTCGCGCTGCCCCCGCGGCCGCTCGGCTGGTTCGACCCCGAGGACCCCGAGCGCAACTTCCGCCAGCAGTGCGAGTACACGCCGTTCACGAGCATCGCCAACGTCGCGGGCCTGCCCGCGATCACGCTCCCGGTCGCGGAGATCGACGGCCTGCCGATGGGGGTGCAGCTCATCGGCCGCCCGGGCCGGGAAGACGTGCTGCTCTCGATCGGCGCGCAGCTGGAGCGGCGACTGCGCTGGCAGCACCGGCATCCGGCGATGTGGTGACGGCCCGGTCGAGGCTACCGACCGGTGCGGGCCGCGAGGAGTCGACGCTCGGCCTCGTTCGCGGTCAGTTCCAGGGCGTGCAGATCCGCGGCGAGCGCTTCGTCGGTTCGTCCGAGCCGCCGCAGCAGGTGCGCGCGCACGGCATGCCAGAGATGCGAGCGTGAGAGCTCGTCCGCGAGGGCGTCGACCTCGGCGAGCGCCGCGGCGGGCGCTCCCACCTGATCTAGCGCGACGGCACGGTTGAGTCGCACGACGGGCGACGCGTCGTAGCCCAGCAGCAGGTCGTACAGCACGAGCACCTGCGGCCAGTCGGTCGCGCCCGCAGTGTCGGCATCCGCATGGCAGGCGGCGATGGCGGCCTGCAACTGCCACCGGCCGGGGCGGCGCAGTCGCGCGGCCCGCTCTAGCTCGACGTGGGCGCGAGCGATCAGGGCCGCGTCCCACCGGGAGCGGTCCTGGTCGAAGAGCAGCACGAGGTCGCCGTCCACGGACCGCGCCGACTCACGCGCACGATGGAACAGCAGCAGCGCGAGAAGTCCGTGGGTTTCGGCCTCGCGCGGCAGCGCGGCCGCGACGACTCCCGCAAGCCAGACCGCATCGTCGGCGAGGTCGCGGTCCGCCGCGGCGTCGCCGCCCGCGACGAGATGAGCTTCGTTGTACATGACCGACACGATCGTGAGCACGATGTCGAGCCGCGCCGCCCGATCCGCCCCGTCCGGGATCCGCAACGGGATGCCGGTCGCGCCGATCTTGCGCTTGGCCCGCACGATCCGCTGCGCTGTCGCAGGCTCGGTGCTGAAGGTGGCACGGGCGATCTGCGCCGTGGTGAGGCCGCAGACGGCTCGCAGCGTGAGCGCGAGTTGAGCCTCGGGCGCGAGTGCGGGATGGCAGCAGCCGAACAGCAGCGGCAGCCGGTCGTCGGCGTCGCCGGATGACCCGGACCAGGCCTCGCCCGGCGCCGCGGACTCCGAGTCGCTGCCGGGCACCATGCCGGCCAGTTTCTCGCGGTATCTCTTCTCCCGGCGCAGACGATCGAGTGCGTTGTGGCGCGCGGCCTGGGTGAGCCAGGCGCCCGGGTTTCGGGGGATCCCGCCCCTCCGCCACGCCCGGAGCGCCTCCTCGACGGCCTCGGCCACCGCCTCTTCGGCGATGTCCAAGCTCCCGAGAGAGCGGGCCAGCGCCCCCACGATTCGTCCGGACTCCTCGCGCATGACCTGCGAGAGAAGGAGATCGGATGCCGCGACCCCGCCGTTCCGCGCGCTCGCGCCGTCCGGTCGGGCCGCGGCATCCGAGGGGTTCACTCCGGCGACTGACCGAAGGTCAGGACCGGGCGGATCTCCACACCCCAGCCCGGCAGCTCGAGGAACGGCCAGGTGCGCACCAGTGCGATCGCGGCATCCATGTCCGGAACGTCGATGACGCTGAAACCGCCGACAACCTCCTTCGCCTCGGAGAACGGGCCATCGACCACGACGCTGCCGCTCGCCCCGTACTTCACGGTGGATGCCGTCTCGACGGACTGCAGCTGGACTCCACCGTCGGCGATCTGCGCCGCGTTGTCGCCGTACCACTGGTTGGCGCGCCCGTAGAGGTCCTGCATCCGGTCCGCCGGCACTTGTGCATCGAGCTCGGGGTCGAAGGTAAACATGATGACGTACTTCACGGTCGTGTCCTTTCGTCATGGGAACCGTTTCACCCTGACAGCGAACGGACAAGGCCGTTTTCGACAGCTCTGAAGAAGAAATCTCTCACACGGCACCGACCGCGTCCACGCGCATCGCGGACGCGGTCGGCTCAGCTCGTGGCGGGATCAGAACGGGTTCGAAGACGGGTCCACGACGAGGCGTACTTCGACGCCGCCGCCGGGGGCCGGGCACCGCGCGGCGATCTCGAGGGCGTGCTCGAGATCGCGCGCCTCGATGACGTAGTAGCCGTTGAGGGTCTGCTTGCTCTCGACGATCGGGCCGTCGATCACGGCGCCACCATCCTTGATCGTGGTGGCCGCGGGCGCGAGCGCCTCTCCGCCCGCGAGGGCCCCACCGAGCTCGAAGACCGAGTTGCGGAACGTGTTGTGCGCCTCGACCACCGCGGTCCACACCTCGGGGGAGGCGTTCACGTAGGTCGACTGGTCGTCGTAGATGAGGATTGCGTACTTGGACATGGTGGCTCTTTCACTCAGTCGCGGGCCGGTCTGTCCGGCTCCGTCACCACTACGACGAATACCCTGCCGCCACATCGACAGCGTGGCCCGAATTGGTTCAGGATTCTTTCGGCGCCGAGAGCCCCACCATCGCCGCGGACCGCTCCCACAGCTCCTCGGCCGCCCCGGGAACATCAGCACTCCGGTGCACCCGTCCGAACGGCCGCAGCTGGTCGAAGTAGGTGCCGCTCGGCACCCCGGTGTCTTCGACCGTGGCGAGGTGAACGAGCGGGGTCGCGCCCTCCTCCGGGGGGATGCCGAGGCGTCCGCCCGAGAGGCGATTGCCGAGGCGCACCAGGGCCGAGTCCGTGCCGAAGGCGGTCGTCACGTAGCCGGGGTGGAAGGCGTAGGACTCGAGTCCGGTGCGGCGCTCGAGCTCGCGGGCGAAGAGGATCGTCGCGATCTTGCTCACGCCGTAGGCGCGCCAGCCGCCCTGCCACGGGCGCCGTCGCCAGTCGAGGTCGTCGAGCTTGATCGGGGCGAAGGTGTTCGCCACGCTCGCGGTGCCGATCACTCGGGCGCCGCTCGCGGTGAGGGTCGGGAGCAGCAGGTTCGTGAGCAGGAACGGCGCGAGGTGGTTGTGCTGGATCGTGCGCTCGTGGCCGTCGGCTGAATCCGCGCGCTTCGGCACGAGCCCGCCGGCGTTGTTGGCGAGCACATCGATGCGCTCGTAGCGCTCGGTGAGCGCGACGGCGAGGGCGCGCACGTCGTCGAGCCGGTCGTAGTCGGCGAGGAACGGCGTGCCGCCGATGCGCTCGGCGACCGCGCGGGTGCGGTCGGGGTTGCGGCCGACGACGGCGACATCCCAGCCCGCGGCAGCGAGCCGGCCGGCGGCGTTCTCGCCGATGCCGGAGCTTGCGCCCGTAATGATCGCGGTGGGGCTCACTCGTAGCCGCCCTTCTTGAGTCCGGCCTCGATCTCGAAGCGATTGCGGCGCGCATCCTGACCGGCGGCGAGGTAGAGCGGGATGAAGGCGAGTCCGTAGCGCTTCCATTGAGCGCGGTGCACGGCCTCATGCTCGAGGATGCGCGGGCTGATGTTCTTCGAGGTGAGGAAAACCGCCCCGATCGTGGTGCCGCCGCGACCGAAGGCCCAGTTCGGCAGGCGAGCGGCGACGATCACGCCGCCCTGGCGGCTGAGGTGGAACCGCCCGAGGATCGCGCCCCAGATGAGGGCGCACAGCGTGGCGAACCAGTAGCCCGGGCGGGCGATGATCGGATGCAGCATCACGGCGCGCAGCCAGCGCACGCCGCGAAGGCGCTCGATCAGTCGGATCATGCCGTCGGCCGCCCGTAGGTCTCGAGCAGACGCAGCCAGATCTCGTTCATCGTGGGGTAGGCGGGAACGGCGTGCCAGAGCCGGGTGAGCGGCACCTCGCCGACGATCGCGATCGTGGCGGCGTGCAGGAGTTCGCTGACATCCTGACCCACGAAGGTCGCGCCGATGATCACGCCGCGCTCCTCGTCGACCACCATGCGTGCGGTGCCCTCGTAGTCGTCCGCCTGGAGGCTCGCTCCGGCGACCCAGCCGAGGTTGTAGTCCACGACCCGGATGTCGCGGCCGGCCTTCTTCGCCTCCTGCGAGGTGAGCCCGACCGAGGCGACCTCGGGGTCGCTGAACGTCACCTGCGGCACGCTCGCGTGGTCGGCGGTGGCGACGTGGATGCCCCACGGCGCGTCATCCACCCGCGTGCCGTTCGCGCGCGCGGCGATCACGTCGCCCGCGGCGCGTGCCTGGTACTTGCCCTGGTGGGTGAGCAGGGCGCGGTGGTTGATGTCGCCCGTGGCGTAGAGCCAGTCGACCCCGGTCACCCGCAGGGTGTCGTCGGTCGCGATCCAGTCGCCGGGGGTGAGCCCGATCGTCTCGAGCCCGATGTCGCTCGTGCGCGGCACGCGGCCGGTCGCGACGAGCAGGTGCTCCACGACCGTGGTGGTGCCTCCGACACGCACGGCGGTCCCTTCGGGCGTGCGCTCGATCGCGTCGGGGGAGGCCCGAACGATCTCGACGCCCATCTCCGTCAGGCTCTTCTCGACCAGCTCGCCCGCGAAGTCCTCCATCGTGCCGAGCAGGCCGCTGCGTGCCCACAGGGTGACCTTCGTGCCGAAGCTCGCGTAGGCCGTCGCCATCTCCACGCCGACGACCCCGCCACCGAGGATGCCGAGGCTCGCCGGCGCGCTCGTCGCGCTCGTCGCGTCCCGCGGCGTCCACGGGTCGGCGTCCGCCAGGCCCGGGATGTCCGGCAGCAGCGGATCGGAGCCCGTGCTCACGACCACCGCGTGCCGCGCGAGCAGCACCCGCTCGTCGCCGTCGGGGGTCGTGACGACGACGCGCTTCTCTCCGTCGAGCCGGCCGTGGCCGCGCACGAGGTCGATCCCGGTCTTCTCCACCCACCGCACCTGGCTCGCATCATCCCAGTCGTGGGTGAAGGTCGTGCGGCGCGCGAGCACGGCGGCGACGTCGAGGCCGCCCGTGATCGCCTCCTTCGCGCCCTCGAGGCGCTGGGCCGCGCGCAGGGCGTGGCCGCTGCGCAGCAGCGCCTTCGAGGGCATGCACGCCCAGTAGGAGCACTCGCCCCCGACGAGCTCGCTCTCGATGAGCACGGCGGTCAGCCCGCCCTGCACGGCGCGGTCGGCCACGTTTTCGGCGACGGCACCCGCGCCGACGATGACGACATCCCAGGTCTCGGTCATGTGTTCTACCTTCCGATGAATTCGGCGTCGGTGCGGGTCGCGAACGCGATCATGCCGATGCGGGCATCCTCGCTGTTCGCGAGCCGCACGAGCTCGGGCTGCAGGGCCGTGGCGGCCGCCACGGGGCCTTCGGTCACGGCGAGGGCCGCGTTGGCGAGTGTCGCCTGCACCGCCAGCGGTGCCTGGCGGGCGATCGTGCGCGCGAGCTCGAGTCCGCGCGCGAATTGCTCGCCGTGGGGAACGACCTCCTGCACGAGGCCGATCCGGTGCGCCTCGGCGGCGTCGAACCGATCGCCCGTGAGGATCCAGCGCATCGCGTTGCCCCAACCGACGGCCCGAGGGAACCGGATCGTCGCCCCGCCGAAGGGGAGGATGCCGCGGGAGACCTCGATCTGCCCGAAGCTGGCCGAGTCGCCCGCCACGGCGATGTCGCTCGCGAGAATCAGCTCGATCCCGAGCGTGAGGCAGGTGCCCTGCACTGCGATCACGACCGGCTTGGTGCGCGCGGGGCCCGACACCTGCCACGGATCGAGGCCGCCCTCGGGCACCATGTCGAGCCCGTCGGGACCGATGCGGGGCGCGACGTCGGCGAGATCGAGGCCGCCGGTGAAGTGGTCGCCGTGGGCGAAGACGAAGCCGGCCCGCAACTCGGGGTCGCGTTCGAGCTCTCCGTAGGCCAGCGACAGCTCCTGGAGCAGGCGGAGATCGGCTGCGTTGCGCTTGTCGGCCCGATTGAATCCGATCAGCAGAACCGGGCCGTCGCGCTCGACCGTGATCCGCGGGGCGTCATCGGCAGTCATAGCTTCAGCCTAGGCGCGCCGGACCCGGGTCAGGCCGCGGCCGCGAGGGCGCCGATGAGGCGCAGCAGCGTCGGGAGATCCTCCACGGCGTCCTCGGGTGACGAGGGGGCGAACTCGGTGATTCCCGCGCCCGCGAGCGGGAACCGCTCGGTGAGTCCGCGCACCGCCGCGACGAGGTCGCTGGCGGGGATGCCGAACGGTTCCGGGAACCCGACGCCCGCGATCTCGGACGGGTCGATGACATCGACGTCGATGTGAACGTAGACCCGCGTCGCCCCGGTCGACTCGACGGCAGCGATGAGAGCAGCCGCCGTCACGCCATCCGCCGGAATGCTCGTGACCCCGTGCGCGGCGACGTAGTCGTCTTCGGCCAGGTCGAACGCCCGGGCGCCGACGAGAATCAGGCGCTCCGGAGCAAGTGGTTTCTCCGGCACGAGCCCGGCCGGGCCGTCGCCCAGCAGTGTGCGCAGCACCATCCCGTGGAAGGCGCCCGACAGGCTGGTCTCGGGCGTGTTGAGATCGGCGTGCGCGTCGAACCACACGACCGCGACCTCCGGCGAGGCCGCGTGGGCGATCGCGGCGAGCTCGACGCCGCAGTCACCGCCGATCGTGATCGCGGGACCCTGACCCTCGGCGAGGGCGCGCGCGAGCCGATCGCGCACGAGCGCGATCGAGCTGTAGCGCAGCACCGACGTGCCCTCGGCGTCACCGGCCTCGAGAGGCACGTCGACACGAACGGTGGATGCCGCCGGCAGGTCGCCGCCGATCGCCTCCGCCCCGTCGACGAGCCGCATCGCTCGCGCCGAGCCGGAGCCCTGCCACTGCGGAACGACCAGGAACCGGGCCGTCATCAGGAGGTGATCGCCTGCGGCGACCCTCCGGCCTTGAGGGCGGCGAGGCGGGCATCCACCTCGGCCTGCTTGTCGAGGTCGTCGAGGCTCTCGAACTGGGCGTCAAGGGTCGAGGCCGCGATCTCCTGCTGCCCCAGCACCTTCGCCTCCTCACGTCGGATCTTGTCCTCGAAGCGGCTGATCTCGCTCGTGGGGTCGAGGAGATCGATCGACTTGACCGCGTCGATCACCTGGGACTGGGCGGCCGCCGACTTGGCGCGGGCGACGAGCTCGTCACGCTTGGCGGTGAGCTCGGAGAGCTTGGCGCGCATGCCGTCGAGGCCGTTCTTGAGCTGGTCGACCACGGTGGTCTGCGACGCGATCGTCGGCTCCACGGCCTTCGCCTCGTTCTCCGACGACACCTGCTTGCCGAGGGCGATGCGGGCGAGGTTGTCGAACTTGTCGGCATCGGCGGTGTTGCCCCCGCTTCGCAGCTCGTCGGCCTTGCTGCTCGCCGCGAGGGCCTTGCGTCCCCAGTCGGCGGCGGCCGCGACATCCTCGGCGTGGTCCTGCTCCATGAGGCGCAGGTTGCCGATGGTCTGCGCCACGGCGCTCTCCGCGTCGGCGATGGAGTTGGTGTAGTCGCGCACGAGCTGGTCGAGCAGCAGCTGCGGGTCCTCGGCCTGGTCGATCAGGGCGTTGATGTTCGCCTTGAGAAGCTGGGTGATGCGTCCGAGGATCGACTGCTTGGCCATTGCCGTGCCTTTCGTTGGAATCTACGTCGGTACGGGGATTCTACGGTCTGCGGATGGCCCGGCGTCAGTCCACCGTGAGTGCGACCGGGTCGCTCGCGACGAGCTCGACGGGTCCGCCGTCGGGCGTGATGTCCATGAGCACCGAGAGGGTGTAGTCGCCGGGGGCGAGTGGCGGCAGATCGTCGCGGAACGCGGGGGCCGCGTCATCCTCGGGGCTGCAGCGCACAGTGGTCGCGGTCGCGGCGAGCTCCATCGATTCGCCCGGACCGAGATCGATGATCGCGAGCGAGAGGATCGCCGGGCCGTTCGTGTGCCACACGACGAGTCCGTCCTCGGCGACGGTGACGGCCGGCGTGGGGGCGGCCGAACCGGTGAAGCGGGAGGTGCCGGTGTTGGTCAGCCGAACGACGCCGTCGACCGTGGCCCCACCCGACGCGGATGCCGGGAACACCGGTTCGAGCACAAGGCCGAGCGTGTTCGGCAGCGGCTCGACCACGGGCGCCCCGCAGACGTTGAGCTCGGCTGCGGCGGCGCGGTCCATGAGCGCGCTGTCGCTCGCGCCACCGGCGGGGGAATCCGCGGCCGGGGCCGACTCCATGCTCGTCACCGTTCCCGGGTCCGACGGGAGGGCCACCTGGATCCCGAGGACGAGCACGCCGACGGTCGCGAGGGCTCCCACGGTGCCCGCGGCGATCACTCGAGGGCGGCGGCGTCGGCGAGCCCCCGCGATGATCGCGGCGGCATCCAGCGGCGCGGGCGCGCTCGCCGCGGCGAACCGGGCGCGCAGGTCGTCGTCGGTCGTCATCGTCCCGCTCCCGTCTCGTCGGTGAGCGCGATCTGCATCTTCGCGAGACCGTCGCTGAGGTAGCGCTTCACGGCGCCCGCGCTGATGCCGAGCCACTCGGCGATGTCATCCACTTTGAGGTCCTCGTAGTAGCGCAGCACGAGGCACGCGCGCTCGCGCGGGCTCAGCCGCATGAGCTGGTCGCGCAGGTCGAGCCGGGCCTGGGTGTCGCCGTCCGTCGGTTCGGCGAGCTCGGGTTCGGCGGTGAGGTGTGCGATGCGGCGCCAGCGCGAGGTGCGGCGTCCGGCATCCAGATAGGTGTTGAGGATGGCGCGGCGCACGTAGGCCTCGGCGCTCGCGATCGAGAACCCGTTGCGCAGACGACCGAAGGTCTTGACGAGCGCGTCCTGAACGAGGTCGGCGGCGTCCTCCCGGCTGCCTGAGATGAGGTACGCGTAGCGCGTGAGGGCGTCACCGCGCTCGGCGACGAGGCGGGCGACGACCTGCTCCCAGCTCGGGTTGGAACCCGCAGCGGAGTCGGATCGTGATGCCACGCCCTGCCTCCTCGACCTCATGCCCCCGATCAGGGCGGTCTCCACGGTAGTGCTGCTCACACCTACTAAGACGACACGCAGCGCCGAACCGTTGGGGACTCAGCCGAGATTGGCGCGCAGGCGGCTCACCTGGCTCGTCAGGGCGGCGGGTACGCGCCCCTCGAACGTGCCGAAGAACTCCTCGGTCGAGTCCGCCTCCGCGAGCCACGTGTCGCGGTCGATGCGGAACAGCTCGGCCAGGTCCTCTTCCGGAACGTCGAGTCCCTCGAGGTTGAGGCCGCCCTCCACGGGCACGAGTCCGATCGGCGTCTCCCGTGCCGGCGTGGTGCCGTCGACGCGCTCGAGGATCCACTCGAGCACGCGCGAGTTCTCGCCGAATCCGGGCCAGAGGAAGCGGCCGTCGTCGCCCTTGCGGAACCAGTTCACCTGGAACACGCGAGGCACGCCGCCGGATGCGCGCAGCTCCTGGCCCACCGAGAGCCAGTGCGACCAGTGGTCCGCCATGTTGTACCCGCAGAACGGGGCCATGGCGAACGGGTCGCGGCGCAGCTCCCCGAGAGTGCCTTCGGCGGCCGCGGTGCGCTCGGACGAGATCGTGGCGCCCAGGTAGACCCCATGCTCCCAATCCCGTGCCTCCACCACTAGCGGCACGTTGGTCGCGCGGCGGCCGCCGAAGATGATCGCGTCGATGACGACGCCCTGCGGGTCCTCCCAGTCATCCGAGATGCTCGGGCACTGGCGGGCCGCCACAGTGAATCGGGCGTTGGGATGCGCGGCCGGGCGACCCGAGGCGGGGGTCCAGTCCTTGCCCTCCCAGTCGGTGAGGCGGCTCGGGACCTGGTCCGTCATCCCCTCCCACCACACGTCGCCGTCCTCGCGGAGGGCGACGTTCGTGAAGATCGTGTTGCCCCAGATCGTGTCCATCGCCGTGGCGTTGGTCGTGTATCCGGTGCCCGGGGCGACACCGAAGAAGCCGGCCTCCGGGTTGATGGCGCGAAGCTTGCCATCCTCGCCCCGGCCGAGCCACGCGATGTCGTCGCCGATCGTCTCGACGGTCCAGCCGGGGATGGTCGGCTTCATCATCGAGAAGTTGGTCTTGCCGCACGCGCTCGGGAAGGCGGCCGCCACGTGGAACACCTTGCCGCGCGGGTTGGTCACCTTGACAATGAGCATGTGCTCGGCGAGCCAGCCCTCATCCCGGGCCATCACCGAGGCGATGCGCAGCGCGAACGACTTCTTGCCGAGCAGGGCGTTGCCGCCGTAGCCGGACCCGAAGGACCAGATCTCGCGGGTCTCGGGGAAGTGCGAGATGTACTTGGTCGGGTTGCACGGCCACGGGACATCCTTCTGCCCGCGGGTCAGGGGAGCGCCGACGCTGTGCACGGCCTTGACCCACGCGGTGGAGTCGCCGATCTCGCGCAGCACCTCGGTGCCCATGCGGGTCATGATGCCCATGCTCGCCACGACGTAGGGGGAGTCGGTCACCTGGATGCCGAACCGGGCGAGCGGCGACCCTAGCGGCCCCATCGAGAACGGCATGACGTACATCGTGCGGCCGCGCATGCTGCCGGCGAACAGCTCGCCGAGCGTGGCCCGCATCTCGGTCGGGTCGGCCCAGTTGTTGGTGGGACCGGCATCCGCGGGGTCCTCGGAGCAGATGTAGGTGCGGTCCTCGACGCGGGCGACATCGTCGGGGTCGCTCCGCGCCAGGAAGCTGTAGGGGCGGTGCTCGGCGTTGAGCTTGATGAGAGTGCCCGAGGCGACCATCTCGCGGGCGAGGGCGTCCCACTCGGCCTTGGATCCGTCGCACCAGACGATCTCGTCGGGGGTCGTGACAGCGGCGATGCTGTCGACCCAGGCGACGACGGCGGCGTTCGCGTCGCTCGGGGCGGTGAAGTGCGGGCGGGCGATGGCGGCGATGCTCATGAGCGCTCCTAGTCGATGATGGATGCGGTGTTCTTCAAGCATGGAGAATGAGATCGGGCTTGAATCCTCAGAAGTGGTCGAAAGTTGTCCCGATCTTTAGATAAAGTGACCCTCGTGAACGATCTCGTGACCCTCGGACAGCGCATCCGTCATTTCCGCACGACCGGCGGACTCACCCTCGACCAGCTCGGCGAGAAGGTCGGCATCGCGGGCAGTCAGCTCTCGCTCATGGAGAATGGGCGCCGTGAGCCGCGGCTGACGCTGCTCTCCGGGATCGCCGAGACGCTCGGCATCCAGCTCGCCGATCTGCTCGACACGGCCCCGCCCTCCAAGCGGGCCGCCCTCGAGATCGAGCTGGAGCGCGCCCAGCGGTCGAGCGTCTACGCCTCGCTCGGGCTCCCCGTCATCCGGCCCGCGAAGGGGACGAGCGACGACACCCTCGAGGCGCTCGTCGGCATGCACCGGGAACTCTCGCGTCGCGCTCGAGAAGCGATCGCCACGCCCGAGGAGGCGCGCCGCGCCAACACCGAACTGCGCCAGCACATGCGCACCCTCGACAACTACCTTCCCGAGATCGAGGACATCGCCGAGCGCCTCCTCGCGGACGTCGGCCACAGCACGGGCGCGCTCACGCACCGGTCGGTGAGCATGATGGCGCAGCGCCTCGGCTTCGAGCTCGTGCACGTCAACGACCTGCCGCACTCGGCGCGCTCCGTGACGGACCTCGCGAACGGACGCATCTATCTGCCGCCGGCCTCGATCCCCGGCGGCCACGGCCTGCGCGGCATGGCGCTGCAGGCGATGGCGCACCGCGTGCTCGGCCACGAGCAGCCCGCCACCTACGCCGACTTCCTCCAGCAGCGGCTCGAGATCAACTACTTCGCGGCGGCCGTGCTCATGCCGCGGCGCCAGTCGGTGGACTTCCTCTCCGGTGCGAAGGCGGACCGCAACATCGCCGTCGAGGACTTCCGGGATGCCTTCGGCGTCACCCACGAGGCCGCCGCGTTGCGCTTCACCAACCTCGCCACCCGGCACCTCGACCTCGAGGTGCACTTCCTGCGCGTCGGCGACGACGGCGCCGTCTACAAGGCCTACGAGAACGACGGGCTGCGCCTGCCGGTGGATGTCACGGGCTCCACCGAGGGCCAGTTCGTGTGTCGGCACTGGAGCGCCCGCACGGCGTTCACCCGCACCAACCGCACGACCGAGTTCTACCAGTACACCGATACGCCCGAGGGCACGTTCTTCGACTCCACCCAGACCGGCACGACCGCGTCGGAGGAGTTCTCGATCACGATCGGCGTGCCGTTCGCCCACTCCAAGTGGTTCCGCGGGCGGGAGACGACCAACCGCACGCGGTCGACGTGTCCGGACGAGAACTGCTGCCGCCGTCCCGAACCGACGCTGAGCCAGCGCTGGACCGGCAAGGCCTGGTCGAGCGCCAAGCTGCACGCCCACATCCTGTCGCCGCTGCCCGCGGGCACCTTCCCCGGCGTCGACGACCGCGAGCTCTACGAGTTTCTCGAGGCCCACGCGGGCACGACGGATTGACGATCGAGCGGGTCGAGCCTGTCGAGACCTCACCTACGAGACCTCTCGCGCTGCCCGCGCCCCCGCCTCCCGCAGCCACCGCGCCGGCTCCGCCAGCCCCTCCTCCGTCGACCCCGCAAGCTCGCTCAGCGATACCGCCCAGACCCCCGGATCCGCGCCGAGCTGCCCGGCGATCACCGCCACCCTCACACCAGCGTCGCGTCCGAGCGCGAGCACCCCGCCGACCACCTTGCCGCCGAGCGACTGCGCATCGAACCGGCCCTCGCCGGTGATCACGAGGTCGGCGCTCGGGATCGCGGCGGCGAGCCCACTGAGTTCGGCGATGCGGGCCGCCCCGGGAACGATCTCGGCGCCCCAGACTGTCGCGAATCCGTAGGCGGTTCCGCCAGCCGCACCGGCACCGGGCGCGTCAGGGTCGCCGCCGAGCACCTCGGCGAGGTGGGCGAGTCCCGCGTCGAGCGCGATCACGTCCTCCGGGGTTGCGCCCTTCTGCGGACCGAAGACGGATGCCGCTCCGGCGGGCCCGAGCAGCGGCGCCGTGACATCGGTGAGGAGGGTCACCCGGGCGGGAGGCGCGAGAAGCTCCGAGCGATCGATCGTGGCCAGTCGGATCAGACCCGCACCGCCCTCGGGGATGTCGTCGCCGTCGGCGTCGAGCAGCCGAAGACCGAGGGCTCGCAGGGCGCCCGCCCCGCCGTCGGTGGAGGCGGAGCCGCCGAGCCCGATCACGAGATCCGTCGCCCCGCTCGACAGGGCCGACCGGATGACCTCGCCGAGGCCGCGCGTCGTCGCGCCCCCGGCATCCCGGCTCGCCATGAGCGGCAGCCCGGAACTCTGCGCGAGCTCGACCACGGCGGTGCCGTCGGGCAGGTGGAGCCACGCGCCGGGCGTCGGGCGCCCGTCGGGACCGGTCACCGACCCGGTACTGCGGCGCACCGACTCCGGAACCGCGCGGGCGATCGCGTCGAGGGTGCCCTCCCCGCCGTCGGCCTGAGGGAGCTGGATCAGGTCGTCGTCGGGGCGTTCCTCACGCCAGCCGTCGCCGATCGTCGAGGCGACGTCGGCCGCCGAGAGCGACCCCTTGAACGAGTCCGGGGCGATGATCACCCGACGACGGAGGGGAGAGGGCGCCGCCATCGCGTCAGCTTAACAGGGGCGCCGCACCTGTCATCGGGGCCGTTGCGGCGCTAACCTGTGCGTGACGTCCGGCATTGGGGCCGGCGCCGCCGAAGAGAAACGAGATCCTGATGTCGACCGACACACCCTCACTCGCCAGCGTGTTCCGCCAGACCAGAACGATCTGGGCCATCCGCGCCGTCTCCGCCCTGGTGATCGGCATCCTCGTGCTCGTGTGGCCGCAGGCCACGGTGAGCATCCTCACGGTGCTGCTCGGCATCTACTTCGTGATCCTCGGCATCATCCGCATCATCGCCGGGATCGTGGACAAGGACCTCAACGGCGGTGGCCGTGCGGCGAACATCATCATCGGTGCACTCGTGCTCGCCGCGGGTGTCGTCGTGGTGCGCAACCCGTTCGAGACCGCGGTGTTCATCGTTCTGCTCGTCGGCATCTCGTGGATCTTCGAAGGCGTCGCGACTCTCATCGATACCGCTCGCGGCAACGGGGACGGCCTGACGATCCTGCTCGGCATCCTCATCGCCGTCGCCGGTATCGTCGTCGTGCTGTTCGCGCCGGCGGCCACGACCGCGTGGGCGATCTTCTTCGGAATCGTTCTGATCATCGTGGCGATCCTCGACCTCGCGCTCCTGTTCGTCGTGGGCCGTGCCGTGAAGAAGAGCGCCTGATGGCCGAGCGCAGCAGTTCCTCGGTCGTGAAGATCGTCGTCTCGATCGCGGCGATCGTCGTCGGTCTGTTCCTCGTCTTCTTCCCGACGACCCCCGCGATCGCGGATGCCGTCTTCGTGAGCGCCATCGCGGTCGCCCTGGCGGTCTACCTGTGGTCGGGCGTGACCGCCGGCCAGGCGCGCACGATCTCGATCGTGCTGCTCGTGCTCGCCGCCTACGCGCTTATCCGCGGCTTCGGCCTGCTCGACCTCGCGATCCTGCGCCAGGTGGGCGGAATCGCGGCGATCGTCTGCGGCGCCATCCTGTTGTGGCCGAGCGTGCGGGGGCGGCTCGGGGCGAAGTAGGGGTTCCTCCTATCGGCCCATTGGCGTCGCCGGACGGGGCGCATCTCGCGGGTGCGCCCCCAGAAGCCGGGGGGCATGACGATCTGGGCTTACTTCGACTCGGACGCCACCGCAGCGGCATACTCCTTGTCCGACATCGGCGGTGCACCAGCCGCGCGCAGGACTTGCCCGGTGCGATACGAAACCAGCGGAATCCCGGGGCAATGCGGCTCAGCAATCGTCGTGTAGCCGGCGGCACGCTCCCTTCTCGAGCGAGCGCGGGCGACGTATCCTTTGGAGCACGGCCAGCCAAACAAGCAGGCCACAAGACAGATGAAGACGCCGGGCAGCCCGATTGGCAGTTCGGTCCAGTAACCGACCAACCCGGCGACCAGGCCGAGTACAGCGAGCACGCTTGCGATCGTGAATCCGAGATCCTCGCGTCGTTGCCATTCGAAGCAACTTGCACCGGGAAGAAGTGCGATGCGGTCCCCGCCGATGTCGGGTGTCGACTCGGGCATCAGTCCTCCATCACTCTTCGTGCCCCCAGCAGGATTTGACTCCCCAGCGCGCACGGCCGTCACGGCGCTGCGCGCCGCGCCGGAACCGGCGGCTGTGGGCCCATGAGCAGGTTCGCGTCCGCCGGGGCCATGAATGAGAGAAACGGCCCCGCCTTCGACGGGACCGTTTCTCTCATTCGTGCCCCCAGCAGGATTTGAACCTGCGGCCTTCTGCTCCGGAGGCAGACGCTCTATCCCCTGAGCTATGGGGGCGCAAGGGGTGCGGAGTCAAGGGTAGCAGCGTCGGCCGCGTCCGCCGGGCATGACAGGATCGTCGAATGCGGCGCACCGTCTCCTCCCACCTCGAACTCGACATCTCGGGTTCGACCAACATGGTCTTCTCGATCGCCGCCGCATCCGGAGCCACCCTCGAATCGGAGTCGCTCGCGTTCGTGCTCGACGGCACCCCGGTGGAGCCCACCGAGCTCGTCGACTGGAACGGCACCCGCCTGCACAAGCTCGTCGCCGGTCCGGGCCGGATGACGGTCGACTACCGCGCCGTCGTCGCTGGGGCCACGGCGCCCGCCCCCCTGCACGAGCTCGACCTCATCACCTACCTCCGCCCGAGCCGCTACTGTGAGTCCGACAGCCTCACGCCCACCGCGCGGTCCGAGTTCGCCGGGCTCACCGGACACGCCCTGCTCTCGGCGGTCACCCTCTGGGTGTGGGAGCGCCTGCGCTACGTGCCCGGATCGAGCCTGCCCACCGACGGCGCCGAGCAGACCCTGCTCGCCCGCCGCGGCGTGTGCCGCGACTACGCCCACCTCGTGATCGCCCTCCTGCGCGCGCTCGACGTGCCGGCGCGCATGGTCGCGGTCTACGCGCCGGGGCTCTCGCCGATGGACTTCCACGCGGTCGCCGAGGCCTGGGTGGATGGCGCCTGGTGGGTCGTGGATGCCACGCGCCTCGCCCCGCGCCACACGATGCTGCGCATCAGCACTGGTCGAGACGCCGCCGACATCGCGTTCCTCACCAACCACTGGGCCGATCTCATGCTCACCGGGATGGAGGTGCTCGCCGTCGTGGACGAGTTCAGCACCGACGACGGCGTCGCCCTGGTCCAGCTGGGCTGACGGCCAGCTGACGGCTAGCCCAGGGCGGCGAGCGCGGCGATGACGAGCGGCGCGGGATCCCCGGGCTCGGCGAAGCCGGCTCCGACCGCGCTCACCCAGAACGGGGCGCTGAAGGCCTGCGCCTCGCCCGATTCATCGACGATCCGGAAGTAGCCTTCGACGCCATAGGTCGGCACCGCGTTGCTCGTCGTGACGAGCTCGTTCGCTCGCGCCTCGAGAGCATCCGTCGGCAGGTTCGCCACGGCGATGTCGATCGTCTCCCCGCTCGACTGGTTGACCCAGCGGCACGCGAGGCCCTGAGCGGCCACCGCGTCGGCGGCGAGCGACCCGGCAGCGGGATCGAAGGGTCCTTCGAGCGCGACGTTGGAGTTGTAGTCGTACATCACCTGGGCGGGGACCAGCTCATCGCACGTGAGTGCGATCGGCGTGCCGCTCGCGGTCGGCGTCGGCGAGGGGGCACTGCTCTGCGTGACGGTCGGAGTCGGCGTCACGTCGGGCGTGCTGGTCGAACCGTCCGTGGTGGTCGGCACGCAGCCGGCCAGCAGGAGCAGGGCGAGCACGGGCACGGCGAGGGTGAGCTGACGCATACCCCTATCCTCACCACCCGGGTGGGACTTTGCTGGATTGAGACCGCCAGTCCTGTTTCGGTCGCATAAATTCGGCCCGGATGCCGGGCGGGTACGCTGGGGGATCGTGAATCCTTCCGACCTCTCCGCCGCCCTGCTCACCGTCGTGACGGGCATCGTGGAGCGTCGCGGGGGAGCGCAGACCCTGTCGGTCGCCGATGTCGCGCTCGAGCGCCCGAAGAACCGGGACCACGGCGACTGGGCGTCGAACATCGCGATGAAGCTCGCCAAACCGCTCGGGGTTCCCCCGCGCGAGCTCGCCGAGGAGATCGCAGCGGCGGTCGCCGACCTCGACGGCATCGCCTCGGTCGACGTCGCCGGTCCCGGCTTCATCAACATCACGCTGGATGCCGCGGCCGCCGGCCTGCTCGCCCGCACCATCGTCGAGCAGGGTGACACCTACGGCCACGGTGACCTGTACACCGGCGTGACGATCAACCTCGAGTTCGTCTCCGCCAACCCCACCGGACCGATCCACATCGGCGGCGTGCGCTGGGCCGCGGTCGGCGACAGCCTCGCCCGCATCTTCCAGGCCCAGGGCGGCGTCGTCACGCGCGAGTACTACTTCAACGACCACGGCGCCCAGATCGACCGGTTCGCCCGCAGCCTGCTCGCGAGCTGGAAGGGCGAGGCCGCGCCCGAAGACGGCTACGGCGGTGCCTATATCTCCGACATCGCGGCGCGCGTGCTCGAGGTCTACCCGGGCGACGTCTTCCACATCCCGGCGGACGAGCAGCAGGAGGTCTTCCGTGCCGTCGGCGTCGAGCTGATGTTCGGCGACATCCGCCATTCCCTCCATGAGTTCGGCGTGCAGTTCGACGTCTACTTCCACGAGAACGAGCTGCACGAGTCGGGCGCGGTCACCCACGCGATCGACCGGCTGCGCGAGCTCGGCGCGATCTACGAGCAGGACGGTGCGACCTGGTTCCGCTCGACCGACTACGGCGACGACAAGGATCGCGTCGTCATCAAGAGCGACGGCGAGTACGGCTACATGTCGGGCGATCTCGCCTACTACCTCAACAAGCGCGAGCGCGGTTTCGAGCGCAACCTCATCATGCTCGGCGCCGACCACCACGGGTATGTGCGCCGCCTCATGGCGATGACGTCGGCGTTCGGCGACGAGCCCTACGTCAACCTCGAGATCCTCATCGGCCAGCTCGTCAATCTCGTGCGCGACGGCGAGCCCGTGCGCATGTCCAAGCGGGCCGGCACGGTCGTCACGCTCGAGGACCTCGTCGAGGCCGTGGGGGTGGATGCCGGACGCTACGCCCTGGTGCGCAGCTCGATCGACTCCCAGGTCGACATCGACCTCGACCTCTGGGGCAAGCGCACAAGCGACAACCCGGTGTTCTACGTGCAGTACGGCCACGCGCGCACCCACTCGGTGGCGCGCAACGCCGCCGAGTTCGGCATCGACCGCTCCGCGTTCGATGCGGGCCTGCTCGACCACGAGACGGAGAGCGTGCTGCTGGGCATCCTCGCCGAGTTCCCGCGCATCGTGCGGCAGGCGGCGGAGCTGCGCGAGCCGCACCGCATCGCCCGCTACGCGGAGGAGCTCGCGGGCGCCTACCACCGCTGGTACGACTCCTGCCGCGTCACCCCCGTGGGCGACGAGGAGATCACTGACCTCAACCGCACCCGCCTGTGGCTCAATGATGCCGTCGGCCAGGTGCTGCGCTCGGCGCTGGGCCTCCTCGGCGTGAGCGCCCCCGAGAGGATGTAGCCATGGCCGAGCCGATCCAGCCCACCGAGCCGGTGGTCGAGCCCGAAAAGCGGGTCGAGCCCGTCGAGACCTCATCCGTCGAACGGGTCGGGCCCGCCGAGACCTCCCCCCCGAAGAAGCGCCGCCGCTGGCTCGGCTGGCTCATCGCCGTCGGCGTGCTCGTGATCATCCTCGTCGTCGGATTCGTCGTCGGCGATGGCTTCGCTCGCCAGTACGCGAAGGACTATGTGCGCGAGCAGATCATCCAGGTGCTCGCCCTGCCGACGGACGCTCAGGTCGACGTCGAGCTCGGCTCGCGCTCGGTCATCCTCCAGGCGATCTCGGGATCGATCGATGAGGTCACCGTCGACGTCGACACCCTCACCGTCGGGCCCATCACCGGCTCGGCTCAGCTCGTGGCGACGAAGGTGCCGCTGGATGGCACGAAGCCGCTGTCCACGCTCGGGATCGTCGTCACGATCCCCGAGAACGAGGTGCGCAAGCTCGCGGGCAACTTCAGCGGACTCGAGCTGAAGACCATCGACGTCGGGGACGGTGTCATCGCGATCGGAACCGAGGTCAACATCCTCGGCTTCCTCATCATCCCGATCGGCATCGACCTCGCTCCCTCGGCCGTTCTGGGCGGGATCAGCTTCGACCCGCAGGTCATTCGGGTCGGCACCGACGAGATCTCGGTCGCCGACCTGCGCGCGAGCCCGCAGTTCTCGGCGATCGCCGGCGACCTGCTCAACTCCAAGGACTTCTGCGTCGCGAGCTCGCTCCCCAGGGCGCTCACGATCACCGACGTCGCCGTCGAGGGTTCGTCGCTCGTCGTGACCCTCGCGGGCGACGGCGCGGTGCTCGGCGGCGAGGACATGTCGACCATGGGGGAGTGCCCGCGCAAATAGCGCGGCAGGGCCGTTCCGGTAGGATCGAGGCGGCTTCAGGGACCAATCCGGGTTCGCTCGCCTCACATCGTCCGTCACCCCGTGAGGTAGCCCGTGTCCAACCCCCTCGCCCCCGCGTGGCTCATGCCGCCCGAGGACGCGAACGCGCTCCCGGCGGCGGTGTGGTCGCTCAATGCGCACCGTTCCGGCTCGGGCGAGCTCGAGATCGCGGGCGTCTCAGCATCGGCGCTCGCCGCCGAATTCGGCACCCCGGTCTACGTCGTCGACGAGGATGACGTGCGCACCCGGGCGCGTCGCATCCGCGAGTCCTTCGACCGCGAGTTCGCTCGCGTCGGGTCGGCAGCCAAGGTCTACTACGCGGGCAAGGCGTTCCTCTGCACCGAGGTCGCGCGCTGGGTCGTCGAAGCCGGCCTCAACATCGATGTCGCGAGCGGCGGGGAGATGGCCGTGGCGCTCGCCGCGGGAGTCGACCCGGCCCGCCTCGGGCTGCACGGCAACAACAAGTCGCTCGCCGAGATCGACCGTGCCGTGAGTGCAGGCGTCGGCGCGATCGTGATCGACAGCGTCGTCGAGATCGAGCGCGTGGCCGAGGCCGCCTCACGGCACGCACGGGTGCAGCCGGTGCGCCTGCGCATCAACAGCGGGGTGCACGCCTCGACCCACGAGTACCTCGCCACGGCGCGCGAGGACCAGAAGTTCGGCATCCCCCTCGCGGATGCCCCGGCCGCCGTCGCGCTCATCCGCACGCACGCCTCGCTGACGTTCCTCGGCCTGCACTCCCACATCGGCTCGCAGATCTTCGAGTCGGAGGGGTTCGCCGAGGCCGCACGCCGCCTCTTCGCCCTCCACGCCGACCTGCTCGCCGGGGGAGCGGTGCCCGAGCTCAACCTCGGGGGCGGCTTCGGGATCGCGTACACGTCCGCGGACGACCCGCTCGACGTCGACGAGGTCGCTCGGCGGTTCGCCGACATCGTCGAGGCCGGAGCACAGGAGCACGGCATCCCGGTGCCGGTCGTCGCGATCGAGCCTGGCCGTTCGGTCGTGGGTCCCTCCACCACCACGCTCTACACGGTCGGCACGATCAAGGATGTCGTCGTCACGGGCGGCAGCGAGCTCATCGAGCTCGACGAGGGCGTCTCGCTCGAGGTCACCGAGTTCGGCACCTACCGCGGCGTGCGCCGCTACGTCAGCGTCGACGGCGGAATGAGCGACAACGTGCGCCCCGCCCTGTACGGCGCCAACTACTCGGCCCGCCTCGCCAATCGCCGGTCGGATGCCGCTCCCGCGCTCGTGCGCGTCGCCGGCAAGCACTGCGAGTCGGGCGACATCGTCGTGCACGCGGACTACCTCCCGGGCGACGTCGCCCCCGGCGACCTGCTCGCCGTGCCCGCCACCGGCGCCTACGGCTGGGCGATGGCGAGCAACTACAACTACCTCGCGCGGCCGCCGGTGGTCGCGGTGCGCGACGGGGTCGCGCGCGTGATCGTGCGCGGCGAGACCGAAGACGACCTGCTCTCCCGAGACACTGGAGTTTCCCGATGATCGAATACCGCAACCTGCGCGTCGCCATCCTCGGCGGCGGAAGCGTGGGCTCCCAGGTGGCCGCCCTTCTCCTCGAGCACGGCGATGAGCTCGCCGCACGCGCGGGCGCCGGCCTCGAGCTCGTGGGGGTCGCCGTACGCAACCTCGACGCGCCGCGCGACACCGAGATCCCGGCCCACCTCCTCACGACCGACGCCGAGTCGCTCATCCTCGGAGCCGACATCGTCGTCGAGCTCATGGGCGGCATCGAGCCGGCGCGCAGCCACATCCTTCTCGCGCTCACCTCCGGGGCCGACGTCGTCACGGCCAACAAGGCCGTGCTCGCCAACCACGGTCCCGAGCTGTTCGAGGCGGCCGAGCAGGTCGGCGCGCAGCTCTACTACGAGGCCGCCGTCGGTGGCGCGATCCCGATCATCCGCCCGCTGCGCGACAGCCTCGCCGGCGACCGCGTCAAGCGCATCCTCGGCATCGTCAACGGCACGACCAACTACATCCTCGACCGCATGGACACCCGCGGCGACGACCTCGACGAGGCGCTCGCCGAGGCCACCCGGCTCGGCTACGCCGAGGCCGACCCCACCGCGGACATCGAGGGCTACGACGCCGCCCAGAAGGCGGCGATCCTCGCGAGTCTCGCCTTCCACACCACGGTGCCGCTCGAGGCCGTGCACCGCGAGGGCATCACGACGGTCACGCGCGACCAGGTCTTCGCCGCCCGCAAGGCCGGCTACGTCGTCAAGCTCCTCGCAATCTGCGAACGGCTCGTGGATGACACGGGCACCGAGGGCGTGTCGGCGCGCGTGCATCCCGCGCTCGTTCCGCTCGACCACCCGCTCGCGGCCGTGCACGGCGCCAACAACGCCGTGTTCGTCGAGGCCGAGGCGGCCGGGTCGCTCATGTTCTACGGTGCCGGCGCCGGCGGCATCCAGACCGCGTCGGCGGTGCTCGGCGACCTCGTCTCGGCCGCCCGCCGTCACGTCGCGGGCGGGCCGGGCGTGGCCGAGTCGACCCACGCCAACCTTCCCGTGCTCCCGCTGGCGGCCGTCACGACGCGCTACCAGATCACCCTCACCGTGGTCGACGAGCCGGGGGTGCTCGCCGCGATCGCCACGATGTTCAGCGACCGCAGCGTCTCGGTCGAGGCGGTCGCGCAGTCGGTGCGCAACGGTCAGGATGCGCAGCGCCCCACCGCTACCCTTGTGATAGTCACCCATCAGGCGGCCGAGTCAGCCCTCGCCGCCACGGTGACCGCCCTCGCGGCCAGTCCGGTCGTCGCGAGCGTCGATTCCGTTCTGCGAGTAGAAGGACTGTAACCAGTGGCCCACCAGTGGCGCGGAGTGCTCCGCGAATACGCCGATCGTCTCGACATCTCGGATGCGACGCCCATCATCTCCCTCGGCGAGGGCGGCACGCCGCTCATCGAGGCTCACGCGCTGTCCCACCGCACCGGGGCCAAGGTCTGGGTGAAGTTCGAGGGGATGAACCCCACCGGCTCGTTCAAGGACCGCGGCATGACGATGGCGGTCTCCAAGGCGGTCGAGCACGGCGCGAAGGCGATCATCTGCGCCTCCACCGGCAACACCTCGGCGTCGGCCGCGGCCTACGCCGCCTACGCGGGCATCACCGCGGCGGTGCTCGTTCCCGAGGGCAAGATCGCGATGGGCAAGCTCAGCCAGGCGATCGCCCACAACGGCCAGCTCATCCAGCTCCAGGGCAACTTCGACGACTGCCTCGAGATCGCCCGCGAGCTCGCCGAGCACTACCCGGTGCACCTCGTCAACTCGGTCAACAACGACCGCATCGAGGGCCAGAAGACCGCGGCGTTCGAGGTCGTCGAGGTGCTGGGCGACGCTCCCGACTTCCACTTCGTTCCCGTGGGCAACGCGGGCAACTACACCGCCTACCACCGCGGCTACCGCGAGGACATCGCCGTCGGCGCCGCGACGAAGCTGCCCCGGATGTTCGGATTCCAGGCCGCGGGCAGTGCCCCGCTCGTACTCGGCCACGTCGTGAAGGACCCCGACACGATCGCGTCGGCGATCCGCATCGGCAACCCCGCGTCGTGGGAGCTGGCCATCGCGGCACACGCCGACAGCAACGGCTACTTCGGCGCGATCAGCGACGAGAAGATCCTCGAGGCCCACCGCATCCTCTCCTCCGAGGTCGGCATCTTCGTCGAGCCGGCGTCCGCGATCAGCGTCGCCGGGCTCCTCGAGCGCGCCGAGGCGGGCGAGATCCCCAAGGACGCGACCGTCGTGCTCACGGTCACCGGCCACGGCCTCAAGGACCCGCAGTGGGCCCTGCGCACCGCCGACGGCTCCGACGTCAAGCCCACGATCGTTCCCGTCGACCCCGCGGCCGTCGCCGACGTGCTCGGGCTGGTGCGCGCATGACCGACCTCGTCGGCCGCTCCGTCACGGTCCGCGTCCCCGCCACCTCGGCCAACCTCGGTCCCGGCTTCGACACCCTCGGACTCGCCCTCGCCCTCTACGACGAGCTGACCGTCACCGCGACCGCCTCGGGCGTGTCGGTGGATGTCGTGGGCGTCGGTGCGGGCGAGGTCCCGACCGACGACACCAACCTCGTCGTGCGCTCGATCCGCCACACCTTCGACCATGTCGGGATCGCGATGCCCGGCGTCGCGCTCGAGGCGCACAACGTCATCCCGCACGGTCGCGGTCTCGGCTCATCGGGTGCGGCGATCGTGTCGGGGATCATGGCGGCCAAGGGCCTGCTCGAGGGCGTCGTCGAGCTCGACTCCGACACCCTTCTCACGCTGGCGACCGAGCTCGAGGGTCACCCGGACAACGTGGCGCCCGCCCTCTTCGGCGGACTGACGATCGCGTGGACCACGCCCGACGGCCCGCGCGCCAAGAAGCTCATCGTTCACCGCGGCGTCTCGCCGGTCGTGTGCGTGCCCGCCGCGACGATGTCGACGGCGCTCGCGCGCAGCCTCCAGCCCGAGTCGGTGCCCCACGCGGATGCCGTCTTCAACGTGTCGCGGTCGGCCCTGCTCATCGCGGCGCTCATCCAGAGCCCCGAGCTGCTGCTCGAGGCCACCGAGGACCGCCTGCACCAGGACTACCGCGCGAGCGCCATGCCGGAGACCAACTCCCTCATCCAGGTTCTGCGCGCGAACGGACTCGCCGCGGTCGTGTCGGGGGCCGGTCCCTCGATCCTCGTGCTCGCGAGCGACCCGGCGCAGCGCCTCGTGGCGGCGGAGCTCGTCGCGGCGAACGCCGCCACCCCGTGGGAGTCGCTCATGCTGGCCGTCGACTTCAAGGGTGCTACAGTGGTGCCGCACCAGGTAGAAGCGACGGCCTAGCCGTCATTCCCGGTTGCACCATCACCCATCGCCCCACCAAGGCTTTCTCCGGCGGATCCACGCCCCTGAAGCGAACGTGGCGATCAGCTCTCCGTCGGGACGCAACTTTCTCCCGCACGGGGAAAGGAACCCCAAGTAAGTGACTGACGTCAACATCCGCGCGACGAGCGCGGATTCCCGCGCCGACCTGAGCGCCCTCAAGCTCCCGGAGCTCCTGGCTCTCGCGAGCTCGCTGGGCATCAGCGGCGCATCCAAACTTCGAAAAGGAGACCTCGTGAACGCGATCACCGAGAACCAGGGCGACGACTTCGACGCCCCCCAGGACGACGGCCCCGCCGTGGAGTTCGAGCCCGGCGGCGACGACGCCGTCGAGTCCGCGCCGGAGCCCGTGGCGGTGCGCAAGCGCACGTCGCGCCGCGTGACGAGCGCGGACACCGAGGCGATCGCGGCGGCCCCCGAGCTCGCGGGCGCCCCCGTCGTCGAGGTCGCCGCTCCCGTCGAGGAGCGCGCTCCCCGGTCGGCCCGCAGCCACGTCGCCGAGGTGGAGCCCACCGAGGCCGCCGAGGCGACCGAGAACGACGCCGAGCCCACCGAGGGCGAGTCGGGCGACGAGTCCGGCGAGTCCGAGACGACCGAGGGTGCCCCCGGGCGCTCGCGCAACCGCGGCCGCGGCCGTGGCGGCGACCGCCAGCAGGGCCAGCAGGGCGACAACGCCCGCCAGAACAACGGCAACCAGCGCCAGCAGCCCGAGGGCGCTCGCAACGGCCAGCAGCAGCCCCGCATCGAGGGCGACGAGTCCGACCGCAGCGGACGCAACCGCTACCGCGACCGCAAGCGCGGCCGTGGCCCGCTCGGCGACGACTTCGAGCCCGAGATCACCGAGGATGACGTGCTCATCCCCGTGGCCGGCATCCTCGACGTGCTCGACAACTACGCCTTCGTGCGCACGAGCGGCTACCTCCCGGGCAACAACGACGTCTACGTCTCGCTCGGCCAGGTGAAGAAGTACTTCCTGCGCAAGGGCGACGCCGTCGTCGGCGCCATCCGCCAGCCGCGCGAGGGCGACCTCGGCCAGGGCCGCCAGAAGTACAACGCGATCGTGCGCATCGACTCCATCAACGGCCTGCCCGTCGAAGAGGCGGCCAACCGCGTCGAGTTCGGCAAGCTCACCCCGCTCTACCCGCAGGAGCGCCTGCGCCTCGAGACCGAGGCCGGCAAGCTCTCGACCCGCATCATCGACCTCGTGTCGCCGATCGGCAAGGGCCAGCGCGGCCTCATCGTCTCGCCGCCCAAGGCCGGCAAGACCCTCGTGCTCCAGGCCATCGCCAACGCGATCGCCAAGAACAACCCCGAGGTGCACCTCATGGTCGTGCTCGTCGACGAGCGCCCCGAGGAGGTCACCGACATGCAGCGCACGGTCAAGGGTGAGGTCATCGCCTCCACCTTCGACCGCCCCGCCGAGGACCACACGACGGTCGCCGAGCTCGCCATCGAGCGCGCCAAGCGCCTCGTCGAGCTGGGCCACGACGTCGTCGTTCTGCTCGACTCGATCACCCGCCTCGGCCGCGCCTACAACCTCGCGGCCCCGGCCTCGGGCCGCATCCTCTCGGGCGGCGTCGACTCGTCGGCGCTCTACCCGCCGAAGCGCTTCTTCGGCGCCGCGCGCAACATCGAGGAGGGTGGCTCGCTCACCATCATCGCGACCGCGCTCGTGGAGACCGGCTCCAAGATGGACGAGGTCATCTTCGAGGAGTTCAAGGGCACCGGCAACATGGAGCTGCGCCTCTCGCGCCAGCTCGCCGACAAGCGCATCTTCCCGGCCGTCGATGTCAACGCCTCCGGCACGCGCCGTGAGGAGATGCTCATGGGCGCCGACGAGGTCAAGGTCACCTGGAAGCTCCGTCGGGCCCTCGCGGGTCTCGACCAGCAGCAGGCTCTCGAGATCGTTCTGGGCAAGCTCAAGGAGACGCAGTCGAACGTCGAGTTCCTCATGCAGATCCAGAAGTCGATGCCCACCGCGGCGGGCAGCAAAGAGGACTAATCGTGTTCGAGTCAGTGCAGCAGCTACTGGCCGAATATGACGAGCTCGAAGGTCAGCTTGCTGATCCGGAACTCCACTCAGATCCGGTCAAGTCGAAGAAGGTCAATCGGCGCTACGCCGAGCTCTCGCGGATCGTCGCGGCCTACCGCGACTGGCGGCGGCTGACCGACGACCTCGCGGCGGCGACCGAGATGGCGGGGGAGGATGCGGCGTTCGCCGCCGAGATCCCCGCCCTCACCGAGGAGCTCGAGGCCGCCCAGGAGAAGCTGCGCCGCCTGCTCATCCCGCGCGACCCCAACGACTCCCGTGACGTGATCATGGAGATCAAGATGGGGGAGGGCGGCGCCGAGTCGGCGCTCTTCGCCGGCGACCTCCTGCGGATGTACCTTCACTACGCGGAATCCAAGAAGTGGAAGACCGAGATCATCGAGCAGACCTCGAGCGACCTCGGCGGCGTCAAGGACGTGCAGCTCGCGTTCAAGGGCAGCTCATCCGACCCCGCGGAGGGCGTCTGGGCGCACCTCAAGTACGAGGGCGGCGTGCACCGCGTGCAGCGCGTGCCGGCCACCGAGTCGCAGGGGCGCATCCACACGTCGGCCGCCGGCGTGCTCGTCTTCCCCGAAGTGGATGAGCCCGAGGAGGTCGAGATCAACCAGAACGACCTCAAGATCGACGTCTACCGCTCGAGCGGCCCCGGCGGCCAGTCCGTCAACACGACTGACTCCGCCGTGCGCATCACCCACCTCCCCACGGGCATCGTCGTGGCCATGCAGAACGAGAAGTCGCAGCTGCAGAACCGCGAGGCCGGCATGCGCGTGCTGCGTGCCCGCATCCTGGCCCACTACCAGGAGATCGCGGATGCCGAGGCGAGCGACTACCGCAAGAGCCAGATCCGCACGATGGATCGTTCGGAGCGCATCCGCACCTACAACTTCCCCGAGAACCGGATCGCCGATCACCGCACGGGCTACAAGGCGTACAACCTCGATCAGGTGATGAACGGCGCCCTCGAGCCCGTCATCCAGTCCTGCATCATCTCCGACGAGGAGGCCCGTCTGGCCGACCTCGGCTCGGACTCCTGATCCGTCGCGGATCGAGCCTGTCGAGATCTCACCGACGCTGACGTCCCCCTGATGACTGCCACACTCCTCCCCGACGCCCTCGATCGCGCCACGGCCCTGCTCGCCTCCTCCGGCGTGCCGAGCCCGCGTGTCGACGCCGAACTGCTCGCCGGTCATGTGCTGGGCCTGAGCCGCGGGGGAGTGCAGGCGCGGCTCGCGACCGGGTCGTCCTTGAGCGCGGATGACGCGGTCACCCTGTTCGGGCTCGTCGAGCGCCGCGCGGCCCGCGAACCCCTCCAGCACCTCACCGGCCTGGCGGCCTTCCGCTCCCTCGAACTCGCGGTCGGACCGGGGGTCTTCGTGCCGCGTCCGGAGACCGAGGTGGTGGTGCAGTTCGCGATCGACGCGCTGCGCGCCGTGCCGGGCGAGCCGCTCGCGGTCGACCTCGGCACCGGCAGCGGGGCGATCGCCCTCGCGATGGCCACCGAGGTGCCGCACGCACGGGTCTGGGGGGTCGAGGTCTCGCCGCTGGCCTACGTCTGGACGCGGCAGAACTTCCGGGACGTCGCCAACGCCACCCCGGTCTTCATCGATCTCGCGCGAGCGCTGCCCGAGCTCGATGGCACCGTCGACGTCGTGATCTCCAACCCGCCCTACATCCCGGTCGGCGCCATCCCGCGTGACCCCGAGGTGCGCCTCCACGACCCCGAGATCGCCCTCTACGGTGGCGAGGACGGACTGGATGTCGTGCGCACGGTCTCCCTGACCGCGCGCCGTCTGCTGCACCCGGGTGGCACTCTCGTGCTCGAGCACGGCGAGCTGCAGGCCGCGCCCATCGCCGCGCTGCTCGCCTCGGATGGCTGGACCGCGATCGCCCACCACCGCGACCTCACGGGACGCGATCGGGCGACCACCGCGCTGCGTTAGCGGGTGGGGGGATGACCCCCCGCACGGATCCGGGGGGTTGCCCCCGGGTGCGCGGGACCGGTGGTTCGTAGGCTCGAGTCATGCGCCTCATCCCTCTCATCGTGATTCCCGCCGCCGCCCTCGTCGTGCTCTCCGGGTGCGGCGTCGCGCCGATCGGCCCCATCGTCACCGAGACCCGCGAAATCGACTCCGCCACCGCGGTCGTGCTCGACACGTCAGGCGACCTCACGATCCGCGAGGGTGAGCCCTCCCTCGTCATCAAGGCCCCCGCCGAGGTGCTCGATCGACTCACGTCGTCGGTCAAGGACGGAGTTCTCGAACTGGGGGCGAAGCCGGGCACGCCCGGGTTCCTCCTCAGTCGCATCAGCTACGAGCTGACCCTGCCGAGTCTGGCCGGCATCGAGATCAACGGAGCGGGGGATGTAAAGTCCGACGTCCCCTCGGCCGACACCCTGCGCCTGACGATCAACGGGGCCGGCGACCTCAGCGTCGAGGGGATCGACACCGCCGACGTGGCGCTCGAGATCAACGGTTCGGGCGATGTCGACCTCACCGGCCGCACCGACGACCTCTCGATCGAGGTCGACGGCCGCGGTGATGTCCGCGCCGAGGATCTCGACGGCGTGCAGGTGACGGTCACCCTCAACGGCGTCGGGGACATCAGGGTCGCCGCGTCCGAGACTCTCACCGTCTCGATCGCGGGCGCCGGGTCGGTCACCTACTTCGGAAGTCCGCAGGTCAACCAGGACATCGCGGGCGTCGGGACCGTCAGCCGCGGCTGACGCTCAGCTCCGCGCCGCGGCGAACTCCTCGATCGCGGCGAGCATCCCGGCCGGCGTGCCGAAGTGGTAGGCCGTGATGCCGATCGAGGCGGCGCCGTCGACGTTGATGCGCATGTCGTCGGCGAAGAAGGCATCGGCCGGCTCCACGCCGTACGCCTCGAGCACTCGCTGGAACACGACGGGGTCGGGCTTGCGGGCCCCGTAGTGGCTCGACGTGAACAGGTGGTCCCCGAACAGCTCGATGAGCTCGGGAGCGAGGGTGCGCAGGTGCTTGTGCGCGAGCGCCCCGTTGTTGGTGAGCAGGGTCACCTGCCCGAGCTGGGCGGCTCGACGCACCGCGGCGAGCGACTCGGGCCACGCCGTCATCGCGGCACCCCGCACGCGCACCCACTCCTGCTCGTCCACGGCCTGGCCGATCGCCGCTTCGAACGCCTCGAGGTACTCCTCGGGCGTCGTGAAGACCCCCGCCTCGGCGGCCCACTCGCCCCGGTCGTTCCACCAGCGCCGGCGCAGCTCGTCGAGCTCCATGCCCGTGAGCGCGGTCATCCCGGCCATCCGCACGCGCCAGTCGTAGTCGTAGAGCACGTCGTCCATGTCGAAGATGAAGAGCAGGGTCATCGGGGCCTCAGTGCTGTCCGGTTCGTCGGGCGAAGGCCTCGACGGCATCGAGGAGCGCGTCGGTGCGGGGGACCCCGTCGACCCACTCCAGGAGGTGCGCCGTGATGCCGACGGCACGGGCGCCCTCGATGTTCCCGCGGTTGTCGTCGGCGAGGAACGCATCCTCGGCCGCGCAGCCGTAGTGCGCGAGGGCCCGGCGGTAGAGCTCGGGGTCGGGCTTGCGGGCGCCGAGCATGTAGCTGAAGAGTTGGTTGCGGCCGAGGATCTCGACCACGTCGGGCGCGAGCATCGGCAGGGCGCTCGCCGTCGCGGCGGGGTTGTTCGAGAGCAGCGAGACCGTGCCGAGGTGGCTCGCGCGCCGCAGTGCCTCGATGCTCCCGTCGATCGGCGTCATCGCCCGGTGCCGCGCCGAAGCCCAGCGGGCCAGCGAGAGCCGCGGGGTATCCGTGACCTCGGCGAACTGGTCGAGGTAGAGGGCCGGGGTCGGCCACTCGCCGGCCTCGGCGCGCGCCTCGAAGCCCGCGGCCCACCACGTGCTCGCGAGGTGATACTGGCTCGCCCCGGTCATCTCGGCGAGGGCCGGCAGCCGTCGCCGGAAGTCGTACGCGTAGAGCGTCTTGTCGAGATCGAAGAAGTAGAGGTCCACGGCATGACCAGTCTGGTCCATCGGAGCCGATGCCCGGCCCTGCGTCTCCGGATGCCGCCGGGTACGATGGACGGGATATGGCCCCCATCTACGACTGCTCGGTCGAGGCTGAGCTCCTCACCGGAATGCGCCTCGCCCGAACGGCGATCGGCCGCGGCGACCTCGTCGTCGTTCCCACCGACACCGTCTACGGACTCGCCGCCGACGCGTTCAACCCGCAGGCCGTTCAGAAGCTCCTCGACGCCAAGGGCCGCACGCGGCAGTCGCCTCCGCCCGTGCTGCTGCCGGGCATCCCCACGCTGGATGCTCTCGCCGAGTCCGTGCCGGAGGAGGCGCGCGCCCTCGTCGCCGAGTTCTGGCCCGGCGCGCTGACGATCATCCTTCCCGCTCGCCAGAGCCTCACGTGGGATCTCGGCGAGACCCGGGGCACCGTGGCGCTCCGGATGCCCGACCACCGCCTCACCCTCGAGCTGCTGAGCGAGACCGGCCCGCTGGCCGTGTCCTCCGCCAACCTCACCGGCGAGCCCCCGGCCACGAGCGCCGCCGACGCGGAGCGGATGCTCGGCGAGTCGGTCGCGGTCTACCTCGACGGCGGCCCGGCCGGCACCATCCCGTCCACGATCGTCGACGCCACCGGCCTCAGTGCCCCGGAGGGCAAGCTGCGCATCGTGCGCGAGGGCGCCATCCACGCGGACGAGATCCGACGCGTCGTGGGGGCGGACAAGTGCGCATAATCTTCTACGTGCTCGTCACGGGCATCTCCGCCGCCGTGACCTTCGGGCTCGCCGTGCTCATCTGGAAGCTCTCGACGAAGTACCGGCTCTACCCCAAGATCCGTGAGCGCGACGTGCACACGCGCCCCACGCCCCGGCTCGGTGGCGTCGCGATGTACTTCGGGATGCTCGTCGCCGTCACGGTCGCGTCCTTCATCCCCCAGCTCAGCCTCGTCTTCGCCGACAAGGGGCCCGTGCTCGGACTGCTCGCCGCCGCGACGATCATCGTGCTCATCGGGGTCGCCGACGACCTGTGGGATCTCGACTGGCTCACCAAGCTCGCCGGTCAGATCATCGCCGCGGGCATCCTGGCCTGGCAGGGCGTGCAGATCTCGACGCTGCCGATCGGCGGCCAGACGATCGTCTCGCCCTACATCTCCCTCACGATCACCGTCTTCGCGATCGTGCTCGTGATGAACGCGATCAACTTCATCGACGGACTCGACGGGCTCGTCGCCGGGGTCGCCCTCATCTCCAACAGCGTCTTCTTCGTCTACACCTACCTGCTCCAGGCGCGGGCGCAGACCGACTACTTCAACCTCGCCTCCCTCATCACCGCGGTGCTCATCGGCGCGTGCATCGGCTTCCTGCCGCTCAACTTCCATCCGGCCAAGCTCTTCATGGGGGATGCCGGGGCGCTGCTCGTGGGCCTGCTCATGGCGGCGACGGCGATCTCCGTGACCGGCCAGGTCGACCCCGGCATCGTCGCGCAGCCCGAGGTCTTCAACGCCTACTTCCTCCCGGCGTTCATCCCGATCATCCTGCCGTTCGCGGTGCTCATCGTGCCCTTGCTCGACTTCGGGCTCGCCGTGATCCGGCGGCTTCGGGCCGGCAAGTCGCCGTTCACGGCCGACCGCAAGCACCTCCACCACCGCCTGCTCGACATGGGCCACTCGCACCTCCACGCCGTGCTGATCTTCTACGGCTGGACCCTCTCGGTCTCCGTCGGTGTGCTCGCCTACATGTTCATGCCCTGGTACTGGGCGAGCCTGCTCGTGCTCGTGGGCCTCGTGATCTGCACGGTCGTCACGCTGTCGCCGTTGAGCGGACGCAAGCGCCTCGAGGCCGCGGTGCAGCTCGCCGAGCCGGGCACCGATCCCGAGGTCGCCCGCTTCGACGGGCTGGATGCCGCGGGCGCCGACTCCGACGAATTGACCTTGGCCGACGTCGCATCCGCCCGGGCGTCCGTGCCCCCAGCGAAGGACCCCTCGTGAAGAATGCCTCCGTCGTCGTGCGCGCCCTCGTGTTCGGCGCGATCGTGGTCGTCGCCGTCGCCGCCCTCGGCTCGCTCATCGCCGCGCTCACGGTGGGCCCTCCCGGGGTGGTGAGTGTGCTCTTCGCCGCGGGCCTCACCGCGCTGTTTCTCGGGGTCACCTCCGCGAGCATCATCCTCGCCGACCGGGTGACCCGCGATCGGCCGTCGGTGGGCGTGTACTTCGGGATCATCCTGGGGATGTGGGCGCTCAAGTTCGTGGTCTTCCTCGTCATCCTCATCACCATGCGGGGGGCCGAGTGGCTCGATCCGTTCGTCTTCTTCATCGCCGTGATCGTCGCCGTCATCGGGTCGCTCGTGGCCGATGTCGTCGCTCTCGCCGGTGCCCGGGTGAGCCCGATCGCGGTTATCCCGCCGGAATAGTTTTGCTAGGCTGATCTAACCGCTGTGTGACCACCCCCTTCAGTAGCCTGCCGCCGGAGTCCCCAACTGATTACCTCGACGCTCGTCTCGATTCTTTCGCTCGTCACCGCTGACGATTCGGATGGTGGTTTCACCGGTCCCTCGATCGAGGAGTTCTTCCCGCCCGTCGTGTTCTTCGAGGGGACCGTCTTCGAGCTCAACCGGCTCATGCTGATCCGCCTGCTCGTCATGGTCGTGCTGCTGGTCGTGTTCTGGCTCGGCACCCGCAACATGAAGCTCGTGCCGACCCGCGGTCAGGCCGCCTTCGAGATCGTCACCGGGTTCGTGCGCAACAACATCGTCATCGGCACGCTCGGCGAGAAAGACGGCAAGCGCTTCATGCCGATCCTCATGACGATCTTCTTCGTCACCCTCGGAATGAACATCACGGGCATCGTCCCGCCGTTCCAGCTCGCCGGAACCTCGGTCATCGGCCTGCCTCTGATCATGGCGCTCGTCGCCTACGTGCTCTTCATCTACGCGGGCATCCGCAAGTTCGGATTCCGATACTTCAAGAACGCCCTCATCCTCCCCGGGGTGCCGATCGCGCTCGTGCCGTTCCTGGCGGTTCTCGAGTTCCTCTCCACCTTCATCCTGCGCCCGATCACGCTCACCCTTCGACTTCTCATGAACATGGTCGCGGGTCACATGCTCCTGGTGCTGTGCTTCACGTCCACGCACTTCTTCTTCTTCACCGTGCTCGCCGACGGCAACCTCCTCGGACTGCTCGGTGCCGGCACGTTCGTCTTCGGCATCGCCTTCACGCTGCTCGAGATCTTCGTCGCGGCGCTGCAGGCCTACGTCATCACCATCCTCACCGCCATCTACATCCAGATGGCGTTGGCCGAGGAGCACTGACCCCGCAGGTCGGTCTCACCGGACAAGCAATCACCCCTGAAAGGAAACAGCAATGAACATTGTTGGACAGCTCGCCCCGCTCGCCTTCGGCCTCGCCGCCATCGGCTCCGGTGTCGGCGTCGGTCTGATCGTCGGCAAGACGATCGAGTCGGTCGCCCGCCAGCCCGAACTGCAGGGTCGCCTGCAGGGTCTGATGTTCCTCGGTATCGCGCTGACCGAGGCGCTCGCGTTCATCGCGATCGCCGTCGCGTTCATCCCGTTCCCCGCGCCGTAACCCCCACCCGCCTCTCAAAGGAGTCCGGATGCTCACCGCATTCGCTGTGAAAGCCGCTGAAGGAGAGTCCCAGAGCCTGCTGCTGCCGGCCTGGCCCGACCTCCTGTGGGGTTCGATCGTCTTCATCATCATCCTGGTGTTCTTCGTCTGGCGGGTGATGCCCCGGCTGAACGCCGCGCTCGACGCGCGTGCCGACGCCATCGAGGGTGGCCTCAAGCGCGCGGAGGAGGCCCAGGCGGGCGCCGCTGAGGCGCTCGAGCAGTACAAGGCGCAGCTCGCCGAGGCGCGCACGGAGGCCGCGGGCATCCGCGAGCAGGCGCGTGAGGATGCCAAGCGCATCCGTGCCGAGCTCGTGGAGCAGGCGCAGGCCGACGCGGCTCGCATCGTGGCCAACGCTCAGACCCAGATCGAGGCCGAGCGCCAGAGCGCGCTCGTCTCGCTCCGTGCTGAGGTGGGCACGCTGGCGATCGACCTCGCGTCGACGGTCGTGGGAGAGAGCCTCAACGACAAGCGCTCGACCGACATCGTCGACCGGTTCCTCGCCGACCTCGAGTCGTCCGAATCAGCGAAGGCGTAACCGATGGGTTCAGCGACACGCGAGGCGCTCGGCGCGGCCACGGCCGTGCTGGCGTCGCAGGGTGCGGTCGACCTCGCCACCGGTGAGCAGCTGCTCGCGGCGGCGCTCGTCGTGGACGGTTCCCCGGCGCTGCGCGCCGCCCTCGCCGACGACACGGCGCCGCTGACGGGCCGCCAGTCGATCGTCTCGAGCGTCTTCGGCAAGTACACGCCCGCCGCGAAGGCCGTGCTCGGCTCCATCGCGAGCGGTCGCTGGTCGAGCGAGGATGACCTCGTGGCCGCGATCGAGCGGCTCGGCATCCGTGCCGTGGCCACCTCGGCGGCGAAGGGCGTGTCGATCAGCGACGAGCTCTTCGGATTCTCGAATGCGGTGTCGTCGGACCCCGACCTCGAGCTCGCGCTCGGCAGCCGTCTCGGATCCGTCGACGGCAAGGTCTCGCTCGTCACGCGCCTGATGAGCGCCAAGGCGAGCAAGCAGACGGTGGCGATCCTCGCCGCGCTCATCGCGCAGCCGCGCGGGCGCCGCATCGCGGAGCTCATCCGCTACGCCGCCTCGATCGTCGCGGAGGCCTCCGGTCAGACGATCGCGACGATCACCGTCGCGGCGCCTCTGTCGGCCGCCCAGAAGGACCGCCTCGCGACGTCGCTCTCGGCCCGCTACGGCACGTCGCTGCGGATCAACGAGCTCGTCGATCCCACCCTGCTCGGCGGCATCCGCGTGCAGATCGGTGACGACGTCATCGACGGCAGCATCGCCACCCGCATCACCGACCTCAGGCTTCGGCTCGCCTCGTAGCGGCCAGACTCGCACGTTTCCACGAAAGAGGAATGAACCAATGGCAGAACTGACCATCAGCCCGGACGAGATCCGCGACGCTCTCAAGGAGTTCGTCACGGCCTACGAGCCCGGCAAGGCCTCCACCACCGAGGTCGGCTACGTCGTGGATGCCGCTGACGGCATCGCGCACGTCGAGGGACTCCCCGGCGTCATGGCCAACGAGCTCATCCGCTTCGCGGACGGCACGCTGGGCCTGGCCCAGAACCTCGACGAGGACGAGGTCGGTGTCGTCATCCTCGGTGAGTTCACCGGCATCGTCGAGGGCATGGAGGTCACCCGCACGGGTGAGGTGCTCTCCGTCCCCGTCGGTGACGCGTTCCTCGGTCGCGTCGTGGACCCCCTCGGTGCTCCCATCGACGGCCTCGGCGAGATTAAGTCCTCCGCGCGCCGCGCCCTCGAGCTCCAGGCGCCCGGCGTCATGCAGCGCAAGAGCGTGCACGAGCCGATGCAGACCGGCATCAAGGCGATCGACGCCATGATCCCGATCGGCCGCGGCCAGCGTCAGCTCATCATCGGCGACCGCCAGACCGGCAAGACCGCGATCGCGATCGACACGATCATCAACCAGAAGGCGAACTGGGAGAGCGGCGACACCAACAAGCAGGTGCGCTGCATCTACGTCGCCATCGGTCAGAAGGGCTCCACGATCGCGGCCGTCAAGGGTGCGCTCGAGGATGCCGGAGCGATGGAGTACACGACGATCGTCGCCGCTCCCGCCTCCGACCCCGCCGGCTTCAAGTACCTCGCCCCCTACACCGGCTCGGCCATCGGCCAGCACTGGATGTACGACGGCAAGCACGTGCTGATCATCTTCGACGACCTGTCGAAGCAGGCCGAGGCCTACCGCGCCGTGTCCCTCCTCCTGCGCCGCCCGCCGGGACGTGAGGCCTACCCCGGCGACGTGTTCTACCTGCACTCCCGTCTGCTCGAGCGTTGCGCCAAGCTCTCCGACGAGCTGGGCGCCGGGTCGATGACCGGTCTGCCGATCATCGAGACCAAGGCCAACGACGTCTCGGCCTACATCCCGACCAACGTGATCTCGATCACCGACGGCCAGATCTTCCTCCAGTCCGACCTCTTCAACGCCAACCAGCGTCCCGCGGTCGACGTGGGCATCTCGGTGTCCCGCGTCGGTGGTGACGCCCAGGTGAAGTCGATCAAGAAGGTCTCGGGAACGCTCAAGCTCGAGCTCGCCCAGTACCGCTCGCTCGAGGCGTTCGCGATGTTCGCCTCCGATCTGGATGCCACCAGCCGCCGCCAGCTCGCCCGTGGCGCGCGCCTGACCGAGCTGCTGCGCCAGCCGCAGTACTCGCCGTTCCCGGTCGAGAAGCAGGTCGTCTCGATCTGGGCCGGCACCAACGGCAAGCTCGATGAGGTTCCGGTCGAGGACGTGCTGCGGTTCGAGTCCGAACTGCACGACTACCTCGCCCGCAACACGAAGGTGCTCGACACCCTGCGCGAGACCAACGTGCTCGACGACGACACGACGGCCGCGCTCGATGCCGCGGTCGACAAGTTCAAGCTCGAGTTCCAGACGGGTGACGGCAACTCGCTCAACTCCGTCGGCACCGAGGTCTTCGAGGAGATCCCGGTCGAGGAGATCGAGCAGGAAGTCATCGTCAAGCGCAAGCGCTAGACGTCCCTCACGGGTCGAGCTTGTCGAGACCTCACCACCGATTCACTCAAAGGAAGTAAGACATGGGAGCGCAACTTCGGGTCTACCGGCAGAAGATCAAGTCTGCCCAGACGACCAAGAAGATCACTCGGGCCATGGAGCTCATCTCCGCGTCGCGCATCCAGAAAGCGCAGCAGCGGGTGGCGGCCTCCGGCCCCTACTCGCGCGCGGTGACTCGCGCCGTTTCGGCGGTGGCGACCTTCTCGAACGTCGACCACATCCTCACCACCGAGCCCCCCGTGATCAAGCGCGCGGCGATCGTGGTCTTCTCCTCCGACCGCGGCCTCGCCGGCGCGTTCAACTCGAACGTGCTGCGTGAGGCGGGCGAGCTCGAAGCCCGCCTGCACGCTCAGGGCAAAGAGGTCGTGCACTTCCTCGTCGGTCGCAAGGCGGTGGGGTACTTCGCCTTCCGCAAGCGCACCGCGGAGCGCACCTGGACCGGCGGCACGGACGCCCCCGAGTTCGAGACCGCGAAGGAGATCGGCGACGCTCTCGTGGCGAAGTTCCTCCAGTCGGACGAGGAGGGCGGCGTCGACGAGATCCACATCGTCTTCAACCGTTTCGTCTCGATGCTGGTGCAGCTTCCCGAGATCATCCGTCTGCTGCCCCTCGAGGTCGTGGAGGGGGTCGAGGCCCCGGGGGAGAACGAGTTGCTGCCGGCCTACGAGTTCGAGCCCGACGTGGGCGACGTGCTCGATGCGCTCCTGCCGGTCTACATCGAGAGCCGGATCTTCAACGCCATGCTCCAGTCGGCCGCGGCGAAGCACGCCGCCACGCAGAAGGCGATGAAGTCGGCGAGCGACAACGCGGACAAGCTCATCAAGGACTACACGCGACTGGCGAACAACGCGCGCCAGTCCGAGATCACCCAGCAGATTTCCGAGATCGTGGGCGGCGCAGACGCCCTCAGCTCGAAATAGCCTCACGACAGAGAGAGAACACCATGGCTACCGCTACCAAGAAGGCTCCCGCCGCCAAGGCCGCCGTCGCCGGCATCGGGCGCATCGCGCGCGTGACCGGCCCCGTCGTCGACATCGAGTTCCCGCACGACTCGATCCCGGGCATCTACAACGCCCTCAAGACGACGATCACGATCGGCAGCGAGTCGACCGAGATCACGCTCGAGGTCGCCCAGCACCTCGGCGACGACCTGATCCGCGCGATCGCGCTCAAGCCCACCGACGGTCTGGTGCGCGGCCAGGAGGTGCGTGACACCGGTGGCCCCATCACGGTTCCCGTCGGCGACGTCACCAAGGGCAAGGTGTTCAACGTCATCGGCGAGATCCTCAACGCGGACGCTGACGGCACCATGGGCGGCGAGAAGATCGAGATCACCGAGCGGTGGCCCATCCACCGCAAGCCCCCGGCCTTCGACCAGCTCGAGTCCAAGACGGAGCTGTTCGAGACCGGCATCAAGGTCATCGACCTCCTGACCCCGTACGTGCTCGGTGGCAAGATCGGACTCTTCGGCGGTGCCGGCGTCGGCAAGACCGTGCTCATCCAGGAGATGATCCAGCGCGTGGCATCCGATCACGGTGGTGTGTCGGTGTTCGCCGGTGTCGGCGAGCGCACCCGTGAGGGCAACGACCTCATCGCCGAGATGGAGGAGGCGGGCGTCTTCGACAAGACCGCCCTCGTCTTCGGCCAGATGGATGAGCCGCCGGGCACGCGTCTGCGCGTCGCGCTCTCCGCGCTGACGATGGCGGAGTACTTCCGCGACGTGCAGAAGCAGGACGTGCTGCTCTTCATCGACAACATCTTCCGCTTCACGCAGGCCGGGTCCGAGGTGTCCACGCTTCTCGGCCGCATGCCGAGCGCCGTCGGCTACCAGCCGAACCTCGCGGACGAGATGGGCATCCTCCAGGAGCGCATCACGTCGACCCGCGGTCACTCGATCACCTCCCTCCAGGCGATCTACGTCCCCGCCGACGACTACACCGACCCGGCCCCGGCCACGACGTTCGCGCACCTCGACGCGACGACCGAACTCAGCCGCGAGATCGCGTCGAAGGGCCTCTACCCGGCCGTCGACCCGCTCACGTCGACGAGCCGCATCCTCGACCCCCGCTACCTGGGCGCCGACCACTACCGCGTGGCGACGAACGTCAAGGCCATCCTGCAGAAGAACAAGGAGCTCCAGGAGATCATCGCCATCCTCGGTGTCGATGAGCTCTCCGAGGAGGACAAGATCACCGTGTCGCGGGCCCGCCGCATCCAGCAGTTCCTCTCGCAGAACACCTACATGGCGAAGAAGTTCACCGGCGTCGAGGGCTCCACAGTTCCGCTCAAGGACACGATCGAGTCGTTCGACGCGATCACCAAGGGTGAGTTCGACCACGTCGCCGAGCAGGCCTTCTTCAACGTCGGCGCGATCTCGGATGTCGAGGAGCGCTGGGCGCAGATCCAGAAGGAGAACGGCTAGTCATGGCCGATCTCTCGATCAGCATCGTCTCGGCCGACCAGGAGGTGTGGTCCGGCCGGGCCAAGCAGATCATCGCGCGCACCCTCGTGGGCGAGATCGGCATCCTCGCCGGGCACGAGCCGATCCTCGCGATCCTCGGTGCCGGCGAGGTGCGGATCACCACCACGGACGGCGCGCTCGTCACCGCCAGCGCGGATGACGGGTTCCTCTCGGTGGAGCACGACACGGTGATGGTGGTGGCCCGCAACGCCGAGCTGACCAACCAGGGCTAACCGATGATCGTCGCGATGGCGGGCCTTCCTGGCACGGGCAAATCGACGCTCGGCCAGGTCATCGCCTCGCGGCTCGGATACCCCGTCGTGCCGATCGACCCGATCGAGACGGCGATCCTCCAGGCGGGGATCGACTCCGATCAACCGACCGGTCTCGCCGCCTACCTCGTCGCCGAGACCCTGGCCGAGCGGGTGCTCCAGACCGGAACGGGCGTGGTGGTGGATGCCGTCAACGCCGTGGCCCCGGCGCGCGAGCAGTGGGTCGCGCTCGGGGAGCGGCTCGGCGAGCAGGTTCGGTTCATCGAGGTCGTGTGCAGCGACCCGGAGGTGCATCGGGCGCGCATCGAGTCGTGGCGCAAGTCGATGCCGCACATCCAGCTGACCTGGAATGCCGTGGAGCAGAGCTTCGACGACTACGCCGAGTGGACCGGGGCGAGTGCAGCGGTTCCTCGCATCACCCTGGACTCGGTCGAACCGCTCGGCGCGAACGTCGAGCGCGCCGTCGCTTTCCTCACGTAGCCGATGCTGCTGATCCTTCCGCCGTCCGAGACCAAGCGGGACGGGGGACGGGAGGGGTCGCGCCTCGAGCTGGCGGGCCTCGTCTTCCCCGAATTGCTGCCCGCACGCCGCGCTGCCGTGGCGGCGGTGAAGGCAGCCTGCCGAACGATTGCCGGGGCGACCGCCGCGTTGGGGCTCGGGCCGACCCAGCGCGCCGAGATCGATCGCAACCGGGCCCTGTCCACTTCCCCCGTGATGCCCGCGCTGGAGCGGTACACCGGCGTGCTCTTCGATGGTCTGGATCCCACGGCGCTTGCCGAGCCCGCCCGCCGGTTCGCCGCGGACCACGTGCTGATCCACTCCGCGCTGTTCGGGCTCATTAGTGCGAACGACCCGATTCCGGTCTACCGGCTCTCCCACGACTCCCGCTTGCCCGGCGTGAGTCTGCGCTCGCTGTGGCGCGAACCGGTGAGGGCGGCCCTCGCCGGGCAGCCGGGACTCGTGCTCGATCTGCGCAGTGAGGCGTACGCGGCGCTCGGCCCGGCGGGACCGACCTCCACCTACCTCCGGGTTGTCTCGGACGACGGGCGCGGCCGGCGGGTGGCGCTCTCGCACTTCAACAAGAAGGCGAAGGGGGAGTTCACCCGCTCCCTGCTCGAGGCGGGAATCGACCACCCGAGTGCTGACGACCTGCTCGCCTGGGCGGCGGGGGCGGGCTGGCGGCTCGAGCAGGGCGCCACGGGGGAGCTCGACCTCGTAGTCTGAGCGCATGAACGACGACTACCTCTCCTACGCCCTCCCATTCTGGATCGCCATGGGGATCACGTTCCTCGTGACGTTCGTCTTCGTGGCGGCGATCTACGTGGTCGAGTCGATCGCGCTCTCCCTGTTCTTCGCGAAGGTGGGGGTGCGTCCCGCGCTCGCGTGGGTCCCCGTCTACCGCTACTGGCTGTGGCTGGAGGTCGGAGGCCAGCCGGGTTTCGCGGCTCTGGCCACGTTCGTGCCCGGTGGCTCGATCGTCACCCTCGTCTTCCTCGCGTTCGGGATGCACCGCTCGGGCATCGCGTTCCGTCGCGATCCCGCGTTCCTCGTGCTCGGCATCCTGCTCCCGGTGGTCTGGCTCTTCATCCTCGGGTCGAGGGATGCCGTCTACGAGCCGCGCCTGATCGTGGAGGCCGGGTATCCGCCCCCGCTCATCGGCACCGGGGCGGCGCGGCCGACCGCCTGAGTCCTCCTGTCGACGTCCGCCTGGGCCGACGGTCAGGAGGCGCGATAGCAGCCGACGAGGTGGTCGTCGACGAGACCGGCGGACTGCATGAGCGCGTACACGGTCGTCGGACCGACGAAGCGGAACCCGCGTCGGCGCAGTTCGGCGCTCAGCGCGGTTGACTCCTGGGTCGCCGCCGGGAGCGCGGCGAGGCTTGCGGGTCGCGCTGCTCGGGGCGGCGGAGCGAACGACCAGACGAGCTCGTCGAGCGCGCCCTCGCCGCCGGTGGACTGGAGCTGCAGGGTGGCGGTGGCGTTGCCGATCGTCGCCTCGATCTTGGCCCGATTGCGGATGATCCGCTCGTCACCGAGGAGGCGTTCGACGTCGCTCGGCCCCCACGTCGCGATGATCTCGGGGTCGAATCCGTGGAACGCGTCGCGGAAGCCGGGACGACGCCGGAGGATGGTGATCCAGGAGAGTCCCGCCTGGAACGCCTCGAGGCTGATCTTCTCGAACACCGCTCGATCCCCGTGGAGGGGCCGCCCCCACTCCTCGTCGTGGTACCGCCGGTACTCGGGGTCGTCGCCCACCCACCCGCACCGCGCCAGCCCGTCGTCGGCGATTGCGAGGTCGGCTCGAGCCATCAGCGGTGACCGATGCCCTCGTGGTCGAGCAGCCAGACCTTGGTGGGGATGCCCTCGCCCCCGCTGTAGCCGGTGATCCGACCGTCCGAGGCGAGCACGCGGTGGCACGGCACGATGATGGGGACCGGATTCGCGCCGACCGCACCACCGACGGCCCGCCCGGCGGTGGCTCGTCCCGTCGCGAGCCCGAGCTCGCCGTACGAGGCGACCTCTCCGAATCCCAGGCTGGCGATCCCGTGCCAGACGGAGCGCTGGAACTCCGTGCCCGTGACGGCGAGGGGCAGGTCGAAGTCCCGTCGCTCTCCCGCGAAGTACTCGCGCAGTTGCACGACCGCCGACTCGAGCACGCCGCACGAGTTCTCGGGCAGGTGCTCCCACGGCAGGTGACCGGCGCGTTCGATCGCGAGCGACGTGATCGACTCGCCGTCGCTCGTGATCTCGAGTCGCCCGATCGGGCTGTCCGTGCGGCGGAGGTGGAGCGGGGGGAGGGCGCTGGCTGGAGGCATGGTCCGACTGTAGCGGGGTCATCCGATCGCGATCCGGCACTTTTCGGACATCGGGACGGGGACGTTCTCGGGCGGGCCTGTGAACGAGCGGAGCCCCGATCGGTTGTGAGTGAGCGCTCACTCACTTAGAGTGGAGGACGTGTCCGTCCCGTCCCGCCGCGCCCCCGCGATGCCCGTGGACGATCGTCGTGCCGCGCTCGTCGAGGCGGTGATCCCCTTGCTCTTGCAGCACGGCAGCGACGTCACGACGAAGCAGATCGCCGAGGCCGCCGGGGTGGCCGAGGGCACGATCTTCCGGGCGTTCCCCGACAAGGAGAGCCTCATCTCCGCGGCCGTGGATCGGTACCTCGAACCCGACGAGGTGCGGGTGCGCCTCGAGGGGATCGATCCCACCCTGCCGCTCGAGGAGAAGGTGCACCACCTCGTGGCCCTCATGCTCGATCGGTTCGACGGCGTCATCCGGGTGATGGCGGCGCGGGGGTACCCGACGCGGCGGCCCCGCGACGAGGTGTGGCCGTTCACCCAACCGATCGCCACGCTGCTCGAGCCCGACCTCGATCGTCTTGCGCTCGCCCCGGAGCGGGTCGCGCACTACATCCGCCTCGTGGCGTTCTCCTCGGCGATCCCGCACTTCACGCGCGACATGGGCTTCACCGTCGACGAGCTCACGCGACTGATCCTCGGGGGAATCGTCCGACCCCCGCACCCTGACTCCCACCCTGCCCCCACCCCACAGAGAGGCTGAGGATGCTCCTCACCCTGATCCGCCGATTCCTGACGCCCTACTGGCCGCTCATCGCGGCCGTCGTCGTCTTCCAGCTCGCGCAGTCGATCGCGTCGCTCTACCTGCCGAGCCTCAACGCCGACATCATCGACAACGGCGTCGCCACCGGCGACACGGGCTACATCCTCACGATCGGCGCCGTGATGCTCGGCATCACGCTCGTGCAGATCGTCGCCTCGATCGTGGCCGTGTACTTCGGCGCGAAAGCGGCGATGGCGCTGGGGCGCGACCTGCGCGAGGCGATCTTCGTGCGGGTCGGCGCCTTCTCCGAGCGGGAGGTCGCGCTCTTCGGAGCCCCATCGCTCATCACCCGCACGACCAACGATGTGCAGCAGGTGCAGGTGCTCGTGCTCGTCACGTGCACTCTCCTCGTCTCCGCGCCCATCCTCGCGATCGGGGGCGTGATCATGGCCCTCCAGCAGGATCTGGTGCTCTCGTGGATCATGGTCGTCGCCGTCCCTGTGCTGCTCCTGGCGATCGGGCTCATCATCAGCCGAATGGTGCCGATGTTCCGCAAGATGCAGGAGCGCATCGACACCGTCAACCGGGTGCTCCGGGAGCAGCTCACCGGCATCCGGGTCGTGCGCGCGTTCGTGCGCGAGAACCTCGAGACGGCGCGGTTCGCGAAGGCCAACGAAGACGTCACGCAGACCGCGATCAACGCCGGTCGCCTGTTCGCCCTCGTCTTCCCCATCGTGATGCTCGTGCTCAACGCCTCGAGCGTCGCGGTGCTCTGGTTCGGGGCCTATCGACTGGATGCCGGGCAGATGCAGATCGGGGCGCTCACGGCGTTCCTGCAGTACCTCATCCAGATCCTCATGGCCGTGATGATGGTGACCTTCATGGCGATCCTCATCCCGCGCGCCGCGGTGTCGGCCGACCGCATCGCCGAGGTGCTTGCGACCGAGACGTCCGTGGTGCTGCCGGAGCATCCCGTCACCGAGCTGCACGGGCACGGAACGGTCGAGCTGCGCGGCGCGACGTTCCAGTACCCGGGGGCCGAGCATCCCGTGCTGCACGACCTGAGCTTCATCGCCCGGCCGGGCGAGACCACGGCGATCATCGGCAGCACGGGGGCCGGCAAGACGACCCTCGTCAACCTGCTGCCGCGCCTCTTTGACGCCACGGGCGGGCAGGTGCTCGTCGACGGCGTGGATGTGCGCGAGCTCGATCCGGACCTGCTGTGGGGCCGCATCGGCCTCGTGCCGCAACGGGCGTACCTGTTCTCGGGCACCGTCGCCTCCAACCTGCGCTACGGCAATCCGGAGGCCACGGACGCCGAGCTCTGGGAGGCGCTCGAGATCGCCCAGGCAAAGGACTTCGTCGAGCAGATGCCCGACGGCCTCGAGTCGCCGATCGCGCAGGGCGGCACGAACGTGTCCGGCGGCCAGCGGCAACGCCTCGCGATCGCCCGGGCGCTCGTCAAGCGCAGCGAGATCTACGTGTTCGATGACTCGTTCTCGGCGCTCGACACCGCGACCGACGCGCGACTGCGCGCCGCCCTCGTGCGCAGCGAGGCGGAGGCGACGAAGATCATCGTCGCTCAGCGCGTGTCCACGATCGTCGATGCCGACCAGATCATCGTGATCGACGACGGGGCGATCGTCGCGCGCGGCACCCACACCGAGCTGCTCGCCTCCTCGGACACCTACCGGGAGATCGTCGATAGCCAGCTGCGAGCCGAGGAGGCCGCATGAGCGACCGCGGAACGACCACCGAGTCCACCCCCGCACGCCCGCCGATGCGGCGCGGCCCAGGGGGCGGCGGACCCTTCGGCGGGATGCAGCTGCCCGCGGAGAAGTCACTGAACTTCGGCGTCTCGGCACGCCGGCTGCTGGGCCAGTTGCGCCCGCACCGCCTGGGAGTCGCCCTCGTCGTGGCGCTCACCGTGATCAGCGTGACCCTGTCGGTGATCGGTCCCAAGCTGCTCGGCGAGGCGACGAACATCATCTTCGGCGGCATCGTGTCGGCCCAGCTTCCGGCCGGGGTGACGCAGCAGGAGCTCATCGATCAGCTCCGGGCATCCGGCGACACCCAGAAGGCCGACTTCCTCAGCGGCCTGACGCTCACGCCGGGTCAGGGGATCGACTTCGACCGCCTGCATGTGCTGCTCGGCTTCGTGCTGCTGCTCTACGTGTTCGCGTCGGTGTTCTCGTGGCTCGGCAGCTTCGTGCTCAACAGCATCGTTCAGCGCACGGTGTACCGCCTGCGTGAGGACGTCGAGAGCAAGATCAACGCGCTGCCGCTGCGCTACTTCGATGGCATCCAGCGCGGCGAACTGCTCTCGCGCGTCACCAACGACGTCGACAACATCGGCCAGACCATGCAGCAGACGCTGAGCCAGGCGCTCAACTCGATCCTCACGGTCATCGGCGTGCTGCTGATGATGTTCCTGATCTCGCCGATCCTCGCGCTCGTCGCCCTCGTGACGATCCCGCTCACCCTCGTCATCACGGCGCTCATCGGCAAGCGCTCGCAGAAGCTCTTCGTTCGCCAGTGGGCGGAGACGGGAGCCCTCAACGGCCAGATCGAGGAGGCGTACTCCGGGCACGCCCTCGTCAAGGTCTTCGGGCGGCACCGCGAGGTGGAGCAGCGGTTCCGGGAGAAGAACGCCGAGCTCTACACGGCGAGCTTCGGGGCGCAGTTCGTCAGCGGCCTGATCATGCCCGCCATCACCTTCGTCGGCAACCTCATCTACGTCGTCATCGCGGTGCTTGGCGGGCTGTTCGTGGCCAGTGGGTCGATGTCGCTCGGCGACGTGCAGGCGTTCATCCAGTACTCCCGCCAGTTCACCCAGCCGCTCGGGCAGCTCGGGTCGATCGCCAACCTGCTCCAGTCCGGTGTGGCGTCGGCGGAGCGGGTGTTCGAGCTGCTCGATGCGCAGGAGCAGTCCCCGGATGCCGATCCCGGCGAGGTGCCGGCGACCGCGACCGGGCGCCTCGCCTTCGAGAACGTGTCCTTCCGCTACGACCCTCAGACCCCGCTCATCGACGACCTGTCACTCGTGGCGCAGCCCGGACAGACGGTCGCGATCGTCGGCCCGACCGGGGCGGGAAAGACCACGCTCGTCAACCTCATGATGCGCTTCTACGAAGTGGACGGCGGTCGGATCACCCTCGACGGCACGGACATCACCGCGATGACGAGGGCGGAGCTCCGCGGCCGCATGGGGATGGTGCTGCAGGACACCTGGCTGTTCGCCGGCACGATCCGCGACAACATCCGCTACGGGCGCCCGGACGCGACCGAGGACGAGATCCTCGCGGCCGCGAAGGCCACGTTCGTCGATCGTTTCGTGCACTCCCTGCCCGACGGCTACGACACCCTGCTCGAGGACGAGGGCGGCAACGTGAGCGCGGGGGAGAAGCAGCTGCTCACGATCGCGCGCGCGTTCCTCGCGCGTCCGAGCGTGCTCATCCTCGACGAGGCGACGAGCTCCGTCGACACGCGCACCGAGGTGCTCGTGCAGCACGCGATGGCGGCGCTGCGCCGTGACCGCACGAGCTTCGTCATCGCGCATCGCCTCTCCACGATCCGGGATGCCGACCTCATCCTCGTGATGGAGGCCGGCGCGATCGTCGAGCAGGGCACCCACACCGAGCTGCTCGCCGCGGGGGGTGCGTACGCCGCCCTGTACGCGGCCCAGTTCGCTGCGCCGATCGCCGAAGGGGCCTGACGGACCGGCGCTAGAGCCCGGACTCCGAGCGCGGCGCGATGTTGATGCTCTGGTTCAACTGGTCGACCTGAGCGTTGAGCGCCGTGAGCTGTTCGACGAGGCCGTTGTACTCGGTCGCGCGTGAGTCGATGCTCTCGTACTGGGCATCGAGCTCGGCCTGGCGGTTGAGCAGGGCATTGCGCTCCGCATCGAAGGCCGCCTGCGAGGCGAAGTTTCCCGCGTCGGCGCGCGCATTGAAGTTGTCGATGTCCGCATTGAGCTGGTCGTAGCCCGCGTTGTAGGCGGCGTAGTCAGCATCGATCCCGGCGGCGAGGGCGTCGATTCGAGCGATGAGCTCGTCGATCGCCGCCGCCTGTTCGACGAACACGGCGTTCGACTTCTCGTGCAGCGCCACGAGCGCTGATCGATCGAAGAAGTAGGTCGCGTAGTGCGCCTCGAGTTCGGGGCTGATGTCGGCGAACTCGGTGCCGATGATGGAGTGCAGCTCGTTGAGCCGCTGGCCCGGTTCGGACTCCGCGTAGAACGCGAGGGTCTCCGCGAGCGCAGTGTCGTCGGCGCGGGCCGCGACCTCGGCCTCGAGCAGCACGCCCAGGCGCTCGCGCTCGTCGTCGTCGAGGCGGTCCCACACGGCGTGCAGCATCTCGTGGGAGGCGACGACCTCCTCGAGACCGTCGAGCCGATCGTCGGTGACGTCGAAGAGGTGGATGCGGCGCTCGCCGGGCAGATAGCAGCCCAGGATGCCGACATCCTCCTGCTGGCTCGCGCAGATGCCGTTGAACGTCTCCCTCGCGTCGACCGAGGGCAGGCTCGCATAGAAGAGGAAGCGGCCTTCCTCGGTCATCGTCGACCGCTTGGCGTAGCGGAAGATGTCCGGATTCGGCTCGTACTGCCAGACGCGGATCTGGTCGACCACCCGCTGCGGGTGGGTCACCACCCAGACCGTGCCGGCGACCGCGGCGACGTTGATGAGCACGGCGAGGATGATCGCGAACGCCCCGCCCGCACGCAACCGCGCCCGCTCCGGTCGGAAGGCGGGAGCGGGCGCGGTGAAGTGAGCGTCGGTCACGGAAGTACTCTACCGGGCCGACCTGAGGGCTACGGCTGGAGCACGACCTGGATGTCGAGCGTGATGGTCACGTCGTCGCCGAGGGTCATGCCACCGGCCTCGAGGGCGGCGTTCCAGTTGACGCCGAAGTCCTGGCGGTTGATCACCGTGGAGAGGGTCGCGCCGGCCTTGGTCTGGCCGTAACCGTCGGTCATCACGCCGCCGAGGACGCCGACGAGATCCACCGACTTCGTCACGCCGCGGAGGGTGAGGTCGCCCGTGACGGTGAACTTCTCCGGGGTGCCGTTCACGGCGGTGGAGACGAAGGTCATCGTCGGGTACTTCTCGACGAGGAAGAAGTCGCTCGCGCGCAGGTGGTTGTCGCGGGGCTCCGACTTGGTGTTCACGGACGCCACATCGATGGTGGCGGTGACCGTGGCGTCGGCCGGGTTCTCGGGCGTGACGATCGTCACGTCGAACTTCTCGAACGTGCCGCGAACCGTGCTGATCATGAGGTGGCGCACCGAGAAGCCCACCTCGGAGTGGCTCGGGTCGAGCGTCCAGGTGCCGACGCGGTAATCAGGGGAGATGTCAGTTGTGAGGGTCATGGAGAGAAGAAGTTGATGCGTCAACGATCTATTCCCGATTTCGTTGACGCTTCACAGATCCGGGCTCAGTGACCGGTGAGCGACCCCATCGCCCGGGCGATGAGGGAGGCCCGTCCCGTGACCCGCTCCTCGGCATCCGCCGCCGTCATCGCCACGAGGCCGCCGTTCGCCCCGAGGAAGCGCAGCGGCTCGACCTCCCAGTCGCGAGACCGGTGTCCGACCCAGGGAAGCGACGTGAGTTCGGTGTCCGCGCCGGTGATGAGGTCGGCGAGCGTCCGGCCCGCGAGGTTGGTGGTGCTGAGCCCGTCGCCCACGTAGCCCCCGGCGGTGCCGATCCGGGTCGCGGGGTCGAACCTCACGCTCGCGTGCCAGTCGCGGGGCACGCCGAGCGGGCCGCCCCAGCGGTGGGTGACCGCGACATCCCCGATGGCGGGGAAGAGGTCGTGCAGGGTGGTCCGGAGGTGCTCGAACACGGCCGGCACGCGGTCGTATCCGGGCCGGATGGTGCTGCCGAGGTGATACCGCGCCCCGCGCCCGCCGAAGGCGAACCGGTTGTCGGCCGTGCGCTGGCCGTAGATCACGAGGTGCCGGTGGTCGGTGAACGTCATCCCGTGGGCGAGGCCGATCTCATCCCACAGCGCATCGGGCAGGGGCTCCGTCGCGATCATGAGGGAGTAGAGCGGGAGCACGCGCCGGTGCGTCTGCCGCACCGTCGCCCCGTACCCCTCGAGGGCGATGACGATGCTGTCGGCGGTGACGGGGCCGTGCACCGTGTCCACCCGGCCGGGGGACCACCCCGTCACCTCGGTGCCCTCGTGGATCACGACGCCGCGGGACTCGAGGGCTCGCGCGAGCCCGCGCACGAGCTTGGCGGGGTGGATGCGGGCGCAGTTCGCGTCGAGCGTCGCGCCGAGCGCGCCCGCGGCGCCCGCCCGGTCCGCCGGCACCCACGACACCGAGTCGACGCCGAAGCGTTCGGCCTCGGCGAGCTCCGCCCGGGCCGACGCGAGCTGGACTCGCGAGCGGGCATAGGCGATGGTGCCGCCCTTGGCGTAGTCGATATCGAGCCCCGCGGATGCCGCGGCGCGGCCCACCTCGTCGACGGTCGCGATCATCGCCCGCCGCATCGCGAGCGCGGCATCCCGCCCGTGGGCTCGCTCGAGCGACGCGGTCGAGCGAGGGAACAGGGCACTGCACCAGCCGCCGTTGCGTCCGGAGGCGCCGAAGCCGACGATCTCCTTCTCGAGCACGACGATGCGCAAGGAAGGCTCACGCTCCAGGAGCGACCACGCCGTCCAGAGGCCGGTGAGGCCGCCACCGATGATGGCGACGTCGGCAGTGGCGGCTCCCGGGAGGGGAGGCCGCGGGGTCAGGTCCTCGGGCACGGTGTCGTGCCAGAAGCTCAGACCCCGGGAATCCCCGGGCCCGGCAGCACCTACAGTCGCGTCCACGCCTCGGTGAGCACGCCGCGCAGGATGCCCTCGATCTCGTCGAACTCCGGCTGACCGATCGTCAGCGGCGGCGCGAGCTGGATGACGGGGTCGCCCCGGTCGTCCGCCCGGCAGTAGAGCCCGGCCTCGAACAGCGCCTTGGACAGGAAGCCGCGCAGCAGACGCTCGGACTCGGCGTCGTCGAACGTGGCCTTGGTGGCCTTGTCCTTGACGAGCTCGATGCCGAAGAAGTAGCCGTCGCCGCGCACGTTGCCGACGATGGGCAGGTCGGTGAGTCGCTCGAGCGTCTGGCGGAAGAGCGGCGAGTTCTCGCGCACGTGGGCGTTGAGACCCTCCTCCTCGAAGATGTCGAGGTTGGCGAGGGCCACCGCCGACGAGACGGGATGCCCACCGAACGTGTAGCCGTGATAGAACGACGTCGTGCCGTGCTTGAACGGCTCGTAGACCTTCTCCGACACGATGGTCGCGCCGATGGGGGAGTAGCCGCTCGTCATCCCCTTCGCGCACGTGACCATGTCGGGCTCGTAGCCGTAGGTCTCGCACGCGAACATGTTGCCGATGCGTCCGAACGCGCAGATGACCTCGTCGCTGACGAGCAGCACGTCGTACTGGTCGCAGATCTCGCGCACGCGCTGGAAGTAGCCGCGCGGCGGCGGGAAGCAGCCGCCCGAGTTCTGCACGGGCTCGAGGAACACGGCCGCCATCGTCTCGGGGCCTTCGAACAGGATCATCTCCTCGATGCGGTTCGCGGCCCACTGGCCGAACTCCCACTCGGGATCGGTCGCGTTCGCGGAGGGCACGAAGCCCATCTCCTCGGCGCGGTAGTAGTTGGTGTTGGGCACGCGGAAGCCGCCCGGCGTCAGCGGCTCGAACATCTCCTTCATCGCGGGGATCCCCGTGATCGCGAGCGCACCCTGCGGGGTGCCGTGGTACGCGATCGAGCGGGAGATCACCTTGTGCTTGGTGGGGCGACCCTGGAGCTTCCAGTAGTACTTGGCGAGCTTGAAGGCGGTCTCCACCGCTTCGCCGCCGCCCGTGGAGAAGAAGACGCGGTTGAGGTCGCCGGGAGCGTAGGAGGCGAGTCGGTCCGCGAGTTCGATCGCGTTGGGGTGGGCGTACGACCAGATCGGGAAGAAGGCGAGCTCCTCGGCCTGCTTCGCCGCGACCTCGGCCAGGCGCTTGCGCCCGTGGCCCGCGTTGACGACGAAGAGACCGCTCAGGCCGTCGATGTACTTGCGGCCCTTCGAGTCGAAGATGTGGTGCCCCTCGCCCTTGACGATGATGGGAACACCGTGGCCGTCCTCCATGACGGACTGGCGCGAGAAGTGCATCCAGAGGTGGTCCTTGGCCTTCTGCTGAAGGTCGGTCTCGTTCCAGGTGTGGGTTTCGGTGATGCTCATGATGCGTACCGCTTTCTCGGGGGCGCCGGCCTGCGCCTAGCGCGTTCCCCAGTTGTAGAACTGCTTGTGGAGCTTGAGGTAGACGAAGGTCTCCGTGGACTGCACACCCTCGATGCCCCGGATCTGCTTGTTGAGCAGGTCGATCAGGTCCTCGTCGTTCTCGCAGACGACCTCGGCGAGGATGTCGAAGCTGCCGGCCGTGAGCACGACGTAGTCGACCGCGGCGAGGCCGGCCAGCCGTTCCGCGACGACCGTCGTGTCGCCGGCGACGCGCACGCCGATCATCGCCTGCCGGTAGAAGCCGAGCTGCATGGGATCGGTCACGGCGACGACCTGCATCACGCCCGAGTCCGAGAGCTTCTGAACGCGCTGGCGCACGGCGGCCTCGCTCAGTCCCACGGCCTTGCCGATCTCCGCGTAAGAGCGGCGGCCGTCCTCCTGCAGCTGCTCGATGATGGCCTTCGAGACGTCGTCGAGCTGCACCGGCTTGGCTCCGGGCGGACGCGGGGTGGGGCTCATGGCTCGATTCTGTCAGTGCGATGGAGCGCAGACAAGCGATTCCGCATCCATCGGGCCGAAATACTGCCGAAATCGGAAGGATCGGGCTTCCACCGGCGCGCATCCGCCCCGTAAATTGGTGGCATGAGCGCATCCGAACTCCGCAACTTCATCAACGGCCAGTACGTCGCGGCGGCGGCCGACTCGGGCTTCGACGTGGTCGACCCGGCCACCGAGCAGACCTACGCGACCTCGCCCGTGAGCGGCCAGAAGGACGTGGATGCCGCCTTCGCCGCCGCCGCGGCCGCTTTCGAGCAGTGGGGGGAGACCACTCCCGCCGAGCGGCAGCTGGCCCTGTTCCGCATCGCCGACGCCATTCAGGCCCGCGCCGAGGAGTTCGCCGACGTCGAGTCGAAGGACACCGGAAAGCCGCGCGCGAGCCTCGTGGAGGACGAGATCCTGCTCTCCGTGGATCAGATCCGCTTCTTCGCCGGCGAGGCACGGCACCTCAGCGGGATGGCCACCGGGGAGTACCTGAAGGACCACACCTCCTCGATCCGTCGGGAGCCGATCGGCGTGATCGCGCAGGTCACCCCGTGGAACTATCCGCTCAACATGGCGGTCTGGAAGTTCGCCCCCGCGCTCGCCGCGGGCAATACGACCGTGCTCAAGCCGAGTGACACCACGCCCTCGTCGACCCTCCTGCTCGCGGAGGTCGCCGCCGAGTTCCTGCCCGCCGGGGTGCTCAACGTCATCACCGGCGACCGCACGACGGGCGGGCTCATGATCGATCACCGCACCCCGCAGATGGTCTCGATCACGGGATCCGTGCGTGCGGGCATGGAGGTCGCCAAGGCCGCGTCCGTCGACCTCAAGCGGGTGCACCTCGAACTGGGCGGCAAGGCGCCCGTGATCGTGTTCGACGATGCCGACCTTGAGGCGGCCGTCGAGGGCATCGGCACCGCGGGGTACTTCAACGCCGGCCAGGACTGCACCGCCGCGACCCGCGTGCTCGTGCACGCCTCCGTGCACGACGAGTTCGTCGCCGCGCTCGCGGCGTGGGCGAAGGAGAACGCGAAGACGGGCGCGCCCGACCGCGACGACATCCTGTTCGGCCCGGTCAACAACCGGAACCAGCTCGATCGGGTGAGCGGGATCATCGACGCGCTCCCTGGTCACGCCACGATCGAGCTGGGCGGGCGGCGCCAGGGCGACTCCGGCTACTTCTACGAGGCGACGATCATCTCCGGGCTTGCCCAGACGGATGACGCGATCCAGAACGAGATCTTCGGTCCCGTCATCACGGTGCAGCGCTTCACCGACGAGGCCCAGGCCCTCGAGTGGGCCAACGACGTGAACTACGGCCTCGCCTCGAGCGTCTGGACCCGGGATCACGCGCGCGCGATGCGCTTCGCCAAGCACCTCGACTTCGGCTGCGTGTGGATCAACAGCCACATCCCGATCGTCGCCGAGATGCCGCACGGAGGCTTCAAGCACTCGGGCTACGGCAAGGACCTCTCGAGCTACGGCTTCGAGGACTACACGCGCATCAAGCACGTCATGAGTTTCATCGGATGAGTGACATCGGCCGCGGATGGGTCTGCGCCCCGTACCCTTGATCATGTGAGCGAGGACCACGACGACACCATCCTGGTTCCGCTGCGCCCGCTGGCCGTGCCGGAGCCCGCCGAGCCCGACGAGGAGCACACCCTCATCGTGCCCCGAGTCGGGGAGCGGATCGTCGTCGCCGCGGCGCCGCTGTGTCGCGACGCGCGCCCCGGGCACTACGCCTTCCGAATCTCCCGCGGCGGCGAGGCGATCCCGCTCGACGCGCCGTGCTACATCGGGCGTCGCCCCACTCCGCCGCGCGTCCCGTCCCGCGTTCCGCCTCGCCTCGTGCGGGTGCCCTCGCCGCTCAAGGAGGTGTCGTCGACCCACCTCGAGGTCAAGCAGGTCGGCAGCTCGGTGATCGTCACCGACCTCAGGTCCACGAACGGGTCGATCGTCATGGTGCCGGGAAGCGTGCCCCGACGGCTGCGCCAGGGGGAATCGGTGGTCGTCTCGCCCGGCACCCTCATCGACATTGGCGACGAGAACATCCTGCAGATCCTTCCCGTTCAACGACCCGACTGACCCCGTGCCCGCCCCGGCGGGTAGTCTTCGAGCATCCTTCGCATCACCCACGCACGAACCGGAAAGGCACTCGTGACCGAGATCGGCGGCAGCACTGCCTCGCTGACCGTCCGACTGCCGGACGGAAGCGTCGAGCTCGCGTGGGGAGCGGCGACGGACACGGGACGTCGTCGGGTCGCCAACGAGGACAGCTTCATCGCGCGATCCCCGATCTTCGCCGTGGCGGACGGGATGGGCGGCCATGCCTCGGGGGATCTCGCGAGTGCCGCGGTCGTCCATCGCCTCGCCGAGCTCGTGATCGCCGACGTGCTCCCGGCCCGCTCGATCGAAGGGGCGCTCGAGGCGGCGACCGACGACATCACGGCGATCGCCGGGGACAGCGCGTTGGGGGTGGGCACCACGGTCACGGGCGCCGCGCTCACCCTTGTCGACGGGGCGCCGCACTTCGCGATCTTCAATGTCGGCGACAGCCGCGTCTACGCCTTCGAGCACAACGAGCTTCGGCAGGTGACGGTGGATCACTCGGTTGTGCAGGAGCTCGTCGAGTCGGGCACGCTCACGCGCGACGAAGCGGAGCGGCATCCGGACTCCAATGTCATCACGCGCGCGGTGGGGTTCAATTCGCGACCGATCCCGGACTTCTGGAGTCTGCCGCTCAGAACCGGGCTGCGCCTGCTGCTCTGCTCCGACGGCCTCACCAAGGAGGTGTCCGACGAGCGGATCCGGCTGCATCTCGCCGCCGGCCTCAGCGCCGCGGAAACCGCGGGGGCGCTCATCGACGCGGCCCTCGCCGCGGGCGGCCGGGACAACATCACGACCATCGTGCTCGACGTGCTCGACGCCCCCGAGCCGGAGGATCTCGACGACACGGCACCCCGGCGGTCGCGCCGGCGGTGACCGGCCCCGGTCCCGGATTGGGGGTACAGGACCGGCCCCTTTTCGAGGGGTGTCGGCCCCAGCGGCGGGGATCACCTGCCTACAATGGGGCATTCGCGTTTGAGCTAGGGGGTGATCGTGGCGCGCCGATTGCCGTCCCAGCCCCCGACTCTGCCCGGGTTCACTCACGTGCACATCCTCGGATCCGGCGGCTTCGCCGACGTGTTCCTCTACGAGCAGAACATGCCCCGCCGTCAGGTCGCGGTCAAGGTCATGCTGAGCGAGGTCGTCAACGACCAGGTGCGCCAGATGTTCCAGGCCGAGGCCAATCTCATGGCGCAGCTCAGCTCGCACCCGTCGATCCTCACCGTGTACCAGGCGAGCGTCTCGAGCGACGGCCGCCCCTACCTCGTGATGGAGCTCTGCTCCTCGTCGTTGAGCCAGCGGTACCGGGCCGAGCGCATCCCGGTTCCCGAGGTTCTGCGCATCGCGGTGCGCATCGGGAGCGCGATCGAGACGGCGCACCGCTCCGGCGTGCTGCACCGTGACATCAAGCCCTCCAACATCCTCCTGACCGCCTACGGGCATCCGGTGCTCTCCGACTTCGGCATCGCGGCCACGCTGAGCGAGTCGGGGGACCGCGAGGCGGTCGGCATGTCGATCCCGTGGTCGGCGCCCGAGGTGCTCATGGATGAGACGGCGGGCACGATCGCGTCGGAGGTCTGGGCCTTCGCCGCCACCGTCTACTCGCTGCTGGCCGGCCGCTCGCCGTTCGAGGTGCCGGGCCAGTCCAACAAGTCCGCGGACCTCATCTCGCGCATCAACCGGGCCCGACCGCAACCGATCGACCGCACCGACGTTCCGCCCGCCCTCGAGCGCGCCCTCGCTCGGGCGATGTCGCGCAAGCCCGAGCAGCGTCAGGGCAGCGTGCTCGAGCTCGTTCACGAGCTCCAGGCCGTCGAGACCGAGATCGGGGTGCCGCAGACACCCGTCGAGGTCGTGATGGATGACTGGGCGCTCTCCACCGTCGGCGACCTCGAGGACCGCACGCGCATCCGGGGCAGCGCGCCCACGAGCTCGGGGATCGCCCAGCGTCGGCGACGTCGTCGGCAGGCCGCCGGGTCGGCGGAGTACAGCGCCGTCGGGACGATCGTCAAGGAGGAACCGCTCGGGCCGCGCAGTACAGGGACCCGCACGGGCGGTCGGGGACGGGGTTTCCAGACCGTGACGTGGGTGCTCGTCGGCACTGCGGCCCTCGCGGTCGTGCTCGGCACGCTCGCGACCCTCGTGCTCATCCGCGCCACCTCGAGCGACATTCCAACGGTGTCGAACATCCAGGCCAGGAACATCGACGACACGGTCGAGTTCACCTGGGCGGACCCCGGTCTCGGACCGACGGACGCGTACCAGGTGACGACGAACGACGGCTCGCCGGCGGTGCAGCAGCGCGACGCGAGCTTCGTCGTGGATGCGGATCCCGGGGACCGCGTCTGCATCACCGTCGCGGTCAACCGCGAGGGCAAGCTCGGTCCGGTCAGCAGCGAGAAGTGCGCGGACGTTCCGGGATGAGGATCGGCCCGTGATCCGGCAGTGGCTCCGGCGGTACCGCTCGGTCCTCGCGAGCGCGACGAGCGGCCTCGTGATCGTCGCGGTCGTCGCGTCGGTGGCGATCACCTCGACGGGGTACACCGCGCAACGGCTCGATCTCGGCGATGGCTCGGTGTGGGTCGCCAACAGCGCGCAGCAGGCGATCGGGCGCGCGAACACGGAGGTGCTCGAGCTCAACTCGGTGGTGTCGTCGACCGGTGACGACCTCGAGGTGCTGCAGCAGGGCGAGACCGTGCTGCTGTTCGAAAAAGCCGAGAACAAGGTCGACATCATCGATCCGGCGACGTCGGAGGCGACCGACAGCGTCGCCCTGCCGCCGGACCAGTCCGAACTGCACCTCGCCGGGCAACGGCTCGTCGTCTTCGAGAGCGGCACGGGCCGGCTCTGGATCGTTCCCGTGGCCACCCTCGCCGACTTCGATGCCGAGTCCGAACCGACCCTGACCCTCGGGCCGGGCGCCGCCATCAGTGTGGACCCGAACGGGCTGCTGTTCGGGTACTCGCCGTCCGCGGGACTGCTCTACCGCCTCGATGTGGCGGTCTCGGAGGATCCCTCCACTCAATCCATCGACATCGGGGAGCCGACCGGAACCGTCTCGATCACCTCGGTCGCGGGCCGATGGGCGATCCTCGACTCGGACGCCCAGACGGTCTACCTCGACGGCCGCGCGGTCGCCCTCGCCGATCTTCTCGGCTCGGGCGGGGCCCCGGTGCTGGCCTGGCCGAGCGCGATCGGAGACCGCCTTCTCGTCGGATACTCCGGCGGGCTGCTCTCCGTTCCGCTGAGCGGCGCGGCCGCGGTCGGGCTCGTCGACGGGATGTCGGGCGCGCCGGCGCGGCCCCTCGTGCTCGACGGGTGCGAGTTCGGGGCATGGACGGGCGGCGAGAACTGGCGTCGGTGCGCCGCGGATGGCGGGGCGGGAACGACCCAGGCGCTCGAGGCGATGACCCCGAACGCGCGACTGAGCTTCGAAGCCAACGGGGCTCGCGCCGTGCTCAACGACCGGCGCTCCGGCGCGACGTGGGCGGTGCAGCGGTCGGGGGAGCTCATCGACAACTGGGACGATCTCATCGCCGTCTCCACCGAGACCCCCGAGGAGCAGCCCAACAACGACGAGGCGACGCCCGAGGTGGAGAAGGTGCAGCAACCGCCCATCGCGGTGGATGACGCCTTCGGGGCCCGACCGGGTCGCTCGACCATCCTGCCGGTGCTGCTCAACGACTACGACCCGAACGGCGACGTGCTCGTCGTCGACGAGCTCATCCCGATCGACCCGGCGATCGGGCGCGTCGATCTCGTCAACGCCCGTCAGCAGATCCAGCTCACCCTCGCCCCCGGAGCCAGCGGGGTGGTCGCCTTCGAGTACGTCGTCACCGACGGCCGGGGCGGCAACGACACCGCCCGTGTGACCATCACGATCAGGAGCGCGAGCCAGAACTCGCCCCCGGAGCAGGTGCGGTCGACCCGTGCGACGGTGCAGACCGGCGGGCGCGTCACCGTGCAGGTGCTCTCCGACTGGGTCGACCCGGACGGCGACGCGTTCTACCTCACGAGCGCGGCAGCGACCGCGCCCGACGCGGTCACCTACAAGCCCAACGGCACGGTGGTCTTCTCGGACTCCGGCACGGGTGGCGGGCTCAAGCTCGTGAGCCTCGTCGTCTCCGATGGCACGGCGGTCAACTCCGGCAGCGTCATCGTCGACGTGCGCGAGGCGGGCGACGTGCCGATCGTGGCCGACCCGTTCGTCGTGCTCGCCTACGCGGGCCAGGAGATCACCGTGTCGCCGCTGGAGCATGTGCGTGGCGGCTCGGGAACCCTGCGCCTGAACTCGGTTCCTTCGAAAGCCGATGTGACGATCACGCCGAGCTACGAGAACGGCACCTTCCGGTTCAGCAGTGACACCGTGCGCAGCCACTACCTCGACTACGTCGTCACCGACGGCACGCTCACCGTGACGGGCACCGTGCGGGTGGATGTCGCATCCCCGCCCGACGCGAACACCAAGCCGATCACCGTGCCCAAGACCGTCTTCGTGAAGTCCCTGCGCAATGAGCGGATCGACGTCGCGGGAACCGATGTCGATCCCGCGGGCGGCGTTCTGCTCGTCACCGGGATCATGAACCTCCCGTCGGATTCGGGGGTTCGGGCCGAGGTGCTCGAGCAGCGACTCGTGCGCGTCAGCCTCGAGGCGCCCCTCGACGACGGTCCGGTCACGTTCAACTACCGCATCAGCAACGGCCTCGCCGAGGCCGAGGGCGTGATCACCGTGATCGAGATCCCGAATCCGCCGCGGCTGCAGCCGCCCGTCGCCACCGAGGACAGCGTGACGGTGCGCGTCGGGGACGCCATCGACATCCCCGTGCTGCGCAACGACGAGCACCCCGACGGCGCGGTGCTCACCCTCGAGCCGGTGCTCGACCAGCCGCTCGCCGACGACGCGGGGCTGCTGTTCGCGTCGGGCAACGTGCTGCGCTACCTCGCCCCGCAACAGACGGGCAACTTCACGGCCACCTACCGGGTGTCCGGTCCGGACGGGCAGTCGGCGACCGCGGTCGTGCGGATCGCCGTTCGCGAGGCCGACGCCGCGACCAACAACGCCCCCGTGCCGGCCACGGTCACGGCTCGGGTGCTCGCGGGGGAGACGGTGCGCATCCGCATCCCGCTCGCCGGAACCGACCCCGACGGCGATTCGGTGCAACTGCTCGGCCAGGCCTCCAACCCGCAGAAGGGCGCGGTCGTGGCGACCGAGTCCGACACGATCGTGTACCAGGCGGGCGACTACTCCGCCGGGACCGATACCTTCACCTACTCGGTCATTGACGGTCTCGGCGAGCGGGCGACCGGCACGATCCGGGTGGGCATCAGTGCTCGGATCGACGGGGCGCGCAACCCCGTCGCCATCGTCGACGAGGTGATCGTGCGCCCCGGCGTGACCGTGAGCGTGCAGGTGCTCGCCAACGACTCCGACCCCGACGGCTCGCCGCTCACCGTCGTCTCCGCCGAACCCAACGACGACGTGACGACTGCGGAGATCGTCGGCGACCTCGTTCAGGTGACGCCCCCGAGCATCCCCGGCACGTACGGCGTGATCTACAGCATCGAGAACGCGACCGGCGGCACGAGCCAGAACTTCATCCGGGTGCGGGTCGCCGAGAACGCCCCGCTGTCGTACCCCATCGCGTCGGACACCGTGCTCACTCTGTCGGACATCCTCGATCTCTCCACGGTCACGGTGGATGTGCTCGACAACGTGTTCTTCGCCGACGGTGACCCGCGCTCTCTCGGCCTGTCGATCTACCCCGGCTACGGGGCGGCCGCCCGCGTGACCTCCGACAAGCGGGTCGAGGTCACGATCGGGGCGCGATCGCAGATCATCCCGTTCAAGGTCACCCACCCCGATGACCCGGCGGTCTTCAGTTACGGCTTCATCCGGGTGCCAGGCCTCAACGACGCCCTTCCGCAGCTCGATCGGCGTGCGCCCGCGCTGCAGGTCAACAGCGAGGACCGGCTCGTCATCGAACTCAACGACTATGTGATCGCGGTCGGGGGCAAGCAGGTGCGCCTGACCGATCGGAGCACCGTCGAGGCGACGAATTCGAACGGCGCCGACCTCGTGCTCGATGACGACACGCTCGTCTTCACCTCGGCGGAGAAGTACTTCGGTCCGGCATCCATCTCGTTCGAGGTCACCGACGGCGCCTCGGCGACCGACCCGCAGGGCCGAACCGCGATCATCGTGCTGCCGATCAGGGTGCTCCCGCGAGACAACCAGCCTCCGGTCTTCGGTGGAGCCGTGATCGACTTCGAGCCCGGGCAGGAGAAGATCATCGATCTGCTCAAGCTCACGAACTATCCGTATCCGGATGACCTCGACGAGCTCGTCTACTCGGTGCTCGATCCCCTTCCCGTGGGCTTCACCTACTCGCTCAACGGCAGCCTCCTCACCCTGACGGCGGACAACGACGCAGCCAAGGGCAGCAGCACCACGATGTCGCTGTCGGTGCGGGATGCCCTGGCCGAGGGGCGGTCGGGACGGATCGAGCTCGGCGTCGTGCCGTCGACCCGCCCCCTCGCGCAGCCGGCCTCCGACAGCGTGATCGCGAAGCGCGGCGCGACCACCACGATCGATGTGCTCGCCAACGACCAGGCGACGAACCCCTTCCCGGGCGAACCCCTCACGGTCGTCGACATCCGCGGGATCGACGGGGCGAGCCTGCCCGCGGGGGTCTCGATCGAGCCGAGCCCGGACCGGTCGACCCTGGCGGCCACCGTGTCGGCCTCGGCGGCGCCCGGGGACATCACCGTTCAGTACCAGGTCGCCGACGCGACGAAGGACGCCAACCGATTCGTCTGGGGCAGCGTGACGCTGTCGATCCAGGATCGCCCGGACCCCGTCGCCAACCTTGCCGCGACCGGGTTCGGTGACCGCACGATCAACCTGCGCTGGAATCCGGCCCAGTTCAACAACGCGCCGATCACGGGGTACCGGGTCACGACGATCTCGGGCGGGTCGACGATCGACACGACGACGTGCCTCGGCACTACGTGCACGCTCCCGACGCCGGGCAACGGGTCGGGCAACGGGGTGCGGTTCAGCGTCATCGCGATCAACGCGATCGGCGAGTCCGATCCGTCGACCCTCGGCAGCCCGGTCTGGAGCGACATCGTTCCGCCGGCGCCGGCCTCGATCAGCGCCGAACCGCTCGACCACGGGCTGCGGGTGACCTGGAGTTCGGTCGACACCCCGGCGGGCGGCACGGCCGTCTCCGGCTACGTCGTCACGGTCGGCGGAGTCTCCACGAGCGTCGGATGCTCGACCTCGTCGTGCAGCGCGGACCTGGTGAGCTCCTCGATCGCCAACGGGGTGCCGATCGGATTCAGTGTGAGCGCCCGCAATGACGCGTTCGGTCCGCTCGCGTCCTGGAACGCGGCATCCGGTCAGGCTACGCCGGCGGGTCCGCCGCTCGCGGTTGCCGCGCCCCTGGCCACGGCATCCGGCGACACGACGATCGACGTCGACTGGAGCGTCGCGTTCGATGCGAACGGCCGACCCATCACTGACTACACGGCGGCCGCGTACACCGGCGTGGCCCCCACGTGCGCCTCGGACGGCACGATCACCGACAACGGGGCGACGCTCGCCGCCGTGGGCACCGGCACCTCGACGTCGTTCTCGGGCCTCGCCCCCAACGGCGAGTACTCGTTCATCGTGTTCGCGTTCAACGGCCAGGGCTGCACCGGCAGCGCCCCGGTGATCGCCCGCACGGCGCCCTCCGTGATCACCGCGCTGACCTTCTCCGGCCCCAGCCTCAACGGGTCCGCCTACGACTTCGTGGTCACGGGCGGGTCGATGGGAGGCACTCCGCTCACGACCGACTTCACGATCCTCTACCGCCTCAGCGGAGGCTCGACCCAGAACACCGAGCAGGGACCGGTCGGTCTCGGCAGCTTCCTCACGGCCAACGGAAGCCAGTACGGCCAGACGGTCTCGGTCGAAACGCGCGCCTGCCGCACGTGGGACTCGACGCCCGTCTGCCAGCCGCAGTGGTCGGCTCCGTTCCTCCTCGGCGTCCCCGTCGATCCCCGTCTGACCACCGATCCGCTGTTCACCCAGGACGACCCCGATCCTCGGAACGACGGGACCTTCTCGTGGCTAGGCTTGCCGACGGGTGACTACGAGGCCGTCGAGTTCGCGTGCGACACCGCTCCGGGCGGCGCCTTCGCGGTCGCCACCGATCCGGGCAGCTGCGCGATCACGGCGAACCCCGCCGAGACACCGTTCCTCACGATCCGCGTGATCGCCAACGGCGGGCAGACCTACGACATCATCTACAACGGCTTCGACTACGACTGAGGGCACACAGCATGACGATGACTCCTGAGCAGGCCACCTGGTTCTCCGATATCTTCAACCGGTTGGTGGCGAACGTCGACCAGGTTCTTCTGGGCAAGACGTTCGTCATCCGGCTGGGCTTCACGGCTCTGCTCAGCGAGGGGCACCTGCTGCTCGAGGACTTCCCGGGCACCGGCAAGACCTCGTTCGCGCGAGCGATCGCGCAGAGCGTCGCGGGCACGACCAACCGCATCCAGTTCACTCCCGACCTGCTGCCCGGCGACATCACGGGCGTGAGCATCTACGACCAGGGCAAGGCCGAGTTCGAGTTCCACCCGGGCCCGGTGTTCGCCAACATCGTGCTCGCCGACGAGATCAACCGGGCAAGCCCGAAGACCCAGTCGGCGCTTCTCGAGGTCATGGAGGAGGCGCACGTCACGGTCGACGGCGTGACCCACCCGGTCGGGGCCCCCTTCATGGTGATCGCCACCCAGAACCCGATCGAGCAGGCCGGGACCTACCGCCTTCCCGAGGCCCAGCTCGACCGGTTCATCATGAAGGCGTCGATCGGGTATCCCGACCATGCGTCCACCCTCCGCATTCTCGAGGGGGCGGGCACCAAGGCCCACGATACGACCCTGCCGCCCATCGTCACCGCCGACGTCGTGCAGGAGATGGGCCAGCTCGCCCGCACCGTGCACGTCGATCCGACGATCAACGACTACGTCGGGCGACTCGTCGAGGCGACGCGCACCGCGACGGAGGTGCGCCTCGGGGCGAGCGTGCGCGGCGCCCTCGCGCTCATCCGCACCTCGAAGACGCTCGCAGCGGCGAGCGGCCGTCACTATGTGATCCCGGATGACGTCAAGGCTCTCGCCGAGCCCGTGCTCGCGCACCGGCTCATCCTCGACCCCGAGGCGGAGTTCGACGGGGTCACGGCCCCGAGCATCATGGGCCAGATCCTGCTCGAGACCCCGCCGCCGAGCGAGCGTCAAGCCGCGTCATGAGCCAGGCCGTCCGCACGACCGCCGCATCGAAGTCCGCTCCGGGCTCGACGCGCAGTTCGTCGCGGACGTCGGGCACGACCGGTCAGGGCCGATTCGACTCGCAGTTCACCACTGGATCTCGCGGACTCACCAACGCCCGCACCCGCATCGTCGGTGAGCGCACCGGGTTCCTCGCGGACGCGATCATCGCCACCGTGCAGCTGGCGACCGCGGTCGCCCGGGTCGTCGCGCGCCTCTTCGCCCGGGTCGCTGCGGTCGTCACCCCACTGGGGTGGGCCCTGCTCGTGGTCGCCCCGCTGAGCCTCGGATTCGGTTACGGACTCGGCTGGATCGAGCTCGTGGTCACGGGGTGGGCGGTGGTCGCTCTCATCGTCATCGCCGTCATCTACTTGGTCGGTCGTAGCCCGATCACGATCGATCTCGCGGTGCCGCACTCGCGGGTCGTGGTCGGGGAGCGCGCCGTTGGCGAGCTCATCGTGCGCAACCCCGGCATCCGCCGTGCCCTCGGGCTCACCGTCGAGGTTCCGGTCGGGCGCGGTCTGGCCGAGGTCGTGCTCCCGGGGCTCGCGCGCGGCGCGGAGATCTCGAGCGAGTTCGCCATCCCGAGTGCTCGGCGCGGCGTCATCCCGGTCGGCCCGGTGCGCACGATTCGAGCCGACCCGATCGGGATCGTGCGGCGCGAGGTGATCTGGGCCGAAGTCGCAGAGCTGTTCGTCCATCCGCGCACGATCTCGATCCCCAGTATGAGCACGGGCTTCATCCGGGACCTCGAGGGCAACCCCACGCGCGACCTGTCCAATAACGACGTGTCGTTCCACGCACTGCGGGAGTACCTGCCCGGGGACGAACGCCGCTACATCCACTGGAAATCGACGGCGCGAACGGGCACCTACATGGTGCGGCAGTTCGAGGAGACCCGCCGCAGCCACCTCGTGATCGCCCTGAGCCTCGCCTCGGCCGACTACGCGAACGATGAGGAGTTCGAGCTCGCCGTGAGCGTGGCCGGGTCGCTCGGCACGCGCGCGATCCGCGACGCGCGAACGGTGACCGTCGTCGCAAGCGAGGCGACCCCCCAGTTCGCCAAGCGCAAGGTCTACGCCGTCCGTGCGCTCTCGACCCTGACCCGCACGCGCCTGCTCGACGACCTGGCCGTCGTCCAGCACTCCGAGACCGCCCTCGCGATCACCGACGTCGCCCGCGTCACGGGCGAGCAGGCGACCGGGGTCTCCGTGGCGTTCCTCATCTGCGGGTCGCGATCCACCCCTCAGGAGCTCCGCGCGGCGTCGACCAAGTTCCCGGTCGACGTCGAGGTGGTGGCGGTCGTGTGCGACCCCGACCGGCCCCCGGGCCTGCGTCGGGTCGCCGGGCTCAGCGTTCTCACGATCGGCTACCTGGAGGACCTCCAGAAGTCGCTCTCCCGATCGGTGGCGGCATGACCGACGCCCGGCCGACCGTCCCGGCGATGCTCGTGAGCACGGGGATGCTGTGGCTCTCGATCATCGTCGCGGCCAGCGCCCTCTGGCCGGTGTACGGCACCGCCGAGTTCGCGATCCTCGTGGCCGTCGCCCTGCCGATCGGCTCGGCGATCGCGATTCTCGGCGCATGGTTCCGGTGGCCCGGCTTCGTCGTGATCGGCGCGACCGTCGCGGCGTTCCTCCTGATCGGGGTTCAGCTCGCCGTGCCGTCGAAAGCGCAGTTCGGGGTGCTGCCCACGCTCCCCGGGCTGGCGGATCTCGTCGCCGGGGTCGCCCTGGGCTGGAAGCAGCTCGTCACGATCACGATCCCGGTCGGCGACTACGAGGCGCTGCTCGTGCCCGCTCTCGTGCTCGTGCTCGTGTCGGCCGTCGTGGGGCTGTCGATCGCCTTGCGGTCGCGGGCGCCCGAGCTCGCCGTGCTCGCGCCCGTCGCCTTCTTCCTCATCGCCACGGCGGTGGGGCCGGAGTTCCCCGATCGCCCCTTGATCGCCCCGCTCGCCCTCCTGGCGATCGTGCTGTTCTGGCTGGTCTGGTTCCGTTGGTCGCGTCGACGAGCCGCCATCCGGCTGCTCTCCCGCCAGTCCGGTGCCGCGCCCGAGGCGAGCGGAGGGGGACTGCGCGCCGCGCTCGCCGCCGCGCTCATCATCGCGCTCGCCGGGGGTGCCGCGGTCGCGGCCGCCGCCGTCATCCCACCGCAGCAGGATCGCACGGTCGTGCGCACCTCGATCGTGCAGCCGTTCGATCCGCGGGACTACGTCAGTCCGCTCGCGGGCTTCCGCCGCTTCTGGCAGCCGGTGACGATCGATGACGTTCTCTTCACGGTCAGGGACCTGCCCGCGGGCGCGCAGCTGCGACTCGCCACGATGGACACCTACAACGGGGTCGTGTACTCCGTGGGCAGCGATCGGGTCTCGAGCGAGTCCGGATCATTCGCCCGGGTACCCTTCCAATTCGATCAGTCCGGGACCCGGGGCACCCCGGTCGCGGTGACCGTCGCAGTCGCGGGCTACGACGGCGTCTGGATGCCCACCGTCGGCCAGCTCGAACGGGTCGCGTTCACCGGTGACCGGGCCCCCGAGCTCGCCAATGGCTTCTTCTACAACGACGTGTCCGGCACGGCGGCCGTCATCCCCGACCTGATCTCCGGCGACGGCTACGGACTGGAGGCCGTCATCCCGATCGCGCCGACGGAGAGCGAGCTCGAGTCACTCACGCCAGGAACCGCGACCGTTCCGAAGCCCACCGGGGTGCCCGAGGAGCTCTCCTCGACCCTCGACGACTACGTGCGGGGCATCGACGCCCCGGGCGCGCGACTCGCCGCCGCGCTCGAGGGGCTGCGCACCACCGGCTACATCAGCCACGGGGTCTCGGCCACCGAACCGCCGAGCCGGTCCGGTCATTCGGCCGATCGCATCGCGGAGCTCTTCACCGCCTCGCGGATGATCGGCGATGCTGAGCAGTACGCAGTGGCCGCCGCGCTGATGGCGGACCAGCTGGGCTTCCCGGCGCGCGTCGTGATGGGCTTTGCGCCGGCCACGGACCAGGTGCGCGGGCGTGACGTCGTCGCGTGGATCGAGGTCAACACGGCGGAGTTCGGCTGGGTCGCGCTGGACCCCGTGCCCCCCGCCCGCGACATCCCCGATGAGCTGCCGGAGGATGCCGCGCAGGTGACCCGCCCGCCGACCATCGTGCCGCCGCCGCTCGTGGAGACGGAGACCCTCGACCGCCAGACGACGCCCGACAGCGAGCAGGAGCTGCCCCCGAACCTCGACCCCGTGCTCCAGGTGCTCTTCGTGGTGCTGCGGGTGCTGGCCTGGGTCGCCCTCGTCGCCCTCATCCTGTTCGCGCCCGTGATCCTCATCCTCGTCGCGAAGCTGCGCCGCCGCCGCTTGCGCCGCCGCGGATCGGACCCGACGCAGCGGATCAGCGGGGGCTGGCAGGAGTTCGAGGACGCCGTCATCGACCACGGGCTCGCTCCCGGTCCCGCTGCGACCCGGAGCGAGATCGCGGCGGTGGCCGGCGGCATCCAGTCGCAGGTGCTCGCCGCCGTGGCGGACCGAGCGATCTTCGCGCCCGACAGCCCCGACGACGCGGAGGCGGATGCCGTCTGGCGGGCCGTCGAGGACCTCGAGTTCCAGCTCGACGAGGGCCTCAGCACGTGGGAGCGCGTCAAGGCCCGCATCTCGCTCAAGTCACTCGGCGGTGGTAGTGTGACCTCTCTGTTCCGGCGATAGAGAGACCTTCCGTGCCCTGCCCCAACTGCGCGACCGAGCTTCCTCCCGGAGCGATGTTCTGCGGGGAGTGCGGGCGCGCCGTCGCGTCGTCCGCCCGCCCGGCTCGGGTCGGCGCCGCCACCAAGGCGTCATCCGCTGCTCGTTCGGCGCCCGCTCAGACGTTGGTCGAGCCGACTCTCGAGGAGCGCATCGCGGCGCTGTCCGAGATCGTCCTCGAGCCCGACCCCGTGCTGGAGCCCGAGCACGAGCCCGAGCACGAGCCGGGACCCGAGCCCGAGTCCGCGTTGGGACCCGAGGCGGCCGAGATCGAAGCGGAGGCGGAGCTCGAGTCGACGGCTCAGTCGGATCTCGACGATGACGGCGCGCCGGTGCTCGACTCCGAGGACCTCGACGCCGCACCCTCGCCGACGACTACCGACGATGGCGACGCCCCCGAGCTTCCGAGGCGATCGCGCCCGAGCGCGGACGGCGAGCGGTGCGCGCAGTGCGACGCTGCCCTCGACCCCGCGGACATCTTCTGCGGCGAGTGCGGGTTCGTCCGCGGCGCCGCCGCCCGTCGGCCGATCGCGCGCGACACCGCCGCCTACGATCCGTTCCCGTGGGGCCTGCCCCCCGGTCAGCCTCTCCCGGATGAGGCCGCCGCGGCGGGCCGTTTCGCCGAGGACCCGTTCGAGGATGAGGGGGACACGCGGCTGCTGGGGCCCGGCGCGCACGGAGAGCGGTTCGTCCTCCAGTTCAGCACGGGGGAGTCCTTCAGCGTGGCGGGGACGGGCCTGCTCGGTCGCAACCCCCAGGCCGAGCCGGGGGAGTACTTCGACAGCATCGTCGCGATCTCCGACCCGGGTCGCTCCGTCTCCAAGACCCACCTCGAGTTCGGGCAGGATGGCGGCACCTTCTGGGTGAGCGACCGCTTCTCGGGCAACGGCACAGTGATGCGCGAGCCCGACCAGCAACCCCGCCGCTGCGAGGCGGGCAAGCGCTACCGCGTCGTTCGGGGAACCCGCATCGAGATCGGCGAGCAGTTCTTCATCGTCTCCTGACGACCTGCGTGCGCCGCAGGACGGCGTCCTCCTGGCGGTCCTCGACGAGGTGAGGATGCCCTGCCTCGTCCACGACGACGGCAGGGTCGAGCTCGGCGCAGCCGCGGGGATGCTTCGATTCGGGGGTGAGCAATCCGACTCCGCCTCCGCTGCGCCTCACTCCGCCGACGGAGCCGGCGGCACCGGCTCGTCCGGCGTTTCCCCTCGTCGGCACCATCGCGCCGGTGCTCATGGCCGTCGTCCTCTGGCTCGTCACGGGGTCGGCATTCGCCCTCCTGTTCGCCGCGCTCGGGCCGGTCGCCGCGCTCGCCACGGTGATCGATGGTCGCCTCGGCGGGAGGCGGGCCCGACGCCGCGATCGGCGACGGTACGCGCAGCAGCTCGTCGCGCTCGAGGGGCACATCGACCTGCTGCGCGAGGAGCGACGCCGCTGGCGTCGGGACGAGATTCCGTCCGGCCCAGCCGTGGTCGGGGGCGAGGTTCCCTCCGGTGCGCGCGTGGCTCTGGGCGCGGGTCCCGCCCCGAGCGGGATCGAGCTCGTCGGCGTCGAGCTCGTGGGCACAGAGCTCGTCGGCACAGAGGTGATCTCCGAGGGCGAGGACCCGCCCGACGGGATCGCCGCGCTCGCACGCCGTGCGGGCACCCTCACCGGGGTGCCCGTCGGAGCGGATCCGACCGGGGGGATCGCGGTGCTCGCCCCGCCGGTGATCGCGCGGGCGATCATCCGGTCGCTGCGGGTGCAGCTCGATGACGACGCGGCGGCCCGCATCACGGCGGTCGACTCGGTCGTCGAGGCGGGCGACGCGGCCACGGTGCTGCGGGTCGCGGGCGGGGTCGCGACCCTGGTGCGGCATCCCGAGCCGGAGCGACGGGGTTCGCTGCTCGAGCTCGAGCTCGTGTCCCGGGTGGCCGTCGAGCGGTGGACGTCGTCGCGCGCGGGTGCCGAGGTGGTCCCGACGCTGCCGTCGTCGCATCCGCTCGCGGCGCTGCTGGGCCCCGCATCCGATCCCCGCTCCCGCACCGGCCTCGACTGCCGCCCCGCGGTGGATGCCGACGGACCCCTCGCGCTCGACCTCGTGGCCGACGGCCCGCACGCGATCGTCGGCGGCACGACGGGCAGCGGCAAGAGCGAGCTGCTCATCGCGTGGGTGCTGGCGATGGCGGCCGCCTATCCGCCGGAGCGCGTCAGCTTCCTCCTCGTCGATTTCAAGGGCGGCGCGGCGTTCACGGCTCTCGAGTCGCTCCCGCACACCGTCGGGACCATCACGGATCTCGACCGGGGCGGCGCGGCGCGGGCGCTCGCCAGCCTCACGGCCGAACTGCGGCACCGCGAACGGGTGCTGCTCGAGGAGGGCGTGCGCGACATCAGCGCCTCGGACACCCTTCCCCGACTCGTCATCGTCGTCGATGAGTTCGCGGCCATGCTCCAGGAGCACGACGACCTCCACGGGCTGTTCGTCGACCTCGCGTCCCGGGGGCGGTCCCTCGGGGTCCACCTCCTCCTCGCGACCCAGCGACCCGGCGGGGTCGTGCGGGATGCCGTCCTCGCCAACGCGGACCTGCGGATCTGCCTGCGGGTGAACAACGCCGCCGACAGCGTCGCCGTGCTCGGGGTGCCCGACGCGGCCGCCCTCGACCCGGCGGCCCGTGGCCGCGCCCTGGTCGGGCGGCCGGGAACTGCGCCCGCGCGCGTGCAGTTCGCTCTCGCGTCGCCCGACGACGTCGCCCGCGTGGCCGAGGCGTGGCCCGGATCGTCGCCGCCCCGCCGTCCGTGGTGTCCTCCGCTGCCTGCGGTGGTGCCGTACGACAGCCTCGAGCCCGTCGCCGACGGCGTGCTCCTGGGGCTGCTCGACGACCCGGAGCACCAGCGCCGGACACCCGCAGTCTGGGACGCGCGCGCGGGACTGCTCATCCTCGGGGCCGCCCGCAGCGGACTGTCGACGACGCTCGACACGATCGCCGTCAGCGCACGCGACCGGATGCCGGTGCGGTGGGTGCCGCCGACGCCCGAGGCCGCATGGGACGTGGTGCACGACCTGGCCGAGGCATCCGCCCCCTGTCTCGCGCTGCTCGACGACCTAGACGCACTCCTCCCGAGATTCGGAGCGGACCACCGCCCCGCGTTCGCGGATGCCCTGACCCGACTCCTGCGGGAGGGCCCTGCGCGAGGCGTCGTGTGCGCGATCACCGCTCGTCGGCTCACGGGGGAGGCCGCGGCGCTCGGGGCCCTGCTCTCGGAGCGCCTGCTCCTGCGCCACGCGACCCGTCAGGATCACCTGCTCGCGGGCGGCGAACCGAGTGCCTTCGACCCCGACCTCGCCCCGGGGGGTGGGAGTTGGCACGATCTGCGAGTCCAGGTGGCTCGGGCCGAGGCGCCGCGCGCTCGGCCGGAGGATGCCCGAATCGCCGAGCTGGCGGCATCCGCACCGCTCGCGATCGTGTCGTCCCGGCCCGAGGCTCTGGCCCGGCGCGCCACCCTTCCGGTGGAGCGCCTCGACGCGCACCCGGGCGGGACCGCGGAGTCGATCGCCGACCTCGCGACTCGTGCGGTGATCCTCGGCGACGTCGAGGAGTGGCAGTCGCGCTGGGGGCTGCTGTCGGGCCTGCGCGGTCGCGTGGACCTGGTGCTCGATGGGCTCACGGTCGCGGACGTGCGCGTTCTCACCCGCTCTCGCGTCGTCCCGCCTCCGCTCGGCCCCGGCACGGCGTGGCGAGTGCTCGCCGACGGGTCGGTGGAGCGGGTGCGGCTCGACTGGTGAGCCCGGTGGTGTCGGGACCGATCAGGCGAGCGTGTCCGCGAGGGCGCGATGGGTCAATCCGTGCGCCGTGGCGACGGGCTCGCTCACGACCGCGCCCTCGTGGGTGTTGAGACCCAGCGCGAGGGCCGCGTCGGCGGCCAGGGCCGCACGCCAGCCGTGGTTGGCGAGCGCCCGCACGTAGGGCATCGTCGCGTTGGTCAGCGCGTAGGTCGACGTGTTCGGCACCGCGCCCGGCATGTTGGCGACGCAGTAGAAGAGCGAGCCGTGCACCGTGAAGGTCGGGTCCGCGTGGGTGGTGGGGCGCGTGTCGGCGAAGCAGCCGCCCTGGTCGACGGCGATGTCGACGAGCACGCTTCCGGGCTTCATCCGGGAGACGAGGTCGTTGCTCACGAGCTTGGGCGCTTTCGCCCCGGGAACGAGCACGGAGCCGATCACGAGGTCGGCCGTGAGCAGGGCCCGCTCGATCTCGAATCCGTTCGACGCGATGCACTGCACGCGACCCGCGTAGAGCGCGTCGAGTTCCCGCAGCCGCTGGATGTTGGTATCGAGCACGGTCACCTGGGCGCCGAGGCCGACGGCTACCGACACGGCGTTGGTGCCCGCCACGCCACCGCCGAGCACGACGACGCGAGCGGGATGCGTTCCGGGGACGCCGGGAACGAGCAGTCCCGGCCCGCCCGACGGCTTGAGCATGGCATTGGCGCCCACGATGGGAGCCAGGCGCCCCGCGACCTCGCTCATGGGGGCGAGGAGGGGCAGGGCGCGATTCGGCAGCTGCACCGTCTCGTAGGCGATCGCCGTGACCCTGGCGTCGAGCAGGGCCCGCGTCAGCTCGGGCTCGGCGGCGAGGTGCAGGTAGGTGAAGAGCAGCATCCCGTCACGGAAGTGGGCGTACTCCGACTCGATCGGCTCCTTGACCTTGAGCAGGAGGTCGGCCGACTCCCAGACGGTCTTCGCGTCCGGGGCGATCGTCGCGCCCGCGGCGGCGTAGTCCTCATCGGAGATGGAGGAGCCGAGGCCCGCTCCGCTCTGTACGAGCACCTCGTGGCCGTGCCCGACGAGGTCGTGCACCCCCGCGGGGGTGATGGCGACTCGGAACTCGTTGTTCTTGATCTCTGCGGGGACGGCGACCTTCATGACACCCACCGTACCCGTCGGGCCGCGCTCCAGACCATGGAATCCGCACAAGAATTGCGCGTCTGATGCTGATTTCGTGAAAATCGTGTTACAGATTCCACCATTTGCCCCTTCGGACTCCCATGCGCCAAGGTGGTGTGCGAGGATCGACCAACGTTTGGACCACCCGAAGGAGCCGACTCATGACGAGAGAATTCCCCCAGGACCCCATGATCCGGCAGCTGATCGCGCAAGCACGTCGCGCGCAGCTCTCCCGTCGGCACCTCCTTCAGGGTGCCGGGATCGGCGCGGGAGCTCTCGCGCTCGCGGCGTGCGCCCCCACGAGCGCGGGCGCGCCGACGCCCGCCGAAGACATCTCCGCGACCGACAAGACCCTCACGTGGGGCAACTGGCCCGCCTACATGGATGAGGATGAGGACGGCAACTACCCGACCCTCCTCCGCTTCGAGGAGGAGAGCGGCATCCAGGTCGAGTACAAGGTCGAGATCGACGACAACAACACCTACTACGGCACGATCAAGGATCAGCTCGCGCTCGGTCAGTTCACCGGGTCCGACACCTTCTGCCTCACCGAGTGGATGGTGGCCCGTCTCATCCGCTTCGGCTACGTGCAGGATCTGGATGCGGCGAACATCCCGAACAAGGCCAACCTCGCGCCCGCGCTGCTGAACCCCGACTTCGACCCCGGACGCACGAAGAGCCTGCCGTGGCAGAACGGGTTCGCCGGGATCGCGTGGAACACCGAGGAGCTGCCGGGCGGACTCGAGAGCGTCGAGGACCTCTGGAAGCCCGCGCTCAAGGGCAAGGTCACCGTGCTCAGCGAGCTGCGCGACACGATGGGCCTCATCCTGCTGAGCCAGGGCGTCGACATCTCGTCGGCCGACTGGGGCACCGACGAGTACGCCGCGGCGATCGCCGTGCTCGAGGAGAACGTCTCCTCCGGCCAGATCCTCGGCATCAAGGGCAACGAGTACATGCAGGACTTCGCCTCGGGCGACGCGATCGCCGCGATCGCCTGGTCGGGCGACATCACGGTGCTCAACGCCGAGGCCGGCTTCGAGAAGTACAAGTTCGCGCTGCCCGACACCGGCGGCACGCTGTGGGGCGACACGTTCGTCGTCCCGATGGGCACGCCGCGCAAGAAGAACGCCGAGACGCTCATGAACTACTACTACCAGCCGGAGGTCGCGGCGGAGGTGGCCGCGTGGGTGAACTACATCACGCCCGTCGTCGGCGCCCAGGAGGTGGCCGCCGAGCTGTACCCGGAGCTCGCCGACAACCAGCTGATCTTCCCGAACGAGCAGACCCTCGCCAACTCGCACATCTTCCGCACGCTCAACTCTGCCGACGACCAGGCCTTCAACGCCGAGTTCCAGCGCGTGAAGCTGGGCGCCTGATGGCCGGTGCGTTCGCCGAGGCAGGAGCCGATCTCGAGCTCATCGGGATCACCAAGCGATTCCCGGGCTTCACGGCGATCGAGGACTTGAACCTCACAATCCCGGCCGGATCGTTCTTCGCGCTTCTGGGTCCGTCCGGATGCGGCAAGACCACGACCCTGCGGCTGGTCGCCGGCCTCGAGGATCCGACGGCGGGGCGCATCCTCATCGGCGGCAAGGACGTCACGAGCGTCAAGAGTTTCAAGCGGCCTGTCAACACGGTGTTCCAGAGCTACGCGCTCTTCCCGCACATGACCGTGCTCGAGAACGTCGCCTTCGGTCTGCGCCGCCGGCGGATCGCGGATGCCGTGGGCAAGGCCCATGAGGCCCTCCGGCTCGTCGAGCTCGATCACCTCGCCGCGCGCAAGCCGCAGCAGCTGTCCGGCGGACAGCAGCAGCGGGTCGCGCTCGCCCGCGCCGTCGTCAACCGCCCGGCGCTGCTGCTGCTCGATGAGCCGCTCGGCGCTCTCGACCTCAAGCTGCGGCGCCAGATGCAGCTCGAGCTCAAGTCCATTCAAGACGAGGTGGGCCTGACCTTCCTCCACGTCACCCACGACCAGGAGGAGGCCATGACGATGGCCGACACCGTCGCGGTGATGAACAAGGGCGAGATCGAGCAGATGGGCGCGCCTGAGGAGCTCTACGAGCTGCCGCGCACGGCGTTCGTCGCGAACTTCCTCGGCCAGTCGAATCTCTTCACGGGTGACATCACCTCCTCGGCGGGCGACTCGATCGTCGTCGACATCGCCGGGGTGAAGGTCGAGGTGCCCAAGAACCGCGCGCAGAAGCACACCGGTGAGGTCACGGTCGGCGTGCGCCCCGAGAAGCTCATGCTGCACACGCAGGCCCCCAAGAAGCAGTCCGGGGTCAACGTGCTCGGTCCGGGTCGCATCACCGACGTCTCGTTCAGCGGGGTCAGCACCCAGTACCAGCTCGCCGTGCCCGGGATCGGCCTCATCACGATCTTCGCTCAGAACATGGTCTTCGGCCCCGTCGTCAATGTCGGCTCCGAGGCCTGGGTGAGCTGGACCGTCGACCACGGCTTCGGCCTGCTCGACGAGCCGGAGCACGCCCCGCGGTTCGCTCCGGACACCGACACCGCGACGATCGCGGTGCAGACCCGGCACGAACTCCTCGCGGAGATCGAGGAGGCCTGAGATGGCCTTCGCCGCATTCGGATCCTCGACCTCCGCGGTCGAGCAGGCCCCGCGCAAGCGCTCGTGGATCGCCATCGCGCTCCTCGCGCCCGGACTCGCCTATCTCGCACTGTTCTTCCTCACCCCGCTCGTCTCGCTCGTGCTCACCTCCCTGCAGGCGCCCGTCGAGTTCGGCGACGTCGGCCAGTTCCAGCCCGCATTCAAGGTCGAGAACTACGTCACGGTCGTGGAGGCCTACTGGCCGCACTTCCTCCGGGCCTTCGGCTACGCGATCATCGCGACGGTGCTCGCCCTCCTGATCGGCTACCCGCTCGCCTACTTCATCGGGGTCAAGGCCCGGCGCTGGCCCCTGCTCCAGGCGCTCATGCTCACCCTCGTGATCGCGCCGTTCTTCATCTCGTTCCTTCTGCGCACGCTCGCCTGGAAGCAGTTGATGGCGGATGACACGCCGCTCGTGCTCGCCCTCAAGTCGCTCTCGATCCTGCCGCCCGATGGTCATCTCACCGGAACGGCGTTCTCGGTGATCTTCGGGCTCACCTACAACTTCCTTCCGTTCATGACGCTGCCGATCTACACGACCCTCGAGCGTCTCGACACGCGCTACCTCGAGGCCGGTTCCGATCTCTACGCGAGCCCGGCGACGACCTTCTGGAAGGTGACGCTGCCGCTCTCCCTGCCGGGCATCGTCTCGGGGACACTCCTGACCTTCATCCCGGCGAGCGGTGACTACATCAACGCGAGCGCGAGCTTCCTCGGTTCCACGTCGACCTCGATGGTGGGCAACGCGATCGAGGCCAACTTCCTCGCGCTGCTGAACTACCCGGAGGCGGCCGCGCTGTCGGTCATCCTCATGGCGGTGATCCTCGTGATCGTCGGGCTCTACGTCAGGCGCACCGGAACGGAGGATCTGGTATGAGGTTCTCACTCGGCAAGTGGCTCCTGCCGCTCTACAGCGCACTCGCGCTCATCTTCCTGCTCACGCCGATCATCTACACCCTGGTGTTCTCGTTCAACGACTCGGTCAAGTCGAACATCATCTGGGTCGGGTTCACGTTCGACAACTGGCTCAACGTGTGCGACGCCCAGGGTGTCTGCAGCGCCTTCGTCACGAGCATCGTCGTCGGAATCGCGGCGACGGTGATCGCGACCGTACTCGGCACGCTCATCGCGATCGCGCTCGTGCGCTACCGGTTCCGCGCCCGCTCGGCGATCAGTCTGCTGCTGTTCCTGCCGATGGCGACGCCCGAGGTCGTGCTCGCGGCGGGCCTCGCCGCGCAGTTCCTCAGCGCCGGCATCCCCAAGGGACTGGGAACGATCATCATCGCGCACGCGCTGTTCTGCCTGAGCTTCGTCGTGGTTACGGTGAAAGCGCGCGTCGCGAGTCTCGACCCGGCGCTCGAGGAGGCCGGACGCGACCTCTACGGCTCGTCATCGCAGGTCTTCCTGCGGATCACGCTTCCCCTGTTGATGCCCGGCATCATCGCGGCAGCGCTGCTCTCCTTCGCCCTGAGCTTCGACGACTTCATCATCACGCGCTTCAACAACGGCGGCGTCGAGACGTTCCCGGTGTTCGTCTACACCGCCGCCGCGCGAGGGCTGCCGCCGGAGGCGAACGTCATCGCCTCCGCCGTCTTCATCTTCGCGATCGTGCTCGTGGTCGTCGCCCAGGTCTCGAGCGCCGCGCGGCGCAAACGACTCGCCCGGGTGGGCTGAGCCTCGATGATCCCGCACCGCCTGCGCGGTGCGCGTGGAAGGATGTCCTGATGGTCTACCAGGATCGAGCGCGCCTCGCCGCGCTCTGGCACAGCGAGGTCGAGGTGTTCCGGGCCGCCCGGCCCGCATCCCGCGTCGAGTTCGACCGCGCCGTGCAGCACATGCCCGACGGCGTGCCCATGCTGTGGATGGCCAAGTGGCCCGGCCCGTGGCCGGTCTACGTGAACGAGGCGCAGGGCGCCCACTTCACGTGCCTCGACGGCATCGACCACGTCGACCTGTGCCTCGGCGACACGGGGGCGATGTGCGGGCACGCGCCCGCCGCGTCGGTGGCCGCGATCACCGCCCAGTTGGCCAAGGGGTCGACCTTCATGCTTCCCACCGAGGATGCCGCGGCGGTCGCCGAGCTCATGGCCGCCCGGTTCCGCGTGCCGGTGTGGCAGTTCTCCCTCTCGGCGACGGATGCCAACCGCAGCCTCATCCGCTACGCCCGTCAGGTGACGGGGCGACCGCGCATCCTCGTGCACGACCACTCGTACCACGGCACCGTCGATGAGGCCTACGCGACTCTCGACGACGACGGCGCCGTCGTGTCCCGACGCGGCAACATCGGCGCGCCCGTGCCGCTGGCCGAGACGACCGCGGTGGTGCAGCTCAACGACCTGGTCGGCCTCGAACGAATCCTGGCCGACGGTGACATCGCGGCGATGCTGATCGAACCTGCGCTCACCAACATCGGCATCGTGCTCCCGGACCCGGGCTACCACGAGGCCGTGCGGGAGCTCTGCACGCGGTACGGCACGCTGCTGATCATCGACGAGACCCACACGATCTCGGCCGGGCCCGGCGGAATGATCGCCGAGCACGATCTCCAGCCGGATGCCGTCGTGCTCGGCAAGAGCATCGGCGGCGGCATCCCGGCCGGGGCCTACGGCATGACCCACGAGTTCGCCACGGCGGTGCGCGAGTCCCTCGAGCTGGAGGACATCGATGTCGGGGGAGTGGGCGGCACGCTCGCCGGCAACGCGGTCTCCCTCGCGGGCATCCGGGCGACGCTGTCGCACGTGCTCACGCCCGAGGCCTTCGTGAGCATGATCGATCGGTGCACCGAGTGGACCGCGGGCGTGCAGGCGGCGATCGACGAGTTCGACGTGCCCTGGCAGGTCACCCAGCTCGGGGCGCGCGCCGAGTACAGCTTCCGCCCGACCGCGCCGCACGATGGCCGGGAGGCGGCCGACGCCGACGACTTCGAGCTGCAGCAGTACCTGCACCTCCACGCGCTCAATCGCGGCATCCTGATGACGCCGTTCCACAACATGGCTCTCATGTCGCCCGCGACGACGGCCGCGGACGTCGAACGCCACACCGTCGCCTTCCGGGAGGCCGTGGTGAGCCTGTATGCCTGAGGCCCGCGCCGAGCGCCCCGAGGTGCTCATCTCGATCGACATCGAGTCGGCGGGGCCGACGCCGCGCGACTTCCCGATGCTCTCGATCGGGGCGTGCCTCGTGGATGACCCGGAGCAGGGCTTCTACGTCGAGCTCCAGCCCGACGCCCCCGGCGCCGACGCCCGCGCGCTCGCGGTGGGCGGTCTCGTGCCGGCGGAGCTCGCCGAGTCGGGGACACCCCCGAGGCTCGCGATGGTGCAGTTCGAGGCGTGGGTGCAGTCGGTCGTGCCCGAGGGCAGCGCCCCCGTCTTCGTCGGGTTCAACGCCTCGTTCGACTGGATGTTCGTGGCCGACTACTTCCAGCGCTACCTGGGGCGCAATCCGTTCGGCCACGCGAGCCTCGACGTCAAGGCCTACTTCCTGGGAGCCTTCGGCGGCTCCTGGTCAGGCACGAGCATGAAGCATCTTGCGCCGCGCTACCTCGGTGGACGACAGTTGTCGCACAACGCGCTCGCCGACGCGCGCGATCAAGCCGAACTGTTCCGCGCGATCCGCGCTGACCGCGAGTCCCGAGTTTCCCCTGCCTGAGGAGCCTTCCATGTCCGTCGCCCCCGAATCCGACGCGCTCGCCGCGATCATCGAGTCCGCCGCTCGCCTGGGAATCGAGCTCGACGAGGAGGACACCATCCAGTGGCTCGCGGCGATCGCCATCGAGTCCGACGGGGACGACCTCGTCGTGGATGTCGAGAGCGGCACGTTCGGTCACCGAGTGAGCATGCTCGACTTCAGCCCCCGCGACCTCGCCCGATTCCGCCGCATCGGCGAGGTGGTCAAGGTCACGGGGCCGGCGGGGATCGTCGAGGGGGCGCTCGCCCTGTCGGGGTCCGCCGCGCAGTCCAAGATCCAGAGTTTCCCGGGGGATTGCGACTTCTTCCAGCGCCTCAACATCGTCGCCGACACGCGGGAGGAGGCCTCCGCGATCCTCGCCACGGTGTTCCGCGAGAAGGTGCTCACCACCTCGCGCGGGTCGTGGTTCCAGTTCCTCGAGGCCAAGCTCGGAAGCTACCCGGCCGATGTCGTGGCCGGCGGCAAGTCGCGGTCGCAGGGCTCCCCGATCACGTGGACGCTCCCCGAGATCGAAGCGGGCGCCGTCGAGCTCGAGCTGCCCGACGGTTCGGTGCGTCGCTACACCTGGGAGGAGGCCGCGGCCGATCCCGGCTGGTGCAAGCTCGACTGGGTCGTCTCCGATCCGGAGCGCCGGCAGCTGTCCAACGCGAGCAATGTCGTGGATGTCACGTGGGAGGCCCCCGACGGCTCGATCGTCGCGCTCGACGGCTACCTCGACGCGTACTTCCAGGAGGTCTACCTCGACGCGGAGGAGCTGCCGGTGTTCGCCAAGCTCGCCGCGCACGTGACGGATGACGCTCTCGACGATTACGTCGACCGGCTCGAGCACGAGGTGCACAAGTACCTCACCTCGCAGCTCAACTACGGCAAGGCCGCCAAGCGCATGTACAACGTGTTCCGGCTCTCGGGCCGCCACATGGACGCCGCCTTCGTGCGGGAGCTCTTCGACGAGCCCGCGACGATCCTCTACCAGGTCTGGTCGCTCATCGTCACGCTCGAGAACGCGACCGTGCCGGGCTCGTCGATCCCGATCGCCGATGTCAAGGCCCAGGCCGACGAGCTGATCCTGTCCGTCATCCGCGAACTCGACGGCGAGGAGGAGACGGAGATCGTCCGGGCCCTGCTCGAGCTGCGCTCGACCCTCGAGGATCAGGATGCCGGCGCCGGTCGCACCCTGCAGGTCGAGGCCGCGCAGGGGCAGGTGGTCAACCTGATCAACAACTTCTTCCGCGACAAGCTCACGGCCATGCCGACCATCAAGGAGTACATCGAGGGCATGCAGGCCGCGGACTGAGCCGGCGCCCAGGGCTCAGACGACCGACCGGAGTTCTCCCACGACCTCGCCGCCGCCGAGCACGGGCTCGGTCGACCGCAGGGTGACCTCGTCGGCGGCGGCACGGTCGAGCACGCCCGCGTCGGCGAGAAGGCTAAGGGCCACGGCGATCGAGGCCCGGGGCGAGCCGTCGAGGATCTTGACGGCGACCGTGGTTCCGTCGGGAGCGGCCGCGACGAACACCCCTTCGGCGCCGCTCTTGGCGATCAGGTCGAGGTCCGCCATCACCGCGCCCACGACCGCGGTGTCGAGCGCCCACGGGTCGGCGCGGATCGCGGCGGCCAGCCGTGCCGCCGAGGGGTCGTTCGCGGGCTCCGCGTTGGCGACGAGACCGATCGCGAGGGCGAGACCGCGGAGGGTCACGGCGTGCACGGGCGCGCCGCATCCGTCGACGCCCGAGTGCTCGACGAGGCCGCCGGTGTAGTCCTCGACGGTGCGGCGGATCGCCAGCTGCAGGGGATGCCGCGGCTCGAGGTAGCTCTCGACGGGCCAGCCCTGGGTGACGCACGCGAGCAGGAACGCGGCGTGCTTGCCTGAGCAGTTCATGGTGAGCCGCGCGGGAGCCTCGGCCTCGTGCCGGCTCGCGGCATCCCCGGGCCAGTCGGCCGGGCACTGGAGCGCCTCGGGCCCGAGTCCTGCGCGGTCGAGGATCCGCTCGACCACGGCGACGTGTCGTGGGGTCCCCGGATGACTCGCCGCCGCGAGCACGAGCTCGTCGCCCTCCAGCGGCGCCCCCAGATCGAGCAGGGTGACGGCCTGAAGCAGCTTGAGCGTCGACCGGGGGTAGATCAGAGCGCCGGTGTCGCCGTGCTCGAGGATCGGCACGCCATCGGGGCCCATGACGACCGCGGCCCCGTGATGCCGCGACTCGATCAGTCCCGAGCGCTCGAGCACCGCCAGTTCGACGGCGCCCGAGTCGCGCAGGGCTGACATCAGCGGTTCACGGCGAGCATCACAGGCTGGCGAAGGCCTCGTCGATGACCGTGATGGCCTCGGCGATGAGCGCGTCCGAGATCACGAGGCTCGGGAGGAACCGCAGCACGTTGCCGTAGGTTCCTGCCGTGAGCAGCAGAACACCCTTCTGGGCGGCGAACGCGGCGATCTTCGGGACCGCGGCCGCATTCGGCGTGTGGGTCCCGGGCTCGACGAGTTCGATCGCGATCATCGCGCCGCGACCGCGAACATCGCCGATGATCGGGTACTTCGCCTGAAGGGTGCGCAGGGCGCCGCCGAGCACGCGCTCGATGCGCTCACCCTCCGCGAGCAGGCCGTGCGTCTCGATCTGCTCGAACACCGCGATCGAGGCGGCGCACGCGACCGGGTTGCCGCCGAACGTGCCGCCGAGGCCGCCGGGCTGCGAGGCATCCATGATCTCGGCACGGCCGGTGACGGCCGCGAGCGGCATGCCCCCCGCGATGCCCTTCGCCGACAGCAGCAGGTCGGGCACGAGGCCGAAGTGCTCGCTCGCGAAGTACTTGCCGGTGCGGGCCATGCCGCTCTGGATCTCGTCGGCGATGAAGACGACGCCGTTCGCCGTGCACCACTCCTGGAGAGCCGGGAGGTAGCCGTCGGCGGGGACCATGAAGCCGCCCTCACCCTGAATCGGCTCGACCACGAGGCACGCGAGGTCAGCCGCGCCGACCGTCTTCTCGAGGTAGGAGATCGTGCGGGCCGCGGCGTCGGCGCCGCTGAGGCCGTCGTGGTACGGGTAGGAGCTCGGGGCGCGGTACACGTCGCCGGCGAGGGGGCCGTAGCCGACCGCGTAGGGCGACGCCTTGAAGTTCATCGCCATCGTGAGGTTAGTGCGGCCGTGGTAGGCGTGGTCGAGCACCGCGACGCCGTTGCGGCCGGTGAACTTGCGCGCGATCTTCACGCCGTTCTCCACCGCCTCCGCGCCCGAGTTGACGAGCACCGACTTCTTGGCGTGGGTACCCGGGGTGTGCTGGGCGAGAAGCTCCGCGACGCGCACGTAGCCCTCGTAGGGCGTGATCGTGAAGAGCGTGTGGGTGAGCTTGGCCACCTGCTCGGTGACGGCATCCACGACGAGGTCGTCGGTGTGGCCGATCGTCGTGACGCCGATGCCCGCGCCGAGGTCGATGAACTGGTTGCCGTCGACGTCGACGATGATGGCGCCGTGGGCCCGGTCGATGTAGACCGGAAGGGCGGCGGTGACACCCGGAGGGACGACCTTCAGGCGACGCTCGTGGAGCGCCTGCGACTTCGGGCCGGGGATCGCCGTCACGACGCGGCGCTCCTGAGCGATCGGTTCCAGCGAGGTGGGGGCGAGGGTGTCAGTCATAATGAGGCCAGTTTATCCGTCAGAGACGAACGGGAGCACGTCGGGCATGGAGATCGAGCACCACTACGCGGTGCGCACGGAGTGGCAGGGCGACCTCGGATCGGGCACGAGCGGCTACCGGGACTACTCGCGGGCGCATGTCGTCACCGCTCACGGCCTCGAGCCGATCGCCGGGTCGAGCGACAAGGCGTTCCGGGGCGATCCGACGCGCTGGAACCCCGAGCAGCTGCTCGTCGCCGCGCTCAGCCAGTGCCACATGCTCAGCTACCTCCACTCGGCTGCGACCCATGGCGTCGTCGTGGTCGCCTACACGGATGACGCGACCGGCACGCTCGCCCAGGTCGGGCAGGGCGGCCACCTCACCGAGGTCACCCTGAGGCCGATCGTCACGATCAGCGCCGGAGATCCCGAATTGGCCCGCTCGCTCCACGCGGAGGCGAGCGCCAACTGCTTCATCGCGTCGTCGGTGAACTTTCCGGTTCACCACGAGCCGAGCATCCGCACCGCGTGAACCGCGCCGGTTCGGGCGATCCCCACCGTTCCCACAGGTGGAATGCGGCAGGATGGTGCGGTCCCTCTCCATTCCTTTCGAAAGGTGCCCGCGTGCGCGCAGCAACCTCCCTCGTCCTCGCGGGCGTGCTCGTGGCCGGCCTCGCCGCGTGCACGGCTCCCGCCACGGACTCCGCCTCCGGGTGCGACGCGACCCCCTCGGGCAGCGTCTCCTCCGCCGTGAAAGTCACCGGCGATCTCGGCAGCAAGCCGACCGTCGAGGTCACGAGCGCCAAGGTTCCCGACACGACCGAGCGCACCGTGCTCGACGCCGGAGACGGCGACCCTGCGGCGACCGGCGACACCGTCACCGTGGAGTACACGATCGTGAGTGCGCTCACGGGCGAGGTCGTCGACCAGACCGCCTACGACGGCTCCAACCCGGCGACCTTCGGCCTCGACGGCACCCTCGTGCCCGGGTTCGAGAAGACGCTCCTCTGCTCGGCGCCGGGTTCCCGCGTGGTCGGCGTGCTCGCGGCGACCGACGGCCTCAGCTCCGACCAGCTCGCCCAGATCGGCCTGGCCGCCGACGACTCCCTCGTGCTCGTGCTCGACGTCATCAGCGTCGACACGCCGGTGCCGCCGCTCGCGCGCGCCGAGGGCACCGCGCAGCCTGCGCCGGAGGGCTTCCCCACCGTCGTGCTCGGCGATGACGGTCGCCCCACGGTGACGATCCCCGACACCGCCCCGCCCACCGAGCTGAAGATCGCCACCCTGATCCAGGGCGACGGTGCCGAGGTCAAGGACGGCGACCAGGTCACGGTTCACTACCAGGGCGTCAACTGGAACACCAAGGTGATCTTCGACGAGAGCTGGGCGCGCGGCGAGCCGTCGACCTTCAGCACCTCGGGCGTCATCGCGGGCTTCTCCGCCGCCCTCGTGGGCCAGAAGGTCGGCTCGCAGGTCATCGCCATCATCCCGCCCGATCAGGGCTACGGCGCCGCCGGCAGCCCGCCCGACATCGGCGGCACCGACACGCTCGTGTTCGTCGTCGACATCCTGGGGATCGGCTAGTCCTCGCCGCCGCCGGGCGCCCCTCCTCACGGGATGGGCGCCCGGCGCTAGCCTGAAGGCATGCGCAGGGTCATCATCCTCGGGTCCACGGGCTCGATCGGCACGCAGGCCCTCGAGGTCATCGCCGCCCACCACGACCGGTTCGAGGTCGTCGGGCTCGCCGCGGGCACCCAACGGGATGCCGTGGCCGCCCAGGCCGCCGCGTTCGGTGTCGAGCACACCGCGTTCGGTGCCGACGAGGCGGTGCAGCTCGTGCGGTCCGTCAAGGCGGATGTCGTGCTCAACGGCATCACCGGCTCGGTCGGGCTCGCTCCCACCCTCGCCGTGCTCGAGACGGATGCCGTGCTCGCCCTCGCGAACAAGGAGAGCCTCATCGTGGGTGGTGAGCTCGTCACCTCGCGCGTGCGCCCCGGCCAGCTCGTGCCGGTCGATTCGGAGCACTCCGCGATCGCTCAGGCCCTGCGCTCCGGCGCGCCCGAGGAGGTGGGCCGTCTCGTGCTCACCGCGTCGGGCGGCCCCTTCCGAGGACGCACGCGGGAGTCGCTGCGGGGCGTCACCCCGCGCGAGGCGCTCGCGCATCCCACGTGGGACATGGGACTCGTCGTCACGACCAACTCCTCGACGCTCGTGAACAAGGGGCTCGAGGTCATCGAGGCCCACCTGCTGTTCGGGGTGCCGTTCGACCGCATCGACGTGACGGTGCACCCGCAGTCGATCGTGCACTCCATGGTCGAGTTCATCGACGGGTCGACGATCGCGCAGGCGAGCCCGCCGGACATGCGCCTGCCGATCTCGCTCGGCCTCGACTGGCCGCACCGCGTCGCGGGGGTGGGCGTGCCGCTCGACTGGGGCACGGCATCCAGCTGGACGTTCGAGCCGCTCGACTCGGAGGTGTTCCCGGCGGTCGCGCTCGCCAAGCGCGTGGGGGAGGCCGGCACGACGTTCCCCGCGGTGTTCAACGCCGCCAATGAGCAGGCGGTGCTCGCCTTCCACGCGGGCCGCATCGGATACCTCGACATTCTCGAGATCGTCGAACGCGTCGTCGACGCCCACGTGAGCGAGGGGATGTCGCTCGAGGCGATCGACGCGGCCGAGGGCTGGGCGCGCGCGGAGGCCGATCGCCTCATCGCCGCGGCGTGATGCGCGCGCGGGTTCGCGGCGCGCTGACGGCCCGGTCGCAGGCTCCTCACGGCTTCGGGCGGCTACTCTGGCCCTCGTGACCGTCGAATCCGTGGTGCTCTACATCGTCGGCATCCTCGTCCTCCTGTTGGGCCTCGCCGTCTCGATCGGCCTCCACGAGGTGGGGCACCTGCTGCCCGCCAAGCGGTTCGGCGTGCGCGTGAGCCAGTACATGATCGGCTTCGGGCCGACCCTGTTCTCGCGCCGCCGAGGGGAGACCGAGTACGGACTCAAGGCGATCCCGCTCGGCGGCTACATCTCGATGGCGGGGATGTACGCCCCGACGAAGGCCGGCGGTCGTGGGCGCACCTCCACGACGAGCCTCTTCGACACGGTCGTGCAGGATGACACGGAGGAGGACGACCTCGAGGGTCGCGCCTACTTCCAGTTGCCGGTCTGGAAGCGCGTCGTCATCATGCTCGGCGGACCGGTGATGAACCTCCTCATCGCGATCGTGCTCTACGCGGTCGTGCTGTGCGGCTTCGGCGTGCCCCAGACCACGACGACGATCGGCAGCGTCTCCGAGTGCGTGCTGCCCGCCACGAGCATGGTCCAGGAGTGCACGGGTGCCGACCCGGCCGCCCCCGGGAAGGTCGCGGGTCTGCTGCCGGGCGACCGCATCCTGAGCATGAACGGCACCGCGATCGACACGTGGGACCAGGCGACCGAGATCATCCGGGCCTCGGCGGGCGAGCCCATCGACACGGTCGTCGAGCGCGAGGGCGCCGAGGTCAGTCTCACGGCGACGCCCCTGCTGACCGAGCGGTACGTCTACGACGCCCGGGGGGCGATCGTCGAGGATGCCGCGGGCAACCGCGTCACGGAGGAGGTCGGGTTCCTCGGCATCGGCTCCGAGACGGCGATCGTACCTCAGCCGATCACCGCCGTGCTTCCCACGGTCGGGGACCGCATCGGGGGCATCGTCACGGTGATCGGACAGCTGCCGCAGCGCCTCGTCGACGTCGCGAACGCGGCGTTCGGCAATGCCGAGCGCGACCCGAACGGCCTCATCGGCGTCGTCGGGGTCGGGCGCATCGCGGGGGAGATCTCGAGCCTGTCCGACGTGCCGCTCGCGACGCGGGCTGCGGGCCTCGCGGAGGTGCTCGCCTCGCTCAACATCGCTCTGTTCGTCTTCAACCTCATCCCGCTGCTCCCGCTCGATGGCGGGCACATCATCGTCGCGCTCTTCGAGGGGGTGCGCCGCGGGTTCGCGAAGCTGTTCAAGCGACCGGCGCCCGGGCCGATCGACGCGACCAAGATCATCCCCGTCACCCTCGTGGTCACGGTGCTCCTCGGGGCGATGACGCTCCTGCTGCTCTACGCCGACATCGTCAAGCCGATCTCGATCCTGTAGGCGTGGATGCCGGGCGACGCGCAGGTCGTCGCCGGTAGGCTTGATCCCGTGCCAGCCATCAATCTCGGTCTCCCGAAGGTTCCGGAGACGCTCGCCCCCCGCCGCAAGACCCGCCAGATCCACGTCGGGAAGGTCGGGGTCGGCAGCGACCACCAGATCAGCGTGCAGTCGATGACGACGACGCAGACCACGAACATCAACGCCACGCTCCAGCAGATCGCCGAACTCACTGCGAGCGGGTGCGACATCGTGCGCGTCGCCGTGCCGCACCAGGATGACGCGGACGTGCTCCACATCATCGCGAAGAAGAGCCAGATCCCGGTGATCGCCGACATCCACTTCCAGCCGCGCTACGTCTTCACGGCGATCGACGCGGGCGTGGGCGCCGTGCGCGTCAACCCGGGCAACATCCGCAAGTTCGACGACCAGGTCGCCTCGATCGCGGCGGCGGCGAAGGCCGCGGGCGTGAGCATCCGCATCGGCGTCAACGCGGGCTCGCTCGAGCCGAGCCTGCTGCAGAAGTACGGCAAGGCGACCGCCGAGGCGCTCGTCGAGTCCGCCGTGTGGGAGGCGAGCCTGTTCGAGGAGCACGACTTCCACGACTTCAAGATCTCGGTCAAGCACAACGACCCGATCGTCATGGTCAAGGCCTACCGCCTCCTCGCCGAGCGCGGCGACTGGCCCCTGCACCTCGGCGTGACCGAGGCCGGCCCCGAGTTCCAGGGCACGATCAAGAGTGCGACGGCCTTCGGCATCCTGCTCTCGGAGGGGATCGGCGACACGATCCGCGTGTCCCTCTCCGCCCCGCCCGCGCAGGAGGTCAAGGTGGGCCTGCAGATCCTCCAGTCGCTCAACCTGCGCGAGCGCAAGCTCGAGATCGTCTCCTGCCCGAGCTGCGGCCGGGCGCAGGTGGATGTCTACACCCTCGCCAACGATGTGACCGCAGGTCTCGAGGGGATGACCGTGCCCCTGCGCGTCGCGGTCATGGGCTGCGTCGTCAACGGACCCGGTGAGGCCCGCGAGGCCGACCTGGGCGTGGCGAGCGGCAACGGACGCGGCCAGATCTTCGTCAAGGGCGAGGTCATCAAGACCGTGCCCGAGGCCGATATCGTCGCGACCCTCATCGAGGAGGCGAACCGCCTCGCGGCCGAGATGCCCCCCGGGGCCACGGGTTCTCCGCAGGTCGTCACCGCCTGATTCGGGCCCACCCGCTCGGGGGAGAGCGTCTTTCTGTACCCCGATGACCTTTGGCGCGCCTTCCGGGGGACAGATTTCCCGTTTTGGGGTCACTCCAGTCACATAAATCACTTTTGCCCCACCAATCACTCCTGTCCTTCTGCCAACATCGGAGCGTGAGGACTCGGGGGAGGCTGCTCGCGACGCTGATCGTCGTCGCCGGGCTCGTTGCTGCGCCCTCGATCGCCGGGGCGGCGACCACCGGCTCGTACTCCGACGAGGTCGGGCCCAACACCCCCACCGGCACGGCCACCCGCGCGGCGGTCACCGCGCTCAGCAACAACTGGCGAGCCGAGGTGCAGGCGGCCGGCGGCTTCGCCGAGGACCCGGTGCGATTCCTTGCGCCCGCCTACACGCTCGGGCAGACCATCACGGGCATCGTGCACACCGCGGCCGACGGAACGACCCTCGCGATGCACCGCACGCGGTACTCGACGGCCGCGACGCCCGCGTTCGCGGGCAACTCGACGTCGCTCGCGACGGCCGCCTGCGCGGGCGAGCCGGATGAAGGGGGCCTGGTCCTCCAGGGCGACGCTCCCCGCCCGGACACCCTCGCCGACACCTCCGGTTGCACCGGCAGCGGGGGCTTCTTCTACAACGAGATCGGCGGCACCGGCGAGAGCACGACGCGCGACGCCGTGGAGTTCACCTTCGGACGCCCCGTGCTGGCCTTCGGCGCCTGGTTCGGCGATCTGGAGACCCGGGTCGTCGGTGGGGGCGTCCCTGCGCTCCTGCGGCTCTACGACGAGGCGGGCGACCTGCTCTCCGAGCGGGCGATCACGCCCACCGCGACGACGTGCGACAGTGTGACCGCCGCGTGCGGCAACGACACGACGCGCTGGCTCGGCTTCGTGGCCGATCCGACGGAGCCGGTCTCGCGCATGGTCGTGATCGTCGGCGACGAGGATGTCGCGGGCACCGCGGTCTCCGAGGGCTTCAGCGTGATCGGGCCGACTCTGGCGACCTTCCCCGAAGTCGGGCTCGCCAAGCGGGTGGTCTCGGTGACCGACAACCTCGACGGCACCCAGGACGTGGCCTACGAGTTCCGCGCCGAGAACACCGGCGACGTGGCCCTCGCCACAGTCGCGCTCGTCGACGACCTCGACGCCGTCTACGGCAGCCAGCTCGTCGGCGTCGGCGCGGTGGTCGTGGATCCCGCCTCGGGCCTGACGGCGAACCCCGGGTTCGACGGTGTCGCTGACACCACCCTCGCGACCGGCACCCTCGCGATCGGCGGTTCCGCCATCGTGACCGTGACCGTGACCGTGCTGCCCGCCTCGGCCGGGCCCTTCGAGAACTCCGCGACGATCTCCGCGGTGAGCCCCCACGGGGACACCGTCACCGATGTCAGTCAGAACGGCACGATCCCGGATGCCGACGGCGACGCCGACCCCGGCACCGACTCCGTGGCGACGCCCGCGTCGTTCGTGCTCACGGGCAGCGTCACCGTCACGAGCACTGTGGCATCCGGTCCGACCGGGGGAGCCACGGGCGACCTCTCGATCGAGATCGCGTGCCTGACGCGCACGACGACTCTCGTCGTTGCCCTCGGAGGCAGCGCGACCGCGACCGGTATCCCGGTCGGCGAGGACTGCACGGTGTCCCAGGTGCTGCGGGCCGCGCCGCCCGCGGGCTACGTCTGGACCGCGACCACGGGATCCGGCGCGGTCGTGCGCCTCTCGACGAGTGGCGAGAACTCGGCGGTCTCGATCGGCAACACCCTGCGCGTGCTCCAGGGCGACCTCGCTCTCTCCCTCTCGATCACCGGCGCCCCGGCCGGAGGGGTCACCGCCGACATCGACTACGACATCGACTGCGGTGCGGCGTTCTCCGCAACGCGCACCCTCAGCCTCGTCGGCGCGACCAGCGGGTCGATCATGGTGACCGGCATCCCCGACGGCGCGAGCTGCACCGTCACCGAGGTGGCTCCGCCCACCGCTCCGGCCTTCCACGCCTGGGATGCCGCCGCGATCGACCCCGTGCCCGTCGCGATTGTCGACGGGGAGACCGCGCTCGTGTCCGCCACGCGCTCGCTGCGCGAGATGACCGGCGCGGTGCAGGTGGATTGGTCGGCGACCGGACTTGCCGCAGGCGGACTCACGGACGACGTCGAGCTGCTTCTCGCGTGCGGTGCCGCGGGCGATCACCCCGCGTCGATCACGCTCACGGCGGCATCGTCGGGTTCGACCACGGTGTCCGGCATCCCCGCCCCCGCATCGTGCGTCGTCACGGTCGTCTCCGGGCCGACCGCACCCGCCTACTCCGTCTTCGAGGGCCCGACGATCTCCACGTCTCCCGCTGCCGTGGCCGACGGCTCCACGACGGTAGTGACGATCGCGGACGCGCTGCGCGCGACGAGCGGCATCGCGGCGATGTCGGCATCGATCGCCGGAGCTCCTGCCGGCGGCCTCACCGGCGACCTGCGCGTGCGCCTGAACTGCGGCCCCGCGGGAACGTTCGAGGCGACGCTCGTGTTCACGGGGTCCTCCACGGCGAGCCTCAACCTCAGCGGCATCCCCGCTCCGTCGACGTGCACGATCTCGCCGCTGAGCCGTCCGGACGCCCCGGAGGGCTACCGCTGGGCGGGCGATCTCGACGGGGGCGATCCGATCACGGTGACCGACGGCGGCACCGGGAATGTCACGATCACCGGCGCGCTCGAGCGCGTGCTCGGCACGCTCGCCGTGACCATCACCGTGCTCGACGCCCCGCCGGCCGGGTTCACGGGAACGTTCGTGCTCGAGGTCGACTGCGGGGCATCCGGAACCTTCCCGCTCCTGGTGACCTTCGGCGGCACGACGGTCGCGACCGGGTCGCTCTCGACGATCCCCACGCCCGCCGACTGCGAGGTCACGGAATCCTCTCGGCCGGTCTCTCCGCCCAACTACCGGTGGACGACCGTGCCACTCGCGCCGATGTCGGCGACGGTGACCGCGAGCCCCACGGCGCTCAGCGCCTCGACCTCGCTCTCGTTCCAGCTCCCGACCCTCCCGGAACCCGCGCCGGTCACCCCCACCGGCACCGGCACGGGCACCGGCACGACGGGCGCGTTGCCGAACACGGGCGTCGACCAGACGACGCCCCTGGGTCTCGCCGCGGCGTTGCTCGTGATCGGGGCACTGCTTCTCGCCGTGCCGCGACGCCTCGCCGGCGGTCACTGAGCCGCGCGGACGCCGTTCGGCCCGCCGGTAGCATGGAGCGCGTGTCCACACGCCTCTCGCAGCTCTTCGTCCGCACCCTCCGCGAGGATCCCGTCGACGCGGAGGTGACGAGCCACCGGCTCCTCGTCCGCGCCGGGTACATCCGTCGTCAGGCCCCCGGCGTGTTCGCGTGGCTGCCGCTCGGGCTCAAGGTGCGGCGCAAGATCGAGAACATCATCCGCGAGGAGCTCGAGGTCTTCGGAGCGCAGGAGGTGCACTTCCCGGCTCTTCTCCCGCGCGAGCCCTACGAGGTGACCGGGCGCTGGACCGAGTACGGCGACGGCATCTTCCGCCTGAAGGACCGCAAGGGCGCCGACTACCTCCTGGCCCCGACCCACGAGGAGGTCTTCACACTGCTCGTGAAGGACCTCTACTCGAGCTACAAGGACCTCCCGCTCTCGATCTACCAGATCCAGGACAAGTACCGCGACGAGGCCCGCCCGCGCGCGGGGCTCCTGCGCGGTCGCGAGTTCTCGATGAAGGACAGCTACTCCTTCGATTACACCGACGAGGGCCTCGATCTCAGCTACCAGCAGCACCGGGACGCCTACGAGCGCATCTTCCAGCGGCTCGGCCTCGACTACGTGATCGTCAAGGCGGATGCCGGCGCGATGGGCGGCTCGAAGAGCGAGGAGTTCCTCCACCCCACCCCGATCGGCGAGGACACCTTCGTGCGCACCGCCGGCGGGTACGCCGCAAACGTCGAGGCGTTCCGCACGGTCGTGCCCGACGCGATCCCGATCGACGGGCAGCCCGAGGCCCGCGTGCTCGCGTCGCCGAACACCCCGACCATCCAGACCCTCGTCGACCTCGCCAACGCCGAGTATCCGCGGGAGGACCGGCCGTGGACGGCCGCGGACACGCTCAAGAACGTCGTGCTCGCGCTCACGGCCCTCGACGGCACGCGTGAGCTCGTCGTCGTCGGGCTGCCCGGCGACCGCGACGTGGACCTCAAGCGCGCCGAGGTCGCGTTCGCTCCGAACGGGGTGGATGCCGCGACCGAGGCCGATTTCGCCAAGCACCCCGGTCTCGTGAAGGGCTACATCGGGCCCTGGTCGCCCGCGGGGCCCGTGCTCGGCGAGACGTCGACCACCGGCGTCCGCTTCGTCGTCGACCCGCGCGTCGTGGACGGGACCGCCTGGGTCACCGGCGCGAACCTCGACGAGAAGCACGTCTTCGGACTCGTCGCCGGACGCGACTTCGTGGCCGACGGCGTCGTCGAGATCTCCGACGTGCTCGCCGGCGATCCCGCCCCCGACGGCTCCGGTCCGATCGAGGCCGCGCGCGGCATGGAGATCGGCCACGTCTTCCAGCTCGGCCGCAAGTACGCCGAGGCGCTCGGGCTCAAGGTGCTCGACGAGAACGGCAAGCTCGTCACCGTCACGATGGGCTCCTACGGCATCGGGGTCACGCGCATCATGGCCGTGATCGCCGAGACCTACAACGACGAGAAGGGCCTGATCTGGCCCCGCAACGTCGCGCCGTTCGACGTGCACGTCGTGGCTGCCGGCCGCGAGCAGGTCGCCTTCGACACGGCCGAGGCCCTCGTCTCCTCGCTCGAGGAGAGCGGCTTCGACGTGCTCTTCGACGACCGGCCCAAGGTGTCGCCCGGCGTCAAGTTCGGCGACGCCGAGCTGCTCGGCGTGCCGCTCGTCGTGGTCGTGGGTCGGGATGCCGCCGAGGGCCGGGTCGAGTTCTGGAACCGCGCGACCGGCGAGAAGACCACCATCGGCCTCGACGAGGTCGGCGCCGCTCTTCTGGCCTAGCCCGTCTAGCCGACGAGGCCGAGGTCGTCGGCGAACTCGGCGCGGATGCGCTCGCGGATCGCGACGTACTCGGGCAGCTGCCAGAAGAAGTCGAGCTTCTGCGCGGCGACTGAGTCACCGGTGGGCTCGTCTTCGAGCACGAAGGTCATGAAGCTCTCGGCGATGTCCTCGACCACGTTGGTGGCGGCGTAGTCGCTCACGAAGTCCTCCTCGTGGGCGAGGTAGAAGTCGTAGGCGAGCGTGTCATCCACATTGGCGGCATCGGGGGCGTCATCACCGTAGCCGGCCCAGAACTGCTCCCGGAACTGTTCGATCGCGGAGTCGCCGTCGGCGCATCCCTCGTCGAGCTCGAGCGTCGAACAGCTTGTCACGGTCGGGTCCACCTCGTCGAGGCCGAGGGTGAGGATGTGGCCGTACTCGTGCACGAGCGTCGCGATGAGCTGGGTGGGGTCGTCGCTCGTGGCCAGGTTCGCCGCGAGGATCCAGTACTGGGGGTCGGAGTCCTGGTACACGTAGGCGAGCGTGTCGCTGTTGGGTGCGTCGCCGACGCGGAACTGCGTCATCACCTCGGCGGCGAAGTCGAGCGTGGCGACCCGCGTGAACGTGTCCCAGACCTCGGCCGTCAGACCGCTCGCGGTCGGGTCGAGTGTGCCGTCGTCGAGCACCGTGTAGATCTCCACGGTGCCGAAGTCGTCGTCTGCCTCGGTGCCCGGGCTTCCGTTCGACGTGTCGCTCGAGGTCCCCGATCCGTCGTCGGTCCCCGACGAGGGCAGGGGGGCGAACAGCCCCAGGGAGACCACCACGAGGGCGATGAGAGCCGCGACGACGATCGCGATGATTCCGAGGATCCAGCCTTTGCGCACGCGACCACCCTAAGGGCTGGATGCCCACGCTGCGGGCAGCGCCGCCATCCGGTACCGTGGAGCCTGACCCCGGCTCTCGGGGGATTAACAGAACACCTGCGGAGGCCCTCAGTGGACATCGACCTGAGCGTGCTGCGACTCATGGAGCGCGAGCGCGAGATCCCCTTCGACGAACTCGTGAGGATCATCGAGCAGGCCATCCTCACCGCCTACCTCAAGCACGTCGGCGAGACCGACCACAAGTCGACGGACACCACCTCCACCAAGGCACGCGTCGAACTCGACCGCAAGACCGGCAAGGTCTCGATCTTTGTCCCGGAGCTCGACGACGAGGGCGCGGTGATCGGTGAGGCCGAGGACAGCCCCGACGACTTCGGCCGCATCGCGGCGTTCGCCGCCAAGCAGGTGATCAACCAGCGCCTGCGCGACATCGCCGACGACCACGTGCTCGGCGAGTTCAAGGGCCGTGAGGGTGACATCGTCGCGGGCGTCATCCAGCAGGGCCCGAACCCGCGGATGATCCACGTCGACCTCGGCACCGTGGAGGCGATCCTGCCTCCCGAGGAGCAGGTGCCGGGCGAGGACTACGCCCACGGCAACCGCATCCGCGTCTACGTCACCGCGGTGAGCAAGGGCCTCAAGGGGCCGCAGATCACGGTGAGCCGAACCCACCCCGCCCTTGTTCGCAAGCTCTTCGCCCTCGAGGTTCCGGAGATCGCGAGCGGCATCGTGGAGATCACCTCGCTGGCCCGGGAGGCCGGCCATCGCACCAAGATGGCCGTGCGCGCGACCGAACCCGGCGTCAATGCGAAGGGCGCGTGCATCGGCGAGCTCGGCCAGCGCGTGCGCGCCGTCACCGCGGAGCTCAACAACGAGAAGATCGACATCGTGGACTACTCCGACGATCTCGCGACGTTCGTCGCGAACGCGCTGTCTCCCGCGAAGGTGACGAGTTCCTTCGTGATCGACGAGGCGACCAAGGCGGTGCGCGCCCTCGTTCCCGACTACCAGCTCTCTCTGGCGATCGGCAAGGAGGGGCAGAACGCCCGTCTCGCGGCGAAGCTCACGGGCGCGAGAATCGACATCCAGCCCGACTCGATTCTTGAGGATTGACGTGGGCTGGATGTCGATTCTCGCG
>CALRJN020000004.1:0-173104 GCA_943367555.1 Synechococcus sp. UW140 | reverse complement strand
TGGCAGGTGCCAGCGGCTACGCGGGTGGCGAGCTGCTGAGGCTCCTTTCCGCCCATCCCGAGTTCGAGGTCACGACGGTGACCGCGAACTCCAATGCGGGGCAGCCCCTCATCGCGCTGCAGCCGCACCTGCGCTCCCTCGCGCACTTGACGCTTCAGGCCACGGATGCCGCGACCCTCGCCGGCCACGACATCGTGTTCCTCGCCCTGCCGCATGGCATGTCGGGCGCCCTCACCGCCGAGCTCCCCGAGGGCACCCTCGTCATCGACTGCGGCGCCGACCATCGCCTCACGAGCGAGGCCGACTGGGCCGCGTTCTACGGTGGCGAGTTCTTCGGCGCGTGGGACTACGGGATGCCCGAGCTCGTGCTCGCGGGCGGCGGCACTCAGCGCGCGGCCCTCGCGGGCTCCCGTCGGGTTGCCGTGCCCGGATGCAACGTCACGGCGATCACGCTGGGGCTCGCGCCCGGCATCCGGGCGGGTGTCATCGAGGCGCAGGATCTCGTCGCGGTGCTCGCCGTCGGACCGTCGGGCGCCGGCAGGACGCTCCGCCCCGACCTGCTCGCGAGCGAGCTGCTCGGCTCGGCGTACGCCTACGGCGTGGGCGGCGTCCATCGTCACACGCCCGAGATCCGCCAGAACCTGGGCGCGGCGGGCGGCGTGGACGTGAGCGTGTCGTTCACCCCCGTGCTCGTGCCGATGAGCCGCGGCATCCTCGCCACCTCCACCGCTCGGCTCGCGCCTGGCGCGACGGCCGCGAGCGTTCGGGAGGCGTGGGAGAGCGCCTACGCCGACGAGCCCTTCGTGCACGTGCTTCCCGCGGGCCAGTACCCGCGCACCGCCGACACGGTCGGCGCCAACACGTGCCTCATCGGCCTCGCGGTCGACGAGGCCGCGGGTCGCGTCGTCGTGATCAGCGCGATCGACAATCTCGTCAAGGGCACGGCGGGGGCGGCGATCCAGTCCGCGAACCTCGCCCTCGGGCTGCCCGAGACGACCGGACTGACGATGGATGGGGTGGCACCGTGAGCGTCACGGCGGCGAGGGGTTTCGTGGCGTCCGGGGTCGAGGCGGGCCTGAAGTCCAGCGGCGGGCTCGATCTCGCGCTCGTCGTCAATCGCGGCCCGCTGCAGAACGCGGCGGCGGTCTTCACGAGCAACCGGTCGAAGGCCAACCCGATCATCTGGTCGCAGCAGGTGATCGAAGACGGCACGGTGTCCGCGATCGTGCTCAACTCCGGCGGGGCCAACTGCTTCACGGGGCCGGAGGGCTTCCAGGTCACGCACTCGACGGCCGAGGCCGTCGGGGAGGCCCTCGAGGTCGGCGCGGGCGACGTGCTCGTCTGCTCGACCGGACTCATCGGCGACCAGCTGCCGCTCGGCACGGTGCTCGCGGGTGTCGCCGCCGCCGCGGCATCCCTCGGCGATGACGTCGCTCACGGCGAGGACGCCTCGCGCGCGATCATGACGACCGACTCCCGTCCCAAGCGCTCGATCCGCACCGGTGCGGGGTTCACCGTCGGCGGCATGGCCAAGGGGGCCGGGATGCTCGCCCCGGGCCTGGCGACGATGCTCGTGGTCATCACCACGGATGCCGCCCTCACGAGCGCCGCGCTCGACCAGGCGCTGCGCATCGCCACCCGCGTGAGCTTCGACCGTCTCGACTCCGACGGCTGCATGTCGACCAACGATCAGGTGTCCCTGCTGGCCAGCGGCGCGTCTGGCGTCGAGCCGCCGCTGAGCGAGTTCATCACGGTGCTCACCGAGGTGTGCGTGGAGCTCGCCGAGCAGCTGCAGGGCGACGCCGAGGGGGCCAGCCACGACATCCGCATCGAGGTGATCGGCGCGGAGAACGAGGACGACGCCGTGAAGGTCGGGCGCTCGGTCGCGCGCAACAACCTCTTCAAGGCGGCCGTCTTCGGCAACGATCCCAACTGGGGCCGCGTGCTCGCGGCGATCGGGACCACGGATGCCGCCTTCGACCCTTACGACGTCGACGTGAGCATGAACGGGGTGCGGGTCTGCTCGGGCGGGGCACCGGACCGCCCGCGCACCGACGTGGACCTGAGCCCGCGCCGCGTTAACCTCCTCATCGACCTGAAGTCGGGCGAGGCGACGGCGACGATCCTCACCAACGACCTCACGCACGATTACGTGCACGAGAACAGCGCGTACTCCAGCTGATGACGATCACCCACGAGGAGGCAGCCGCAAAGGCCGCCGTGCTGATCGAGTCGCTCGCCTGGCTCAAGCGGTTCCGCGATGAGATCGTCGTCGTCAAGTTCGGCGGCAACGCCATGGTCGACGAGGAGCTCACGCGCGCGTTCGCCGAGGACATGGTCTACCTGCGCTACGTGGGCATCAAGCCCGTCGTCGTGCACGGGGGAGGCCCGCAGATCACGGCCGAGCTCACCCGCCGCGGCATCCCGAGCGAATTCAAGGGCGGCTACCGGGTGACCACCCCGGAGGCGATCGGCGTCGTGCGCGAGGTGCTCGCGACCCAGGTGGGGGCCGGACTGGTCTCTGCGATCGCGACGCACGGCGACCTCGGCGTCGGGATCTCCGGCGACGAGCACGGCCTGTTCACGGGCGAGAGGCGCGGCGCGATGGTCGACGGCGAGGTCGTCGACCTCGGTCTCGTGGGAGACGTGACCGCGGTGGATCCCACCCGAGTGCTCGCCGAGCTCGAGGCCGGGCGCATCCCGGTGATCTCCACGGTCGCGACCGGGCCGGATGGCCTGCTCAACGTCAACGCCGACTCCGCGGCGGCCTCGCTCGCCGTGGCCCTCGGCGCCGCCAAGCTCGTCGTGCTCACCGACGTCACCGGGCTCTACGCCGACTGGCCGAACCGCGACTCGCTCGTCTCGGTCATCACGACGACCGAGCTCGAGGCGCTGCTGCCGAGCCTGGAGTCGGGGATGATCCCCAAGATGACGGCGTGCCTCGAGGCCGTCGCCGGGGGCGTGCCCAAGGCGGCGATCATCGACGGCCGCGAGCCGCACTCGATCCTGCTCGAGATCTTCACGACCTCGGGCATCGGCACGGAGGTGGTGCCGGCATGAGCACCTGGCAGGAGCAGTACTCGGCACGGATCATGAAGTCCGCCGCCCTCCCGATGGCCGAACTCGTGCGCGGCGAGGGTTGCTATGTCTGGGACTCCGAGGGCACCCGCTACCTCGACTTTCTCGCGGGCATCGCCGTCAACTCGCTCGGGCACGCGCATCCGGTGCTCGTGGATGCCGTGAGCCGCCAGATCGCGACCCTCGCGCACGTCTCCAACTACTTCGCCTCCCCGCCGCAGCTCGCCCTCGCCGAGCGCCTGCTCCGACTCTCCGGCGGTGACCGGGTGTACTTCGGCAACTCGGGCGCGGAGGCGATCGAGGCGGCGATCAAGCTCGCGCGCCGCACCGGCCGCCCGCGCATCCTCGCTCTCGAGAACTCGTTCCACGGGCGCACGATGGGCTCGCTCTCGCTCACCGGCAAGCCCGCGCTGCGCGAGCCGTTCGAGCCGCTGCTGCCGGGCATCCAGCACCTCGATTCGACGATCGAGGCGCTCGAGGCGGCGATGGGGCCGGATGTCGCGGCTCTCGTCGTCGAGCCCATCAAGGGCGAGGCGGGCGTGATCGATCTCCCCGCCGGGTATCTCGCGGCCGCCCGGGAGCTCACCCAGCGCCACGGAGCCCTCCTCATCATCGACGAGATCCAGACGGGCGCCGGACGCACCGGCTCGTGGTTCGCGTTCCAGCAGCACGGCATCGTGCCCGACGCGATCGCCGTGGCCAAGGGCATCGGCGGGGGAGTGCCGATCGGGGCGCTCATCACCTTCGGCGCCGCATCCGACCTCTTCACGGCGGGCCAGCACGGCAGCACCTTCGGCGGCAACCCGCTCGCGACGGCCGCGGCGGATGCCGTGCTCGCCGAGATCGAGCGCGCGGGCCTCGTGGAGAACGCGGCCCGTCGCGGGGCCGAGTTGAAGGCGGCGATCCAGGGCCTCTCACTCGTCGCCGAGGTGCGCGGGCGGGGGCTGCTCATCGGCGTGGGCCTGTCCGCCCCTGTCGCCCCGGCGGTGGTCGCGGCGGCGATGGCCCGCGGACTCATCATCAACGCGCCCAACGACACGAGCATCCGGCTCGCCCCGCCCCTGATCATCGGCGACGCCGAGATCGCCGAGTTCCTCTCGATCTTCACGAGCGCCCTGGAGGCCCAGCAGTGACCACGACCGCACCGACCGGCACCGCCACGCGGCACTTCCTCCGGGATGACGACCTCACGCAGGAAGAGCAGACTGCGATCCTCGACCTCGCGGTCGAGCTCAAGAAGGACCGCTGGGTGGTGAAGCCGCTCGCTGGCCCGCAGACTGTCGCGGTGATCTTCGACAAGTCCTCCACGCGCACGCGCGTCTCGTTCGCGGTCGGCATCGCCGACCTGGGGGGAGTGCCGCTCATCATCTCCACCGCCAACAGCCAGCTCGGCGGCAAGGAGACCGCGTCCGACACGGCCCGGGTGCTCGAGCGCCAGGTCGCCGCGATCGTCTGGCGCACCTACGCGCAGTCCGGTCTCGTCGAGATGGCCGCGGGCACCACGGTTCCGGTGATCAACGCGCTGAGCGACGACTTCCACCCGTGCCAGCTGCTCGCCGACCTGCTGACGATCCGCGAGCACCGCGGGGCGCTCGCGGGCCTCACCGTCACGTTCCTCGGCGACGGCGCGAGCAACATGGCGCAGTCCTACCTCCTCGCGGGGGCGACCGCGGGGTTCCACATCCGGGTCGCCTCGCCCGAGGACTACGCCCCGCATCCCACGGTCGTCGAGGATGCCCGGGCGATCGCCGTGCAGAACGGCGGCTCGGTCGCGCTCTTCACCGACCCGCAGGCCGCGGTCGCCGGAGCCGACGTCGTCGTGACCGACACCTGGGTGTCGATGGGCAAGGAGGACGAGAAGGCCCAGCGCCTCACCCGTTTCGGCGCCTACCGCGTGGATGCCGAGCTCATGTCGCTCGCGAAGCCCGACGCCCTCTTCCTGCACTGCCTGCCCGCCGACCGCGGTTACGAGGTGACGAGCGAGGTGATCGACGGGCCGCAGAGCGTGATCTGGGACGAGGCGGAGAACCGCCTGCACGCCCAGAAGGCCCTCATGGTGTGGCTGCTCGACCAGAATGGGTCCCATGGCTGAGGCGAAGACCGGTGAAGGCTCCCTGTGGGGTGCGCGGTTCACGTCCGGCCCCTCGCCCGAGCTCGCCCGCCTGAGCCGCTCCACCCACTTCGACTGGCAGCTCGCGCCCTACGACATCGCGGGCTCGCACGCCCACGCGGCCGCGCTCGCCGCGGCCGGGTATCTCACGGCCGACGAGGAGTCCGCGATGCACGCGGGCCTCGACGAGCTCGCGGCCCGGGTCGCCGACGGCCGACTCGTCGCGCAGCCCGGGGACGAGGACGTGCACGGCGCCCTCGAGGCCGCGCTCATCGAGATCGTGGGCGCCGAGCTGGGGGGCCGACTGCGCGCCGGCCGCAGCCGCAACGACCAGATCGCCACGCTCATCCGGCTCTACCTCCTCGATCACGCGGGCCACATCGGCGCGCTCGTGGTGGACCTCATCGACGCGATCAACGCGCAGGCCGAGCGGGTCGGTGACGCGATCCTCCCCGGCCGCACCCACCTCCAGCACGCGCAACCCGTGCTCCTGGCCCACCACCTCCTCGCCCACGCGTGGCCGCTCGTGCGCGACCTCGAGCGCCTGCGCGACTGGCGGTCCCGGGCATCCACGAGCCCCTACGGCGCCGGCGCTCTCGCCGGCAGCAGCCTCGGCCTCGACCCTGCGCTCGTCGCGTCCCGGCTCGGGCTCGCCCGGCCGAGCGAGAATTCGATGGATGCCACGGCCAGCCGCGACGTCGTCGCCGAGTTCGCCTTCATCGCCGCGCAGCTCGGGGTGGACCTCTCGCGGTTCGCGGAGGAGATCATCCTCTGGAACACCCGGGAGTTCGGGTTCGTGCGCCTCGACGACGCCTACTCCACGGGCTCGTCGATCATGCCGCAGAAGAAGAACCCCGACATCGCCGAGCTCGCGCGCGGCAAGGCGGGCCGGCTCATCGGCAACCTCACGGGCCTGCTCGCCACGCTCAAAGGGCTCCCGCTCGCGTACAACCGCGACCTCCAGGAGGACAAAGAGCCGGTCTTCGATTCCGTCGAGACGCTCGAGGTGCTCCTGCCCGCTTTCACCGGCATGGTCGCGACCCTTCACTTCGACACCGCCCGGATGGCCGAGTTCGCCCCGCAGGGCTTCTCCCTCGCCACCGACGTGGCCGACTGGCTCGTGCGTCAGCGTGTGCCGTTCCGGGAGGCCCACGAGATCTCGGGTGCGCTCGTGCGGTTCTGCGAGGAGAACGGGCTCGACCTCGACGGCCCGACCGACGAGCAGTACCTCGCCATCTCGCCCCACCTCACCGCGGGCGTGCGGACGGTGCTCACGATCGAGGGCTCCGTCGCCTCGCGCACCGGCGCGGGCGGCACCGCCCCGGCGCGAGTGGCCGAGCAGCGCGCCGAACTCACTGCGCGCGTGCGCGATCTCACGACAAGGAGCAGAGCATGAGCGAGCCGGGGAAGAACAACAAGAACGACGACGATCCCGGGTTCTGGTACCGCGGCATGTCGAGGCGCGGGCAGTTGATCCTCGTGATCCTGTCGAGTCTCGTCGTCGTCGGTGGGGTCGTCTACGCGCTCGTGAGCGGCATCCGCTTCTTCTGATGCTCGCCGAGCTCGCGGCCCCATCCACCGAGGTCGCGCCGCGCCTGCTCGGGGCGACGCTCACCGTGGGCGACGTCGTGCTGCGCATCACCGAGGTCGAGGCCTACCTCGGGTCGCTCGACCCGGGCTCGCACGCTTACCGCGGCCAGACTCGGCGCAACGCCGTGATGTTCGGTCCGCCCGGGCACCTGTACACCTACTTCACCTACGGGATGCACACGTGCGCGAACGTCGTGTGCTCGCCCGAGGGCACCGCGTCGGGGGTGCTGCTTCGGGCCGGCGAGATCGTGTCGGGGGTGGAGTCGGCGCGGGCCCGGCGGCTCACGAGCCGCACCGACGCGGACCTCGCCCGCGGCCCCGCGCGGCTCTGCGTCGCCCTCGGGATCGGGCTGGACGACAATGGCGACGACCTCGCGACCGGGCGGGTGCGGCTCACGCTGCCGCGGCATCCGGTGCCGGTGTTCGAGACCGGGCCGCGCACCGGGGTCTCAGGTCCGGGCGGGAGCGCCGAGTTCCCCTGGCGGTTCTGGCTGCCGGGGGAGCCGACCGTCTCGCCCTACAAGGCCGCGACGAGCAGGCCCGCTACCAGGCGATCGTGAGGATGCCCGTGCACGCCGCCGCCCACGCGAGGCTGGCGAGCGTGCCGATGATGAACCGCTCGCGCGCGGTGGCGTTCTCCAGTTCCGAGAAGCGTCCGAGTCCCTTGACGGCCACGATCACGGCGATCGCCGCCGGCTGACCGACGAGGATCGTGCCGATCAGAGTGAACCGCTCGAGGTAGCCGATCGTCGTGCCGCCGCGGAGGATCTCGCGGTCGGGCAGGGGCGAATCGACGTCAGTGACGAGGATGCCGCCGTGCGTGCCCAGCCGCACCGTGCGGGTCGCGAGGCGCAGCACGAGCGCGACGACGGGGTTGCCCCCGAGCACGGCGAGGGCCACGACCCCGAGGCCGAGCCCGATGATGGCCAGGGGATTACTCGGGCCGGCGACTCCCGCCACCTGCAGCGCGACGCCGAGGAGCACGGGAGCGGCGGCCGGCGCGACCCACCAGTGGCGTCCTGTCGCGGTGGCGACGATCGCGGCCGCGATGCCGATGGCGACGAGCACGAGTTCGGCGATCCACCACGGGCTCATCGTTGCTCCCTTGGCTCAGCCCCCGACACGGTCGCGTCGAGCGTCTCGAGCAGGGTAACAAGGGCCACCGTCGCGGCCTCCTCGACGCGCAGGCCGGCGGTACGGGCCCGCTGGCTCGCGGACTGGGCGGTGATGCCGAGGCGGGCCGCGGCATCCTGCTGGCTCATCCCCTCAGAGAGCAGGTCGTGCAGCTCCCAGCCGGGCGGGGTGCGTCGCGCGCGCAGCAGCAGCAGCAGGTCGAGCAGAGCCTCGACATCGTCGGCGAGCGGATGCCCCGGCTGGGCCGCCAGCGCGCAGTGCGTCTGGCTGCGCTTGGCTCGCTCCACGGCCTGACGGGCGGCGACGAACGCCGGTCCGCGGCACTCCCGCACAGTGGCCCCGAGCGGAACGTCGACCGCTCCCGCCCCGACCCCCACGCTCCACTGTCCCGCGCGAGTGAGGTCGAGCACGACCTCGAGGGCGCCGCGCGGGGTGGCCGCGAGCGCCTGGAACTCGTCGCCCGCCGTGCGTTCCGGCGGCAGCAGCAGGGCTGGGCGCCGGGTTCGTTCGAGCTGCGTGAGGGCGGGGCCGACGGCGTCGTCGGTCGTGCGGCTGTGCCGCTGGTCGACGGTGAGCACGATCATCCTGTCATCCTAAGTTCTCCAAACCTGATTATCAATAATCAATCCTCCAATACTGATTCACGACGATCATGTCTTCATCCGTGAACGGCATCCTGCCGAGGCGTTCGCTCACCTCCGCTACGGTGGGATGCGTGTCAGCCCCCGCCTCCGAACGCCTCGCCACCCAGCGCAACGACCCGTCGTTTCCGGATGTCTGGGAGGAGATCCGCTGGCGCGGACTCGTGCACGTCTCCACCAACGAGGAGGAGCTGAAGGCGCTGCTCGCGGGGGAGCCCATCACCTACTACTGCGGCTTCGACCCCACGGCGGCGAGCCTGCACCTCGGCAACCTCGTGCAACTGCTCCTGCTGCGCCGGCTCCAGCTAGCCGGCCACAAGCCCCTCGGGCTCGTCGGCGGATCCACCGGACTGATCGGCGACCCGCGACCGACCGCGGAGCGCACCCTCAACGACGAGGCCACCGTGCGCGAGTGGGTCGGCTACCTCCAGGCGCAGGTCTCGAAGTTCCTCTCGTTCGAGGGCGCCAACGCGGCCCGACTCGTCAACAACCTCGACTGGACGGCCCCGCTCTCCGCGATCGATTTCCTCCGAGACATCGGCAAGCACTTCCGGGTGGGCACGATGCTCAAGAAGGATGCCGTGAGCGCGCGTCTCAACTCGGACGCCGGCATCAGCTACACCGAGTTCAGCTACCAGATCCTCCAGGGTCTCGATTTCCTCGAGCTCTACCGCAGCTACGGCTGCGTGCTGCAGACCGGGGGCAGCGACCAGTGGGGCAACCTCACGAGCGGCACCGACCTCATCCACCGGGTGGAGGGCGTCAGCGCGCACGCGATCGGCACGCCCCTGATCACCAACTCCGACGGCACCAAGTTCGGCAAGTCGGAGGGCAACGCGGTCTGGCTCGATCCGGCCATGACGAGCCCGTACGCGTTCTACCAGTTCTGGCTCAACACCGACGACGCCGACGTGATCGCGCGGCTCAAGGTCTTCACCTTCCTCGACCGCGCCGAGATCGAGCGGCTCGAGGCGGTCGTCGCGAGCGAGCCGTTCAAGCGCGAGGCGCAGCGCACCCTCGCGTGGGAGGTCACCTCCACCGTGCACGGCGAGGCGGCGACCGCGGCGGCGATCGCGGCGGCCGAGGCGCTGTTCGGCCAGGGCGACCTGGCGGCGCTGGATGACGCGACCCTCGAGTCCGCCCTGCGCGAGCTGCCCAACACCACGTCGCCCGCGTCCACTCCCATCGCGCAACTGCTCGTCGACACGGGCCTGAGCCCGAGCCTCGGCGCCGCCCGCCGGTCGATCGGCGAGGGCGGCGTCTACGTCAACAACGAGCGGGTCGACGACGAGGCCGCCGTGCTCGAGGGGTCCGTGCTCGCGGGCCGGATGGCGGTGCTGCGCCGCGGCAAGAAGACCCTCGCCGGCGTCTTCGTCGAGTAGCAGTGCCGTTCACCCCGGCGCACGCGGTCGTCGCGCTGCCCCTCCTGCGCACGCCGCTGATCCCCGCAGCGATCGCGATCGGGTCGATGACGCCCGACGTGCCGCTGTTCGTGCGGGTCGGCATCGACTACTGGTTCACCCACAGCTGGCCGGGCGTGCTGCTCGCCGACCTGCCGCTCGCCCTCGCCCTCACGATGCTGTGGTGGCTCGTCCTGCGCGGAGCCGTTCCGACCCTCGTCCCACAGTGGATCGCTGAGCGCCTGCCCAAGTCGTGGACCGCGCCGGTGCCCTGGCGCCGGATCGTCACTCCGCGATCGACCCTCCTCCTGCTCGCGTCCCTGCTGATCGGGATCGTGTCGCACCTGCTGTGGGACGAGGTGACTCACGCGGGCCGATGGGGGAGCGCGGTGCTCCCGCAATTCGACGCGCTTCTGGGCCCGGTCACGATCTGGGACTGGCTGCACTACGCCAGCTCGGTCGCCGGGCTCGTCATCCTCGCGGTCTGGATGACGCGGTGGCTGCGCCGCCGCACCCCGGTTCCCGTTGACCGGGCCCTCCCCGCCCGCATGGTGGTTCTGCTCTGGATGCTCGTGCCGGTCGCACTCGTCGCGGGCGTGCTCATCGTGCTCGCGACGCGCGGTGCGCCAACCGATCCCGGGGCGGTGGTGGACCTCGTCGCGCGCGGCGGAACGCTGGGCGGGGCCCTCATCCTGGCCGGCTTCGGAGCCGTCTCCGTCGTCGTGCAGGTCCGCCTTCGAGCGCGACACGCCCGGGATGCGCCGTAATTTGCCGCACCCCCCGGATCCACGTAATGTAACTCCTTGTCACCCCAAAGGTGCGGAAAAGCTCGGTGCGGATCAAACCCACAGCTTTCCGGCCTCAAGAGGGGACTGAGTCACCTTCCCGCAGTTCGGAACTCCTTGTGAGGGCCTGAACACGGGAATACGATGAAATGCCCTTCAGAAGTGCGCAAACGGGATCTTCGGATTCCGGCATGTCGAATTGACATGAGCGCCTCTGGTGGTAGGTTAGAGCAGTTGCCCTAAATTCGAGCCGCGAGGTGAGAAGGTAGGCGCGCCCGATCCTTGAGAACTCAACAGCGTGCACAATGTCAAATGCCAAAAACCCGTATGGGGTGTAGGTCGTTTCTAGCGACTGAACCTCATCGGATTCCTTTGGAAAACATTTAAACAACAAAGCAAGTCAGTAATGATTTGTTCTGTCAGTTTCAAACTTGCTGGGTTGATACCTATTCCGGTTGATCCCAGCGCTAGATGTGCCGGGTCGCTTGCGACTCGAGCAATCAAACATTTATGGAGAGTTTGATCCTGGCTCAGGACGAACGCTGGCGGCGTGCTTAACACATGCAAGTCGAACGATGAAAGCGGGAGCTTGCTCCTGCTGGATTAGTGGCGAACGGGTGAGTAACACGTGAGCAATCTGCCCCGAACTCTGGGATAAGCGTTGGAAACGACGTCTAATACCGGATACGACGCGCGAAGGCATCTTCTGCGCGTGGAAAGAATTTCGGTTCGGGATGAGCTCGCGGCCTATCAGCTAGTTGGTGAGGTAATGGCTCACCAAGGCGACGACGGGTAGCCGGCCTGAGAGGGTGACCGGCCACACTGGGACTGAGACACGGCCCAGACTCCTACGGGAGGCAGCAGTGGGGAATATTGCACAATGGGCGCAAGCCTGATGCAGCAACGCCGCGTGAGGGACGACGGCCTTCGGGTTGTAAACCTCTTTTAGTAGGGAAGAAGCGAAAGTGACGGTACCTGCAGAAAAAGCACCGGCTAACTACGTGCCAGCAGCCGCGGTAATACGTAGGGTGCAAGCGTTGTCCGGAATTATTGGGCGTAAAGAGCTCGTAGGCGGTTTGTCGCGTCTGCTGTGAAAACCCGAGGCTCAACCTCGGGCCTGCAGTGGGTACGGGCAGACTAGAGTGCGGTAGGGGAGATTGGAATTCCTGGTGTAGCGGTGGAATGCGCAGATATCAGGAGGAACACCGATGGCGAAGGCAGATCTCTGGGCCGTAACTGACGCTGAGGAGCGAAAGCATGGGGAGCGAACAGGATTAGATACCCTGGTAGTCCATGCCGTAAACGTTGGGAACTAGATGTAGGGACCATTCCACGGTTTCTGTGTCGCAGCTAACGCATTAAGTTCCCCGCCTGGGGAGTACGGCCGCAAGGCTAAAACTCAAAGGAATTGACGGGGGCCCGCACAAGCGGCGGAGCATGCGGATTAATTCGATGCAACGCGAAGAACCTTACCAAGGCTTGACATATACCGGAAAAGTTCAGAAATGTTCTCCCCGCAAGGTCGGTATACAGGTGGTGCATGGTTGTCGTCAGCTCGTGTCGTGAGATGTTGGGTTAAGTCCCGCAACGAGCGCAACCCTCGTTCTATGTTGCCAGCACGTCATGGTGGGAACTCATAGGAGACTGCCGGGGTCAACTCGGAGGAAGGTGGGGATGACGTCAAATCATCATGCCCCTTATGTCTTGGGCTTCACGCATGCTACAATGGCCGATACAAAGGGCTGCAATACCGCGAGGTGGAGCGAATCCCAAAAAGTCGGTCTCAGTTCGGATTGAGGTCTGCAACTCGACCTCATGAAGTCGGAGTCGCTAGTAATCGCAGATCAGCAACGCTGCGGTGAATACGTTCCCGGGCCTTGTACACACCGCCCGTCAAGTCATGAAAGTCGGTAACACCCGAAGCCAGTGGCCCAACCGCAAGGAGGGAGCTGTCGAAGGTGGGATCGGTGATTAGGACTAAGTCGTAACAAGGTAGCCGTACCGGAAGGTGCGGCTGGATCACCTCCTTTCTAAGGAGCACGTGTCGCGTCCTCTGTATACAGGGACACAAAAGCGACCAAGCTGCACCAACCTGTTCGGGTTGGGCAGCGCTCATGGGTGGAACATTGACATTGTGACCAGGCGCAGAACCTGGATCCCAGTACGCCCCGCTTGCGGGGAAGGAACGGATCCGGATGACGCTCCTGGTCTTCTGCACGCTGTTGGGTCCTGAGGGACCGGGCCGGCTCCGCGGTGTTGAAAGACACCGCGAGCCGAACGGATCCTCTGGACCTTGTTGTGTCTGACTCCTCGAGTCAGCGCACGGGGTACCGCCCGTATTTTGAGAACTACACAGTGGACGCGAGCATCTTAGATTCGAACAGCAATGTTCGGATCACATAAACGATGACATCTGACTTTCGAGTCAGATAATCATTGGTCTATCTCCAGCCTTCGGGCTGGCGATCGATTCAAACTCATGTGATATCAATTTTCTAAGAGCAGACGGTGGATGCCTTGGCATCTGGAGCCGAAGAAGGACGTATAAATCTGCGATAAGCCTCGGGGAGCTGATAATAGAGCTTTGATCCGAGGATTTCCGAATGGGGAAACCCCGCCAGGCGTTGCAAGACGACCTGGTGACTCCCGCCTGAATATATAGGGCGGGTAGAGGGAACGTGGGGAAGTGAAACATCTCAGTACCCACAGGAAGAGAAAACAACCGTGATTCCGTTAGTAGTGGCGAGCGAAATCGGAAGAGGCCAAACCGATCATGTGTGATAGCCGGCAGGCGTTGCATGGTCGGGGTAGCGGGACTTTTCAGCTGTTACTGCCGTACAGCAAGCGTTACAACGAAATATAGGCGAAGTGGATTGAAAGCCACGTCATAGAGGGTGCCAACCCCGTAGCCGAAATGTTTCAATGGCGCGAAGAGTATCCCAAGTAGCACGGGGCCCGAGAAATCCCGTGTGAATCTGCCAGGACCACCTGGTAAGCCTAAATACTCCCAGATGACCGATAGCGGACAAGTACCGTGAGGGAAAGGTGAAAAGTACCCCGGGAGGGGAGTGAAATAGTACCTGAAACCGTCTGCTTACAAACCGTTGGAGCCTCCCTAGTAGGGGTGACAGCGTGCCTTTTGAAGAATGAGCCTGCGAGTTAGCGATCAGTGGCGAGGTTAACCCGAGAGGGGTAGCCGTAGCGAAAGCGAGTCTGAATAGGGCGATTCAGTCGCTGGTCCTAGACCCGAAGCGAAGTGATCTATCCATGGCCAGGTTGAAGCGACGGTAAGACGTCGTGGAGGACCGAACCCACTTCAGTTGAAAATGGAGGGGATGAGCTGTGGATAGGGGTGAAAGGCCAATCAAACTTCGTGATAGCTGGTTCTCTCCGAAATGCATTTAGGTGCAGCGTTGCGTGTTTCTTGCCGGAGGTAGAGCTACTGGATAGCTGATGGGCCCCAAAAGGTTACTGACGTTAGCCAAACTCCGAATGCCGGTAAGTGAGAGCGCAGCAGTGAGACGGTGGGGGATAAGCTTCATCGTCGAGAGGGAAACAACCCAGACTACCAACTAAGGTCCCCAAGCGTGTGCTAAGTGGGAAAGGATGTGGAGTTGCACAGACAACCAGGAGGTTGGCTTAGAAGCAGCCACCCTTGAAAGAGTGCGTAATAGCTCACTGGTCAAGTGATTCCGCGCCGACAATGTAACGGGGCTCAAGCACACCACCGAAGTTGTAGATTTCGTGTATTAGCTAGGCATTTATGTCCAGGCGCACGGAGTGGTAGGAGAGCGTCGTGTGGCGAGTGAAGCGGCGGTGTAAACCAGCCGTGGACGCCACACGAGTGAGAATGCAGGCATGAGTAGCGAAAGACGGGTGAGAAACCCGTCCTCCGAAAGACCAAGGGTTCCAGGGCCAGGCTAATCCGCCCTGGGTAAGTCGGGACCTAAGGCGAGGCCGACAGGCGTAGTCGATGGACAACGGGTTGATATTCCCGTACTGACGAAGAACCGCCCAAACTAATCCAGTAGTGCTAAGAGTCCTAATCCGGCTGACGGATCCCTTCGGGGTGAAGCGGCCGGCCTAACGCTCGACCCCGTTCTGGTGCGGTTAGCGTATTAACAGGTGTGACGCAGGAAGGTAGCCGTACCGGGCGATGGTTGACCCGGTGTAAGGACGTAGGGCGAGAGATAGGCAAATCCGTCTCTCACATAGCCTGAGATCTGATGCATAGCCCTCACGGGCGAATTCGGTGATCCTATGCTGCCAAGAAAAGCATCGACGCGAGGTTCCAGTCACCCGTACCCCAAACCGACTCAGGTGGTCAGGTAGAGAATACCAAGGAGATCGAGAGAATCGTGGTTAAGGAACTCGGCAAAATGCCCCCGTAACTTCGGGAGAAGGGGGGCCTGAGGCGTGAAGGGATTTACTCCTGGAGCGTTCGATGGCCGCAGAGACCAGTGGGAAGCGACTGTTTACTAAAAACACAGGTCCGTGCTAAGTCGCAAGACGATGTATACGGACTGACGCCTGCCCGGTGCTGGAAGGTTAAGAGGAACGGTTAGCCGCAAGGCGAAGCTGAGAATTTAAGCCCCAGTAAACGGCGGTGGTAACTATAACCATCCTAAGGTAGCGAAATTCCTTGTCGGGTAAGTTCCGACCTGCACGAATGGCGTAACGACTTCCCAGCTGTCTCAACCGCGAACTCGGCGAAATTGCACTACGAGTAAAGATGCTCGTTACGCGCAGAAGGACGGAAAGACCCCGTGACCTTTACTATAGCTTTGTATTGGTGTTCGGTGTGGCTTGTGTAGGATAGGTGGGAGACTGTGAAGCTTGGACGCCAGTTCAGGTGGAGTCATTGTTGAAATACCACTCTGGTCACTCTGGATATCTAACTTCGAACCGTGATCCGGTTCAGGGACAGTGCATGGTGGGTAGTTTAACTGGGGCGGTTGCCTCCCAAAAAGTAACGGAGGCGCCCAAAGGTTCCCTCAACCTGGTTGGCAATCAGGTGTCGAGTGTAAGTGCACAAGGGAGCTTGACTGTGAGACTGACAGGTCGAGCAGGGACGAAAGTCGGGACTAGTGATCCGGCAGTGGCTTGTGGAAGCGCTGTCGCTCAACGGATAAAAGGTACCTCGGGGATAACAGGCTGATCTTGCCCAAGAGTCCATATCGACGGCATGGTTTGGCACCTCGATGTCGGCTCGTCGCATCCTGGGGCTGGAGTAGGTCCCAAGGGTTGGGCTGTTCGCCCATTAAAGCGGTACGCGAGCTGGGTTTAGAACGTCGTGAGACAGTTCGGTCCCTATCCTCTGCGCGCGCAGGAAATTTGAGAAGAGCTATCCCTAGTACGAGAGGACCGGGATGGACGAACCTCTGGTGTGTCAGTTGTTCCGCCAGGAGCACCGCTGATTAGCTACGTTCGGAACGGATAACCGCTGAAAGCATCTAAGCGGGAAGCCGGCTTCAAGATGAGATTTCCATGACTTCGGTCGAGAGGCTCCCAGCTAGACTACTGGGTTGATAGGCGGGATGTGGAAGCGAGGACTAAAGACTCGTGGAGCTGACCCGTACTAATAAGCCGATAAATTGATAACACTTCCACCCAGCACTGTTTCGACAGTGGAGGGGTGAATGAGAAGATGATTCGCGTCCACTTTGTGGTTCCCGATTTACGGTCGGGAACTGCGCCCAGCTAGGGGAAGGCTCTCGGTTTCGATCGAGATCCGGAACTGAAACTGGCCAATTTCGATACATAAATCAATAGTGTTTCGGCGGCCATAGCGAGAGGGAAACGCCCGGTCACATTCCGAACCCGGAAGCTAAGACTCTCTGCGCCGATGGTACTGCAAGGGGGACCTTGTGGGAGAGTAGGACACCGCCGGACTTCTTTGTAAAGTGGCCACCCCCGTGTTGTTAAAGACACGTTGGGGTGGTCACTTTGCGTTAACGACTCGGAAGGCATCCATGGCTGAGAACACAGGGCACGGCGACCGCGATCACGATCGCAAGCCCGATTCCGGTCGTGCCGGAGCTCGGCCCACGGGCGGGCGCCCGGGCCAGGGTCGTCCCTCCGACGGCAAGCCCGCGACCGGGCGCCCGAGCGGCGGCAAGTCGACGGGCGGTAGCAAGCCGGCCGGCGCATCCGGTCGTCCCTCCGGGGGCAAGCCCGCCGGAGCCGGCGGTCGGCCGCCGCGTCCCGGCTCCGCCGACGAGCAGCGCCTCTGGACCAAGGGCGGCGCACCTGCGCGCGGCGATCGCGACGCACGCGAGCGGGAGACGCCGGAGGACCGCGATCCCTTCGGTACCCGGATGGTGCGCGAGCACCACGAGGCACCGGCGATCCCGGATGACGTCACGCCCAACAACCTCGACCGCATCGCCCGCAACGAACTCAAGACACTGAGCAAGGAGAACCAGGAGGGCGTCGCCCGCCACCTGGCCATGGCCGCACGCCTCATCGAAGAGGATCCCGCTCTGGCTCACCAGCACGCGATCTCCGCCGCTCGCCGTGCCGGCCGCATCGGGGTTGTGCGCGAGACCCTCGCGATCACGGCCTATGCGACTGGCGACTACGCCCTCGCTCTGCGTGAGCTGCGCACGTACCGCCGCATCACCGGACGCGACGACCAGCTGCCGATGATGGTCGACAGCGAGCGCGGGATGGCGCGCCCCGAGCGCGCGCTCGAGCTCGGGCGTTCTGTACCCCGGTCGAGCCTGCCCGTGCCCGTGCAGGTGGAGCTCGCGATCGCGATGTCCGGAGCACGCCTCGACCTCGGGGACGCGGCCGGCGCTCTCGCCGAACTCGAGATCGCCCAGCTCGACCCGACCACCGCGTTCTCCTACAGCCCCGGCCTGTTCGACGCATACGGGACCGTGCTCGAGGAGCTCGGGCGCGACGCGGAGGCCGAGGAATGGTTCGCCCGCGCCGAGGTGGCGGCCGACGCCCTCGACGATTCCGACCCCGCTGACGACCTCATCGAGGTGATCGAGGAAGAGTTCGACGGTGAGCTCGAGCCCGAGGGCACCGATGACTGAAACGTTGCTCTCGGGCATCGAGCTCGTGCTCGCCGACCTCGATGGAGTGGTCTACGCGGGTGCCGGTCCGATCGACTACGCCGTGGACAGCATCAATCGCATTCCGTCGTCGACGAAGGTCGCCTACCTCACCAACAACGCGTCGCGCACCGACGCCACGGTAGCCGCGCATCTCACCGATTTGGGGCTCTCCGTCGCCCCGCAGGACGTCGTCACCTCGCCGCAGGCCGCTGTTCGCCTGCTCGCGGGACTCGTTCCCGCGGGCAGCACGATCCTCGTGGTCGGGGGCGAGGGGCTCACGACGGAGGTGGAGCGGGCCGGATTCGTGGTGACCCGATCCGGGCTCGATCTGCCCGCAGCCGTCATCCAAGGATTCCATCCTTCGGTCGGCTGGGAGCACCTGGCCGAGGCGGCCTTCACGCTCAATGCGCCCGGCGGCGAGAACGTGCCGTGGGTTGCGACGAACACCGACTGGACGATCCCGCAGGCGCGGGGGACCGCGCCGGGAAACGGCACGCTCGTGTCCGCGGTGCACACCGCCGTCGGTCGGCTGCCGATCGTCGCGGGCAAGCCCGAGGTCGCGATCTACGAGGAGGCGTTCGCGCGGTACGGCACCCGGAAGGCCCTGATGATCGGGGACCGGATGGATACCGACATCCTCGGGGCGAACCGCGCCGGCATCCCGTCGGTGCTCGTGCTCACGGGGATCGATCGCGCCAAGCAGGTGCTCGCGGCGGCACCGCAGGAGCGCCCGACCTACCTGCTCGATGACCTCCGCGGTCTGCACGAGTTGTACCCCGAAACCGTCGAGGAGACGACCGCCGACGGGAGCATCGTCACCGTCGGAACCGCCTCGGTCCGTCGCGCGGGCGCCGTGCTGACGGTCGAGCGCGCGGGCACGCCGATCGATCTGCTGCGCGCCGGAGCGACGGCGATCTGGAACTCCGGCCTGGCAATCTACGGGCTCGATGTGCCGCCGGCCCTCTACGGAGAATAGGTACGCTGAACCCATGAGCGACGACACTCTCGACAGTGACGCGCTGCTGTCGCGCCTGCGCGTGATCGAGGACCAGCCGCTCGACACCCGGGCGACCGCATTCGTGCAGTTGCACGACGAGCTGCAGGCGCGGCTCGAGGGCGGCGACGCGCCCGCGCCCCATGCCTGACCAGACCCGTTTGGATGCCGCCCTCGCGGCGCAGGGCCTCGCGCGGTCGCGCAGCCACGCCGCCAAGCTCATCGCCGAGGGCCTCGTCACGGTGGATGGCGCGGCCGTCGTCAAGCCTTCGGCTCTCGTCACCGCGACCCAGGTGCTCGCGGTGGCCGGCTCCGATCACTATGTGAGCCGCGCGGCTCACAAGCTCGTCGCGGCTCTCGATGGATTCGACGTGCCCGTGGACGGCCGGCTCGCGCTCGACGTCGGCGCCTCGACCGGCGGGTTCACGCAGGTGCTGCTGGAGCGCGGCATCCGGCACGTCATCGCGCTGGATGTGGGGCACGGCCAGGTGGCGGCATCCATTCGCGGCGATGAGAGGGTCACCGTGGTGGAGGGCTCGAACGCGCGGTACCTCACCGCGGCCGCCCTCGCGGAGCAGTCGGGCATCACCGAGGTGCCGACCCTCGTGGTCGCCGACCTCTCGTTCATCTCGCTCACCACGGTGCTGCCCGCGCTCATGGAAACGGTGGGCAGCGCGGCGGACTTCGTGCTGCTCGTGAAGCCGCAGTTCGAGGTGGGGCGCACCGGCATCCGCGAGGGGATCGTGCGCGAGCCGGGCCTGCGGGAGGACGCCGTGAACGGCGTGCTGTGGGCCGCGTGGGACCTCGGGATCGGCACCGCCGGCATCCTGCCCTCCCCAATCGCCGGCACGGCCGGGAACCGTGAGTACCTCATCAGGCTGAGCGCCGCTGTCGGTGTCAATCCGACAGAATGGAGACAGCAGGTCTCTGCGCTCACCGCGTGACGGCGGGAGCGTTCCGGAGCTCGCCCCAGATCCAGGAGGAACCGTCCCGTGACATCCGATCGGCACATCCTCGTCGTCGCCCACACCGGGCGCGCCGACTCGCTGGCCGCGGCGATCGCCGTGTGCCGCCAGCTGATCGCCGACGGCCTCACCCCGGTGCTCTCCCGTGACGAGCACACCGAGATCATGGCGGCGGCGCCGGATCTGACCCCGATCACCCAGCTGGGCGACAAGGTCACGATCGGCGACCTCGAACTCGTGATCGTGCTCGGCGGCGACGGCACGATCCTGCGCGCGGCCGAGATTGCGCGTGGATGCTCGGCGCCCCTGCTCGGCGTCAACCTCGGCCACGTCGGCTTCCTCGCCGAGAGCGAGCGGGAGGACCTCACCGAGACCGTCACGCGCGCGCTCGCCCGCGACTACCTCGTCGAGGAGCGCATGACGCTCTCCGTGCGGGTCAAGGTCGACGCCGAGGTCGTCTACGAGACGTGGGCGCTCAACGAGGCCACCGTGGAGAAGGGCAGTCGCGAGCGGATGCTCGAGGTCGTCATCGAGGTCGACGGTCGGCCGCTCTCGTCCTTCGGCTGCGACGGCGTCGTGATGTCGACGCCGACGGGGTCCACCGCCTACTCGTTCTCCGCCGGCGGACCCGTGGTCTGGCCGAGCCTCGATGCGCTGCTGCTCGTTCCGCTGAGCCCGCACGCCCTCTTCGCCCGCCCGCTCGTCGTGGGGCCGGATTCCGCGCTGGCGGTCGAGATCCTCGAACGCACCCCCGGCTCGGCCGTGCTCTGGTGCGATGGGCGCCGCGCCTACGACCTGCCCCGGCAGGCCCGCGTGGTCGTGCGACGCTCGCCGATTCCCGTGCGGCTCGCGCGTCTCACCCAGGGCACCTTCACCGACCGTCTGGTCAACAAGTTCGGCCTGCCGGTCACCGGCTGGCGCGGCCCGGTGAGCGAGGAGCCGCGTCGATGATCGAGGAGATCTCCATCCGCAACCTCGGCGTGATCGGCGAGGCGACCCTGCCGCTCGGCCCCGGATTCACGGCCGTGACGGGCGAGACGGGCGCGGGCAAGACGATGGTCGTCACCGCGCTCGCGCTGCTGCTCGGCGAACGGGCCGACAGCGCGATCATCCGCTCGGGCAGCGCCCAGGCGAGCGTTGAGGGCCGCTGGCTCATCGATCCGGCCGGCAGCGTGGCCGATCGGGTGCGGGATGCCGGGGGCGAGCTCGAGGGCTCCGAGATGATCCTCGGCCGCAGCGTCTCGCCCGAGGGCCGCAGCCGCGCGGTCGTGGGTGGTCACAGCGCGCCCGTCGGCGTGCTCAACGAGATCGGCCAGCACCTCGTGGTGGTGCACGGCCAGTCCGACCAGATCCGGTTGAAGTCGGCGACGGCACAGGCCGAGGCGCTCGACCGGTTCGCCGGGGCCGAGCTCGCCACGGTTCTCGACGAGTACCAGAGCGTGTACCGCCGCTGGCAGACCGGCCAGGGCGAGCTCGACGTGCTCGTGGCCGAGCGCGACCGCCGCTCCCGGGAGGCCGAGGACCTGCGCGTGGCGATGGCCGAGATCGAGGCCGCGGCGCCGAAGCGCGACGAGGATGTCGAGCTCACCGAGCGCAGTGACCGGCTCACCAACCTCGAAGACCTGCGCTCGGCCGCGGGGCAGGCGCACGACATCCTCTCGTCGGAGCAGTCCGACGACGGCAGCGACGTGCTCGGCCTGCTCACCACCGCTCGTCGCCAGCTCGAGCGAGTGGCGACGCACGATGCGGCGCTCGGGCCGATCGCCGAGGCGATCGCCGCGGCATCCTTCACCGTCAACGAACTGTCGGTGCAGCTGGCGAGCTACCTCGGCGGCCTGGACTCCGACAGCGCCCGGGAGCTGGAGGCCGTGCAGGAGCGCCGTGCCCAGCTCAACGCGCTCGTGCGCAAGTACGGCCCGACCCTCGACGACACGATTGACTACCTCGAGTCGGGCAGCAGCCGTCTGCTCGAGCTCGACAACGACTCCACCCGCATCGACGTGCTGCGCGGCGAGGTCGAGGCCGACCGCGCCCGCGTGATCGAGCTCGCGGCCGCGCTCACGGAGGTGCGCCAGCGCAGCGCCACGCGACTCTCGGAGCTCGTCACGGCCGAACTCGCGGCGCTCGCCATGGTGAATGCCGTCGTGACCGTCTCCGTGGAGGACCGCGCCGACTACTCGCTCGCGGGCAAGGACCAGGTGTCGATCCTGCTGCGGCCGCATCCCGGTGCCGAGCCGCGGCCGATCAACAAGGGCGCCTCGGGCGGCGAGCTCTCCCGCGTGATGCTCGCGATCGAGGTCGTGCTCGCGGGCACCGACCCCGTGCCCACCTTCGTGTTCGACGAGGTGGATGCCGGAGTCGGCGGCGCGAGCGCCACCGAGGTCGGGCGCCGGCTCGCCGCTCTCGCCAAGACCGCCCAGGTGATCGTCGTCACCCACCTCGCCCAGGTGGCGGCGTACTCGACCAACCACCTCGTGGTGCAGAAGGACACCGACGGGGCGATCACGTCGTCGAGCGTGCGGCTCGTGCACGCCGAGGAGCGCACGAGCGAGATGGCGCGGCTACTCAGCGGCAACCCCGAGTCGGAGACGGCGCTCGCGCACGCGCGTGAGCTGCTCGAGAACGCGCACGCGGGCTGAGCGGGCGCGCGCTGAGCGAGCGGCGGGCCGGCTGAGTCTGCGGCGCCGAGGCGAGCGGGTCCAATCGCCCCACGGTGGCTCCATTCCGCTCCCGGCGTACCGCGAGTCGGGAGGGGCCCGAGCACAAGGGGCATAAGATGAAACCCCGTGGTGGATAAATCTCAACGGCAAGTGACCAAGCACATCTTCGTCACCGGAGGGGTCGTCTCGTCCCTCGGCAAGGGCCTCACCGCCGCCAGTCTGGGCAACCTTCTCACCGCCCGCGGCCTCCGCGTCGTCATGCAGAAACTCGACCCTTACCTCAACGTCGATCCGGGCACGATGAACCCGTTCCAGCACGGCGAGGTGTTCGTCACCGATGATGGCGCCGAGACCGACCTCGACATCGGCCACTACGAGCGCTTCCTCGACATCAGCCTCAACCAGGCCGCCAATGTGACCACCGGCCAGATCTACTCCGACGTGATCGCCAAGGAGCGCCGCGGCGAGTACCTCGGCGACACGGTGCAGGTGATCCCGCACATCACCGACGAGATCAAGCGCCGGATGCGCCTCCAGGCCCAGCCCGGACCGAACGGCGAGCCCGCCCCCGACGTGATCATCACCGAGATCGGCGGCACGGTCGGCGACATCGAGAGCCAGCCGTTCATCGAGTCCGCCCGCCAGGTGCGCCACGAGCTCACCCGCAAGAACGTGTTCTTCGTGCACGTCTCACTCGTGCCCTACATGGGCGCGTCGGGGGAGCAGAAGACCAAGCCCACCCAGCACTCGGTGGCCGCCCTGCGCTCGATCGGCATCCAGCCCGACGCCCTCGTGCTGCGCAGCGATCGCCCGGTCTCCGAGAGCAACAAGCGCAAGATCGCGCTCATGTGCGACGTGGATGAAGCGGCGGTCGTCAACGCGGTCGACGTGTCGAGCATCTACGACATCCCCACGATGCTGCACGACCAGGGCCTCGACGCCTACATCATCGACCAGCTCGGACTCGACGCCGGCGACGTGGTGTGGGACGGCTGGAACGAGGTGCTCCAGGCGGTGCACGAGCCCAAGCACGAGGTGACGATCGGCCTCGTCGGCAAGTACATCGACCTGCCCGACGCCTACCTCTCGGTCACCGAGGCGCTCAAGGCCGGCGGCTTCGCCCACCAGTCCAAGGTGCACATCAAGTGGATCGCGTCCGACGAGTGCGAGACGCACGACGGGGCGGCGAAGATGCTCGCCGACGTCGACGGCATCCTCGTGCCCGGCGGGTTCGGCGTGCGCGGGATCGAGGGCAAGCTCGGCGCCCTCAAGTTCGCGCGCGAGAACGGCATCCCGACGCTGGGCATCTGCCTCGGCCTGCAGTGCATGGTGATCGAGTACGCACGGGATGTCGTGGGGCTCACCGGCGCCTCGTCGAGCGAGTTCGACCCCGACACCGAGTTCCCCGTGATCGCGACGATGGCGGAGCAGGTTGACATCCTCGACAGCGGCAACCTCGGCGGCACGATGCGCCTCGGCCTCTACGAGGCCGCGCTCGCCCCGGGCTCGATCGTCGAGGAGCTCTACGGCGCCTCCACGATCAGCGAGCGCCACCGCCACCGCTACGAGGTGAACAACGCCTACCGCGAGCAGATCGCGGCCGCGGGCCTGCAGTTCGCCGGCATCTCGCCCGACCGCACCCTCGTGGAGTTCGTCGAGCTGCCTCGCGACGTGCATCCGTTCTATGTGGGCACCCAGGCGCACCCCGAGCTGCGCTCGCGCCCCAACCGCGCGCACCCGCTGTTCCGCGGGCTCATCGGCGCGGCGCTCGAGCGGCAGCAGGCCAGCCGGCTGTTCGAGGTTCCCGAGCCCGCCGACGCGGGAGTCTGATGTCGGACCTGCGGGATGACCCGACCGAGCCGACGATCCTGAGCTCCGAGCGGGTGTTCGACGGCAAGGTCTGGGACATCCGGCGCGAGACGTTCGAACTCGACGGCGAGCACATCGTGCGCGAGTTCGTCGACCACACGGGAGCGGTCGCGGTGCTCGCCCTCGACGAGCGCGACCGCGTGCTGCTGATCAAGCAGTACCGGCATCCGGTGCGATCGCGCGACTGGGAGCTGCCCGCGGGCCTGCTCGACATCGCTGAGGAGGATCCCCTGACGGCGGCGCAGCGCGAGCTCGCCGAGGAGGTCGACCTCGTCGCCGAGAGCTGGGACCTGCTCGCCGAGTTCATGACGAGCCCCGGCGGCAGCAACGAGGTGCTGCGGGTCTACCTCGCGCGCGGCATCGAGGCCGCGCCCGAGGTGTTCGAGCGCACCGAGGAGGAAGCCGGCATCGAGCTGCGCTGGGTCCCCCTCGACGAGGCAGTGGATGCTGTGCTCGCGCGCGAGATGCAGAACTCGATCCTCGCGATCGCCGTGCTCGCCGCGGACGCCGGGCGCCGGCGCGGCTGGGAGAACCTCGCCCCCGCGACCACCCCGTGGACGCGGCATCCGAAGGATCGCGACCGGGGATGACCGCCGAAGGGCGCGGGCCCGACGCGACCGGCACGGCCAGCGCGCCGGCCTCGCTCGAGCGGGCGACCGAGCTCTACCTGCGCCACGTCGCGATCGAGCGCGGGCTCTCCGGCAACACCCTGGCCGCGTACCGGCGGGACCTCGCGGCGTATGCGGCGTCGTTGGAGCGCCGCGGCATCCACTCGGTCGATGCGATCTCGACCGCGGATGTCGAGGCGTTCGCCCACGAGCTGCGCACCCGACCCGAGGGCGCCCTGGCGGTGAGCTCGGTGGGGCGGATGCTGTCGTCGGTGCGCGGGTTCCACCGGTTTCTCGAGGTCGAGGGCTTGGTCACGGTGGATGTCGCGACCGAGACCACGCCGCCCAAGCTCGGCCTGCGGCTGCCGAAGGCGCTCTCGATCGAGCAGGTCGAGGCGCTGCTCGAGGCCACCGGCGGCGACGACCCCGTCGCGCTGCGCGACCGCGCGCTGCTCGAGCTGCTCTACGCCACCGGCGCGCGCGTCTCCGAGGCGGTCGACCTCAACGTCGACGACGTGATCGAGGGGGATGTCGTGCGCCTGTTCGGCAAGGGCGGCAAGCAGCGGATCGTGCCCGTCGGCTCGTACGCGCGGGCCGCGCTCGACGCGTACCTGGTGCGGGCGCGTCCGCTCTTCAGCGCGCGGGGAAAGGCGACCCCCGCCCTCTTCCTCGGGGTGCGCGGGCAGCGGGTCTCCCGTCAGAACGCGTGGCTGATCATCCGGGCGGCCGCGGAGCGCGCGCAGCTCGGGGTCACGGTGTCGCCGCACACCCTGCGGCACTCGTTCGCGACCCACCTGCTCGCCGGCGGCGCGGACGTGCGCGTCGTGCAGGAGCTGCTCGGGCACTCCTCGGTGGCGACGACGCAGCTCTACACGATGGTCACCGCCGACACGCTGCGCGACATGTACACGACGGCGCACCCGCGGGCCCGGTAGCCCTACCCTCACCCTCAACCTCAGGTCGAGGTGACCCTGCTGCGCGGGGTGCGCCCTGACGGGCCGGTGGGGGACAGGGTCGTACACTCGAAGGCATGACGGTGTATCACGACGACTCGGCCATGCTGCCGGGCCTCGAGACGCCCATCATCGGTCCGACTGGTCGCCCGCAGACCGACTTCCCGGAGCCGCCAGCCCTGCGCGGCCACGGCCCCGCGCGCGTGATCTCCCTCTGCAACCAGAAGGGCGGCGTGGGCAAGACCACGTCCACGATCAACCTCGGGGCGGCGCTCGCCGAGTACGGCCGCAAGGTGCTTGTGATCGACTTCGACCCGCAGGGCGCGCTGTCCGCCGGGCTCGGGGTGCCGACCCACGACGTGCCGACGATCTACGACCTGCTGCTGGGCACCGTGAAGAACCCGGCCGAGGCGATCATCCACACGGCGTTCCCCAACCTCGACATCATCCCGGCCAACATCGATCTCTCGGCCGCGGAAGTTCACCTCGTCAACGAGGTCGCCCGCGAGACGATCCTGGCGCGCGTGCTCAAGCGGGTCAGCGATCAGTACGACGTCATCCTCATCGACTGCCAGCCGTCGCTGGGCCTGCTCACCGTCAACGCTCTCACCGCCGCGCACGGCGTGCTCATCCCGCTCGAGTGCGAGTTCTTCGCGCTGCGCGGCGTGGCCCTGCTCGTGGAGACGATCGAGAAGGTGCGTGACCGGCTCAACCCGGCGATCGAGCTCGACGGCATCCTCGCCACGATGTATGACGCCCGCACGCTGCACTCGCGCGAAGTGCTCGAGCGCGTCGTCGAGACCTTCGGCGACCAGGTGCTCGAGACCGTGATCGGCCGCACCGTGAAGTTCCCGGATGCCAGCGTGGCCGGCGCGCCCATCACCACGTTCGCGCCCGAGCATTCCGCCGCCGACGCCTACCGGCAACTCGCCCGAGAGTTGATCCACCGTGGCGCCGTCGCCTAGCGGGGTGGCGGTCGCCGGGGGAGAGCTGGAGTCGGACAACACCGGATTCTCGGTGTCGCTCACCAACTTCAACGGCCCGTTCGACCTGCTGCTCTCGCTCATCGCCAAGCACGAGCTCGACATCACCGAGGTGTCGCTCTCGCGGATCACGGACGAGTTCATCTCCTACCTCCACGGCCTCGACTCGGAGGAGGAGCTCGACCAGGCGAGCGAGTTCCTCGTCGTGGCGGCGACCCTGCTCGACCTCAAGGTCGCGGGGCTGCTGCCGCAGGGCGAGCTCGTGGATGCCGAGGATGTCGCGCTGCTCGAGGCGCGCGACCTGCTCTTCGCCCGACTGCTGCAATACCGCGCGTTCAAGGAGGCGGCGCAGTGGTTCCACGGCCGCATCGAGGTGGAGACCGCCCGTCACGTGCGGTCCGTGCGGCTCGAGGAGAAGTACCGCCGGCAGAACCCGGAGCTCGTCTGGACCCTGACGGCCGACGACTTCGCGGCGCTCGCGGCCCTCGCCTTCGCGCCGAGGGAACTGCCGACCGTGGGGCTGGACCATCTGCACGCGCCCCTCGTCAGCATCCGGGAGCAGGCCGCCCACGTGGTGGCGATGCTGCGCCGCGGCGAGCCGATGACGTTCCGCCAGCTCATCGCCGGCGCCGACGTGAAGGGCGTGATCATCGCGCGGTTCCTCGCCGTGCTCGAGCTCTACCGCGTGGCCGCGATCGGCTTCGATCAGCTGGAGCCGCTCGGCGAGCTCGTGATCCACTGGAGCGCGGAGCACTGGTCCGATGACAGCCTCGCCAACCTGGGAGCCGACTATGGCAGCTGATGCTGAACTTTCTGCCGGTCGAGTAGGTGTCGGCGCTTCTGCGGGTCGAGTGGTCGCCGAAGGCGACGTATCGAGACCTCACGAAGAGTCACTCACCCCCGACACCCCCGCCCGCCCGCCCGTCCCCGACCTCGAACGCGCCCTCGAGGCGATCCTCATGGTCGTCGACGAACCGCAGAGTCTCGTCTCGCTCGCGAGCGCGATCGGCGCGCCCGTGCCCGCGGTGCGCCAGTCGATCGAGCGGCTCGTGGCCGACTACGACGGCGTCGACGGCACGGTGCGGCGCGGCTTCGAGCTGCGCGAGGTCGGCGGCGGCTGGCGCATCTACGTGCGCCCGGAGCACGACGACGTGGTGCGCGACTTCGTGCTCACCCAGAACCCCACGCGCCTGAGCCAGGCCGCGCTGGAGACCCTCGCCGTGATCGCTTACAAGCAGCCGATCAGCCGCGGGGCGATCGCGTCGATCCGCGCCGTCAACGTCGACTCCGTCGTGCGCACGTTGCTGGGCCGGGGCCTCATCACCGAGGCGTTCACCGACAGCGAGACCGGTGCCATCCACTACGAGACCACCGACCTGCTGCTCGTGCAGTTGGGCATCAACTCGCTCGACGAGCTGCCCGCGATCTCGCCGCTGCTCGACGACGGATCGGACGGCTTCGATGAGCGACGATAGCCAGGGCCCGCAGGACTCCGCCGAGGGCGAGCGCCTGCAGAAGGTCATGGCCGCCGCCGGGGTGGCGTCGCGCCGCGTCTCGGAGAACCTCATCGCGCAGGGGCGGGTCGCCGTCAACGGCGAGATCGTCACCGAGCCCGGCCGGCGGGTGCTGCCGGGCGATCGGGTCGACGTGGATGGCACGCCCATCCAGCTCGACATCACCAAGCGCTACGTCATGCTCAACAAGCCCGTGGGCGTGGTCTCGTCGATGGCGGACGAGAGCGGTCGCCCCGACTTGCGCGAGTTCACCCAGGACTACGACGAGCGTCTCTTCAACGTAGGCCGACTGGATGCCGCGACGAGCGGCCTGCTCGTGCTCACCAACGACGGGGAGCTCGCGCACGTGCTCGCGCATCCGTCGTTCGGCGTGACGAAGACCTACATCGCCAAGGTGCAGGGCGCGGTCACCGCGCAGACGATCTCGAAGCTCACCAAGGGCATTGAGCTGGATGACGGCCCGATCGCCGCCGACAAGGCCCGCGCCATGCCGGGCGGCGGCACCGGCTCCACGCTCGTGGAGCTCACGCTGCACTCCGGCCGTAACCGCATCGTGCGCCGGATGATGGATGCCGTCGGTCACCCGGTGATCGACCTCGTGCGCCGCCAGTTCGGCCCGCTGAATCTCGGCTCCCTGGCCGTGGGCCGCACCCGCGATCTCACTAAGGTGGAACTCGGCCAGCTGCTGACCATCGCGCGCGAGGCCGAAGTGGAACAGAAGGGGTCCGACCGTGGCTGAGCACCGCACCGTCGGCCCTGTGCGCATCGTCGGCACCGGGCTGCTCGGCACGAGCATCGGCCTCGCCCTCACCGGTCTGGGCGTGCCGGTCGAACTCGCGGACGCCTCGCCGTCGAGCCTTGAGCTCGCGATCGACTACGGCGCGGGGGTGCGGGCCGAGCCCGGGTCATCCCCGGCCCTCATCGTGGTCTGCGTGCCGCCGGACGTGACGGCCGCGACGGTCGCCGCCGAGCTCGCGGCGTACCCCGACGCCCTCGTCACCGATGTCGCGAGCGTCAAGCTCGCCCCGCTCGAGCAGCTGCGCGCGCTCGGCGCCGACCTCACCCGCTACGTCGGCTCGCACCCGATGGCGGGCAGGGAGCGCAGCGGCGCGATCGCGGCGCGCACCGACCTCTTCCTGGGGCGGCCCTGGGTGATCGCGACCCACGACGCCACCACCCGCGGGGCAATCGCGCCGATCGAGGCGCTTGCCCTCGACCTCGGCGCCGTGCCCATCGAGTTGGATGCCGCCGCCCACGACCGCGATGTCGCCCTCGTCAGTCACGCCCCCCAGCTCGTCTCCACCCTGCTCGCCCGTCGGCTCGGGGGAGCGGAGGACTCCGCTCTCACCCTCGCGGGCCAGGGCCTGCGCGACACGACCCGCATCGCGGCGAGCAGTCCGGAACTCTGGGTGCAGATTCTCGGGGCGAACGCGGCGCCGGTCGCCGACATCCTGCGCGCCTACCGCGACGAGCTGGATGCCGTGATCGCGACCCTCGAGAACCCGGCCGCGCCGGGCGCCCGCCGCGCTCTCGCGGAGGTGATCGCCGGCGGCAACTCGGGCGTCGCGCGCCTGCCCGGCAAGCACGGCCAGGCCAAGCACTTCAGCCAGCTCGTCGTGATCGTGGATGACACCCCCGGCCAGCTGGCCCGGCTGCTCACCGAGATCGGCGAGCTCGGCATCAACATGGAGGACCTCCGGCTGGAGCACTCCCCGGGCGCCCAGGTGGGCCTCGCGGAGATCTCGGTGCTGCCGGAGGTGGAGGCGCGCCTGGCATCCGAACTGGGAGCCCGGGGTTGGAAAGTGGCTGGAGAATTCGCATGACGATCACGGTGGCCATCGACGGCCCCGCCGGCAGCGGCAAGTCGAGCGTCTCACGCGCCGCCGCCCGCGCGCTGGGCTTCGAGTACCTCGACACCGGCGCCGCGTACCGCGCGCTCGCGTGGCACTGCCTCGAGAACGGCGTCGATACGCTCGGGCCCGCTGACGTGATCGAGACGCTGCCGCGTTTCGACTATTCGATCGGCACGGATCCTGACCGCTACTTCGTGCGGGTCGGTTCCGAGGACGTCACGGAGGACATCCGCGAGCCGCGCGTGACCGCGATCGTGAGCAAGGTGGCGCGCGTTCCCGAGGTGCGGCAGTACATGGTGGACCTGTTCCGGTCGCTCATCGCGGCCAGTGCGCGGCCGGGGATCATCGTCGAGGGGCGTGACATCACCACCGTCGTGGCGCCCGCCGCCGAGGTGCGAATTCTGCTCACGGCATCCGAGGAAGCTAGAATGGCTAGGCGTTCGGCCGAACTCGTGGGTATCTCCTCCGAGACGACGGCGCGGGAGCTCGCCTCCCGTGACGCACAGGACTCGCGCGTCGTGGACTTCATGAACGCCGCCGAGGGTGTGACCACCCTCGATTCCACCGATCTCGACTTCGAGCAGACCGTTTCTGCTGTGGTCGATCTCGTTCGTTCCGCGGGGTAGGTAGCCCGGGGCGGGCGGAGTGAACCGAAGGACCCCACCATGCCAGACCTCGACAACGACGACTTCCCGGAGCTCGACTCCGCGATCGTCGAGCGGATGACGACCCTCGACGACGCCGAAGCCGCCCAGCGCGCGGCCTCGTTGCGCGCCGGACTCGCCGACTACGACCTCGATGACGAAGACCTCGGCATCCTCGATGCCGCCACCGAGGACCCGGACGCGATCGTCTACCTGCCGGCGCTGCCCGTGCTCGCGATCGTCGGCCGCCCCAACGTGGGCAAGTCGGCGCTCGTCAATCGCATCATCGGCCGTCGCGAGGCGGTCGTGGAGAACACCCCCGGCGTCACGCGCGACCGCGTGAACTACAAGGGCGAGTGGGGCACCCGCAAGTTCACGATCGTGGACACCGGCGGCTGGGAGCCGGATGCCAAGGGCATCAACGCGTCCGTCGCCGCCCAGGCGGAGATCGCGATCGATCTCGCCGACGCGGTGCTGTTCGTCGTCGACGCGATGGTCGGGCCCACGAGCACCGATGAGCACGTGGTGCGGATGCTGCGCGCCACCAAGAAGCCGGTCATCCTTGTCGCCAACAAGGTGGATGACGCCTACCAGGAGCCCGAGGCGGCCGCCCTCTGGTCGCTCGGCCTCGGCCAGCCGTGGGCCGTGTCGGCCGTGCACGGCCGTGGTGTCGCGGACCTGCTCGACCACGCCATGACGGTGCTACCGGAGATCTCCGCGGTCGCCAAGGAGGAGGTCGGGGGACCGCGTCGCGTTGCGATCATCGGTCGCCCGAACGTGGGCAAGTCGAGCCTGCTCAACAAGACCGCGGGGGAGGAGCGGGTGGTCGTCAACGACATCGCCGGCACCACGCGCGATCCGGTGGACGAGCAGATCGAGCTGGGCGGCAAGTTCTGGCGCTTCGTCGACACCGCCGGCATCCGCCGTCGGGTGAACCTCGCCCAGGGCGCGGACTTCTACGCCACCCTGCGCACGAGTGCCGCGCTGGAGAAGGCCGAGGTCGCCGTGGTCGTGCTCGACGTGACCGCGCCGATCAGCGTGCAGGACCTGAAGATCATCGACCTCGTGCTCGAGTCGGGCCGCGCGCTCGTGCTCGCGTACAACAAGTGGGACCTGCTCGACGACGAGCGTCGCATCTACCTGGAGAAGGAGATCGAGCAGGACCTGAGCCACGTGACCTGGGCGCCGCGCGTGAACATCTCCGCGAAGACGGGTCGCCACCTCGAGAAGCTCGTGCCCGCGCTCGAGCTCGCGCTCGCGTCGTGGGACACCCGCATCCCCACTGGCAAGTTCAACGCCCTGCTCGCCGAGCTCACCGCGGAGCACCCGCACCCGGTGCGCGGGGGAAAGCAGCCGCGCATCCTGTTCGGCACGCAGGCCGCGAGTCGTCCGCCGACGTTCGTGCTCTTCACGACGGGCTTCCTCGACCCCCAGTACCGCCGTTTCATCACGCGTCGCCTGCGCGAGATCTTCGGTTTCGAGGGTTCCCCCATCAATGTCAATATGCGCGTCCGCGAAAAGCGAAAGCGCTAGCGCGCTTTCGCTTTCGCGGGGCCCATTTCTGGGCCCCGCGGCGGACGCGGCGCGGCCGTCTCGGCCGCGGTGTTACAGCTCATGGCCGAGTACTCAGTCTCCCCGAAGGCTAATGAGTGACGGCTTCGGTCGCCGACGCACCAACATGATCAAACTCCACCGGCTTCGGCACGAACCACGCCGCAACAACCGCGGCGAGCGAGATCACCGCGCCCGCAAGGAACGCGGTGTGCACGCCGTTGGCGAGCGCGCCGATCTCGGTGGCGCCCCCGGCCGTGGCCGTGGAGACCCCGATCGTGTAGAGCGCGATGAACAGCGCCGTGCCGGCCGCCCCGGCGAGCTGCTGCACGGTGGAGATCGTGGCGCTGCCGTGCGAGTAGAGCCGCGGGTTGAGCGCCGCCATCGATGAGGTGAACAGCGGCGTGAACATGAAGGCCAGTCCGATGCACAGGATCACGTGGGCGGCGAGCACGAAGCCCCAGGGGGTGGTCTCGCCGAGCAGCGTGAGGCCCCACAGCGCCAGGCTCACGACGATCGACCCGGGCACGATCATGGGGCGCGGGCCGATGCGGTCGTAGAGGCGTCCGATGAACGGGCCGGCGAGGCCCATGAGCAGGCTTCCGGGCACGAGGATCAGTCCGCTGAGGGCGGGTTCGAGGCCGAGCACCTGCTGCGTGTAGATCGGCAGCAGGAACACGGTGCCGAAGAGCGCCCCCATCATGATGACCATGAGGATGATCGCCACGCTGAACCCGCGCGACCGGAACGTGCGCAGGTCGAGGAACGCCTCTTCGCGCTTCTGCAGCGTCAGCTGGCGCAGCACGAACGCGACGAGGGCGACGCCGCCGACGGTGAGCGGGATCCACGGGGCGACCATCGTGTTGCCGGCGATCGCCTCGCCGATCGACGAGAGTCCGTAGACGAGGCCACCGAAGGCGAAGGCCGAGAGGATTATCGACAGCACGTCGAGCGGAACGTTCGTCTTCTCGGTCACGTTCTTCACGCGCAGACCGCCGAGCACGAGGGCGAACAGGGCGATCGGCAGCACGATGATGAAGATGAAGCGCCAGTCGAGCGCCTGCACGATCACGCCGCCGACGGCGGGGCCGACCGCGGGGGCGACGGACATGACGATCGAGATGTTGCCCATCGTCTTGCCGCGCTCGTGCGGCGGAACGAGGGTCATCACCGTGGTCATGAGCAGCGGCATCATGATCGCGGTGCCGCTGGCCTGAACGACGCGGCCCAGCAGCAGGATCTCGAAGCCGGGTGCGATGGCGGCGATCGCCGTGCCCAGGGTGAAGAGGCTCATCGCGAGAATGAACACCGCGCGGGTGCTCAGGCGCTGCATGAGGAACCCGGTGGTGGGGATGACGATGGCCATCGTGAGCATGAACGCGGTGGACAGCCACTGCGCAGTGCTCGCCTCGATGCGCAGGTCCTCCATGATGCGGGGGATGGCCACGCCCACGATCGTCTCGTTGAGGAACACGACGAACGTCGCCACCAGCATGAGGTTGATGACGAGCCGGTTGCGCGAGCGGTGGTCCGGCGCCTCGGAGGTCTCCGGCGCGGTGGTCGCGGCGGCGGTCTCAGGCGAGTTTGTGAGGTCGGTCACAGGGGATCCTGTCCAGGTGGGGGATGATGCCGCGGGGATGCCCGCGCAAGTTCACGTCGTGAACATCCTGCCGTATGCCGCCGACCCCGGCGCCCGTCGCCGCCCCCGCGTGCCGTCCGCCCTCCGCGAACGCGCTAGGATATTCAAGTTGTCACGGGCTGTGGCGCAGCTTGGTAGCGCACTTGACTGGGGGTCAAGGGGTCGCAGGTTCAAATCCTGTCAGCCCGACGAAACGCCAAATGGGCGGTCCGAATGGACCGCCCATTTCGCGTTTCTCGCGCTCGACTGGCGGGGTCCCCATCGCGCCGGTTCCGGCGCATCGCCTCTCGCGGCCTGAGCTCAACGCGTGACCGCGATGTGCCGGCCGTGCCGATGGGGCGCAGCCCGCCGGTTGGCGAGATAGTCATTGGTGACCTGACTTCACTCCTAGCTCAACTAGATCGTAATTCAACGGCGTGCATGCTTCTCGTCGTCGTAATGGTCGGCTACGGTCGTCGTGGGACGTTCGATTTGTCGCATGCTTGCCGGACTCAAGAGGACTCGGATGACGGAAGAACTGCAGAAGGTCAACTATCGTGACCACCCGCTCGGTGCAATCACCAGGCAGGATGCATGGAAGCAGGGCCGCTTTCTTCGCATGGTACGGATCGTGCTTGTCGACGGTACAGGCAAGGTTCTTCTCCAAAGGCGATCACAGAACGCAGCTTCCTATCCGAATCGATGGACAGACGCGGCAACTGGACACGTTGAATTGAACGAGAATTACGCAGATGCCGCCCACCGGGAACTGCGTGAAGAGCTGGGGATCGATGTCGACCTTACCTTTGTCGGCAAATTCCGTCTTGACGAAACTTCCGATCCGGAAAAGAAGAAGAACACCTTCAATGCAGTGTTCGTTGGAGTGATTTCCCCGAGTACCGAGCTTAAACTCGAAAGTGATTCTGTCGCAGATGTTCGCTGGCTTGCCGTGGAGGAACTGCGGGCGCAGGCTGAAGTAGGCCCTGATGGCCTCACGCCCGGACTAGTGCAAACTGCGCGTCGGTACCTGACGCATGATTCAGTCCCGACGTATGTCCACCCTCATGCGGATCGCTGGGGTCACTAGCAGCTATGGCTCCGCTGGACGCATCACTCGGGGTGTTGAGGGTCGGGAGTCTAGAGGAGCTAAGTCCGGTTGACCTGCGGGATGTATCCACTGTCGTCTTCGGTGAAAAGGGGGCAGCAAGCCACATAGAGGTAATCTGTCGCATCAGGGGCATCAAGCTCGTGCCGGAGAGCGCGATTGGCGGGCTTGAACCGCCCCAAGTTGCAGTGCCGCGAGGGCTTGTGCCAGCATTCCAGGCTTCCGTCTCTGCTGCCTCAGAACTTGCTGTGGCCGATTTCTCCATCATCTCGGACGTCTTCGTCCGCATCGAGCACCTCCTCTATCACGCTGTTTGGGAGGACCGCGACTTGCTCTCAGCTAACCGCAGAAGTGAACTGAAGCAAGTTCTTCTTGATCAGCTCAAAGCCATCTCTGGTGTTCTACCCGACACGGTCAACCTGTTGGTTCGGGGGTTGGATGTACGCTCGGATGATGGCCTTCTCCGGAGCCTTCGAGACTCTCGACTTGAGGCCAATCCGGAGCTCGGGCTTCACGGGGCGTCCTGGCTGGCCGAGAACGATTCTTGGGTGGACTTTGAATCCGACATTCTCGCCTCCCTTGAACGCGAAGCTCTTGCGTACGGTGTCCCCTTCGTGCGCGGCACTTCGGAGTTTCAGCGGTTTCAGGCCCGTTTCGGTGCGGGGCTCCCCGAACTTGTTCCATTCATCGAGACGCCCGCTTCGTTGAGCGAGTTTAAGGAACAGCACATATCGGGCATGCGTCGCGCCGCGATCGGGCTAAAGGACCTGACCCAGTTCTACTTCGCGTCCGACCGAGCGAATCCAAGGGTCGCAAGTCACTATGACCTAGCGGCCCCTATGCTCGTCGATTTGGTAGTCGACGCTGTAGAGACGATGAGTTCGCGTGGAGTGGTGGTTTCTGTGTATCAGCAGCCCGAAGTCTTGACGACCTACGCCGGAAGACTCGAATCGACTTCCTGGCTGCCCTCAATGGCTATCGGAACACTGAACGAGATTGGATAGGACATGTCGCAGCGAGCGTTTCGAGTCCTTGTGCTTGACGATGATGCGGCGATGCTGCAGACGCTGTCGGAACGAATATCAGGGATCTCGGTGTCAATTAGGAAGCGACGTATCTCGGTGCTGGCAGATACGTTTCAAATCTCTGTGAGCGGTCAAGCGGCAGCGCCTGAGTTTAGTGAAGCCACCGCAGCGCGTTTCTTGGACATTGTGAAGAACCGGTATGACTTCGTAGTCGCCGACTACTCCTTTGCAGCTCCCGAGATGCAATCTCGGCAATGGAATGAAGGCACAGAGTCGCCGAAGAAGGGCGACTCGAACGAACACCTGCTAACTCTCGTCGACCTCCGCGACCATCTCGTAACTGAGTGTCGAAAGAAAGGTCATGCCGAAGGTAGGTTGGCTGAGTCCTTCTTCACTCGAGCTACGCCTGTGCTTCTTCGAAGCTTCCAGCACGATCGCGCGCTTGACAAGCTCGGGTCCTACGAGTCACGAGTTGATGCAACGAAGGGTGTTTTCCCCAAGGCCCAGATCGATCGCCTGGACGGCTTTTCGCTGGTGTATGGAAGTGACGCTGAATTGCGAGAGGAGCTCTATCACGGGTCGAGCAACGGTCGGCGCCTCTATCGAAACGTCGTGGCGGGCATCACCATCCAGATAGTAACGGCTGCAATCCTTCGCGACGTCGCCAGCAGGCGAGGCGTGAGTCCTCTGGTGCGCTCGGCGAATCAAATAGCGCTACTCGTTGGAGCGGTAGCAGCATTGGCGACAGTCATTCAATTGCTTGTCGGGCCGATGGTTGATGCGGCTGTGGCCCAGGCCTGGCCGACCTTTGCATCACTTGCCCTCGTCACCATCGTGACGACCTATGTTGGCTCACTACTTATCGCGCTGCTGGTCGAGCGTGGAGTGCGGCGGATACTGGGGCAAGGCGAAATTGAGTAACCCGGGGAGCGTCGAGCAGGTTAGTCCGCTCTTCGTCGCAATCGACGGTTTTGACGGATCCGGCAAGACGACCCTGACTTCAAGTCTTCGTGAGTACTTTTCTTCACGAGGCTCCAGCTGTGCGGTGATCGGTAGGCGCGCAAAGGACTCGGACGTCGTCACTGGGGCGCTCACCGAACTCGTTCTGGACAGTGACGGAACCACCGGTCTCGTCGATGATGATGCGAATGCTCACATCAGGCTCGCCAGGCTTCATCAGCGAGCGGCTTTGGGGCAAAAGGCCGGGGTCGACTTTGTTTTTTTCGATCGCTGGATCGCATCGGATATCTCCCGGCTCTCGCCAGCATCGCTGCACAGGTATGTCCCTGCATTTCTGACCGCTCATCGTTCGATTCCGATCGGCCTAACTGTCCGCCTCGTCGTGGATTTTCCCACTGCCTGGCGCCGGATCAATGCGCGTAGTTCTTCTGAGCTCAGCCCAAGTGAGAAGCGAGGAGAGGCTCGCAATCGAGAACTTTATGACCAGCTGAACTTGGTATGGGACCGGTGGTGGACTGAGCCAGTCATTTCTGTGGGATCAACGCAATCCGCGGAAGAGGTACTGGCGTCCGTTGTCGGACAGATCCAGGCCTTGTCTCGAAAACCTGCCTGATGCCGCACCGTGCGATGGTGAGTCCCACTGAGAGCCCAGAGGTTTCGCAAGCCTGCCGTAGAAGAGAGATGCGCATGCGAGTGCCGCGAAGGGGGAGAAGGCGATGAGCGTGAGGACTTGTCGCCCCCGCTCACTACGCTGAACCCATGCCCCCCACGACCCGAGAAGCCCAACGCGCAGAGCTCCACAAGACCATCTGGCGCATCGCAAACGACCTGCGTGGCAGCGTCGACGGCTGGGACTTCAAGACCTACGTGCTCGGCATGCTCTTCTATCGCTTCATCTCAGAGAACCTGACCACCTACCTCAACAAGGGTGAGCACGAGGCCGGCCAGCTCAGCTTCGAATACGCAGAGCTCTCCGACTCTGACGCTGAGTTCGGCCGCAAGGAGACCGTCGCAGAGAAGGGCTTTTACATCCTTCCGAGCGAACTGTTCGTCAACGTCCGCAGGCGCGCGGCCAAAGACGAGAACCTCAACGAGACGCTTCAGCGCGTCTTCACCAACATCGAGGGCTCAGCCGTCGGGGCCGACAGCGAGGACGACCTCAAGGGCCTCTTCGACGATCTCGACGTGAACAGCGCGAAGCTCGGCAACACGGTCGCCAAGCGCAACGAGAAGCTCGTCAAGCTGCTGGATGCGATCGGCGACCTGCCGCTCGGCGACTTCGAAGACAACTCGATCGATCTGTTCGGTGACGCCTACGAGTACCTCATGCAGATGTACGCGTCCGAGGCAGGCAAGTCCGGTGGCGAGTACTACACGCCACAGGAGGTGAGCGAGCTGCTCGCACGCATCACGGTGATCGGCAAGACCCAGGTCAACAAGGTTTACGACCCGGCGGTGGGTTCGGGTTCGCTGCTGCTGAAGTTCGCGAAGGTCCTCGGCAAGGAGAACATCCGGCAGGGATTCTACGGTCAAGAGATTAACCTGACCACCTACAACCTCGCCCGAATCAACATGTTCCTGCACGACGTGAACTACGAGAAGTTCCACCTTGCACACGGTGACACTCTTACCGATCCGGCCCACTGGGATGACGAACCGTTCGAGGCGATCGTCTCCAACCCGCCGTACTCGATCAGGTGGGACGGCGACGCCAACCCCCTCATGATCAATGACCCGCGGTTCGCGCCCGCCGGGGTGCTCGCTCCGAAGTCGAAGGCCGACCTCGCGTTCACGATGCACATCCTGTCATGGCTTGCTGTCGACGGCACCGCCGCGATTGTCGAGTTCCCCGGCGTGATGTACCGGGGCGGCGCCGAAGCGAAGATCCGCAAGTACTTGGTCGACAACAACTACGTGGATGCTGTCATCCAACTTCCGCCGGACCTCTTCTTCGGCACCACAATCGCCACGTGCATCCTCGTGCTCAAGAAATCCAGAGCGTCCAACGATGTGATGTTCATCGATGCGTCCGCCGAGTTCACCCGTACCGGCAACAAGAACAGGCTCACGGATAGCCATCGGCAGCGCATCCTCGGTACCCTCGTCGCACGCGAGAGCATGGACCACTTCGCCACATTGGTACCCAACGGACGGATCGCCGAGCGAGACTATCTGCTTTCGGTATCGTCCTACGTCGAAGCCGAGGACACCCGAGAAGTCACGGACATCACAGCGCTAAACGCAGAGATCATGCGCATCGTTGCGCGTCAAGCGGAGCTACGGGTAGCGATCGACGAGATCGTCGCCGACTTGGAGTTGGGCGAGTGAGTCGGGTTGAGGAACTGCTCCGCGAACTTGCCCCAAGAGGAGTCGAGTCTTTCGAGCTGCAAGAGATCTTCGAAACCCGTAACGGCTATACGCCACCAAAAGCCGATTCTTCGCTGTGGGCCAACGGAACCATCCCCTGGTTTCGAATGGAAGACATTCGACTTAACGGTGGCGTACTGAGCAACGCGCTACAACATGTGCCCGAGGCCGCAATCAAGGGAGGGATATCAAAGCTATTCCCCGCGAACTCGATCCTTGTTGCAACGTCAGCAACGATCGGCGAACATGCGCTAGTTACCGTTCCTCACCTCTCCAACCAGAGATTCACTTCTCTTGCACTAAAGCCAGCGTTCGTTGACAAGTTCGATATGAAGTTCGTCTACTACTACTGTTTCGTGCTTGACGAATGGTGCCGCAATAACTCGACCGTTTCGAGCTTTGCGTCAGTCGACATGGCGGGTTTCAGAAAGTTTCGGTTCCCGCTGCCTCCTCTCGGAGTTCAGGTCGAGATTGTACGAGTCTTGGATCACTTCACGATGCTGGAAGCCGAGCTGGAAGCGGAGCTGGAAGCGGAGCTGGAAGCCCGTCGCCTTCAGTTAGCGCACTTTGAAGACCGGCTTTTCAGCGTCGAGACGGACGACCTGAACTGGGTGCCGCTTGGAGAGCTTGTTGGGGGAGGGTTCTTCCGCGATGGTGACTGGGTGGAGTCCAAGGATCAGGACCCAGCCGGTGACGTGCGACTTACACAGCTTGCCGACGTCGGTGTTGGTGTTTTTCGGGATCGAAGCGACAGATGGATGCGCGAGGATCAGGCTGCTCGACTTGGTGTCACCTACTTGGAGCCCGGCGATGTACTAATCGGTCGAATGCCTGATCCAATTGGGCGTGCGTGCCAAGTCCCAGAAGGTATCGGGCGGGCGGTAACGGTGGTAGACGTCGCGATCCTGCGATCCAACCGCGAAGGAGTTCTCCCTCGATTCGTCATGCACGCGATTAACTCGACTGTCGTTCATCAACAGATTGTCTCGTTTCAGGCGGGTAGCACTCGCCAGCGAATCACCCGCACGAACCTTGGCAGTGTCAGGATTCCTGTCCCTGACATCGACGAGCAACGTCGGATCGTGACGATCCTTGACAGCTTCAACAGCCTCGCTAAAGACCTCAGCATCGTTCTCCCCGCAGAGCTGGCGGCGCGGCGTAAACAATATGAGTACTACCGGGAAAAGCTGTTGACCTTCAAGGGTGTTGACTAGCTCGTGAATCATCACGAAACAATCGAGAGCCTGGCCGGCGAGCTATTGCACAGCATCGCCGATTCCCGTAGCGCCCTGATTTACGCGCCAAACACAATCGGCAAGACACGGCTAGCTCAGCACCTCAAGGAGCGTGACCCGGATGGTGTAGTCCTCTACAACTCATTTGTAGAGGACGTCTTCACCTGGGACAACCAACGGGTCGTGCTCAACATGAATCTTGGATCAGAGCTCTTGGAGACGATCGAGACGCAGGGTCTCGACGGCGCGATTATCAGGAACTTTCAAGGCTTCACGAGTGACAAGATCGAGCCAACGATTGACTTCGCTCGAGGCGAGATTCGCTTTGGAATACATAAAGGTGACGATAAGTCGGCTGACGGCATCAAGGTCTCGCGGGCCGAGGAGAGTGTATTCGTCTGGAGTGTCTATTTTTCTGTCCTGAGCGAGGCGATCGACACGCTCAGCGATCCTGCGGACCTGCGTTCGACGACAAGTTATGACCTCCTGAACCTGGCGGTCATTGACGATCCAGTTTCTTCTATGGACGACGTGCGCATCGTCTCAGTCGCCCTCGCATTAGCGGATCTGATAAAGCGGGCGTCTGATCTTGAACTACGGTTCTTGATCACGACACATCACGCACTGTTCTTCAACGTCTTGTTCAACTCGCTCCGCCGGAAAGGCGACCAGGCGTTTGTCCTCACACGAGGACCAGTTGCCGGATGGACGCTTACCAGGCAGTTCAAGGACTCACCGTTTAGCTATCACCTTGGGATCGTCAAAGAGATTCAGGGAGCGATTCTGGAGGATTCGGTTCAACGGGCACACTTCAATCAGTTCCGAGCCCTCCTTGAGAAAACGGCCAACTTTCTCGGGCACACAGGAGGTTGGGGCGATCTGCTCACCGGGCCTGACGCAGTTCTGCTCACCAAAGTTCTCAATCTCTATAGTCATGATCGGTTCGCGGATCTGGAGAGTTCGGCGGTCGCCGACGAGTACAAGGAGGCATTGAAGGGGGAGTTTCAGGAGTTCCTGAAGGCATTCAGATGGGAGGCTGCGTTGTGAACGAGTCGATTCCTCGCTGGTACGACCCGATCGCTGTCTCGACCGAGAGCACCGTTGTCGCCGAGTTCACTCCAGACGCACATTCAGCATCCTCCTATCAGTCCGAGGCGGATCTCGAGCGGGAGTTCATCAAGCTCCTGCAGTCGCAGGCCTACGAATACCTCCCGATCACATCCGAGGCGCATTTGGTCGCGAATCTTCGCACCCAGCTGCAACGGTTGAACGGCATTACTTTCTCCGACAAGGAGTGGGGGACCTTCTTCGGGTCGCGTATCGCAGGGAAGAACGACGGCCTTCCGGAGAAGACGAAGCGCATCCAGGAGGATCACGTTCAGCTGCTGAACCGCGATGACGGCAGCACAAAGAACGTGCGGCTGATCGACAAGCAGAACATCCACAACAACCACCTGCAGGTGATCAACCAGTACGAGATTGCCCAGGGCGACGGCGGTGCAGCTCGAAGCAACCGCTATGACGTCACCCTGCTCGTCAACGGCCTGCCGATGGTTCACATCGAGTTGAAGCGGCGCGGGGTGGTGATCCGTGAAGCGTTCAACCAGATTGATCGTTACCTGCGCGACTCATTCTGGGCTGGCAGCGGGCTCTTTGATTACGTGCAGCTCTTCGTCATCAGCAATGGCACCCACACCAAGTACTACTCCAACACGACCCGTCGCCAGCACCTCAAGGAAGCGGATGGCGCGAAGCAGGCGAAGAAGACGAGCAACTCGTTCGAGTTCACGTCATGGTGGGCGGATGCGCAGAACAAGCCGATCACCGACCTCACAGCCTTCGCCAAGACCTTCTTCGCCAAGCACACGCTGCTCAACGTGCTGACGAAGTACTGCGTGCTTACGGTGGACCAGATGCTCTTGGTCATGCGGCCGTACCAGATCGTCGCGACTGAGCGGATCCTTCAGCGCATCGACATCTCTACCAATTACAAGAAGCTCGGCACGATCGGCGCTGGCGGGTACGTGTGGCACACCACCGGGTCGGGAAAGACCCTCACGAGCTTCAAGACCGCGCAGTTGGCCAGTCGCCTGCCGAGTGTCGACAAGGTGCTGTTCGTCGTCGACCGCAAAGACCTCGACTACCAGACCATGCGCGAGTACGACCGGTTCGAGAAGGGTGCGGCGAACTCCAACACCTCGACCGCGGTGCTCAAGAAGCAGCTCGAGAACCCGCAAGCCAAGATCATCATCACGACGATCCAGAAGCTCGCGACGTTCATCGCCTCGCCGGCGAACAAAGGGCACGCGATCTTCGACGGGCACGTCGTGCTGATCTTCGACGAGTGCCACCGCTCGCAATTCGGTGACATGCACACCTCGATCACCCGTTCGTTCAACCGCTACAACCTGTTCGGATTCACCGGCACGCCGATCTTCACCGCCAACATGGGCGGCGGCGGCAACCCGCAGTTAAAGACTACCGAGAAGGCGTTCGGCGAGAAGCTGCATACCTACACGATCGTCAACGCGATCACCGACAAGAACGTGCTGCCGTTCCGCATCGACTACGTCAACACGATCAAGCTGCCCGAGGGGCTCACCGACAAGCAGGTCTCGGCGATCGACACCGAGGCGGCATTGCTGTCGCCGGAGCGCATCCGCCAGGTGGTGCAATACACGCTCGAGCACTTCGACCAGAAGACCAAGCGCGCCAGCTCTTACGTGCACCAGCGAGTCGCCAATGTCAGCGAGGTCGCTGCCGGCCGCAACCAGGTGGATGCCGTCACGATCGCCAACCGCGTGAACGGGTTCAACGCCATCTTCGCCACCGCGTCGATCGACGCTGCGAAGCGGTACTACAACCAGTTCGCGATCCAGCAACAGGAGCTGCCGTCCGACCGCCGCCTCAAGATCGGACTGATCTACTCCTACGGGGCCAACGAGACCGTCGAAGACGGCGCGCTGGAGGAGGAGGGTTTCGAGACAGGCGCGCTGGATGCCTCGTCCCGCGACTTCCTCGAAGATGCGATCCAGGACTACAACGAGCTCTTCGGGACGAGCTACGACACCTCGGACGACAAGTTCCAGAACTACTACAAGGACCTTTCGCTGCGGCTGAAGAACCGCGAGCTCGACATGGTCATCGTCGTCAACATGTTCCTCACCGGGTTCGACGCCACCACTCTGAACACGCTGTTCGTTGACAAAAACCTGCGCGCCCACGGACTGATCCAGGCGTACTCGCGCACCAACCGCATCCTCAACTCGGTCAAGACCTACGGCAACATCGTCAGCTTCCGCGACCTCGAAGACCAGACCAACGACGCCCTCGCCCTCTTCGGCAACAAGGATGCCAAGGGCATCGCCGTGCTCAAGCCCTATGGCCACTACTACACCGACTACACCGACAAGGTGCGAGAGCTGCTCGACAGCTTTCCGCTCGGCCAGCAGATAATCGGTGAGCAGGCGCAGAAGGACTTCATCGCCCTCTTCGGTGCGATCCTGCGGCTGGAGAACATCCTCACCTCGTTCGACGACTTCGACGGCAACGAGAAGCTCACTGCGCGCGAAGCCCAGGACTATCGCAGCCTCTACCTCGATCTGTACGCCGACTTCCGCGACGCCAAGGACTCCGAGAAGGAAGTGATCAACGACGACGTCGTCTTCGAGATCGAGCTCATCAAGCAGGTCGAGATCAACGTCGACTACATCCTCATGCTCGTGCAGAAGTACCGCGAGATGCGCGGCGACGGCGACGACAAGGAGATCCGCGCCGAGATCACCCGAGCCGTGGATGCCAGCCCCAGCCTTCGCAACAAAAAGGACCTCATTATCGCCTTCGTCGACTCCATCTCGGTCACCGGCGAGATCGACGAAGAGTGGAGCCGATTCATCGCGGCCACGCGTGAGGCCGAGCTCGACCAGATCATCGCCGAGGAGAACCTGCGCCCCGATGAGACCCGCGCCTTCATCGAGATGGCCTTCCGCGATGGTGGCGTGCGCACCAGCGGGACGGCGATCACAAAGGTGCTGCCCGCGACGTCACGCTTCGCGGCAGACGGCGGCCACGGCGAGAAGAAGCAGCGCGTGATCGAGAAGCTCGGGGAGTTCTTCGAGCGGTTCTTTGGACTGGGTGCTCGCGACTAGATGAACCCCCATCGGCTGCCTTCCGAGTTCGCCGGTAGCCCCGACTAGAGTCTGAACAACCCCGAGAGCCCGAGAGGCGAATCATGACGAATCCCGAAAAAGTTGCTGTGCAGCGAATCACCGTTGGGGGATCGGAGATGGCGGTCTTCGAGTTCCAGGGGCAGCTGCGGGAAATGATGCTGGCGGACTTGCGGAGCGGTTACCTCACGACCGGCAACTACACGTCAGACGGCAAGGCGATTTCGCCGCAGGGGATGCGGGCGATGGCCGTTGCCGGTGTCGGGGGCACCGCCACGGCAGCATCCGCGGCCTTCTCGTCCACGCTCTTCATGGCGACGGCGAACCCCGCCACATTGATGCAGATCGGTTCGGGGGTGGGCAGCGCTGTGATGGGCACGTCGGGAATCGTCGCTCAAGCGCCGTTCATCGCCGTCGCTTCTTCACTCCCGGTTGTAGGCCCGCTGATGGCGATGCAGATGGTCACGGCGGTGATCATGCTCGAGCAGTTCCACAAGGTCGATCAGAAGCTCAACGACATCAAGAGCACACTCGACAAGGCGATCGCCCGAGCCGAGGCGACACACGCTGCCGAACTCGCGGCGGCATCCCTCCTAGTCGACGAGATCTACGAGCAGTATCAGGACGCCGGATACTTTTCGCAGGACATGCTCGTGCGGTTGGCGTTTGCGGAGCACGATGTGCGCCGCCTCACGGAGAGGTTCCGTTACTTCGTTGAGACGCATGCGGTCACGGATGTCGACGACATCGCAGACGTGCGCCGCTCAAGCTTCGATGCGCATAGTGCGATGCTCGCGTCATGCCTCGACCTCCGCGTTTCGTACCTTCGCGTTTGTGTTGACCTCCAAGAGAACCCGAAGTCAGTCGCGGCTTCCGTTCAGCGCCTCAAGCAGAAGATCGAAGGCGGGATCGATTTCTGGCAGGAGCTCCTGAAGCGCTCTGAGACTCTTCGCAACGCGATCAAGGAGCGCGAGACCAAGCTCAACGACATGCCCTGGGTCGAGAGAAGTCTCCCCGAGTTCATTGGCGGTAAAGGTGCCGCCGCAGCGAAGAAACTGGACGCACTTCGTGCCGCCTACGTCACCACCCTCGAGAGTGAGCTCGCGATCGTCAAGGGCTTCTCTTCCCTGATTGACTCCTCGAAGCAGACTCTTGCAGCCCTAGAGAGCCCGCAGAAGAGCATCGAAGCGCTTCCGACCATGGTCTACTGGCAGGACGAGGATGGCGAGCATTCGTTCTACACCGACAAGGTTGTCCTCGCGGCGTGAACAATGGGTTCCGCGCGGCAGCCGCACGCATCGAGTCGAACCACTTGGGGCCTCGGGCGAATGCCTCTGCCGACGACCGAAGCCCCGTGAACGACGAGCGGCCGTGCTGCAGACCAGCGTTGCCTTCAACGAGCAAGATGTCGCCTGAGGGCGTCAGTGGAAGCCGTTAGCCTCGCACTATGGGAACTCCGACCGAAGACGGTGACAGCTTCACCCCCGAGCAACTAGCTGACGAGCTCGGCGTGCACGCCAAAACTATTCGCCAGTGGCTTCGAGATGTTGAGATGAGGCCCGAGGTGGAGAAGCACCAGCGGTGGACGCTGTCAGCAGAGGAAGCCGAGTTCGTTCGTCGTCAATTCTCGTAGCAAACGTCGTCCTCTCGTCCTCCTGCACCCTCACCTGACGGAAACTTACTAAGGTCAGTGATGGAACGACGACAGCACCGACGCTCGACCCAGAGGACCCCCTATGGATGTGCAAGAAACGGCCCTTCGAACCATTCTTGATGGCACGAAGCAGTACCGGGTGCCGCTTTACCAGCGCCCTTACTCGTGGGAGAAGAGCCAGGTTCAGCGACTGTGGGATGACATCGAGCGTCTGGCGCTAGAACGCGCCGAAAACTCATCGGCCGGCCACTTTATGGGCTCGCTCGTGCTCTCCATCGGCAAATCCGGTCCTGCGGGAACAGAGTTCTTGGTGGTCGATGGGCAGCAGCGCCTGACTACGCTGACGATCCTGCTGTGTGCCCTTCGTGACTACGTCGAGAAACACGACCCACAAGGCACGACAATGCGAACGATGCTGCACGAGTCATATCTCGTCAATCGCTTTAGCGAGGGTGACGGGCATCTCAAGGTGCTCCCGACACAGGCTGACCGAGATGCCTATCGCGCGATCCTCGACGGTCGGACCGTCGATGACCCGAACTCGAACATGGCAATCGCCTACAAGTTCTTTTCGCAGAAACTGCGCGAGGCAGATGACCCCGATGATCCTCACGACATCACCCGTGTGCAGGAGGCGATTCTTGAGGGACTCGTGTTCGTCGCTATCACGGCCCGCGGCGACGACAATGTTTATCGAATTTTTGAGTCCCTCAACAACACCGGAAAGCCCCTAACTCAGGGTGACCTGCTCAGAAACTATGTGTTCATGCGTCTGGGAACGCAGGGAGACGATATCTATGAGTCGACCTGGCTGCCGATGCAGCGTCTGTTGGACGCAAACGATCTCCAACAGTTGTTCTGGCTAGACATCGTCATGCGACAACCGCTTGTGACACAGACCGACGTGTACTCAAGCCAGCAGAAACGGCTCGACACGCTCCCTGATGATGAGATCGCTCCTGAGGTGCGTCGGTGGTCTGGCCTCGCAGCTCTGTTGGCGACGATGCGCGACCCAAGTCGCGAAGTTCACGAAGAACTCCGCAAACGGCTCATCCGATTGAAGCAGTGGGGTACAACCACAGTCGATCCCTTGGTTCTCCAGCTGCTCGCCCGCAGGCAGGCCGGCATCGAGTCGGCCGACGCTGTGGCAGACACTCTTCGAATTGTCGAATCCTTCCTCGTGCGCCGAGTGATCGTGGGACGCGCAACGACCGGCATCAACCGAATCATGCTCGGCGCGAGTTCTGAGATTCGCCAGGATCAGCCATCGGCGGAGACTATTCGGGACTACTTCTCGACGGGTCGCAAGACCTATGGGACTGACGCCGAGATCGACGTGGCCGTGTCGACCATTCCGTTCTACTTCCAGGGACGACCAGCGCAGAGAAAGCTCTTGCTTCAGTGGCTCGAAGAGGCCTACGGGTCGAAGGAGAGAGTTGACGCGAGCACTGCAACCATTGAGCATGTTCTTCCGCAGACCCTGACGCCCGAGTGGGAGGCCGCTCTCGACCCCTTCGTCACCGACGATGAGACGATCGAGTCCTTGCATGCTGGGCTCGTCCACACCTTAGGCAACCTCACGCTTACCGCCTACAACTCCGAGCTCAGCAACCTTCCGTTCGAGAAGAAGCGAGCGCGATTGGCCGAAAGTGGATTCCAACTCAATCGGGAAATCTCTGCGAGCGACGCGTGGACGCCGAAGGAGATCGAAGCTCGTGGTGCGCGCCTCGCCGAATTGGTGAAGAGGGAGTGGCCCGGCCCGCTGTTCGTCGACACGTCGTCTCGATCCGGGGTCGACTGGGATCTAGCCCATCGCGCAGTGCTGACTCTCGCGCAAGGGGAGTGGACGTCGTATGGCGATCTCGCCGCCCTCATCGGCACGCACCCGAATCCTATGGGTCAGCACATGGCTAGATTGGATCTCGAGGGCGCCTGGCGAGTACTCCAATCTTCGGGTGGAATCTCACCGGGTTTTCGATGGACAAACCCAGATGACCATCGAGACCCCCTTGAGGCACTTCAAGCTGAGGGGCTTCGATTCGACGCGCAGCACCGCGCTGACCCATCACAGCGAGTGAAAGTCGAGCAACTGGCTGAGCGTCTGGGGTTAGAACCGGGAGGATCGTTCGAGGACATTTCAGTCCCTCCCGGCGAAGACGACCGGGCGCAAAAGTTCTTGGTACAGCTTGAGAATCACAACTCGCCCGCCGTGCAGCACGGCGTGTTGTCGCTCATGCGTTCCTGGAGCCAAATGGGGGGTGAACTTGACTACGGGTGGGGCGAGATGACCTCGTGCGTGTTCCTGGTTCCAGAGGCGGTAGCCGGTGTCCGTCGCGTTCGACCTATCGCCATATATCCCGACATCTCTGTCGAAGTCGCCTTCCAGCATCTATTGGTGCGCCCACCTTTTGATGACATTGCCGTCCGTAACGAGTTTCGTGAACGTCTGAACCGCGCGCCAGGGGTGGAGATTTCAGAGTCACGACTCAACTCGCGCCCACCGATCGCCATCGAGGTGCTCGGAGATGAGGTGGCCCGTCGCGAGATTGATGATGCGCTCGCGTGGTTCTTCGAGGTGTTCGCGGCTCGAGACCATTTGACGTCGTGAATCCCTACTCCCTCACGCAGCATCAAGCGAAGAGCTCCGTGCACTACCTGCAGCTCGCTACGCGAACGAGTCGATGACTCGGGTTGCCGCGCGGCCGGCCAGGCACCGATGACCGCGACTCTTGAACGTGAGGTGACGTGAGGTGAGGGGAGCGCGCGCATGTGACATCCGAGTCAACCCCTAGCCGCAGCTCTCCACGAGGCGCACGCTGAGGGGACGACACGAATGAGGGATGCGCCATGACGAAGGACCTACCCACGACCCCGGACGAGCAGAGCGAGCCCGTGATGGACGGCGCGATGGATCACGAAGGCCCGCCGCCCATGACGGACCGCAGCGGGCACACGGTTGACTTGAGCATGCCTGACCAGGAGGAACGGGTCGACGAAGACCCTGACCTGGAGAGGTAGCGGCAGGGAGGTCTCGACGAGCTCGACCCGCCTCGGGCGGGAGGCCTCGAAAAGCTCGACCCGCCTCGGGAGGGAGGTCTCGACGAGCTCGACCCGCCTAGGGCGCCACCGGGAACGTCACGGTGAACGCAGACCCTACGCCGAGGGTGCTCTCCACCGTGATCGAGCCGCCCTGCAGTTCGGCGAGGCTGCGGCTGAGGGCGAGGCCGAGGCCGGTGCCCTCGAAGCGGCGGGCGAGGGTGGAGTCGACCTGCTCGAAGGCCTCGAAGATGGTGTCGTGGTTCTCGGGCGCGATGCCGATTCCGGTGTCGGTGACCGTGATGGCGACTGCCGTGTCATCCACGCGGGCGGTGATGTCGATGCGGCCGCCGGCCTCGGTGAACTTCACCGCGTTCGACAGCAGGTTGAGCATGATCTGCCGCGCGCGGATCGCGTCGACCCAGATCGGCGGGAGGCCGGCGCCGACGGCGTTGTTGAGGGTGAGCCCCTTGCCGATGGCCAGGTCGCCCGCCAGTCCGACCGCCTCGGCGACGATCGTGGCCGGGTCGTGACGGGCGAACTTGGGTTCGATCCGCTGCGCCTCGGCCTTGGCCATGTCGAGGATGTTGGTGATCACCTGCAGCAGGTGGCGCCCGCCCGACTCGATCTGCGCCACATACTCGCGCTGCTTCTCGGTGAGCGGCCCGTGCAGTTCGCGCTGCAGCACTGCCGACAGCCCGATCACCGCGTTGAGGGGCATGCGCAGCTCGTGGCTCATGCCGGCGAGCAGCTCGTCTTTGGCGCGCGCCGCGCTCTCGGCGGCGTCGCGGGCTGTGCGCAGCGCACTCTCGAGGTCTTTGCGCGCGGTGATGTCGCGGGCGATCACCGTGGTGAGGTGACCGTCGTCACCCTCCACCTGCACGACGGTGGCTTCGACGGGATGCTCGCTGCCGTCGTGGCGCCGCACCCACAGTTCGACGCTGGCCCCGGACTCCACGGCGCGCCGCGATCGCTCGACCGCCTTGCGGAACGACGCCGGCGGAACGAACCGAAAGAGCCGGTCACCGACGAGTTCGGCGTCGCCGACCCCCATGAGCTGCCTGGCGGCGGCATTCGCGAGCAGGATGCGGCCACCCTCGCCGAACGTGACGATGGCGTCGGCGGCGCTCTCGACGATCGAGAGGTGGAGCTGTTCGCTGCGCTGCTGGCGACGCCGCGCCTCGGCGCTGGCCTTCTCCACCATGGCGGCCTCGAGGAGGCTTCCGACGGTGGCGGCGAGGGGCGCGAGGAAGTGCACGAGGCTCTCGTCGAAGCCGCCCGGCCGGTTGGCGAGCGCGATGACCCCCTTCACCTCGCCGCCTTTGACGATCGGGATACCGAAGAACGAGTCGAGCGGGGGGTGCCCGTTCGGCCGCCCGGCCGCCCGCAGGTCCTTGAGGGGCTCGTTGGAGATCACGGGTTCGGCGGTGGTGACCACGCGACCGAACAGGGTGTCGAGGTTGTGGAACTCCATGCCGCGCGGCCCGTACTGGGCGAACATGGCGCGGGTGGCGTCGTTCCAGGAGATGTCGGTCATCGCCCACGTGCGCAGGAAGCGGCCGTCGGCATCCTCGAGCACCTGGGCGATGAAGCCGTAGGAGCTTCCGGTGGACTTGAGGAGGTCGTCGAGCAGGCCGTCGAACAGCACGCCGAGGTCGACCCCGGCGAAGTACTGGTCCTGCATGTTGGTGAGGGTGTCGAGCAGGGCGTTGGACTGCTGGAGGGTCGCGTCGACGGAGTGCAGCGACGTGACGTCCTCCATCACGCCTTCGAAGAACGCGATCTCCCCGTCGTCGTCGAGCACCGGATGCGACGTGAGTCGCACCCAGCGCAGACCCCCGTCGAGCCGACGAATCTGGAGGTCCTCCACCGGAATGTCGAGGCCCGCGCGGGCGCGGTTGATGAGCCACTCGCGGCGCGCGGGGTCCGCGTAGAGGTCGCGCACGTCGAGCGATTCCAGCTCATCGAACGTTTCGGCGCCCAGCAGGGTGACGAGCGCGGCGTTGCCGGCCACGACTCGCCCGGTCACCGTGGTTCGGTAGACCGCCGCGGTGAGCCCGGCGACGATCTCGCCGAGCGTGCCGTAGGTGGTGGGGCTCACCGGATGGCCGCCTGGGCGAGCGACTCCCGGATGGTCTGGGCGAGCGCGTCGATCTCGAGGGGCTTACCCATCACGGCGTTGCCGAGGGAGGCGGCCCGCGAGAGCACGTCGGGGCTCGTCGACGAGGTGACGAACACCACGCGGAGGTCGTCGAGGCCGCCCACGGTGGGAAGGCGTCGCGCCACTTCAAGTCCGTCGATGCCGGGCATCATGATGTCGAGGAACAGCAGGCTGGGCTTGAGCGCGCCGCACTTGACGAGCCCCTCCCACCCGTTCTCGGCGTACTCGACGACCACGCTCGCGTCGACGCCCTTGGCCGCGGCGCGCACGAGTTCGTTGGTCACGGGGTCGTCGTCGATCACGAGGATCACGAGTTCGTAGACGATGCCGAGTTCGGTCGCGAGCTCGTCGAGCGTGGCGCGGTGGCGGGCACTGGGCTCGCTGCGGCCGCGCTCCCACGCGTTCACGGTCGGGAAGGACACGCCCATGCGGCGGGCAAGACCCTCCTGGGTGTCGCCGTTCTCCGCCCGAATGCGCGCGACAAGTTCAGGAGTAGGAAGCATGGGGTACATGCTACAAAACTTTATGAACTTTGGGGACAATTTCTGGTGTCGGCGTGCCGATCGCCCAGAACGCCACGGGGTTGTCGTGCAGGATCGCGCCCAGGTGCATGAGGTACCAGTCCGCGACCTCGTCGAGCGACAGCCCGACCGAGGCCGAGTAGTTGCTGTGGGCGATTCGCTGCCGTTCCGCCGGGTCGTCGAGCAGGTCGCGGATGGCGCGTGCCAGATCGTCGGTGCTCTCCGGATCGAAGAACGCGCCGGTGTAGCCCTCCTCCTCCACGAGCTCCTTGAGGTCGCCGATGCGGGGCAGGATCGGGGGAGCCCCGAACGAGCCGGCCTGGTGCAGAACGCCCGAGCTGCCGGTGGTGGCCGTGTAGGGGAACACGGTCACGGAGGCCGAACGGAACACCCGCTCGACGTCCTCCTCGGCGACATAGCCGATGAACTCAACGTCATCGCCGCCGCGCCGCTGCGCGACCTCGGCGAGGTAGCCGGGGGTATTGGGGCTGTCGGTTCCGGCGATCACGAGCTTGAGCCCGGGGCGCTCGAGGGAGCGCACCGCGGTGATGAGCTCGTCGACCTTCTTGTAGGTGCCGAACTTGCCGAACGTCATGACGACCTCGGGTGCGTCATCCACCACCGCCGGCGGGGCGGGAACGTCGAACGCGCCGTGAGGGGTGAGCGCGACGTTTTTGGCGCCGTACTTGGCGCGGAGGATCTCCACGTAGCGCGGCATGGTGGTGGTCACGAGCGTGGAGCGCAGCACCACCCACGTGAGAGCGGTGCCGATGGCACGCAGCACGGCCTGAACCGGGCGCGGCGCGTGGAAGCCGGCCGCGCCGAGATCCACCGTCTCCACGATGTTGTGCATGAGCGTGATCACGGGGATGCCGAACATGCGCAGCAGCATCGGCGTCGTGAGCCCGAGGGCGGCCGACACCATGGAGGAGCCGAAGCTCGTGAAGTGCGCGTTGATCACGACGGCGTCGGCCTTGGCCGCACGCACGGCGCGCACCAGAGCCAGGGGAGTGGCGAGCGAGCCGAACGTCCAGGCGCGACGCAGCTCGACGCCGGGGATCGTCGGGTACTCGACCGGGAGGTCCTCGACGAGGGCGATGACGCGAACGCCGGGCTTGGTGCCGAGCGCGGTGAGGAAGTGCAGGCCGTACTCGGCCAGGGTGGCGCCGCTCGGGCTGAGGGCGGTGACGACGACGATCGTGGACTCACGCATGGCGGTACACCCCGCGAATGCGGTTGAGGCGGATGCGCCCGATCTGGAGCACGAACCGGATGGCCTCGCGGCCCGGGCTGACCTTCGAGCCGGGCGCGTCGAACCAGCGCACGGGCACCTCGGCGATCTCGTAGCCGAAGCCCTCGGCGAGGTGCAGCATCTCGAGGTCGAACGAGAAGCCCTCGACCGTCTGGGCGGCGCTGATGCGGTGGGCGGCCTCGGCCGTGAACAGCTTGAAGCCGCACTGGGTGTCGGTGACGCCGATGCCCAGGCCCAGACGCACGACGGCGCGCAGGCCCGCGGTGAGTGTGCGACGCAGCAGGGAGCGGTTGAGAACCTCCGCCCCGTCGGCGTTGCGCGAGCCGATGGCCACGTCGGCCCCCGCCTCGATGCACGCGAGGAGGCCGTCGAGCTCCTGCGCCGGCGTCGCGTTGTCGGCGTCGGAGAACAGCACGAGCCGACCCTGGGCCGCCGCGAAGCCGCGCTTGACGGCGGCGCCCTTGCCGGCGTTGGCCGGCGCTTCGACGACGCGCACGTTGGCGTGATCGAGCAGCGCGATGAGGGCCCGCGTGGAGTCACGCGATCCGTCGTCGGAGACGATGAGCTCCCACGTGAGGTCGGACTGGGCGAGGTGAGCCGCGAAGGCCCCGATCGTGGGAACGATGCGTTCCTGCTCGTTGTAGGCCGGGATCACGACGCTGATGTCGATCGGTCCGGTGTTCGGCGTGTCGCGCCATTTCGCGTATGCCGCGTAGGCGGCGGGAGATGAAGAGGGCATGGGTTTCCTTGGTCGCTTCAGTACTACGACAAATACTATAGCGAACTATAAAGTTTGTCTAGTGGGAGAGTGCGCGGCGGGACTGCCGCGCGTGGAGGGCGAGGGAGACGCTCAGAGCGATCACCGTGACCGTGGTCCCGATGATCTGCACCAGAACGAGCGTCTGCGGGGTGGTCGCCCACAGCGCCAGCGCCACCGTCTGCAGCACCGCGCCGATCGCGAGGATGACGGGACCGCGCGCCCGACCGCGGGCGAGGTCGATCGCGGCGAACAGGCTCGCGAGGGCCACGAGCGACGTGAGCACGAGATAGGGAACCAGCAGGGGACCGGCCGCGCCGTAGCCCGCGCCGAAGAGCAGGCGCACGAGGTCGTCGCCGGCGAGCGACGCCACGGCGACCCCCACCGCGCCCACGAGCACGATCACGCCGACGGCGGTGGCCACAGCCCGGAGGCGCTGCTGCGGCGTGCTCGTGCCGGAGGCGATCACCGGGAACACGACCTGCACGACCGACCACGAGACGAAGAAGACGGAGCGCCCGAGCACCGCGGCGGCGGCGTAGGTTCCCGCGGTCGCCGGATCGAGCACGGCCTTGGAGATCACCAGGTCGGCGTTGTTGAGCAGGGTCTGCCCGAGCAGCATCACCGCGGCCAGCACCACGGTGGCCTTGAGCGAGGCCCACGGGATGCCGGCGGTGGCGGGCGTGCGCACCCGCGAGGGGGCGCACGCAACGAGCGCCGAGGCCACGAAGGAGAGCAGGATGCCGACGGCCGCGCCGATCACGCCGAACCCCGCGGCCACGAGACCGATCACCACGCCGACGCGCACGGCGGCCTCGACTCCGTAGCTCAGGGCGAGGCGACTGAAGCGCAGCTGACCCTGGAGGGCGCCGCGGTGCACGGCCTGCACGAAGTACACGGGCAGTCCGAGGGCGATGATGACGAGCATCCACGGGGTCGACAGGTTCAGCGCATCGGCGATGAGCCACGCCCCGCCTCCGAGAATGGCGAGCGCGACCGCGCCCGCGCCCAGGGCGACGCGCACGAGGGTGCGGCGCACGGCCTCGACGGTCTCGGGTGCGGCGGCGACCGACTTCGAGGCGACCAGTTGCACGGTGGCCGCGACGATCGCGGACGTGAGCACGAGGGTGATCGCCAGCGTCGCGTCGCCGAAGGCCGCGGGGTCGAGCAGGCGCGCGAGCACGAAGTTGAGCCCGTAGTTCGCCGCCGCGACCATGAGCATGGTGGTGGAGAGCAGCGCCGTTCCCGAGACGATCGTGCGCACGCTGCGCCCGCGCTCGGCCACGGCGGTCATCGGGTGGCCTCGGCGAGCCAGCCGCGCGCCAGGTCGAAGCTCTGCCGCGACTGGGCAGCGCGGTCGGCGCTGTGGGCGAGGAGGGATGCGCGGGCGCCGGGCAGGTCGCGAGCGACCCGCTCGATCGACGCGCGCACCTCGTCGGCGACGATCGGGACGCTCAGATCGATGCTGAGGTCATCCAGTCCGAGCGTGGTCGAGACCTGGCGCACCTTCACGTCGTAGGCGAGCGGCACGACGGGCACCCCGAGCTTGGCACTCGTGATGATCGCGTGCAGGCGCTCGGCCACGAGCAGGTCGCAGCTCTCGATGATCGCGGCGACCTCGTGGTGGTCGTTCGGCAGGTGCTCGATGACGGGGATGCCGGGCACGCGCGTGGCGAACTCGCGCAGCACGCTCGCGTCGTCGTGGGTCTTGCCGCGGGACTGCATCGGCAGGCCGTGCACCTCGATGCGTCGCGTGCGGCCGAGGTCGCGCACGGCGTCGGCGAGCGTGGACATCACGTGCTCCCAGTTCTCGGGAACGTCGATGTCGTGGTTGAGGCTCAGGGCGATCCGCAGCGGGGAGGACGGGGTCGCCTTCGTCGCCGCGGATGCCTCCGAGCCCCGGAGCCAGGCGGGCTCCACCGAGAACACGGCGTCGGTCGAGCTCACGACGGTGCGGCGCACGCCGATCCGCTCGCACAGGGCGGCCGATCCGGCATCCCGCACGGTCACGAGGTTCACCTGGGCGAGGATGAGGCCCGCGAGGCGTCGCCCGAGCCGGGTGCGGATCGGGCCGACCCCGATGTTGAGCATCGCGATCGGGGCGCGCGCGACCATCCGCGCGAAGGTCACGACCGCGAGGATCATCAGCAGCGTCGAGTAGCGGTTGCGCGCCGTCGCCGCCGAGAGCTCCTTGAGGATGCTCCCGCCGGCGAACACGACCGCGTCGGCCTTGCGCAGGTGCCGCAGCAGGGCGCGACGGTCTCCCGCGGTGTTGATGAACTCCACCTGGAGGGCGGGATCGATGCGCTGCGCCGTATCCACCGCGTCGTAGGTGTTCACGACGTAGGAGTGCTGGGCACCGAGCTGGTGGAGGAACGTGGACAGCAGCAGTTCGTCGCCGATGTTGTACTGCCCGTGGGTGCCGAGCAGCACGATGCGGGCGGGGGAGGTGGGGGTCATGAGCGGTCTCTCAATTCGGGATCGGGCGTTTCGGGATCGAGGGTTTCGGGATCGGGGTTCTTGGGATCGGTATCGGGGTCAGCGGGGTCGAGGGGGAGCGCGTCATCCACGTGCGCCCGGGTGCGGGCGCGCACGGTGAGGGCGGCGGCGAGCAGCAGCACGGCCGCGAGGATCAGCACCAGCCAGTCGGCGCCGAGGCCACCTGACTCGTCGGGTTCGAGCTGGTCGACGCCGGCGGCGGCGAGGTTGAGCAGCTCCTCCTCGGTGAGGTCGGCGTGCGCCTCGTTCGCGGCGGGGTCGACGTAGCCCTCGCTGGCGGGACCGAAGACGTCGTACTTCGTGCCGCACTCGAGCTGATCCGGTGAGGTGATGATCGTCGAGTCCGACGACTGGCCCAGGGCCTGGTACTCGGCCTCGGGAACGAGCAGGATTCCCTCGACGAGCAGGGGGTTCTCGTCGAGCTTGTCCACGCGCAGCGCGTGCGAACCGGCCGTGGCCGTGATCACACCGAGGTCGTGGTACTCGTTGCGCGAGTTGACGGCCACGAGTCCGTTGTCGAGCTGATCGCCGAGCTCGGTGACCGACTCGTCGGCGACGGGGGTCGGCACGCGGTCGGGGGTGTAGACCGTGTCCTGGGTGTAGAAGTCCACCGACCCCGGGGTGGGGCGCAGCTCGAGCGAACGGAGGATGTCGAGGGTCGACGAACTGATCGTCAGCGCGTTGCCGGTGGCGGCCCCGCGCAGGAGCACGTGATACTGACCGTCTTCGGGGACCTTCACGCCGATGGTCAGGCGGGTCGAACGGGGCACCGCCACGAACGAGCCCTTGAGGGTGCCGAAGACGCCCGGGGTGATCATCTCCGTTCGGTTCCACTTCGTGGTCGAGAACATCAGGAACGAGCGGAACATGGGGGAGAGGTAGTAGCTCGAGGCCACGATGTCGGAGTCGAACGGGAACATCTTGGGCGACGGCGTGAAGAACTCGTCGCGGTTCTTCAACGCCCATTGATCGAGAGCCGTCTCGGGTGAGGCGCCCGCATAGATCAGGGCCGGGTCATCCCCCGGCCCGCCGGTGATGGTGCTCTTGTCTGCGAACGGCAGGTACTCGAGGTCGTAGCACTTGGTGAGTTCGAGGCGGTTCCAGAGGAGGGCGAGATACTCGCTCCAGCTCGAGGCGACCAGCAGCTTCTGTCGCTCGACGGGAGCGCGGTCGGTGAGTTCGTAGAGCACGAAACTGTCGTTCTCGAAGCGCTGCTCGACGAAGCCCATCGCCTCCTGGCGTTCCATCGCGGGCCCGATGAAGGTCTCGACGTCGGGCAGGTACTCGGCGCCGACGCCGCGGTTGTCGCGCAGGGTCTTGTTGACCACGATGTAGCGCAGGTCGATGTCGCGGGCGACGTTGATCCACCAGTCCTGCTGGTAGTAGAGCCCGCGCAGCAGCAGGAAGAACTCGAACTTGTTCTGACTGTCGCCGGTGAGGCCGTAGTAGTAGCTCGGCAGGTCGAGGTAATAGATGAAGAACTTGTCGATGAACTTGTGGTCGACGCCGTTCTCGTCGGTCACGAGTTTCGCCGTCTCGGTCGGAGGCAGCACGATCGTCTTGCCCTCGTCGAGGGTCAGCAGCTCGTCCTTCAGTTCGGCGAGATCATGGAGGGGATAGGGCGACATGAAGGTACCGAAGTTGCCGGAGAGAAAGACGCTGCGGTAGTTGCTGTTCGACAGCAGCGGCGCGAAGAAGACCGAGCCGACGGCCACGACCGCGGCGGCGCGCAGCACAACCCGGTCGCGGCGGAGGCGGGCACCCAATGCGGCGACGGGGTTGTGATCGGGCTGCCATCGCCGCAGCAGGGCGTCGATCGTCCACGCGAGGGCGAGGGACATCATCAGGGGGCCGATGATGAAGAGCAGCAACTGGAACCGGTGCGGAAACCGGAGCACCTGCACGATCGTCGACGAGAGGTTGAGGGCGAGGGAGCCCACGGGACCGTCGGTCGCGGCGAGTGATCGGGTCACCGCCGCGAGCGTGCGGTGGAAGCTCGGAAACCACTGGGGCTCGGCGTAGCCGATCGTCGCCCACATCGCGAAGGCCGAGACCACCGCGAGCACACCGAACAGCTGGCGGTGGGCGCGGGTCGTGAGCAGCGAGCGGCGGATCTGCGGCACGACGAACGGGATGAGGAAGACGAGCGAGTAGACCATGTTGCTCACCCGCGGAACCTTGGCCAGGTAGTCGCCGAAGAGAACCTTGTCCATGATGCCGGCGAGATCCCAGCTCAGCACGTGCAGCCACGAGACCGAGGCGTCACGGATGAAGTAGTAGTCGCCGGGCACGGTCTCGGAGAGGTTCGCCACTCCGCGCAGCGCGACGAGGTTGACGAACAGCATGTAGGGGATCAGGGTGACGATCACGAAGATCGCCACGACGGCGACGCCGCGCCCGAGGGTGGTCTGGCCGGCCCGGTTGAGGAACAGACGGATGCGACGAATCGGGCGGTAGGGCAGTCGCGGCCGGCGCACCCACTCGGTGAGCGCCCGCATCCGCTTCGGCACGGCGGCGGCGAACCGCCGCGGGCCACCCCGACGAATCCAGAACGCCAACTCGCCGAGCACGAGCGTCACGCCCGCGACGACGAGGAACACGCCGAACAGCACGAGGTAGTGCACGGCCGGGTTGAGCAGGGTGACGACGGAGGCGATGATGGCTCGCTTCACCCAGCCCTTCGTGGAGAAGAGCAGCGCGTGCACCATGAGCAGGATGGAGATCGTCACCATCGCCAGGCCCAGCACGAGCGTGTAGAAGTGGGTCACCTTGGCGTAGATCATGATGCCGTAGAGCAGGGCGACCGGGAGTGAGGTCGCGAGGGCGACGGTCACGGGGGAGAGCGTGCGGAAGACATCCGTGATGAACCACACGAAGGCGCGATAGGCCGCGATCACGATCGCGGGAATCACGATCAGGATCGCGAACGGGAGCACCTGATAGTGCCGCAGCCAGGTGGTCAGGAACGAGTAGCGCACCCGAAACTCGTAGCCGTTGGTGAGCTGATTGAACTCGCCGGCGGCCTGCTCGAGCAGTTGGCTGTTGACGTTGAAGAAGGGAACGAGCTCGTCACCGACGATGACGGCCTCGCCTCGCAGAACCGACGGGATGGCGAAGAGAACGTCGCGGAACACCACGAACGCCACCAGCACGTAGACCGCGCTGACGATGTGCACGATGCGTCGCGACACGCGCAGTTCTGCTTCGCGCACCGACAGCGGCAGCGCGAGGGAGGGGGAGATCACCGCGAAGCCACATCCGCGGCGTGAACGGCGAGAATCCATTCGTTGCGGCCAGCGTCCCGACGGTAGTCGACCTCGCTGAAGACGCTCTCGATGATCTCGAGGCCGTAGCCACCGGCATCCGACACGGTGGGCAGGGTGCGGCGCTCGACCTCGGGCAGCTGGGCTCCCCAGTCGGCCACCAGCACGGTGACGCTGTTGTTCGAGGTGGTCATCCCGACGCTGATCGGGCCGTCCTCGCCGGCATAGGCGTGCCGACGGATGTTCACCAGCAGCTCGTGGAGCCCCAGGCGCGCGCGGCGAGCGTCGTCGCCGGCGAGCCACGGCGCCGACAGCGTCAGCAACGCGGTCAGGCGCTCGTCGAGGTGAGAGAAGTCGACCCCGCTGTCCACGAGATAGTCATGGATCCTCACGGAGTGTCTCCCGCGCGGATCACGACGATGGCCTTGTCATCGGTGGCGCCCAGGGCGCCGGCGTGCCGGTCGACGGCGGAGAGCAGGCGGGCGACGACGGCACTGGGGGAGTTGTGACGGCTCTGCGTCACCAGCTCGCTCAGGCGGTCGAGACCGAACTCGAATCCGGCCCCATCGGGCTGCTCGGTCAGTCCATCGCTGGCCAGCACGAGAGTGGAGCCGGGCTCGAACGACAGCTCGAGGTCATGGCCGCACGGCGAGTCGGCGCCCAGCGGAGGGCAGGCCGGGGCCAACGGGGTCGTGCCGGCCGGGGTGGCGAGCACCACGGGGTGATGCCCGGCCGCCGCGATGCGCAGGGTGCTCGTCGCGGGGTCCACGGCGGCGATCACGAGGGTCACGAGGCGTCCGGTGCGGCCGAGCATGGCGGACACCGACCGATCGACCGCGGCGAGAACCGCGCCCGGGTTGACCCCGAGCTGCGCGACGTGGTGCTGCACGCTCGAGAGCACGACGGCCGCGATGAGCGCTGCCGCCGATCCCTTGCCCGACACATCGCCGAGCACGGCGAGGATCAGCCCGTCGCACTCGATGAGGTCGACGAAGTCACCGCCGGCGCCGTCGAGGCACAGCGACTCGCTCACGGCCGAGACCGTGCCGACCGTGACCTCATGACTGGTCGACAGCGCGTGCTGCACATCGGCAGCGCGCACCGCCTCCCGCAGGGCCACGGCCGCCTGCGCACGGCTCCGGGCGAGCTCCGCCCGGACGCGCTGAAGCGGAGCCGGACGCTCGATGATCGCGGTCATGGATCAGGCCGCGGTGAGGATGCGGGTGCGAGCGTCGACCATGGATCCCGTGATCGGGAACACGGCATCCAGTCGCGTGAGCTCGAGGATGATCCGTGCCGCGTCAGAGGGGTCGACCAGGGTGATGGAACCGCCGAACGCGACGGTGGCCTTGAGCACACGCACGAGACCGGCGAGCGCGCTGGAGTCCATGAACTCCACCTGCGACAGGTCGATCACCGCGTGGGGGTGCTCGGCGTTGATCGCGTTGACGAGGCTGTTGTCGAACTGCTCGATGCCGTGGGCATCGAACCGTCCGCTGATGACGCCGATGAGCACTCCGGGCTCGACGCTGACGATGACACGCATAACTGCTCCTTGGATCTAGTGCGGCTCTCCCTCGGGTAAGGGGGGTGGGACAACCGCTTACATGACTTTATAGAGCGTTATAGTCTTGAGGCAAGTCGAGGCCCTCCCCCATTTCGGGGGAGTGGCGGCGAGTCCGGCCTGATCGACCTCCGCAACTCTCAGCCAAATCCCAGCTTCGCGGGACCAAATCGCGGTCAACCGCTGTTGCATGATCATGACGCCGCATCCAGCGACGCATGAAGGAGACCTAAGTGTCGTACCAGAAGACCCCCGAAGCTCTCGCCAAGCTCACGCCCCACCAGTTCCGCGTCACCCAAGAGGACGCCACCGAGCCGCCCTTCCGCAACGAGTACTGGGACAACCACGCCGACGGCATCTACGTCGACATCGTGTCGGGGGAGCCCCTGTTCTCGTCCCTCGACAAGTTCGAGAGCGGCAGCGGCTGGCCGAGCTTCACCAAGCCCATCGAGCCGAGCGTCGTGTCCACCAAGACCGACAAGAGCCTCTGGATGACGCGCACCGAGGTGCGCTCCGCCTCCGCCGACAGCCACCTCGGCCACCTCTTCGATGACGGCCCGCGCGACAAGGGCGGACTGCGCTACTGCATGAACTCGGCGGCGATGCGCTTCGTGCCCGTCGAGAAGCTCGAGGAGGAGGGCTACGGCGCGTACCGTAGCCTGTTCGCGACCAACCAGAAGGAGAACTCATGACCAGCGGACCCAGCGACACCGGCGCGATCACCCGCACCCCCGGCACCGAGACCGCCGTGCTCGCGGGCGGCTGCTTCTGGGGCATGGAGGACCTGATCCGTCGCCAGCCCGGCATCCTCGCGACCCGCGTGGGATACACCGGGGGAACGAACTACCACGCGTCGTACCCCCACCACCCCGGCCATGCCGAGGCCGTGGAGATCGTCTTCGATCCGTCGAAGACGACGTACCGCGACATCCTCGCGTTCTTCTTCCAGATCCACGACCCGTCGACGCGCGACCGCCAGGGCAACGACATCGGCTCGAGCTACCGCTCGGCGATCTTCCCGCTGAGCCCTGAGCAGGAGCAGGTGGCCCGCGACACGATCGCCGACGTGGATGCCTCCGGCCTCTGGCCCGGCAAGGCCGTCACCACGATCGAGCCGTCCGGCCCGTTCTGGGAGGCCGAGCCGGAGCACCAGGACTACCTCGTGAAGTACCCGAACGGCTACACGTGCCACTTCCCGCGTGCGGGATGGGTGCTGCCGAAGCGGGAGTCCGCCACCGCATAACTCGGGGGTCGAGCCCGTCGCGACGTCTCCTCCGAATCAATCGGGGGAGGTCTCGGCGGGCTCGACCTTTTCCATGTACGACATGGGTATCGTGAATCGGAAATTACGAGTAAACTCTCCGGAAATCAATGGTTCAAAGGGGATCCATGACACATCCGTGGTCGGCGCACTACCCTCCCGGAGTCGAGCCTGAGCTCGCTCCCTCGCAGTTCGGATCGCTGCCCGAGATGGTGGTGACGACAGCTCGACACTACGATTCCGCCCTCGCTTTCACGGCGTGCCTGCCGAACGGAATGAACGGCAAGCTCACGTTCGCCGAGGTGGATCGGCACAGCGATTCGTTCGCGAAGTACCTTCGCGAGGAGCTGGCCCTCAAGCCCGGCGACCGCGTCGCCGTGCAGATGCCGAACAGCCTCGCCTACCCCGTGGTCGCGTTCGGCATCCTCAAGGCCGGATGCGTGCTCGTGAACACCAACCCGCTCTACACGACCACGGAGATCGAACGACAGTTCGCCGACGCGGATGTCTCGGCCGTCGTCGTGGTCGACATGTTCGCGGATCGGCTCGCACCGGCCCTCGGGTCACTCGGCAACCCGCCGGTCGTGCTCGTGCAGCTCTCCGAGTTCTTCCCGCGGTACGTCTCCCGCACGGTTCGACTTGTTCAGCGCGTCTGGAGCCGGACCCTCCCGAAGATCACGTTCCCCGCCACGCGCCTCACGGATGCCCTGCGCCTCGGCGCGGCCCACACCGCCGTGGATGCCGCCGCCTACTGGCGCGAGCTGGGCCCCAACGACCTCGCGGCGCTGCAGTACACGGGCGGCACGACGGGCGTGAGCAAGGGGGCGATGCTCACCCACGGAAACCTGCTCACCAACAGCGAGCAGATGCTCCAGATGATCGGCGATCAGCTGCGGCCGGGCGAGGAGTGCGTGCTGACCGCGCTGCCGCTGTACCACATCTTCGCCTTCACGGTGAATCTGCTCGGCTTCTATCAGCGCGGCGCGCACAACATCCTCGTGCCCTCGCCGCGCCCGCTGGTCAACCTCAAGCGGGCCCTCGAGAACTACCCCGTCACGTGGATCTCGGGCGTCAACACGCTGTTCAACGCCCTGTGCCAGGAGCGCTGGTTCCTCGACCACCCGCCGGCGAAGCTGCGGGCGTCGGTCGCGGGCGGCATGGCCCTGCACGGCTCTGTGGCCGAGCGCTGGGAGGAGGTCACCGGCACGCCGATCGTCGAGGGCTACGGCCTGACCGAAGCTTCGCCGGTGCTGTCCTTCAACCCGCTCGGCGGGGTCGTCAAGCCCGGCTCGGTCGGCATCCCGCTGCCCGGCACGGTGCTCCGCTGCGCCGACGACAAGGGCAAGGATGTGGCGCCCGGCGAACCGGGCGAGCTGTGCGCGCGGGGTCCCCAGGTGATGGCGGGCTACTGGCGCCAGCCCGACGAGACCGCCGCAGTGATGCGCAAGGGCGAGTTGCGCACGGGAGACGTCGCCGTGATGGACAGCGATGGCTACTTCCAGATCGTCGATCGCAAGAAGGACCTCATCCTCGTCGGTGGATTCAACGTGTACCCGAACGAGGTGGAGGAGGTGCTCGCCGCGCACCCCGGCGTCAGCGAGACGGCCGTGATCGGGATGCCCGCCGGCGAGTCCGGCGAACGCGTCCGTGCCGTCGTGGTGCGCGCGGACCCGGCGCTGACCTCCGAGGCGGTGCGCACGTGGGCGGCCGAGCGGCTCACCTCCTACAAGGTGCCGCGCGACGTCGTCTTCGTGGACGAGCTGCCGAAGTCCCCGGTGGGCAAGATTCTTCGCAAGGATGTGCGCGCGGCACAGCATGCCGCCGCGGCGACCGTGTCGGCTCCGGCCGGGACTGAATAGGGAGGCGGCTCATGGTCGGTCCGTTCGAACAGGCGATCCTGGCGATCATCCTGGCGGTGGTCATGCTGGGCATGGGCGCCGCCTTGACCTTCCGCGATCTCGGAGACGAGTTGCGTCGCCCGAAGTACCTCATCCTCGCGATCATCGGTCAGTTCGTGATCATGCCCCTCGTGGCCTTCGGGCTCGCGGTGGTGCTCCAGCTCACGCCGCTCCAGGCGATCGGGTTGCTCATCATCGGGTGCATGCCGGGCGGCACGACATCCAATCTCTTCACCTATTTCGCCAAGGCCAACCTCGCTTTCAGTGTCGTGATCACGATCATGACCACGGTGGTCGCGATCGTCGTGAGCCCCCTGCTTCTCCTGCTCTACGGCGGGGCACTCGCCGAGGGGGTCGAGGTGCCCGTCGGCAACGTGGCGTCGAGCCTCGCGCTGCTGGTGCTGCCGATCTTCCTGGGCATGTGGATCCGTCGGCGCACCGCCAACATCGGGGCCAACATCGAACTGATCGGCAGTGTGCTGGGCGTCTTCTTCATCCTGTTGCTGCTCGTGACCTGGGTGCCGCGCAACTGGCAGCTGCTGCTCGAGTCGCCGTGGCAGGTATACGTCGGCGCGATTGGGCTGCCGCTGCTCGGGATGCTCCTGGCCTACGGCTACGGGCGCCTGATCGGTCTCAAGGTGCTCGACCGGCGCACGCTCTCGCTCGAGATCGGGATCGTCAACGGTCCCCTCGCGATCACGATCGTCGTGCTGAGCTTCACGGGAGCGATGCAGCAGGAGGTGCTGCTCGTGCCTGCGCTCTACTCCCTCTTCGTCGTCATCACGTCCACGGGCGTGACCCTGCTGTATCGGTGGCAGCACAACCGGGCGCAGTTGAAGGTTCCCGAGCTGCTGTAGCCGATCCGGCGCGCCTCGCGCCGACCCGCGCACGCGCGGGACGTTCGTCCCTCCTGGCGGACTCCCGCGCGTGTTAGGTCCCAGGGGGGCGAAGCCGATCTCGTGCTCGCCGAGTGGCTCAAGGTGAACTACATCAGGGCAAGCTCGGCGTGGAGTCGGGGGAGGGGTTCTACTCGTACCCCGCTGCGGCACACGGACTGCTTTACTATCGGCAAAGTCGATAATAGTATCGGATTTGTGAGAGAACAACCTCCGCTCCTCGCCCCAGTCTTCCGGTCGGACGCGCAAGCGCGCCTGCTCGCTGCGCTCCTGCTCACGGACGACGAACTGAGCATCCGGGATCTCGCTGACCGTGCGCGGTTGCCCTATGCGACCGCGCACGGCGAGCTGACGCGCCTGCTCGCCGCCGGCATCCTGAGGGAGCGGGTCGTGGGCCGGTCGCGTCTGCTCTCCGCGAATCCGGTGAGCCCCCTCACCGCACCACTCCGGGAGATCCTTCTCGTCGTTGCGGGTCCGGTCGCGCTGCTGTCGGACGCTCTGGGCAGCATCGACGGTGTGGAACGCGCATTCATCTTCGGCTCCTTCGCCGCCCGCGCCCGCGGCATCACGGGTGCCGACCCCAACGACATCGATCTGATGGTGGTTGGTTCGCCCGAGGCATCCGCCGTGTTCGAGGCGTGCCGGCGGGTCGAGCCCGAGGTGAGGCGGCCGATCAACGCGACCATCCTCTCGGCCGAGGAGTTCGCTCAGGACTCGGGTTTCCTCCGGAGCGTGCGTGACAACCCCATCCTGCCGATCGTGGGCGGTGAGCTGTGACTGGGCGGCTCACCATCACCGCGGGATAGTCACTCGTCGGTGAGGCGACGAGCTCGACCCGCCTGACCGGTGAGGTCGCGACGAGCTCGACCCGCCTGGGGTCAGAACGCCTGCTCGATCCAGGCGTCGCCCGTCACGGTCGCGCCGAGCATCGTGCCCGTCGCGTCGGCGGTTCCCTCGTAGATCGGCTTGCCGCTTACCGGGAACTCCTGCCCGGGCAGTCGCGTCGACACGGTGAGGTCGGCATCGAACGACGGGATCGACACCTGGAACGCCTGCGCGAAGGTGCGGCCCGAGACGGGGCTCGTCCACAGTTCGCCGATCGGGGTGAGGGAGCTCTCGACGTAGTAGAGGTTGCCGTCGGCATCCTGCAGCGTGGCGTAGCCCTTCACCTCGACCCCGATCTGCGGCTCGTAACCCGCGCCGATGATCCCCGTGTTCGAGATCGTGTACCCGTTGTCGAGCTGCAGGTCCTGGAGCAGCCACGACACCTGGGTCTTGGGGGTGCCGCCGCCGAAGTAGCCGTACTCGTGGTCCATCCAGGTCGTGCCCGTCACCGGGTAGGCGGTGCCGTCGACCGTGATGGTGCCGGATGCCGCGAGCCGGGTGAACGAGTAGTAGTAGTTGTCCTTCTCGAGGCTCTCCACCGTGGCGTTCGGCTCGATTCCGGTGCCCCACACGTAGAACGGACGCCCCTGTTGCGACATCGTGAGATCGAACTCGATCTCGTCGAGGGTGGTCTCGTCGGTGAGCACGGCGGTCACGTGGATGTTCTTGGTCGGGTCGGCCTGCGGTGCCGTCATCCCGATCGCGTTGCGCACGACGGAGGCGGTTGCCCCGGTTCCCCCGCCCCCGGAGAGCGTGACGGTCGGGGTCGACGTGTACCCCGATCCGGGCTTCATGAGGATGATCTCGCCCACGCCGCCCGTCTTGTCGAGCACGGCGACCGCCGACGCTCCGCTGCCGTCGCCCTCGATGGTGACGTCCGGCGCCTTGGTGTAGCCCGAACCGGATGCCGTGACAACGAACCCGCCGACCGTCCAGCCCGGGTCGCCCAGCTTCGCGTACCAGTCCTTCGTGGGGTCGCCCTCGGCCCACGTCGCCACGTCGAACGTGCCGAACGGCGCGGGGCCGTACACCTGCGTGTGCTGGTAGTGCTTCTGCTCCTGCACGTCGCTGAGCATGATCTGGGTCATCGCGAAGTCCTGGCCGGTGAAGGATGCCGCGTTGATCTCGAAACCGAACTCGCGGTCACCCGCGCGCAGCGTGCCGATGTGCCACCACCACTCCGTGGGCGCACCGTCGTGGCGGTACATGTCGTCGGGCATCGAGAGCACGACGTTCTCCGCGGGCACGGGGTCGGGCATCGACGAGCCGGTGTGGATCGGGTTCGCGGGCACGGCGGCCGTCGGGGCCGGGATGCCGCCCGGATCGCACGCCGCGAGCGAGAGCGTGAGGGCGCCGGCGAGCACGAGGGTGGCCGCAGTGGTGATCCGCATGCCCCGGACTATCGGCACGGCGGGTGCCGCCGTCAGCAGGTCGAGACCTCGCGGTCAGGCGGGCCGAGCCTGTCGAGACCTCACCCCCGAGTGACTCCCGGTCAGGTCTCGACGAGCTCGACCCGCCTTCGGTCCGGGCGCGTCACGAGCGCGCACCCCACGAGGATGAGGGCGAAGCCGATGAGCGTCCAGATCGTGATGGGCTCGGAGAGCACGAGGGCGCCCGCGACGACCGCCACGGCCGGGTTGACGAAGGTGATCGCCGTCATCCGGATCGGGCCGATCTCGGCGATCAGGGCGAACATCAGAAGGAACGCGAGCGCGCTGCACACGACGGCGAGCACGATCACGGAACCGATCGTGGGCAGCGACGGCACCGCCGTGGGCCACCCGCCCGTGATCGCGACCAGCGGCAGGATGACGACCGCGCTGATCGCGAGGGCGAGCGCCATGATGCCCACGCCGGGGAGGTCCGACATCCATCGGGCCAGGATCGCCGGGCCCAGCGCGTATCCGACCACCACCACGAGCAGCTTCGCCACGCCGAGGAGGTCGGAGCCGCCGAGGTCGAGGCCGACGATCGCGGCGACGCCGAGCATCCCGATCACGATGCCGACGCCGTTGATCGCGGTGAGGCGATCGCGCCGACCGAATGCGAGCGCCACGCCCACGGCCGCGAGCGGCACGGCCGAGAGCAGCAGCCCGGTCGTCGAGCTCGGCAGGGTGGTCTCGGCTGAGCTGAGGAAGTACCACGGCACCGCGATCTCCACGAGCGCGAACGCCAGCAGCGGCTTCCACCGCTGCAGCACCGGTGCCAGGGCGCGGCGGTACGCGGCGATCGGAAGCAGAATCAGCGCGGCCAGCGCCGCGCGACTGAGCACGAGAAACTCCGGGCTCAGTTCGACGACCGCGATCTTGATGAAGAGGTAGGGGATGCCCCACACGAGTCCGAGCGCGGCGAAGAGGATGATGCCGCGACGAGTCATGGGTCCATTGTCTCGCGGCGCAGGCGCAGCCCGAGCCACGCGGCGAGGGCGTCCAGTTCGTCGTGGGTGCCGCGCGCGGCGGCCTCGTCGTACCCGGCGTCCTCGTGGATGGCCGTGACCGAGAGGATGCCGCGATCGCGGTCGGCCCTGGCATCCACCTTGCCCACCAACCGGTCGCCGTGGAGGATCGGCAGTGCGTAGTAGCCCCAGCGTCGCTTGGCCTCCGGCTTGTACATCTCGAGTGCGTAGTCGAACCCGAAGAGGTCCTCCATGCGCTTGCGGTCGCGCAGGAGGCCGTCGAAGGGGGAGAGGAGCGCAGTGCGCGGCGCGAACGGACGATCGAGCGCCGCGGGGTCCAGCCGCCACTCGCCCGAGAGGCCCTCGATGCGGGCTGCGACTCCGGCATCCGCCACCCGCGGCGTCTCGAGGGGAAGGTCGGGCGTGCGGTTGCGCACGACGCCCTGCGAGGCGAGTCGGCGTTCGTTTCGCAGCCGGGTCGCCTCCTCGAGCGGGATCGCCGGGATGTCCGCGTGGTACACCCGCTCCGCGAGGTCCCAGAGGCGGTCGCGCCCGCGACGGCCGGCGACGGCCACCTCGCCGCGCCGCATGAGGGTCTCGAGCATCATCATGACGTTGCGGTTGTTGTTCCAGCCGCTCGACGGCCAGGCCACGATGCTCGTGTCGGGGATCTCCCGAGCGGTCTTCGCGCCCTCGTCGGCGAGCAGGGCGAGGATGTCGTCGCGGAACTCCGCGTTGTCGTCGAGCCAGCGCGCTGTCGACTCGCGGTCGGGCTGGAGCGCCATGGAGGCGCGGAACAGCGCGAGATCCTCCATCGGCCGCACGAGCAGGTCGAGTTCGAACAGGCTGAAGTCATGCCAGAGCGCGCGCTCGAGCTGCTCGGGCTCGTAGACGGAGCCGAGGCGGCTCCACAGCACGAGGTCGGCGGTCGGGGCGACGGGCGCGGTGTGCTCGATCTGCACGAACGTGAGCTGGCGGATCACGTCGAGGAGGTCGTCGGGGCGGTCGGCGTCGAGCAGCTGCGCGCGCACGGCGAAGCGCCGGGCATCCGTGAGACTGAGTTCGACGGGGGACGGCTCGATCACGCCCTCAGGTTACCCTTGTGACTCATGAGCACCTCCACGCCCCCGGCCGACCCGGCATCCCGCCAGGTGCGCCCCACCGCCGAGGGCTGGACGCAGAAGCTCGGGCCCGATGGCCGCCCCGCCCTGCAGTTCGCGAGCCCCAAGCGCGGCAAGCCGCCGGTGCACCTCGCTGACCTCGACCCCGCGGGTCGCCGCGCGCGCCTGACCGAGCTGGGCCTGCCCGCGTTCCGGGCGAAGCAGCTCTCCACCCACTACTTCACGCACTACACGACCGATCCGGAAGAGATGACGGACCTCCCCGCCGCGGGCCGCGAGGAGCTCGTCGCCGGGATGCTCCCGCCCCTGCTCACCGAGGTGCGCCGCCTGCGCACCGACAAGGGCGACACGATCAAGTTCCTCTGGCGCCTGCACGACGGAGCCCTCGTGGAGTCCGTGCTCATGCGCTACCCGGGCCGCATCACGCTGTGCGTGTCGAGCCAGGCCGGCTGCGGCATGAACTGTCCGTTCTGCGCGACCGGTCAGGCGGGCCTCACGCGCAACATGTCGGCGGCCGAGATCATCGACCAGGTCGTGCAGGCAAACAGCGCGATCGCCCAGGGCGAGCTCGGCGGCAAGAAGGCCGGCGAGACCACGCCCGAGCGCGTGAGCAACATCGTGTTCATGGGCATGGGGGAGCCGCTGGCCAACTACAACCGGGTGATGGATGCCGTGCGCTCGATGGTCACGCCCCAACCCGACGGCCTCGGCATGTCCGCCCGCCACATCACGGTGTCGACCGTGGGACTCGTGCCGGCCATCCTCAAGCTCGCGCAGGAGAAGATCCCCGTGACCTTCGCGCTGTCCCTCCACGCGCCCGACGACGAGCTGCGCGACGAGCTCATCCCCGTGAACTCGAAGTGGAAGGTGGACGAGGCACTGGATGCCGCCCGCGCCTACTTCGAGGCCACCGGCCGTCGGGTGAGCATCGAGTACGCCCTCATCAAGGACATGAACGACCACTCCTGGCGCGCCGACCTGCTCGGCGCCAAGCTCAACCAGCGCGGCACCGGCTGGGTGCACGTCAACCCGATCCCGCTCAATCCCACGCCCGGCTCGATCTGGACCTCATCGGAACCCGAGGTGATGAACGAATTCGTGCGCCGGCTCGAGGCGGCGGGCATCCCCACGACGCTGCGCGACACGCGCGGCAAGGAGATCGACGGGGCCTGCGGGCAGCTCGCGGCGGCCGACGAGCAGTAGGCGGGACCAAGGGCCCTGTCGAGCCCGCACGGTCAGGCGCACCCTGAAGGTGACCGGGGAACCCCGGCACTCGTTCAGGAAGGCAGGTGCGTGACCATGTCCAGAACCTACGTCATCACGGGAGCAGCGAGCGGCATCGGCAAGGCCGCCGCGGAGTTGCTCGTCGAGCGCGGCAACCGCGTGATCGGGGTCGACATCCATGACGCCGACGTCGTCGTCGATCTCTCCACCCACGAGGGGCGCGCCGACCTCATCACCAAGGTGACCGAGCTCAGCGGCGGAAAGATCGACGCGATCATCGCCAACGCGGGCCTCGCAACCCCGACGGCGAAGACCGTGGCCGTCAACTACTTCGGCGCTGTGGCCACTCTCGAGGGGCTGCGTCCGCTGCTCGCCGGCTCGAAGGCCCCGCGCGCGGTCGCGACGGTCTCGATGGCCTCGCTCTTCCCGCCGGACGAGCAGCTGCTCACCGACCTCACGGCCAACGACGAGCCGGCCGCGCTTCACCGCGGGGCTGCGCTCGAGGCCGACCCCCAGCTCGCGCAGATGATCTACGGCACCACCAAGCAGGCGCTCTCCAAGTGGATCCGCCGGCAGGCGGCGACGCCGGAGTGGGCCGGGGCGGGCATCCCGCTCAATGCGGTCGCCCCTGGGGTCGTCGAGACACCGATGACCGAGGCGTTCACCGCCACGGATGAGGCCCGCAAGGCCGTGCTCGAGATGGTTCCGATGCCCTTGAACGGCATCTTCGAGCCGCGCAGCGTGGCCTACCTGCTCGCGTGGCTGACGAGCGAGGAGAACGCCCACCTCTGCGGACAGGTCGTCTTCATCGACGGCGGCTCCGACGTTGTGATCCGCGGCGACTCCACCTGGTGAGTGCGGGTCGCCGGTGATCGTGCGACGATCGTTGCCATGACGATCGACCTCCACATCACCGGCGACGCCGCCTCCGACACGCTGCTCTCGACCGAGCCTCTCGCGCTGCTCATCGGCATGCTGCTCGACCAGCAGGTGCCCATGGAGACGGCCTTCGCTGGCCCGGCCAAGATCCGCGACCGCATGGGCTCGCTGGATGCCGCGACGATCGCCGCCCACGACCCCGACGCGTTCGTCGCGATCTTTCAGCAGACCCCGTCCGTGCACCGCTTTCCGGGATCCATGGCGGGCCGTGTGCAGGCGCTCTGCAGCGCGCTCGTCTCCGAGTGGGGTGCGGATGCCGCGGCGCTCTGGACGCGCGATGCCCCCGACGGAGCCACCATCCTCGCCCGCCTGAAGTCACTCCCCGGGTTCGGCGAGCAGAAGGCGAAGATCTTCCTCGCGCTCCTCGGCAAGCAGTACGGCCTCACGGCGCCGGGCTGGCGCGAGGCCGCGGGCGACTACGGTCTGGAGGGCTCGTTCCGCTCGGTCGCCGACATCACGAGCCCGGAGTCCCTCACCAAAGTGCGCGAGTTCAAGAAGGCCGCGAAAGCGGCCGCGAAGTAGGCATCGACGGGCGCCCACCCAATACCATCGTTTCGGTTGCGCCCACGACCCCGCGCATCCGGAGAGGACTCATGCGCATCGGTTTCGCCCTTCTTCGCCTCGCGGCGGCCTCGGCGGGCATCGCCGCCATCGTCGGCCAGCTGCTCACGAGTCTCGAGTTCTGGGGGAAGAACGGCGTCACCGACTTCACCCTCGTGATCACGAACTTCTTCAGCTTCTTCACGATCCAGTCGAACGTCGCGGCGGTCGTCGTCTTCCTCATCGGCGCGGTCATTCTCGTGACACGCACGGGGGAGGACCCGCAGTGGTTCACGGTTCTCCGCGCCTGCGTCGTCACCTACATGGTCGTCACCGGCATCGTGTACAACCTCCTGCTGCGCGGTGTGCAACTCCCGCAGGGCGCGACTCTGGAGTGGTCGAACGAGATCCTCCACGTGGCGGTGCCGATCCTCATGCTGCTCGACTGGCTGTTCACGCCGGGCCGCACGCCCGTGGCGTGGAAGCGGATCTGGGTCGTCATCATCTACCCGATCGTCTGGGTGATCTACACGATGGTGCGCGGACCGTTCACGCCGAACGAGGTGCTCAAGGAGTCGTACTGGTACCCCTACCCGTTCCTCAACCCCAACCTGTCGCACAACGGCTATCTCTCGGTGGCGTTCTACATCGTGCTCATCGCCGTCGTGATCGCGGCGACGGGCGCGGGCGTGATCGCGATCTCCCGGCGGTGGAAGGCGCTCCGTTCGTCCACCCCAGCCCGCTAGGATCCGAGCATGTTTCCGTTCCCTGACCCCCTGACCAACCTCATCGTGGGCGCGGTCGCCGTCGTTCTCGTCATCATCCTGATCGCCGTGATCCTTCGCGGCATCAAGGTGGCCAAGCCCGACGAGGCGATCATCGTGACGTCGCGCCAGAAGGCGCTGCGCAAGGGGGAGACGGAGACGGAGAACGCCGGCCAGCGTGTCGTGTTCGGATCGCGGGTCTTCGTCAAGCCCATTGTCGAGGCCTACTTCAAGCTCAGCCTGCGCAGCCGCCAGCTCAACGTTCAGGCGACCGCCCAGACGAAGGATGCCATCACGATCCGCGTGAACGCGGTCGCGGTCGTCAAGGTGGGCGGCTCCGAGAGCATGGTGCGCGCCGCGGCCCAGCGCTTCCTCAACCAGCAGGACCAGATCGAGACCTCCACCGAGGAGGTGCTCAGCGGGTCGGTGCGATCGATCGTCGGTCAGCTGACCGTGACCGAGATCATCACCAACCGCTCCGCCCTCCAGGGGCAGGTGCTCGAGGCCGTGCGCGACTCGCTCGACGTGCAGGGGCTCACGATCGACACCCTCCAGATCAAGGAGATCGACGACGACAACGGCTACATCAAGGACCTCGGCCGCGCGGAGGCCGCCCGGGTGAAGCAGGTGGCCGAGGTCGCCGAGTCCGTCGCCCGTCAGGCATCCGAGGAGGCGCGTCTCGCCGCCGACCAGGCGGTCGCCGAGGCGCAGCGCAAGCTCGACCTGCGCAATGCGGAGATCCAGAAGGAGACCGACAAGGCCCGCGCTGAAGCGGCCGCCGCCGCCCCGCTCGCCGAGGCGATCGCCCAGCAGGAAGTCGTCTCGCAGCAGGAGGTGACCGCGCAGAAGCGGGTCGGGCTGCGCAAGCAGGAGCTCGACGCCGAGATCCGCGCCGTCGCCGACGCCGAGGCCTACGCCGTGGAGAAGAACGCTCAGGCGTCCGCCGCGGCCGCCGTCGCCGCCGCGAACGCCGACCGGGACGCCCGACGCTCGAGCGCCGAGGCGATCGAAGCCGAGGGTCTCGCCGAGCGCAACCGCCGTCGCAGCGCCGCCGAAGCGCTCGAGGCCGAGGGTGTCGCCGAGAAGAACCGTCGCATCGCCGCGTCCGAGGCCCTCCAGGCCGAGGGGGAGGCCGAGGCCAACTCCATCCGGGTGCGCGGCAACGCCGAGGCCGAGTCGACCAAGCTCAAGGCCGAGGCCCTCGCGGAGCGCTCGGGTGACCTGCTGCGGCAGCAGATCATCGCGCAGCTGCCGGAGATCGTGCGGGCGGCATCCGAACCGCTCGGGGCGATCGGCAGCATGACGGTGATCTCGACCGACGGATCCGGCACCCAGCAGGTGGGCCAGAACGTGGCCGCCCAGCTCGCGACCGTGACCCAACTGCTCAAGGACACCGTCGGGATCGACCTTGCCCAGATCGTCTCGGGCCGTGCCGCCGGAGCGGCCGTGGGTGAGTCGCTCGCGACTCCCACGACCTCACGGCGCGCGGCGAAACCCGACCCGAAGGCCGAGCCGAAGGCCTAGTCCTTGCGCTTCGAGGCGGCCTTGGCCTGCTTGTCGGCGCGCTTCTCCTTGAGGGACTTCGACGCGGCCGTCTTCGTGGTGTTCTTCTTGATGCTCTTGTCAGCCATGGTCAGAATCCTTCCGTGAGCCCGGTGACTCTCGTGTCGAGACTACGCCGTCGCGCGCGGAGCGTCACGACCTCGCCGCGTCCGCGCCCTCGGCGGCGAGCCGGGCAAGGCGGGCGCGGGCGGCATCCTCGGAGGTCGACGATCGCCCGAGGATGCGCTGGGCGCTCGCGAGGATGAGGCGGGTCGCGGTGACGGCGGGCCAGGCCGGGCGGCGCAGGCCGAGCATCCGGCGGTACTCCGCGGGCAGCGAAGCAACCGCGCCCGCGAAGAGCACGCGGTAGGCGGGGAGCATCGAGCGGCGCAGCGGCGGGCGTCGGATGAAGCGCACGGCCTCGGCGACCCGCTCGTCGGTCTTGAGTGCGGGGCGGAACGCGGCGAGCTGCGCGCGAAGCTCGGCCTCGCTCCGCGGCGGGTCGGTGACCCCGACGAGCTCGCCGGCGATCGCCCACTCGCGCACGTAGGCGTCGGCACCGCCGGGGATCGCGCCGGCCCAGGTCTCGTGGCAGCGCAGGAACGCATCCGTGAACACGACGTGCACCCAGCTCAGCAGCTCGGCGTCGCCCGCGGCGTAGTCACGCGTGACCCCGGTGGCATCCACGTAGGTGCCCACGACGCGGTCGTGGTACCGACCCACCCGAGTCGACTCGAGCTCGGCGGTCGCCCGATCCGCGAACGTCACCGTCACGAGCCACTGGATGGTGCCCGCGAGTCGCCCGAGCGGATCCTCCTGGTAGCGCGACCAGTCGTGCACGCCCGCCATCGCTCCGGGGTGCAGGGTCTGCATCAGGAGCGCCCGGATGCCCGCGACGAGAGTCGGGATGCCTCCGTGCACGGCCCACGACGCCGATCCCGGACCGAAGTATCCCGCGTCATCCCCGAGCTCCATGCGGTCTACCCACGCGGGACGCCCGGATGACTCGCCCGAGAACGTCACGAGCAGGTGCGACCGGAACGACTCAGCGAACCTCGACATGAGTCGAACCTACCCGGCTCCGGCTGAACGCTGGCCCGGGCCGGCAATGGCGAGCGGTCAGGGAGTGACGGCCGTGGTCGAGGGCGTCCAGAACGCCGTCGTGCCGGCGGTATTGCTCGCGGTCACCTGGGCCACCAGGAAGGCGCCGACCTCGGCCGCGGTGGGAGTGTACGAGGCCGCCGTGGCGGACGGGATGGGCGTGCACCCGCTCGGAGCGGTGGCCGACGCGACCGGCACGGCCGCAGGACAGGAGGCCCACGCGTAGGTGTACGTCGTCGGACCGGTGACGAACGACACCATGTGGCCCCACGTCTGGGCGCCGACGAGGCCGTCGACAGTCAGGCCGAACCGAGCCTGGTAGGTGCGCACATTCGCGATCGTCTGCGGGCCGTAGAGCCCGTCGATCGTCGTGGGGATGCCCGCCAACGCGAGAGTGCCCTGGATGGCCATCACGTTGTACCCGTTGTAGGTGCGGCCCGCGTTCGGTCCCGTTCCCTGATACATCGTCGCCGCGAGGCCGCGCCAGGTGCCCAGGTTCACCGTCACCGGGGTGCCGACGACGGCACCCGCGGACAGGGACGGCTTGGTCGTGTCGACCGGGGCGGGCGGAGTGGTCGGCGTCGGGGTTGGCGTGGGAGTGGTCGTCGGGGTCGGGGTCGGCGTCGGAGTCGGAGTCGGCGACGGCGTGACCGAAGGCGTCGGAGAAGGAGTCGGGCTCGGAGTCGGCGTGGGCGTGGGCGTCGGCGTCGGCGTGGTCGCGGACACGATCGCGGTGCTCGGGGACCACATGCGGGTCGACTCGCGACCGGTCAGCGCCACGCTGCCCACGAGGGTGCGGTCCACGAGAGCCGCGGTGAGGGCGTACGCCGCCGTCGCCGCGCCAGTGATGAGCGTGCATCCTGCGGGAACCGTGGAGCTCGATGCGGGCACGACGGCAGGGCACGAGTACCACTGGTAGCTGAGTTCGGTGGCGGTCGTCGCCACGGTGGTGGTGAGCACGGAGCCGACGACCGGGGATCCGGCGACCACCGGGTTCAGTGCCGGACCGGCGACGAGCGCGGTCGAGATCGCCCAGCGCGACGCGGTCCCCGCGCTGTTGGTGGCATCCACCCTCGCGGTGAGGGCGAACGCCTGGTCGTTGGCCTTCACCACGTAGCTCGACGTCGTCGAGCCGGCCACCACGGTGCATCCGGCGGGAACCGTGGGAGTCGAGACGGTCGTCACGGCCGGGCAGCGGAACCACGAATACGTGATCGTCGGAGCCGTGTTGGTGCGCGCGATCATGTGGCCCCAGGTCTGCGGGCCGACGACGCCATCCACCGTGAGGCCGAAACGAGACTGGTAGGTTCGCACGTTCGCGCGCGTCTGCGGCCCGTAGATGCCGTCGATCGTCGTCGGGATCCCGCTCACGGTGAGTGCGTATTGAATCGTCATGATGTTGAAGCCGTTGAACGTCGCCGTCGCCCGCGGACCGCTGGGCTGGTAGGGCGAGGACTGCGCCGCCGCCCAGCTCCCCGGCGCCGCGGTGAGGGTCGTGCCGATCGCGGGGGTGCCGGTGATGGTCGGATTGGTGACCGGGGCCGGCACGCTCACGGTCGTGCTGCCGAACCAGTCTGTGTAGAACTGGAAGAAGTTGCGGTTGCCGTAGGACGAGCAGGAGTCGCCGACACTGTAGCCCGCCGCGAGAGCGGCCGAGTTCGGCGTGTAGGGCGTGTAGAGGTAGAGGCTGTGGGTCGCCTGGTTGGCGATGAAGACCGACTGGGTTCCGCACGCGGCGTTGGGGTGGTACTGGATCTGACTGACCTGACCCACGGGCTTCATCAGATCGAAGCGCGTGCTCCACGCGGTGCCCGGACCGGTGCCGGTCGGCTGGGTGTAGCGCTTGAGCAGGTAGGCGCCGTACCGCACCTGGTTGAAGAAGCCGTAGTAGTTGGCGTCGCACGCCGCGGTGTCCGGGCATCCGGCGCCCATCGCGGACCGGAAGCGCCCCGACGACGGGGCGGTGGTCGTCACGAGGCTCTGCTCCTTCTGGAGCATGACGAGGATGACGCGGGCGCTGATCCCGCACAGCTGCTGCACGCGGAAGATGATCATCGCGGCGCTCTCGTTGGGCGCCCCGACATAGGTGCCGCACATCGGGTTGCCGCCCACGGTGGAGGTGGTCTCGCGGTAGTCCTTGAGGCACGTGTAGCCCGGCGTGCACGACGAGACCTTGCCGTTGAGGAAGGTCTGGATCTGGTCGACCGTCATGGCGTTCGCATCGAAGAAGAGCGAGTCGGCGATGATGTTGCCGGCCTGGAACTTCGTCAGGTCGGCGGCCGTGGCGGCCGGAGTCGGGGTCGCGACGATGCTGCTGCCGATCAGACCGACCAGCGCCGCAAGCGCGAACAACACGCGTCTCATTAGTTCACTCCCCCCACCCTAATCACATCGTAAACCGAGGAAGCGCCGTGATGGTAGGGCCGATGACCGATCGGCCCCGGACGGGGGGGTGCTCATCCGGGTCATTCGCGGCCCAGAAGCTTGTCGATCTCGCGCCGTTCGCGCTTGGTCGGACGGCCCGCCCCGCGGTCGCGACGGGGGAGGAGGGCGACCTCATCCGGGGTCGGCAGCGGCGGGCTCGTGTCGAGATAGGCCATGGCGGCAGCGGGGGCACCGACCCGCTTGACGAGGGTCTCGCGCACCTCGAGGATGCGGTCGAAGCCGCTGATGCGCACCCGCACCTCGTCACCGGGCTTCACGGGCTGGGCCGCTTTGGCTCGATCGCCGTTCACCTTCACATGACCGGCGCGCACCGCCGCGGTCGCGGCCGACCGCGTCTTGAACACGCGCACGGCCCACAGCCACGCGTCGACCCGCGCGGAGTCGGCCACTAGTACCACCCCCGGGCCTGGGAGTGGGCCCACGCGCCGCACGGGGTGCCGTAGCGGTTGCTGATGTAGATCAGGCCCCAGTCCACCTGAGTGCGGTAGTTCGTGCGCCAGTCCGCTCCGGCCGCCGCCATCTTGCTGCCCGGCAGCGACTGAGGGATGCCGTAGGCCCCGCTCGAGGCGTTGTACGCGTTCGTGCGCCAGCCGGATTCGCGGTTCCACAACCACAGCAGGCACTCGTTCTGGTCGGAGCCGAAGCCCCACGAGGCGAGCACGGCGAACGCGTAGGCCCGAGCGGCCGTCACGTCGTTCACGTCGCTGCTCGGGATGGGGGGTCCGTCCCCGGAGCCGCCCGAGCCCGGGTCGTTGTTCCCCTGCTGGCCGATCCGGTACTCCTGCTCGAGCTGAGCGGTCGTGTTCCTCAACGTCGCGAGTTGCGCATAGAGCTGGGTGAGCTGGCTCTGCTGCGCGGCGACCGCGGCGTCCGCTTGCTCCTGAGCGGCCCTCGCGGTCTGGGCCGCCGCACGCGCCGACGTCGAGAGGCGTTCCCGCTCGGCCCGAGCGACCTCGGACTGAGCGGCGAGGGCCGAGGCATCGTTCGCGTCGGTGCGGGCGGTCGTCAGCGCCTCATTCACCCTCGTGCCGACCCGGTCGAGCGTGCCGAGTCGCGAGAGCAGGTCGTCATCGCCGGTGAGCAGCATCGTGCTCGTGAGGTCGGCTCCGCCGGTGCGGTAGAGGGCCGCAGCGGCCTGGGCGGCCCGCTCCGCCGAGTCCCGCGCCCGATCGGCGGCGGCGCCCGCGCGGTCGGCGAGGGATGCCGCGGCGTCCGCCGCGGTCTCGAACGCGGCCTGCGCGGCATCCGCCTCGGCCGCGCGGGCGACCGCCTCGTCGCCGAGCCGGGCCGCCTCGGCGACGAGCCCGTCGAGCAGCGTCTCCAGCACGCCGATCGTCGACGCGGTCGCGGCCTCGGAGCCACGGGCGGCCTCGATCTCATCCCAGGTCGGGTAGTCCACGGCCTGCGCCGCGAGGCCGCCGCCGGCGGTGAGGACGAGGGCGAGGGCGGCCGCGATCGCGGCACGCGTCAGCCGCGTTCGACGCTCCCCATTCCGGCCCATCCCTCCATGCTAGGGACCCGAGTGACGAATGTGAATGGAGTTGCGTATGTGAGAAGAGTAACGTCAGGCGGTCGCGAGCGCCGACTTCCAGCGCACAAGCTCGCGCACGGTCGCGCTGCGGTCGTCGGCGAGCAGCGCCATGGCATCCTCGGGCACGAAGAAGTTCACCGCGAGAAAGCCGCGCACCCGTTCCGACGGGTCATGAGCGAGGGCGCGCAGCACGTCGCACGGCGCGGCCTCGTTGCGAGCGACGCAGGCCCGCACCTCCTCGTTCGGATCCCGTGAGAGCGCCACGAAGACGTCATCCGGGGTGTGCGCGTCGAGGGCGACCCGCTCGCGGATCTTGGGGTTCGCATCCGTCGCCAGCAGCCGCAACCGCAGGATCTTGCTCTCGGTCATCACCGGGGCCGGATGCAGCGCCGCCGCCTGCTCAGCCGTGAGCATCGCGGGCGCGAGCGCGGCGAACTGGCGACGCTGGGCGGGCGTGTTGAAACGGATGCACGACATGCGCCCCACGCTAACAAGACGCGCGCGGCGCCGCGCCGCGCGACACGGGTCAGACGGTCGCCTCGGACGGCTTCACGCGCTTCGGCGGCCACGGAATGACCGCGGACGTGCGCGCCTGGTACTCGGCGTACTCGGGGTAGCGCGACTTCGTGATCTCCTCGGTGAAGCGCGTCGATCCGATGAAAAGCACCGTGAGCAGGAACGCGCCGAGCACCGTCCACTGCAGCAGCGAGCCCGCCGCGATGGCGCCGAACAGGAAGAGCGCCCACCACTGGGCCTGCTCGAAGAAGAAGTTGGGGTGACGCGAGAAGCGCCAGAGTCCGGTCTGCACGAACTTCGGCTGGAAGTCCGGGCCGCCCGCCTTCTTGGCCTGCTGGAAGCTCCACTGCTGCTGGTCGGCGATCGTCTCGCCGGCGAGCAGCACGACGAAGAGCACGGTCACGAGCACGTCCCAGATTCCGAACGGCGTCTCGCGGTTGTTGTAGGCCGTGAGCGCCGGCAGGGTGATGAGCACGAGGATCGCGTTCTGGTAGAGCACGATGAAGAGCAGGTTGAAGATCTCGAACTGCCACCGCTTCATCCGCCCGCGCAGGATCGGCCAGCGGTAGTCCTCCTCGCCCGAGTAGCCGCCCTTGCGGGCGAAGTTGAAGGTCAGGCGCGCTCCCCAGAGCGTCACTAGCACGGCCATGACGTTGAGCCGGGGGTCGGCGAGGCCCGCGAACGCCGCGAAGATCCAGACGTAGGCGATCGGCACGATCGACCAGAGCCGGTCGACCCAGGAGTGCTCGCGGGTGATGAGCGAGGTGATCCAGGTGAACGCGCAGACGGCGCCCGCAACGATGAGGACGGTCAGGAGAGGTGTCATCCCGGCATCATAATCCTCGGCGACGCTGATCGCGGGACCGTCGGTAGACTCAGGCCGTGGCAACGACGAGGGCGAGCGAGGTGAGCAGTCGCATCCTCACGGTGCCCAATGTGCTCAGCTTCATCCGTCTCGCGATGGTGCCCGTGTTCCTCGTGCTGATCCTGCGCGGACAGGATGGCTTCGCCCTGCTCGTGCTCGTGATCTCGAGCATCACGGACTACCTCGACGGCCTCATCGCCCGCACCTTCAAGCAGATCAGCCGGTTGGGCCAGCTGCTCGATCCCGCGGCCGACCGCCTCTTCATCTTCGCGGCGCTCATCGGGCTCGCGGCGCGCGGGGTCATCCCGTGGTGGCTCTTCCTCGTGATCGTCGGACGGGATGCCCTGCTCCTGGTTCTCGGCCTCGTGCTCGTCAACCACGGCTGGGGTCCGCTGCCGGTGCACCACCTCGGCAAGGTCGCCACCCTGTGCCTGTTCTATGCGCTGCCGATTCTCATGCTCGGACAGGCCTTCCCGGAGGCGGCGTTCATCACGACCCCGGTGGGGTGGGCGTTCGCGCTCTGGGGCGCGTTCCTGTACTGGTGGGCGGGCGTCATCTACCTCATCGAGACCATCCGTCTCGTGCGAAATCCCGTACCCGAGGTCTCGTCGCCATCCGATAGTCTGGATAGCTGAGGAGGTTCACGATGGTCGATTCCGAAATCCCGGGTCCCGCTGGTGAGACGCCTCCGAGTGCCGCACCCGTCGGGGGGAACGACGATGCGACGATGCACTACGGGGACGAATTCGGTGCACAGCTCGCCGCGCTCGACGGCGACGTGTCGTCCGAGGAGCTCGACGCGATCGCGGCGCTGCCGTCCGGCTCGGCCCTGCTCATCGTGCGCCGCGGTCCCAACGTGGGCGCGCGCTTCCTTCTCGACGCCGACGTCACCACGGTGGGGCGGCATCCCGAGGCCGAGATCTTCCTCGACGACGTGACGGTCTCCCGCCGGCACGCGGAGTTCCTGCGCCACGGCATCGCCTTCCAGGTGAAGGACCTCGGTTCGCTCAACGGGACCTACTTCGACGGCGTGCGCATCGATACGGCCCTGCTCAGCGACGGCGCGGAGGTGCAGGTCGGCAAGTTCCGACTCACCTTCTACGCGTCGCGCCTCGATCTCGCGCATCTGGCCGGCCGGTAGTGGCTCGCGCCACCGCCCAGGCCCGTGTGCCTGGGAGTTCCCCCCTTCTCAGCATCGGCCAGGTGCTCGCCAAGCTGAACCCCGAGTTCCCCGACCTCACGCCGTCGAAGCTGCGCTTTCTCGAGGAGCGTCAACTGGTCGCCCCGGCGCGCACCGAGTCGGGCTATCGCAAGTTCTCGCCGACCGACATGGACCGGCTGCGCTTCGTGCTGACGATGCAGCGCGACCACTACCTGCCCCTCAAGGTGATCCGAGGCTACCTGGCCGAGTTGGATGCCGGGCGCACGCCCGAACTGCCCGGGGGTGTCGCGGCCTCCCCGTCGATGCTCTCGTCCGAGCGTCGGTTCACGCGCGACGAGCTCGTCCGTGAGGCCGGGGCGAACGCCATGCTGCTCGGGGACGCGATCTCCGCGTCGCTCATCGTGCCGGGCGACATGTTCGGGGAGGACGCTCTCGCCGTGCTCCGCTCGCTCGTCGAACTGCAGCGCTCGGGGATCGAACCGCGCCACTTGCGGGGCTTCCGGGCCGCCGCCGAGCGCGAGCTCGGGCTCATCGAGAACGCCCTCATGCCGGTAGCGCGACGCAAGGATGCCGCCAGTCGCGCCCGCGCGGCGGAGATGGCGCGGGAGATCGCCGGCCAGCTCGAGATCGTGCGGTCCAGTCTCATCAGATCCGCCCTCACGCGGCTCGATTCGTAGTACCGTCGGATTACCTTCCGACACGCCCGGGGAATGTCACTCGGCGGGAGTGCAGTGGTGGGTACCGTGGGGACGCGCAACATTCAGTTTCAACCTCACGATGAGGGTTCTGCGCCTGTGACGGGTGCGCGAGTTTCGGCAAGGGAAGAGGTCGGCCATGAGTGAAGTCAGCCGAAGCGAGGACTCACGCTACGACCTCGGTCTTCTGTTCACCGACGGGATGCTCGAGGTCGACGACCACTCCGGCTACCGCGGGGCGATCGCCGCGCGTGCCGCTGGCATCAGCTACCGCCAGCTCGACTACTGGGCCCGCACTCAGCTCGTCGAGCCGACCGTCCGCGGGGCGGCGGGCTCCGGATCGCAGCGGCTCTACGGCTTCCGCGACATCCTTGTGCTCAAGCTCGTCAAGCGCCTGCTCGACACCGGCATCTCGCTCCAGCAGATCCGGGTCGCCGTCAACCAGCTTCGCGAGTCGGGCATCAACGACCTCGCCCAGACGACGCTCATGAGCGACGGCGCGAGCGTCTACCTCTGCACCTCGAGCGACGAGGTCATCGACCTCGTCAGCCGCGGGCAGGGCGTCTTCGGCATCGCCGTGGGCAAGGTGCTGCGCGAGGTCGAGCACGACCTCGTCGAGCTCGACTCGGTGCCCGCCGAGGACCCGATGGACGAACTGGCGCGTCGACGGGCTGTGCGCGCGAGCTAGCCCGTCTGACCTTCGGGATGCCGGTGCGAGCACCGGAATTCCTCAGGCGAGTGCGCCTATCCGGCGCCCTCGCCTGCGAAGTCGCCGATCCGCGCCGTGCGCATCACGCGCTCGAGCAGCTGATCGAAGTTGCGCGCCATCTCCTGGGCGCTCTCGCCCGGCCAGACGTGGAGCGGCTTCGCGGCGCCCTGGGCCTGCTGCAGCGACGTGCGCTCGGGCAGCTGCGGGCTCAGCACGAGCGGCCCGAACATGTCGCGCAGCTCCTTGATGCGGAACTGGTGCTCGAGCGACTGCGACCGCAGCCGGTTGACGATGATGCCGAGCGGCTGGAGCCGCGGCGAGAGTCCGCGCCGGATCTCCTCGATCGCCCGCAGCGCGCGGTCGGCCGCGGCGACCGAGAACAGGCCCGGCTCGGTCACGATCGTCACGCGGTCGCTCGCCGCCCACGCCGTGCGGGTGAGGGCGTTGAGCGAGGGGGCGCAGTCGATCAGCACGAGGTCGTAGTCCGCCTCGACGTTGGCGAGGGCCTCCTCGAGCTTCCAGATGTCCCGGATGCTGGGGTGCGGCCCGTCGAAATTGATCGCGGAGGGCGATCCGATGAGCACGTCGATCTTGCCGGGGCGACCCTTGGTCCAGCCGCTCGGAGCGATCGCCGCGCGCACGATCTTCTCCTTCGGCGAGGCGAGCACGTCGGCGACATTGAGGTGACCGGCGACCTCGATGTCCATGCCGGTCGAGACGTCCGACTGCGGGTCGAGGTCGACCACGAGGGTGCGAAGGCCGCGGGCGAAGGCGGCGGAGGCAAGCCCGAGCGTCACGGTGGTCTTTCCCACTCCTCCTTTGAGGGAGCTGACGCTGAGTACATGCACGAGTAACGACGATACCTTCACTACTGTTAAGAAACCTAAATCCAGCGCTTCACCGGCGCAGCGCTGGGCGAATTGCCAGCGTGGCCTGGCTCTAGGCTGACCACGAGTCGGAAGGACCGGATGTTCAAGAAAATTCTCGTTGCCAATCGCGGTGAGATCGCCATTCGGGCCTTCCGGGCCGCGTTCGAGCTGGGCGCCAAGACGGTTGCCGTATTCCCGTACGAGGATCGCAACTCGATGCACCGGCTCAAGGCCGATGAGGCGTACGAGATCGGCGAGAAGGGTCATCCGGTGCGCGCCTACCTCGACGTGTCGGAGATCATCCGCGTGGCGAAGGAGTCGGGCGCCGACGCCATCTACCCGGGCTACGGCTTCCTGTCGGAGAACCCCGATCTCGCCCAGGCCGCCGCGGATGCCGGAATCACCTTCATCGGTCCTCCCACGAAGGTGCTCGAGATGGCGGGCAACAAGGTCACCGCCAAGGAGCACGCGATCGCGGCCGGGGTTCCCGTGCTGAAGTCGACGCCGGCCTCGAAGGACATCGAGGAGCTGCTCGCCGGGGCCGCCGAGATCGGCTTCCCGATCTTCGCCAAGGCCGTCGCGGGCGGTGGCGGTCGCGGGATGCGCCGCGTTGACAAGCCGGAGGACCTGCGCGATGCCCTCGAGGCCGCGATGCGCGAGGCCGACAGCGCGTTCGGCGACCCGACGATGTTCCTCGAGCAGGCCGTTGTGCGGCCGCGCCACATCGAGGTGCAGATCCTCGCGGACTCGCAGGGCGACACCGTGCACCTGTTCGAGCGCGACTGCTCGGTGCAGCGTCGTCACCAGAAGGTCATCGAGATCGCGCCCGCGCCCAACCTCGACGAGTCGATCCGCCAGGCGATGTACCGCGACGCGATCGCGTTCGCGAAGTCGATCGGCTACGTCAACGCCGGTACCGTGGAGTTCCTCCTCGACACGGCGGGGGAGCGCAAGGGCCAGCACGTCTTCATCGAGATGAACCCGCGCATCCAGGTCGAGCACACGGTGACCGAGGAGGTCACCGACGTCGACCTCGTGCAGTCGCAGATGCGCATCGCCTTCGGCCAGTCGCTCGCCGAGCTCGGGCTCCAGCAGGAGAACCTCCACCTGCGCGGGGCGGCGCTGCAGTGCCGCATCACGACCGAGGACCCGGCGGCCGGGTTCCGACCCGACACCGGCAAGATCACGACGTACCGCTCGCCGGGCGGCGCGGGCATCCGGCTCGATGGCGGCACCGTCGCGGCGGGCGCGCAGATCTCGCCGCACTTCGACTCGATGCTCGTCAAGATGACGTGCCGGGGCCGCGACTTCGCCTCCGCCGTGCAGCGGGCCCGCCGCGGACTCGCCGAGTTCCGTCTGCGCGGCGTGACGACCAACATCCCGTTCCTCCAGGCCGTGCTCGACGACCCCGACTTCATCGCCGGAGACCTCAGCACCGCGTTCATCGAGGAGCGCCCGTGGCTCGTGACCGGACGCCAGTCCAAGGACCGCGGCACGAAGGCTCTCAGCTGGCTTGCCGAGGTCACCGTCAACCAGCCGAACGGCGCCGGCATGGGGGTCATCTCGCCGAGCCTCAAGCTGCCTGAGGTCGACCTCAGCGTCGCGGCGCCGGCCGGGTCACGGCAGCGTCTGCTCGCGGTCGGCCCGACGGCGTTCGCCGCCGAGCTGCGCGCCCAGACCGCCCTCGCCGTCACCGACACGACGTTCCGCGACGCCCACCAATCGCTGCTGGCGACCCGCGTGCGCACGCGCGACCTCGTCGCGGTGCTGCCGCATGTCGCTCGCCTCACGCCCGGCCTGCTGTCGGTCGAGGCCTGGGGCGGGGCGACCTACGACGTCGCCCTCCGCTTCCTCGGGGAGGACCCCTGGGAGCGCCTGGATGCCATGCGCGAGGCCCTGCCCAACATCGCGATCCAGATGCTGCTGCGCGGTCGCAACACCGTGGGGTACACGCCGTACCCCACCGAGGTGACCAACGCGTTCGTCTCCGAGGCGGCGGCGAGCGGCGTCGACATCTTCCGCATCTTCGACGCCCTCAACGACGTCTCCCAGATGCGTCCCGCGATCGATGCGGTGCTCGAGACCGGCCGCGCCGTCGCCGAGGTCGGGCTCTGCTACACCGGCGACCTTCTCGACCCGGCCGAGACGCTGTACACGCTCGACTACTACCTGCGTCTGGCCGATCAGATGGTCGAGGCGGGCGCCCATGTGCTCGCGATCAAGGACATGGCGGGCCTGCTGCGCGCCGAGGCCGCCTTCGACCTCGTCACGGCCCTGCGCGAGCGCTTCGACCTTCCGGTGCACGTGCACACCCACGACACCGCGGGCGGCCAGCTCGCGACCCTGCTCGCGGCCTCGCGCGCCGGGGCGGATGCCGTGGACGTGGCGAGCGCCCCGATGGCCGGCACCACGAGCCAGCCCTCCGCGTCGGCGCTCGTCGCCGCGCTCGCTCACACCCCGCGGGACACCGGCCTCTCGCTCGACGCGGTCTCCGACCTCGAGCCCTACTGGGAGGCCGTGCGGCACGCGTACAAGCCCTTCGAGTCGGGGCTCGCGGGACCCACGGGCCGCGTCTACCGCCACGAGATCCCGGGCGGCCAGCTCTCCAACCTGCGCCAGCAGGCGATCGCGCTCGGCCTGGGCGACCAGTTCGAGAAGGTGGAGGACTGGTATGCGGCGGCCAACCGCATCCTCGGCCGTCCGCCCAAGGTCACGCCGTCGTCCAAGGTCGTCGGCGATCTGGCGCTGTCGCTCGCGGCCGCGAACGCCGACCCGGCCGACTTCGAGCAAAACCCCGACAAGTACGACATCCCGGATTCGGTCATCGGCTTCATGGCGGGGGAGCTGGGCGAGCTGCCGGGGGGATGGCCGGAGCCGTTCCGCAGCAAGGTGCTTCAGGGTCGCACGGTCAAGATCGGCGTCGAGCCGATCAGCGCCGAGGATGCCGCGGCCCTCGCGGGCGAGTCCGCCCCCCGTAGGTCCGCGCTCAACCGTCTGCTGTTCCCCGCGCCCACGAAGATCTTCGAGCAGAGTCGCGAGACTTACGGCGACCTCTCGTCGCTCGACACCGTCGACTACCTCTACGGCCTGCACCAGGGCGCCGAGCATGTCGTCGAGCTGGCGCGCGGCGTGAGTCTTTACGTGGGCCTCGAGGCGATCGGCGAGGCGGATGACAAGGGCATGCGCACCGTCATGGCCACGCTCAACGGCCAGCTGCGCCCGGTCTTCGTGCGCGACCTGTCGATCTCGGTGGACACCAAGTCCGCCGAGAAGGCCGATCCGGCTCGACCGGGACACGTCGGTGCTCCGTTCTCCGGGGTCGTGACCCTTCAGGTCGCCGAGGGCGACGTGGTCGAGGCGGGACAGCCGGTCGCGTCGATCGAGGCGATGAAGATGGAAGCGGCGATCACCGCGCCCGTCGCGGGCCGCGTGGCGCGCCTGGCCATTCCGCCCACCCAGCAGGTCGACGCGGGCGACCTGCTCGTCGTCATCGAGTCCTGACCCGGGAGGTTTCCCCCACCCGCGGGGCCGCCGCTCGGCGCTGCGCTAAACTGGGGTGTTTTCGCATCGGAGGGAATCGCGGCTTTGGCCACCAAACGCAAGACTGACGTGAGTGTCGACCCGGCAGCTCAGGAGCCCACCGAGGGGCTGGCGACCGAGAGCATGACGTTCACGGTCGAGCTCCCCGTGCCGGTGCACGAGGCTCCGGAAGACGAGGTCGCCGTCGCGATCGACGAGGTCGCGATCCAGCCCGACTACCTGGTGGATGCCGCGGCGCCCGCCACGACGATGATCACCCTCGTCTCCGACGCCGTCGTGACCCACCCCGAGCAACCCGTCGACGCGACCCCCGAGATCCCCCCGCTCCCGACGTCGGATCCGGTGAGTCGGCGCCGCGGGCGCGCGCGTCCCGAGGTCTCGGCGACGCCCGAGTCGGCCGGCATGCTCACGGCCGAGCGTCTGGTCGTGCATCCACGGCGCGGTCGCAAACCGGCGCCGGAGGGCTTTCTCCAGCAGCTCCTGTACCACGCGACATTCCACCTGGTGAACATCGGCGACTCCTACGCGGTGCGAGTGCGCAAGGCGCTCGACGCCCGCATCGGCAAGAAGCTCGTCGGCGGGACCCGGTTCGTGCCCGTGCTCAGCCGCAAGGGCGGCGTCGGCAAGACGACGATCACGACCCTGCTGGGCATGGCGATGGCGGATGTGCGCGAAGACCGTGTCATCGCGATCGACGCGAACCCCGACCGGGGAACGCTCGCCGAGCGCATCCAGAAGTCCACCCGGGCGACGGTGCGCGACGTCGTGCTGCGCTCGAGCACCATGCAGGCCTTCAGCGAGTTCCAGACGCTCATCTCGCGGGATGACACTCGCCTCGACGTGCTCGCCTCCGACTCCGACCCGCTCGTGTCGGAGGCGTTCGACGAGGAGGACTACAACGTCGTCGCCGACCTCGCCGCCCGCTTCTACTCGGTCGCGATCACGGACTGCGGCACGGGCATCGTGCACTCGGTGATGCGCGCCACCCTGCAGCGCGCCGACTCGATCGTCGTCGTCTCCGGCGGCAGCGTCGACGAGGCGCGTCTGGCCTCGGAGACCCTCACGTGGCTCGAGTCGAACGGCTACGAGCACCTCGTCGCCAACGCCATCGTCGCGCTCAACACCGCGACCCAGGGCACCAACCTCGTCAAGCTCGAGGAGATCGAGGCGCACTTCCAGTCCCGGGTGCGCGAGATCGTCCGGATGCCGTACGACCCGTCTCTGGCGACCGGCTCCACGATCACGTACTCCGAGTTGCGCCGGATCACCCGCGACGCCGCGCGCGAGCTCGCCGCGCTCGTCGTCGACGGACTCCCCACGCAGCGAGAGCTCTGACCCCATGGCCGAACGTGCGATCCGCCTCTTCGGCGACCCGGTGCTGCGCTCCGTCTGCGACCCGATCCCGGCGGGAGACCCGCGCGCGGTCGGGCTCGTCGACGACCTGATCGAGACCGTCACGGTCCCTGGTCGTGCCGGTCTGGCCGCGAACCAGATCGGCGTCGGGCTGCGGGCGTTCAGCTTCAACGTGGACGGGGTGATCGGCTACATCCTCAACCCCGTTCTCGCCGAGGTGTCGGGCGAGCCGGAACTCGTCGACGAGGGCTGCCTTTCGGTGCCGGGCTTCTTCTTCCCCCGGCGTCGCTACCCCGAGGCGCGGGTCACCGGAGTCGATCTCGAGGGCAACGCCGTGGAGCTCAGCGGCACGGGTCTGATGGCGCAGGCGCTCCAGCACGAGGTGGACCACCTCGACGGCCACCTCTACATCGAGGGCCTCGAACCCGAGGTCAAACGCGAGGCGATGCGACTGATCCGGCAGGCGCCCTGGTACTGAGACCGGGGCGCCTGCCGGAGCGGGTCGCGACTACTGCGGGAGCGAGACGCCCTCGGTGGGGGCGCCCTGGTACATCCCGTCGATGATGTCGGCGAAGTCGGTCACGATCACGTGGCGCTTGATGCTCATCTTCGGCGTCAGGTGACCGCTCGCCTCGGTCAGCTCGGCGTCGAGAACCTCGAACTTGCGGATCGACTCGGCGCGCGAGACCAGCGCGTTCGCGGCATCCACGGCCTTCTGGATCTCCGCGAGCACCCTCGGGTGCTTCGCCGCCTCGCTCACGGACATGCTGCCGTCGAGCTCGTTGTTCTTGAGCCACGCGGGCAGCATCTCTTCATCGAGGGTGATGAGGGCCGAGATGAAGGGCTTCTGGTCGCCCACGACGATGACCTGGCCGATGATCGGGTTCGCGCGGATGGGGTCCTCGAGCGCGGCGGGGGCGACGTTCTTGCCGCCGGCCGTGACGATGATCTCCTTCTTGCGGCCCGTGATCACGAGGTAACCGTCTTCGTCGAACTCGCCGAGGTCGCCGGTCTTGAACCACTCGCCGTCGAAGGTCTCCTTGGTCGCCTTCTCGTTGTTCCAGTAGCCCGCGAAGACGCAGACCCCCTTGACCTGGATCTCGCCGTCGTCGGCGATGCGCACCGAGTTGCCGGGCAGGGGCGGGCCGACCTTGCCGATCTTGAAGTTCGACGGCACGTTGACCGACACCGGTGCCGTGGTCTCCGTGAGGCCGTAGCCCTCGAGGATCGTGAGCCCGAGGCTGCGGTAGAAGTGACCGAGTCGCAGGCCCAGGGGCGCCGAGCCGGAGACCGCGTACTTGACCCGTCCGCCGAGGGCAGCGCGGATCTTCGAGAGCACGAGGCGGTCGAACAGCGCGAACTGGAGGGCGAGCCCCACGGGCACCTTGCCGGCGTCGAGCGCCTTGGAGTGGGCGATCGCGACCTCGGCGGCCTTGCGGAAGATCTTGCCCCGGCCACCGGCCTCGGCCTTCTGCTCCGACGAGTTGTAGACCTTCTCGAACACGCGGGGGACTGCGAGGAGGAAGGTCGGCTTGAAGGACCCCATCGACGGCAGCAGCAGCTTGGTGTCCGGCTGGTGGCCCACCTTCACGCCGCCGTGCACCGCGAGCACTGAGATGAAGCGCGCGAAGATGTGCGCCGTCGTGATGAAGAGCAGCGTGCTCGAGTCGGGGTTGACGACCTCCGGGATCGCCTTCTGCGCGTTGCGCGTGAGCTCGACGAAGTTCGAGTGGGTGAGGATGCAGCCTTTGGGCTTGCCCGTGGACCCCGAGGTGTAGATCAGCGTGGCCAGATCGCTGCCCTTGGCGATCCGCCGCCGGCGCTCGATCTCGTCGTCGCTGACGCCGGTGCCGGAGGCCGCGAGCTTCTCGAGGTCGCCGAGGTCGATCTGCCAGACGCTGCGCACGGCCGGCACGTCGGCACGGATCTCATCGAAGCGCGCGAAGTGGTCGGCGTTCTCGGTGATGATCCCGATCGCGCCCGAGTCGGTCAGGTTCCAGAGGATCTGGGACGGAGCCGAGGTCTCGTAGATCGGCACGAGCACGGCGCCCGCGAACCATGTGGCGAAGTCGATGAGCGTCCACTCGTACCGCGTCTTGCACATCAGGCCGATCTTGTCGCCGGGCTCGATGCCCGCGGCGACGAGACCCTTGGCGAGGGCGACGACCTGCGCGAGGAACTCGGCGCTGGTCACGTCGCTCCAGCCGCCGTCCGCCGTCGGCAGCGCGAAGAGCGCGCCGTTGGGCGTCGCCTTCACCCGATCCACGAGGAGATCGGTCGCGTTGGCCTCAGGGTCAGCGGGAACGAGGGCAGGGATGTCGAACTGTTTCACGGCAACTCCTTTGGCACCGGTCAGGGGCAGTGCGTCTACTCTATCCGCGGCATCCTGACGAAACCATCGGGATCCTGCCCGCTAAACTTCTCGATCGTGCATGCGATCGGGATTGACATCGGCGGAACCAAGATCGCCGGCGCGGTCGTCACCGACACGGGGGAGATCGTCGCCGAGCGCCGCGTGGCCACTCAGGCCGGTGACTCCGAGGCGATCATCGAGGCCGTCGTCGCCATGGTGACCGCCTTTCAGGCCGAGCACGAGGTCATCGCGGCGGGCGTCGCCGCGCCGGGGTTCATCGACGCCGGCCAGTCGACGGTCTACTACACGCCCAACATCACGTGGCGCAACGAGCCGTTGCGCGATGTCCTGCTCGCGCGCCTCGACGTCGACATCACGATCGACAACGATGCCAACGCGGCAGGCTGGGCCGAGTACCGTTTCGGTGCCGGGCGCTCGTCAAGCGACATGACGATGCTCACGATCGGCACCGGCGTCGGCGGCGCGATCGTCAGCGGCGGAGCGCTCTTCCGCGGCGGATTCGGTGCCGGCGCCGAACTCGGGCACCTGCGCCTGATCCCGGACGGGCTGCCGTGCGGCTGCGGGGCCCGCGGCTGCATCGAACAGTACGGATCGGGTCGCGCCCTCCTGCGCATGGCCAACGAGATCGCCGACGTCGGCGGGATCGGGCTCGCCCTCGCCGAGGCCCGCGCGGCCCACGGCGCGCTCGACGGCACCATCGTCGGGGCCCTGATCGCCCAGCACGACCCCGGCGCGGTGCACGCCCTCGAGCAGCTCGGGCACTGGCTGGGTGAGGCGTGCGCGTCGTTGAGCGCGGTTCTCGACCCGCAGGTGTTCGTGTTCGGCGGGGGAGTCGCGGTCGCCGGGGACCTGCTCCTCGACCCCGTGCGGGAGGCTTTCCGTCAGCACGTTCCGGCGCGCGGATATCACCCCGAACCGGACTTCGTCATCGCCCAGCTCGTCAACGATGCCGGGGTCGTGGGCGCTGCGGACCTCGCCCGCATCCACGCCCTGGCGCGATAGAGTGGTGTCTTCCGGCCGGAGGTGAGTGGCGATGTTCTACTGGTTCATGAAGAACCTGATCGCGGGACCGATCCTCAAGACCGTGTTCCGACCGTGGGTGTCGGGCGTCGAGAACATCCCGCGCACCGGCGGCCTCATCCTCGCCAGCAACCACCTGTCGTTCATCGACTCGGTGTTCCTGCCGCTCGTGATCGATCGCCGCATCTTCTTCCTCGCCAAGAGCGACTACTTCACCGGCCGCGGCCTCAAGGGTTTCATCACCAAGGCCTTCTTCAACGGAACCGGGATGCTGCCGATCGACCGCTCCGGCGGCAAGGCGTCCGAGGCATCCCTCAACACCGGGCTCAAGGTGCTCGCCCAGGGCGAGGTGCTCGGCATCTATCCGGAGGGCACGCGCAGCCCCGACGGCAAGATGTACCGCGGGCGCACGGGCGTCGCCCGGATGATCCTCGAGGGTCACGTTCCGGTCGTGCCGGTCGCGATGATCGACACCGAGAAGGTCATGCCGATCGGCACCAAGATCCCCAAGGTGCGGCGCATCGGGATCGTGTTCGGTGAGCCGCTCGACTTCTCCCGGTTCGAGGGCATGGAGTCCGACCGGTTCATCCTGCGCTCGATCACCGACGAGATCATGTACGAGCTCAACCGCATCAGCGGTCAGGAGTACGTCGACGTGTACGCCTCCTCGGTCAAGGAGCGCATCGGTTCACGAAGCCGGTAGCCCCTCGGGCATCCGTCTCCGGCGGAGCCGATAGCCTTGATCCTCGGGGCCGCACCCGCCCGGCCCCGAACGTACTCCCTCACAGCAGAAGGACCCCCTCGTGGTTGACCCGTCAGAGCCCGTTGTCGTTGCCGATCCCGACGTGATCGCCGGGCTCGACTATTGGCGCACTCTGCCGATCAAGCAGCAACCCGAGTGGCCCGACCCGGATGCCGTGGGCGCCGCATCGGACAAGATCGCCACGCTGCCGCCGCTCGTCTTCGCGGGCGAGGTCGACATCCTGCGCGAGCGTCTCGCCCGCGCGGCGCAGGGGGACGCGTTCCTCCTGCAGGGCGGCGACTGCGCCGAGACCTTCGCGGGCGCGACCGCGCAGCAGATCCGGGATCGCGTCAAGACGATCCTCCAGATGGCCGTCGTGCTCACCTACGGCGCCTCAAAGCCGATCGTCAAGATGGGACGCATGGCGGGGCAGTTCGCCAAGCCGCGCTCGAGCGACACCGAGACCCGCGGTGACGTGACCCTCCCGGCCTACCGCGGCGACATCGTCAACGGATACGACTTCACGCCCGAGTCCCGTCGGGCCGATCCGGCCCGACTGATCGAGGGCTACCACACCGCGGCATCCACCCTCAATCTGGTGCGCGCGTTCACCCAGGGCGGGTTCGCCGACCTGCGGCAGGTGCATTCCTGGAACAAGGGCTTCGCGCAGAATCCGGCCAACCACCGGTACGAGAAGGTGGCGAGCGAGATCGACCGCGCCATCAAGTTCATGGAGGCCGCGGGCGCCGACTTCGACGAACTCAAGCGCGTCGAGTTCTACTCCAGCCACGAGGGTCTGCTCATGGACTACGAGCGCCCGATGACCCGCATCGACTCGCGCACGGGAACGCCCTACAACACGAGCGCCCACTTCCTCTGGATCGGCGAGCGCACGCGCGACCTCGACGGCGCGCACGTCGACTACTTCTCCCGGGTGCGCAACCCCATCGGCGTCAAGCTCGGCCCCTCCACGACGGCCGAGACGATGAAGCAGCTCATCGACAAGCTCGACCCGGACCGCGAGCCCGGCCGCCTCACCTTCATCACCCGCATGGGCGCGGGCAAGGTGCGCGACGCGCTTCCGCCGCTGCTCGAGGCGATCAAGGGAATGGATGCCACGCCGCTCTGGGTCACCGACCCGATGCACGGCAACGGCCTCACGACGCCGACGGGCTACAAGACCCGTCGCTTCGACGACGTCGTGGACGAGGTCAAGGGGTTCTTCGAGGCGCACCGCGCCGCGGGCACCTACCCGGGCGGCATCCACATCGAGCTGACCGGCGATGACGTGACGGAGTGCCTCGGGGGGTCGGAGCAGATCGATGAGGCCACCCTCGCGACCCGCTACGAGTCGCTGTGCGACCCGCGCCTGAACCACATGCAGTCGCTCGAGCTCGCGTTCCTCGTCGCGGAGGAGCTCACCGCGTTCTGACCCGCGAGCGACGGTCGCGTCAGATCTGACCGGTGATCGTCACCTCGGAGCCGCGCTTGGCGAGTTCGCCGGGGCCGGGACTCGTGGAGGCGACGACCGCGAGGGCGTTGTCCCACGACGCCTCCGGGATGAGGCTGTTGACCTGCACCGTGAAGCCCGCGGCCTCGAGTTCGGCCTTGGCGGCCGCGATGTTGTCACCGACGACGTCGGGCACCTGAACGAGATCCGGGCCACGGGAGATGATGAGCGCCACGGAGTCGCCCACCCGGAACGTGCGGCCCACCCCGTCGGCGTTCGGCTCGGGATCGATCCCGACGACGGTGCCCTCGGGGAAGTCGCTGAACTCCTCCTGCCCGGGCGACGCGGTCAGGCCCAGCCCCGCGAGGATCTGCGTGGCCTCGTCGACGCTCGAGCCGCCGAGGTCCGGCAGCGGGCCCGCCGAGATGATGAGGGTGACGGCCTGAGACTCGCCGTAGGTCGCGACACCCAGGAGCGAGGATCCGTTGACATCGAGCACGTCGACGACGAGGCCCGTCGAGATCGTTCCATCGAACTGCCGGATGATCGGCTCGACGAGCGTGAACGGGGCATCGTTGATCGCCTGAACGGCCTGCTCCTCGGTCATCCCGGCGAACGCGGGAACGGTGATCGGCTTGGGTCCCGTGGAGATCAGCAGCTGCACTTCGCTGCCTCGGGGGACGCCCTCGCCGATGCCCGGGGCGGTGTCGGCCACGAGGCCGGCGGCCACGGTGGGGGAGTCGATCTCCCCGTTCGTCGCCGCCGGGACGAGCCCGAGCTCGGTGAGCGCCGCGCGGGCCTGCTCCTCGCTCAGTCCGGCGATCGAGTCGGGGATCGTGACGCGCGATCCGGGCCCGGCCCCGAAGTACCAGCCCGTGCCCCCGGCGATGATCACGAGCAGAGCGATCACGGCGGCGATCCACCAGCCGCGCCGCCGACGAGCGCTCGCGACGGTCGCGAGTGCCGCGGTGCTGTCGGAGACCGGGCCGGGCGCGACGAGGGCGACCGGGGCGCGGGAGCCGATCACGGCCGTCTCGGAGGTCGGGTTGCTCACGCGCGCGCTCGGCAGCACCATGGTGCGCTGCGTGGGCGTCGCGCCGGTGGGCAGCGCGGTCATGAGGGAGCTGTGGGTCTCGAACAGACGGTCGAGGAGCACCCGGGCATCCTTGGGGCGCTCCTCCGGATCCCGCGCGGTCGCCCAGAGCACGAGCTCGTCGAGCTCGGCGGGCACTCGTGGATTGCGGGTGCCCGGGGCCGGGACGGTCTCGTTGGCGTGCTGGTACGCGATCTGCATGGGCTGCTCGCCCTTGAAGGGCTGTTCGCCCGCGAGCATCTCGAACATCATGATGCCGACGGCGTAGATGTCGCTGCGGGTGTCGGCGACCCCGCGGGTCACGAGTTCGGGGGAGAGATAGGCGATCGTTCCGAGCAGGGCGGCCCCGGTGGCGGTGTTCGCCGAGGCGGCGCGGGCCAGACCGAAGTCGCCGATCTTGATGCGGCCGTCGTCAGCGAGCAGCACGTTCTCGGGCTTGAGGTCGCGGTGCACGATTCCGGCCTTGTGCGCCGCCGCGAGGCCGGCGAGCACGGCTTCCATGATGTCGAGGGTCTGGCCCGTCGTGAGCACCGGATGCTCCTGCAGCAGGTCGCGCAGGGTGATGCCCGGCAGGTACTCCATCACGAGGTAGGCCATGTCGCTGTCCTGGCCCTGATCGAAGACGTTCACGACGTTGGGGTGCGCGAGGCGCGCGGCCGACCGAGCCTCCTGGATGAAGCGCTCCTTGAATTTGCTGTCGTCGGCGAGGTGACCGTGCATGATCTTGATCGCCACGCGGCGCTCGAGGCGCAGGTCGGTGGCGAGATACACCGTCGCCATCCCGCCACGGGCGATCCGGGAGCGCACCTGGTATCGCCCGTCGAGCAGACGCCCGATCATCGGGTCCGTGGTGTTGGCGCTCACTGTTCGAGTCTAAAGTTCCGTCGAGTCCGCCGGCGGACCCGACACGGCCGGCCGGCGGTCAGCCCAGGGCGCTGAACCACTCGCGCGCACTCGACTCCCATTTGGCGTAGGCGTCGGGGAACGCCGAGATCTGCACGGCCTGGGCGGCCTGAGCCAACGTCATCGACTCCCAGCCCGCGATGTCGAGCAGGCCGCGGGTGGAGCCCGCATTGGGGTTGGCCGGACCACCGTAGAACAGCCGGGCCGCGTGCGCCGGGGTGGTGAGGTCTTCGATCGTGCCCCAGCCCGCGGACGGTCGCTGCTGGAACAGCCCGACGGAGTCGCGGTCGCCCCAGTCGAGATTGCGCAGACTCGACTCCTGCATCGCGGTCGCCAGCGCGATGATGATGCCCGCATCCGGCACGCCGAGTTCGCGGCCGACCTGGATGATCGTCGCGGCGTTCGCGGCCATCTCCCCGTCGAGGCCCGTCACCTCCGCCGTCTCCACGGTCGCGGGTGCCGAGGCGCCCGGGATCACGAGAACGGTTCCCGGGAAGATCAGGCTGGTCGCGACGAGTCCGTTGGCATCCAGCACCGCCTGGGTCGTCACCCCGTGCCGGGCCGCGATCGCGGACACGGTGTCGCCGCGGGCGACGGTCCAGGTGATGACGGGCGCGACGGGCGCCTCGACGACGGGCGCCGGCGTCTCGACAGGGGCCGGGGGCGGGGCGGGCTCATCGGCATCCACGGGGCTCGCTTCGACCGACTCCGCGCCGAGGAGTCCGGGAATGGCGACCGTCTGGCCCGGGTAGATGATGCTCGACCAGCCGAGTCCGTTCGCGGTGAGCAGCGAGAGCGTGGAGATGCCGTGACGGTCCGCGATCGCGCTGATGGTGTCGCCCGCGACGATCGTGTACCGCGCGCCGGGCGCGACGCCGGGAGTGGGCGTGGGCGGGGCGACGGGACCGGACACGGTGAGCCGCAGTTCCTGTCCCGGAAAGATCAGCGTCGACCAGTCGAGTCCGTTGAGCGCGAGAACGGATGCCGTGGAGAGCCCGAACCGCCCCGCGATGTCGCTCACGGTGTCGCCTTCGACCACGCGGTAGGTGGTCGGCGCAGGGACGGCGGTCCCGGTGAGCACGGCGGCGGTCGACCGGATCGCGGTGTGCACGGCGCCGCGAAGACTGCGCCCGAGGTCGCCGGCCACGCCCTTGGGCTTGGCGGACGAGGAGGCGATCGCCGGCTCGACGGGTCCTGTGAGGGTCATCGCGGCGAGCGATCCCACGAGGATCAGGGGGACGGTGTGCATCGCGGCGCTGCGCGCGCGGTCCTGCAGGGTGTCCGACGCGTAGGTGACGGTCGGCGCGAGTCCGTCGAACACGGATCGGGCGCGGGCGTCCTCTGGTTCCCTCATGCGTTGTCCGTCCTTCTCCCACCCCGAGAGCGCCGTTCTTCACCACCGTCAGGCGGTCCGATCCACACTGACACGGTTGATAATAGCTGTCAACTAACGTGACCAGTGGGATTTGAATTTACCTGTTCGAAACATTTGATCTGAGAGTGGGGACCCGGCCGATCTCGGCACCCCGTGGCAGGGTGGACTCGTGACCGAAACACCGGATGTGGCGTGGCTGACGATTCCCGACCTGACCGAGCTGCTCGGTCTCAAGGTCAGTCAGGTTCGTCGGCTCATCGAGGATCGTTCCCTGCTCGCCAGTCGAGTGGATGGCGTGTGGAAGGTCCCGCAGGTCTTCATCGTCGACGGCGAACCGATGCACGATCTCAAGGGCACCCTCATCGTGCTCGCCGATGCCGGGTTCTCCGACGAGGAGGCGATGAACTGGCTGCTCTCCGAGGAGGAGAGCCTCGGGGTGAGCCCCGTCGACGCCCTCCTCGCGGGGCGCAAGGCCGAAGTGCGACGCGTCGCGCAGGCGCTCGGCTTCTAGGCCGGCCGGCGGGACACGGTCCGGCCGTTAGGCGCTGCGGCGGGTGACGGTGTCCGCGAGCTGACGCAGCTGCTCGATCGCCGAGGGCGCCAGCGGGGCATCCCGGATCGCCTCCATCGCCAGGGCCACGTTGTGGTCGATGATCCGCTCCACCTCGGCGACGGCGCCGCAGTCGGTCAGGGCCGTGCGGATCATGTCGATCTGCAGGGAGTCGAGCGTGGGGTCGCCGAGGAGCTCGTCCAGCAGCGTGCGCGTCGACGCCTGAAGAAGCGTGCGTGCGAGCGCGATGAGCACCGTGCGCTTGCCCTCGCGCAGGTCATCCCCGGCGGGCTTGCCGGTGACGGCGGGATCCCCGAAGACCCCGAGGAGGTCGTCGCGCAGCTGGAACGCCACGCCGAGCGGGAGTCCGAACGCCCGCAGCGCGGCGAGCTGCGCCGCAGTCGCGCCCCCGAGTGCCGCCCCGATCGCGAGGGGCGCCTCGATCGAGTACTTCGCGGACTTGTAGACGATCACCCGGTGGGCCCGGCTGAGCGCCGAGTCCTCGGGGTAGGTCGTCCAGGCGTTCTCCTCGAGGATGTCGAGGTACTGGCCGGCGGTCACCTCGGTGCGCATCCGCGAGAACTCGGCGCGTCCGGCGAGCGCGGCGGCGGCATCCGGAAGCAGGGCGGTGCCCTGGTCGAAGAGCTCGTCGCTCCAGCCCAGGAGCAGATCCCCGAGCAGCAGAGCGGCCGAGGTTCCGAACGTTTCGCCCGAGCCCTGCCATCCGCCGTCGCGGTGGCGGGCCTCGAACCGCCGATGGGCCGACGGAGCCCCGCGCCGCGTGTCGGACTTGTCCATGATGTCGTCGTGAACGAGCGCGGCCGCGTGGAACACCTCGAGGCTCGTCGCGGCGAGAAGCACTCCCGGCAGTTCGACCGAGACCTCGGAATCGGGCAGCGGGTCGAATCCGCCGGGAAGTCCGGTGGCCGACTGCCACCCCCAGTAGCAGAACAGAGCGCGGAATCGCTTGCCACCGGCGAGGAAGGCTGCGGCGACGTCGGTGACCTCGGTGAGCTCCGGAGCGATCGCCGTGAGCTCCGCGGTGCGCTCCGCGAGGAAGGCGTCGATTCTCAGTTGGACGAGGTCAACTAACCGGGTACTCTCAGCCATCCGTCTAGCCTAGCCATGGGCAGGGGCGTACTATGGGGTTCCACGTGTGAGTCCGGCGATTCGTAAGGGGAGAGGATGCCACTTTCCGAGCAGGAGCAGCGCCTCCTCGAAGAGATGGAGCGCAGTCTCTATCAGAACGACGCCGATTTCGTCGCGACGGTCAATCCGCGACGCGGCAAGCCCAACTACACGGTGCTCGCCGTGGGAGTTCTCGTCGCCGTCGCCGGCATCGCCACCCTGCTGACCGGGGTCATCGTGCGCCAGCCCCTCGTGGGCATCCTCGGCTTCATCGTCATGTTCGTCGGCGTGCTCCTGGCCGTGACTCCTCCCCGTTCCTCCACCGCCGACCCCACGAGCCGTGTGCCGAAGCGCAAGGCGTCGTCACCGCGGTTCATGGACACGCTCAATGACCGGTGGGACAAGCGTCAGGACGGCCGCAGCTAGCGCTCCGACCCCGGCTTTTCAGGGCCAGCCTTCGGGCTGGCCCTTTTTTTGTGCCCGGATGCCGCCACTTCCGGGTGATCTCCTCCACCCTCCTCCACCCGGCTTTTCGCGATGTTTCCGGGCCTCACGACGGTCGCGCACCCCCAGTTCGGGCATTTCTCGTTGAATGGTGGTGGAAAGTGGAGTAAAGTGGGGGATACCTGAATCCGGGCCGGAGAGTGAGGGGGAGATGCCGTGTTCCTGGGCACCTACGCTCCCAAGCTCGACGACAAGGGGCGAATCATCCTTCCGGCCAAGTTCTGGGATGAGCTCGCCTCCGGCGTCGTCGTCACGCGCGGCCAGGAGCGCTGCCTCTACGTGTTCTCCACGCGCGAGTTCGAGGCGCTGCACGAGAAGATCCGTCAGGCGCCCGTCACGAGCAAGCAGGCCCGGGACTTCCTGCGCCTGTTCCTCTCCGGCGCGAACCAGGAGACGCCCGACTCCCAGCGCCGCGTCACCATTCCCGCGGGCCTGCGCCAGTACGCCGGTCTCGACCGCGACCTCACGGTCATCGGCGCCGGAAATCGCGCGGAGATCTGGGACACCGAGGCGTGGAACACCTACTACGAGAACGCCGAGAGCGACTTCGTGAACACCGCCGAGGAGGTGATCCCCGGACTGTTCTGAGCGCCCGGGGGCTGACTCCCAGCCGGCAGGCCCTGACTTTCTTCCCCGATGTCAGGTCTTCACCGGATGGGGATCAGCCCCCGGGACCGGAATCCCGGCCCGCCATGGCAGACGACATCCACACCCCGGTGCTCCTCGAGCGCACCCTCGAGCTGCTCGCCCCCGCCCTCGGGCGGGACGGCGCGGTGGTCGTCGACGGCACGCTCGGCATGGGCGGTCACGCCGAGGCCATGCTGCAGCGTCATCCCGGACTGACCCTCGTCGGCATCGACCGCGACACCGAAGCCCTCGCGATCGCGGGGGAGCGCCTCGCGCCGTTCGCCGACCGCATCCATCTCGTGCACGCCGTCTACGACGAGCTGACTCGGGTGCTCGGCGACCTCGGGATGCCGCGGGTCTCCGCGGTGCTGCTCGACCTCGGCGTGTCGTCGCTCCAGCTCGACCGCGTCGAGCGCGGATTCTCGTACTCCAAGGATGCCCCGCTCGACATGCGCATGGACGCCACGAGCGAGCGCACCGCCGCCTTCATCCTCGCGACCTACAGCGAGTCGGACCTGCGCCGGATCTTCTACGAGTACGGGGACGAGAAGCTCGCCCCGCGGTTCGCGAGCCGCATCGTGCAGCGCCGCGCCGAACGACCCCTCGAGAGCTCCGCGGACCTCGTCGAGCTCATCATCGCCGCCACGCCGGCTGCCGCCCAGCGCGCCGGCCATCCCGCCAAGCGCGTGTTCCAGGCGCTGCGGATCGAGGTCAACCAGGAGCTCGCGGTGCTCGAGCGCACGATTCCGGATGCCGTGGACGCCCTCGAGGTGTCGGGGCGCATCGTCGTGCTCGCGTACCAGTCCCTCGAGGATCGCATCGTCAAGCGCGTGCTCCAGGCGCGCGCCGCCTCCACCGCCCCGCGCGGCCTTCCCGTGGAACTGCCCGAGCACCGCCCGGAGCTCAAGCTCCTGGTGCGCGGCGCCGAGCTCGCCGACGATGAGGAGCGCGCTCGCAACCCGCGATCGGCTCCCGTGCGGCTGCGCGCCGCAGAGCGACTCAGGGACGTGGCATGAGCAACCTCGCCTACGCCCCGCCGCGTCGACGCCCCGAGCGCGAGACTCCGCGACCGCACATCGAGATCGCCCCGTCCCGGGCGCAGCGCCGCGCCCGCCCGCGGGCGAGCTATGCGGTCATCACCCTCGCGAGCCTGTTCACGATCTTCGGCGCGCAGCTGCTGCTGAGCATCGTCGTCTCGGACGGCGCCTACCAGATCGCGCACCTCCAGGACCAGCAGAAGGAGCTCCTGCGCAGCGAGGAGGCGCTCACCGAGAGTCTCGACCTCGCCGGCAGCACGCAGAGCCTCGCGATCAATGCCGCGAGTCTGGGCATGGTCCCCGTCGGAGCGCCCCTGTACCTCGACCTCGGCACCGGCGCCGTCACCGGCACCCCCGGCGTCGCGGACCGCACGGGGTGCGGTGGGGGATGCAACCTCGTCGCCAATGCCCTCCTCGACGGGATGACCCCGCTCACGCACGCGTCAGCCGCAGCGGCCGCCACGGCCGCCACGACGACCACGGCGGCGACGACGCCGACGACGACCCCGACTCCCGCGAGCCCGGCGACCCCCGTGGACGCCCTCCCGGCTCCCGTGACCCACTGACGAGGATCGCGATGAGAACGAAGCGCAGTCGGCTCCGCATCTCCTTCGCGGTGCTCGTCGTGTTCGCGGTGACGGCGCTGTTCCTCGTGCGGCTCGTGGACATCCAGCTCGTGCAGGCCGCCGAGCTCAACGCGGAGTCCCTCACCAAGCGGGCCCAGGAGCTCGTGACCTACGGCCAGCGCGGCTCGATCGTCGACGCCAACGGCGCGGCGCTCGCCTCGAGCGTGGACCGGTACGACATCACCGCCTCACCGCGCAGCGCCCTCGCGCGCACCAATGCGACCGTCGTCGTGCCCGAGGATCTCGCCCGCATCGCCGCCGTCACCGGTCAGGATCCCGCGGCGCTGTTCGCGGCGATCACCGCAGACCCGCAGTCCGACTTCATCTACCTCACGCAGGGGGTGACGCTCGGGGTCTTCACGGCCGTTCGTGCGCTCGACATCCCGTGGGTCTACTTCGAGCTGCGCCCGAGCCGCACCTACCCCAACGGCGCGGTGGCCGGCAACCTGGTCGGCTTCATCGGCACCGACGGGCCGCAGGCCGGCCTCGAGCTGAGCGAGGATGCCTGCCTGGCCAGCACCAACGGCGCGGCCACCTACGAGAAGGGCGAGGACGGCGTCCGCCTGCCCGGAAGCCTCGTGACCGTCACCGAGCCCAAGGACGGCGGCACCCTCAAGCTCACGATCGACCGCGACCTCCAGTACGCCGTGCAGCAGCGCATGGCGCAGACCTTCCAGAACCTCGGTGCCGAGTGGGTCACGGCCGTCGTCATCCGCGTCAAGGACGGCCATCTCATGGCGGTCGCCGACTACCCGTCCGTCGACCCCAACAACGTCGACGGGGTTCCCAACACCGCCCTCGGCTCGCGCGCGTTCAGCTGGGCCTACGAGCCCGGTTCGACGATGAAGGCGATCACCGCGGCATCCCTGCTCGATGCGGGCGTGATCGAGCAGACGACGCCGATCGTCGCTCCCGGTCGGCTCTACCTCTCCGACGGCGGCTACATCAAGGACTCGTTCGCCCACGACGACCTCAACTACACGCTCGCCGGGGCCCTCGTGTTCTCGTCGAACACGGCGATCTCGCAGTTCTCCACCCTGCTCGACGCGCAGAAGCGCCACGACTACATCACCGCGTTCGGCTTCAACTCCGAGACCGAGGTCGGGTTCACGGGCGAGTCCGAGGGTCTCGTGCACCCCGCCGACGAGTGGGACGAGCGCACCAACTTCGCCGTGCAGTTCGGTCAGGGTCTCTCGGTGACGAGCGTGCAGATGGCCAGCGCGTACCAGACCCTCGGAAACGGCGGTGTGCGGATGCCCGTGACGCTCGTCGAGGGATGCCAGTGGCCGGACGGCACCGTGACCGACCTCCCGCCGACCGAGGGTACGCGGGTGGTGTCCGAAACGGCCGCGGACCAGACGCTCCAGATGCTCGAGAGGGTCGTCACCGATGGGTGGGCCTCGGCCGATCTCACGATCCCGGGCTACCGGATCGCGGCGAAGAGCGGCACCGCGGAGGTCGCGGAGAACGGGGTGTACGGCAGCAAGGCGGTGATCTCGTTCGCCGGGGTCGCTCCCGCGGAGGACCCGCAGTACGCGGTTGTCGTCACGGCGGGCATCCCCAGTAGCATGTACTCTTCGGGTGCGATCGCGACGACGTTCCGCGATGTCATGGCGCAGACGCTCACGACATACCGGGTCACGCCGTCGACGGAGCCGGCCCCCGCCATCCCGCTCACGTGGTGAGGCGACCGTAGGCAACTGGAGGACGAGTGCACGACACGGATGCCTCGATCCTCCGTCCCGAACACCCCACCGCCCGCCCGCTCGCCACGCTCGTGGAGGAGTTCGGGCTCGAGCTGGTCGGCAGCGCCGACGACGTCGAGCTCACCGGCATCACCCTGAGCACGGGCAATCTGCGGCCCGGCGACCTCTTCGTCGCGGTCGCGGGAGCGAAGCGGCACGGGGCGGTGTTCGCCGGTCAGGCGCGCGACGGCGGTGCCGTCGCGCTGCTCACCGACCGTGAGGGAGCGACGCTCGCGGCGGACAGCGGGCTGCCGATCGTCGTGGTCGAGAACCCGCGCGAGGCTCTCGGCGCGATCTCCGCGTGGGTCTACCGCACCGCCGAGTCGGCGCCCCTGCTGCTCGGGGTCACGGGCACGAACGGCAAGACGAGCGTGTCGTACCTGCTCAACGGCATCCTGCGCCAGCTCGGTCTCGTCACGGGGCTGTCGACGACGGCCGAACGGCTCATCGGCGACCTCACGGTGGTGTCGAGTCTCACCACCCCGGAGGCGCCCGAGATCCATGGCCTCCTGGCACGGATGCGCGAGAACGAGGTGCGCGCCGTCACCCTCGAGGTCAGCTCGCACGCTCTCACGCACCGCCGCGTCGACGGTCTCGTGTTCGACGTCGCGGGCTTCCTCAACCTCAGCCACGACCACCTCGACGACTACGCCGACATGGAGCAGTACTTCCAGGCCAAGCTCGAGCTCTTCGAACCCGAGCGCTCCCGGCGCGCCGTCGTGAGCCTCGACACGCCGTGGGGTGAACGGGTCGTCGAGTCCTGTCGCATCCCCGTGACGACGATCGCCTCGATCGACGGCACCGACGCGCAGTGGCGCGTCACGGTGCTGCGGCAACTCGCCGAGTACACCGAGTTCTCCCTCACCGGTCCCGAGGGCCGCACGCTCACCACGCGGGTGCCGATCATCGGGTACCACATGGCCGCCAACGCGGGTCTCGCGATCGTCATGCTCGTCGAGGCCGGGTTCGAGCTCGAGGCGATCGCGCACGTGCTCGAGCGGGACGGCGGCATCGACGCCTACCTTCCGGGCCGCATCGAGCGCGTGTCATCCGGCCCGGGTCCGGCTGTCTACGTCGACTACGGGCACAGCCCCGATGCCTTCCTCACGACCCTCGCCGCGGTGCGCCCGTTCACGCCGGGCCGTCTCATCATGGTGTTCGGCGCCGACGGCGACCGCGACCCCTCCAAGCGCACCGAGATGGGCCGCATCGGCTCGGAAGGATCCGACGTGCTCGTCATCACCGACTACAACCCGCGGTTCGAGGATGCCGCGGCGATCCGCGCCACACTCCACACGGGTGCCGCGACCGCGGTCCACCCCGCCGAGGTGCACGAGGTGCCGTCCCAGGCGCAGGCGATCCGTCTCGCGGTGTCGCTCGCGGGCCCGGGGGATTCGATCCTGTGGGCCGGCCCCGGCCATGAGGACCACATCGACGTGCAGGGCGAGCAGCTGCCGTTCTCCGCGCGCGACGAGGCTCGCCGCGCCCTGCGAGAGGCGGGCTGGGCATGATCGACCTCACGCTCGACGAGGTCGCCGCGGCGGTCGGCGGATCCCTCGTCCCGGCCGCGGACGCGACCGGCGAGACGGTCGTCGGCGGCGAGGTGCACACCGATTCGCGCAAGGTCGTGCCCGGCTCGATCTTCTTCGCGCTGCCCGGCGAGGTGACCGACGGCCATCTCTTCGCTGCCTCCGCGGTGGAGAACGGCGCCGTGCTCCTCATCGTCGAACGGGTTCTCGACCTGCCGGTTGCGCAGATCCTCGTCGCCGATGGCGTCGCCGCTCTCGCGGCGCTCGCCCGGGAGGTCGTCGCCCGCGTGCGCGCCGAGGGCACGCTCCGCGTCGTCGCGGTCACCGGCTCGAACGGCAAGACCACGACCAAGAACATGCTCCGATCCGTGCTCGAGGCCGAGGGGGCCACCGTCGCGCCGTGGGGGTCGTTCAACAACCACGTCGGCGCGCCGATCTCGATGCTCGGCATCGATCACGGCACGCGCTTCCTCATCGTCGAGATGGGGGCGAGCGCGATCGGCGAGATCGCTTCGCTCATCTCGATCGTCACCCCGGATGTCGGGATCGTGCTCAAGGTGGGCCTGGCCCACGTCGGCGAGTTCGGCGGTCCGGATGCCGTGGAGACCGCCAAGAGCGAAATGGTCACCGACCTGCCGGAGACCGCCATCGCGGTGCTCAACCGCGACGATGGGCGGGTCGCCCGAATGGCACCGAAGACCCGCGCCCGGGTCGTCTGGTTCGGACTCGACGACGAGGCCGAGGTTCGCGCGAGCGACATCGAGGCGACCGCCGCCGGCACCGCCTTCAGCCTCCACGTCGACGGGGTCGATCGTCGCGTGCAGCTGCGCATCCTCGGTGAGCATCACGTGATGAACGTGCTCGCCACGATCGCCGCCGCGCGCGCCCTCGGAGTGCCGCCCGAGCGCGCGGTCCCACGCATCGAGGAGCTCGTGCGGGCCGAGCGCTGGCGCATGGAGGTGCTCGTGCGCGACGACGGGATCGTCGTCATCAACGACGCCTACAACGCGAGCCCGGACTCGATGGCCGCGGCGCTCAAGACGCTCGCGCAGATCGTGACTCCGGGCCAGCGCACGGTGGCGGTGCTCGGAGAGATGGCCGAGCTCGGCGAGTACGCCAACGAGGAGCACGATCGCATCGGCCGGCTCGCCGTGCGTCTCAACATCGGACAGCTCGTCGTGGTCGGTCACGCGGCTCGCCACATCCACAACGCCGCAGGCCTCGAGGGCTCCTGGGACGGAGAGTCCAAACTCGTGGCCACGGCGGATGAGGCCTACGATGTGGTTCGTGAGCTGCTGCGCCCGAACGACGTGTTGCTCGTGAAGTCCTCGGGCTCCGCGGGACTGCGCTTTCTCGGCGATCGCCTCGCGGGAGTCGCCGAATGATCGCGCTCATGGTCGCCGGCGGGTTCGGCCTCGCCTTCACCCTGTTCATGACGCCGCTGTTCGCGCGCCTCTTCACGCGCCTCAAGTGGGGCCAGATCATCCGCGACGACGGTCCCGAGTCGCACCACACCAAGCGCGGCACACCCACGATGGGCGGCGTCGTCTTCATCCTCGGTGCCGTGCTCGGTTACTTCATCGGCCATTGGGTCGCGGGCGAGGCGCTCGGCCTCTCCGGCCTCCTCGTGATCTATCTCATGGTGGGTCTCGGAGTGATCGGCTTCATCGATGACTTCCTCAAGACGCGCAAGCAGCGCAGCCTCGGACTCGGGGGCTGGTCGAAGGTGCTCGGCCAGGTCATCGTGGCGGGCGGCTTCGCGGCCCTCGCCCTGAACTTCCCCGACAAGAACGGGCTCACCCCGGCCTCGACCGCGATCTCGGCGATCCGCGACATCCACTGGCTCGATCTCGCCGCGTTCGGCACGGTCGCCGGCTTCATCCTGTTCGCGATCTGGGTGACCCTGATCATCGTGAGCACCTCGAACGGCGTCAACGTGGCCGACGGCCTCGACGGACTCGCGTCGGGCGCGGCGATCTTCGCGATCTCGTCGTACATCTTCATCGGCTTCTGGCAGTTCAACCAGTCCTGCGCGAATCCGACGATCGACCCCGACGTGCTCTACAAGTGCTACGACGTGCGCGATCCGCTGGATCTCGCGGTCATCGCCGCGGCGATCGCCGGCGGCCTCATCGGCTTCCTCTGGTGGAACACCTCGCCCGCGCAGATCTTCATGGGCGACACCGGCTCCCTCGGCCTCGGCGGCGCCCTCGCGGCGCTCGCGATCCTGAGCCGCACGGAGCTGCTCCTCGTGCTCATCGGCGGACTGTTCCTCATCGTCACCGGGTCGGTCATCCTCCAGCGCACGTGGTTCAAGCTCACCAAGATGCGCTACGGGCAGGGTCGGCGCATCTTCCTGATGAGCCCCCTGCACCACCACTTCGAGCTCAAGGGCTGGGCCGAGATCACGGTTGTCGTGCGGTTCTGGCTGATCTCCGCGCTCTTCGTCGCCGTGGGCGTCGGTCTGTTCTACCTCGAGTGGATCAACCAGTAGACGTGCGCGATCCCGACGGCCTCACGAGCTGGCACGCCGACTGGCGCTCGCTGCGCGTCACGGTGCTCGGTCTCGGCGTCACGGGCTTCTCCGTCGCCGACACGCTCGTCGAGCTCGGCGCCGAGGTGCTCGTGGTGGCGGCCGGGTCGAACCCCGAGCGTGCGGAACTGCTCGATGTCATCGGCGGGCGCCTGCTCGTGCACCCGGATGCCGCGGGCGTTCCCGAGGAGCTCGTCACCTTCGACCCCGAACTCATCGTCGTCTCGCCGGGGTACCGACCCGACCACCCGCTCGTCGTCTGGGGACGGGAGCGCGGCATCCCGATCTGGGGGGATATCGAGCTGGCATGGCGCGTGCGCGACAAGATCGGCGTTCCGGCGGAGTGGATCGCCGTCACGGGAACCAACGGCAAGACGACCACCGTGCAGCTCGCGGCGCACCTGCTGCGCGAATCCGGACAGCGCGCCGTCGCCGTCGGCAACGTCGGCATCCCGGTGCTCGATGCCGTGCGGGATCCGACCGGCTTCGATGTGCTCGTCGTCGAGCTCTCGAGCTTCCAGTTGCACTGGGTTCCGCGCACGGGCCTGGGTTCCCTCGCGCCGCTCGCGAGCGCGTGCCTCAACCTCGCCGACGACCACCTCGATTGGCACGGATCGCGCGAGGCCTACGCCGAGGCGAAGGCGACGGTCTATGCGAACACCCGGGTCGCGTGCGTCTACAACCTCGCCGACGAGGCCACCCGCACGATGGTGGAGGGTGCCGACGTGCAGGACGGCTGCCGCGCGATCGGATTCGGCCTCGGGTCGCCCGGGCCGAGCGACCTCGGCATGGTGGGCGACCTCATCGTCGACCGGGCCTTCCACGAGGATCGGCATCGCGCCGCCGTGGAGCTCACGACCCACGGCGAGCTGGCCGAGGTCGGCCTCGCCGCACCGCACATGGTGGCGAACGTGCTCGCCGCCGCAGCCCTCGTGCGCGCGGCCGGGGTGCCCCCTGAGGCGGTGCGCGCGGGGCTCGCCACCTTCCACCTCGATCGCCACCGCACCGAGACCGTCGCGCAGGACCGCGAGATCCTCTGGGTGGATGACTCCAAAGCGACCAACCCGCACGCCGCCGAGGCCGCCCTGCGGTCGTTCGAACACGTCGTCTGGGTCGTCGGGGGACTGCTCAAGGGCGTCGACCTCGCCCCCCTCGTTCAGCGCCACGCGGGCCGACTGCGCGCCGTGGTCGTGATCGGCCAGGACCGCGCCCCGGTTCTCGCGGCATTCGCGCGACACGCGCCCGACGTGCCGGTGTTCGAGGTCAGCGCGACGGAAACTGGGCAGGTGATGCCCGACGCGGTGCGGTTCGCCGCGTCCGCAGCCGAGGCGGGGGATGTTGTGCTCCTCGCGCCGGCCGCGGCATCCATGGACCAGTTCATCGACTACGCCGATCGGGGCACCCGGTTCGCCGACGCGGTGCGCGATCACCTGGGAGGTGGGGATGACGGCGACACGGCATCCGGCCACCCCGCGGCCTCCACGCCACCCGCGGTCTGAGCCGAGCCCCCGTCTGGGACGTCCCGCGATCGCGGTCGTGCCGGTGCGCCGCATCTTCGCGGCCGAGAACCGCAACTACTTCCTCCTGCTCGGCACGACCCTCTTCCTCGTCGCGTTCGGCCTCGTCATGGTGCTGTCGTCGTCGACGATCGAGTCCTACAGCGACGACGAGGGCTTCTTCGGCAAGTTCGTGCGCCAGGGACTGTTCGCCGTCATCGGCATCCCGCTCATGCTCGTGGCCTCCCGGATGCCGCCGCGGTTCTGGAAGCGCTGGGCCTGGCCCGCGCTGCTCGTCGGCGGTGCCCTCCAGCTGCTCGTGTTCACGCCGCTCGGGTTCGGCTACGGCGGCAACCAGAACTGGATCACGATCGGCGGGTTCAACGCGCAGCCGTCTGAGTTCGTCAAGATCGCCCTCATCGTCTGGGTGTCGTGGGTGCTCGCGACCAAGCAGGACCTCCTCGGCGAGTGGAAGCATGTCGCTCTGCCGATCGGGCCCGTCGCGGGCGTCGCGATCTTCCTCGTGCTCATCGGCAACGATCTGGGTACGGCGGCGATCATGCTCATGATCGTGCTCGGCCTGCTCTTCTTCGCCGGGGTGCGTCTGCGCTTCATCGCCACCGCGGTCAGCGCGATCGCGGTCTTCGGCGTGCTGTTCGCCCTCGCGAGCCCGTCCCGGTCATCGCGCATCCAGGCCTGGATCAATGGCTGCACCCCCGCCGACTACTCGGGCTACTGCTGGCAGCCCGAGCACGCCAACTGGGCTCTCGCGGCGGGGGGCCTTTTCGGCAAGGGCCTGGGCAACTCGGTCGCCAAGTGGAACTGGCTTCCGGAGGCCTCGAGCGACTACATCTTCGCGATCATCGGGGAGGAACTCGGCCTGCTCGGGGCGATCGTGGTGCTCGCGCTGTTCATCGTGCTCGCGATCGCCTTCGTGCGGATCATCCGGGCGAGCCGGGATGACTTCTCGCGGCTGGTCACGAGCGGGGTAATGATCTGGGTCATCGGCCAGGCGTTCGTCAACATCGCGGTCGTGCTCGGGGTGCTCCCGGTGCTCGGCGTGCCGCTCCCGCTCATCTCCGCGGGCGGCTCCGCGCTGATCTCCACCCTGCTCGGCATCGGGATCGTGCTTTCGTTCGCCCGCACGCAGAAGGGCGCCCCGGAGTCCGACGATGCCGGTCCCGCCGAACGCTCCCGGGCCGCGGCCGCCCGCCGGGCGGGGGGCCGATGACGGTCTACCTCCTCGCCGGCGGGGGAACCGCCGGTCATGTCAACCCCCTGCTCGCCGTCGCCGATCGTCTGCGCGAGAACGAGCCCGAGTCGACGATCCTCGTGCTCGGCACCGCGGAGGGGCTCGAGGCGCGCCTCGTGCCCGAGCGCGGCTACGAACTGCTGACGATCGAGCGGCTCCCGTTCCCGCGGCGGCCGAATCGCGCGGCACTGCGGTTCCCAGGCCGGCTGAGGGCGGCCGTCGAGGTGACTCGGGCGATCATCCGGGACCGCGGCGTCGACGTCGTGGTGGGCTTCGGCGGATACGCCGCGGCCCCGGCCTACCTCGCCGCCCGCGCCGAGCGCACGCCCCTGGCACTGCACGAGGCCAACGCCAGGCCGGGCATCGCCAATCGTCTCGGCGCCCTCATCACGTCGTACGTCGGGGTCGCGTTCGCGAACACCCGGCTCCGCCACGCCACGTGGGTCGGGATGCCGCTGCGCCCCGAGATCGAGAGACTCGACCGCTTCGAGGCGCGACGGGAGGGGCTGCGCCACTTCGGCCTGGATGACTCCCGCCCGGTCCTCCTCGTCACGGGCGGGTCATCCGGGGCCAAGCGCATCAACGACACGATCTCCGCCTCGATCACCCGCATCCTCGGGGTCGGGTGGCAGGTCATCCATGTGACGGGGGAGTACCGCGAGGCGGTCGAGAACCCGAACCTCCCGGGCTACCTCGTGCTCAAGTACTGCGACCGCATGGACCTCGCCCTCGCGGTCGCCGATCTCTCGCTGAGCCGAGCGGGCACGTCGACCGTGGCCGAGGTCACCGCCCTGGGGATCGCATCGGTCTTCGTGCCCTACGCGGCCGGCAACGGCGAGCAGCGCTTCAATGCCCGCGGCGCAGTGGATGCGCACGGCGCCGTGCTCGTCGCCGACCGCGACTTCACGCCCGAGTGGGTCGCGTCCGAACTCGTTCCGCTCCTGCGCAGCCGCGCGACGATCGCCGAGATGGCGGCGCGGATCGCCACCGTCGGAGCCCTCGACGGCACCGACCGCATGGTCGCCCTCGTCGGGCGGGCGCTCACGCGCTCGTAGAATCGACACGCGATGATCAAGCCCGACCTCTCCCTGCCCCTGCCCGTCGACCTCGGCGCGGTCCACTTCGTCGGCATCGGCGGATCGGGGATGAGCGGCATCGCGCGACTGTTCCTCGCGGCCGGCCATCGAGTCACCGGCTCCGACCGTTCGGAGAACCACAACACCGAGGACCTGCGCGCGCTCGGGGCGACGGTGTCGATCGGGCACGCCGCCGACAACCCCGGTCTGGCCGATGCCGACGCGCTCGTCTACACGGGGGCGCTCTGGCCGGACAACCCGGAGTATCTGGCCGCCGTGGCCCGCGGCATCCCCGTGCTGCACCGCTCCCAGGCTCTCGCGTGGCTCATCAACCGCTCGCGCCTCGTCGCGATCGCGGGGGCTCACGGCAAGACCTCGTCGACGGGGATGATCATCACCGCGCTGCTCGAGCTCGGCCAGGACCCGAGCTTCGTCAACGGCGGCATCATCCAGTCGCTCGGCGTCAGCTCGGCGTTCGGGTCGGGGGAGCTCTTCGTCGTCGAGGCCGACGAGTCCGACGGCTCGTTCCTGCTGTACGACACCGCGGTCGCCCTCATCACCAATGTCGACGCCGACCACCTCGACCACTACGGCACCCACGATGCCTTCGATGACGCCTTCGTCGCCTTCGCCGAGAAGGCGACCGAGCTGGTCGTCGTCTCCAGTGACGATCCGGGCGCGGTGCGCGTGACGAACCGCGTGACCCACCCGCGCGTGCTGACGTTCGGCGAGGATGCCGCCGCCGACGTGCGCGTGCATTCGATCGTCACCGACGGGCCCGTCGCCTTCACCGTGGCCTACGAGGGGCGGGACTACTCCGCGCGGCTCACCGTGCCGGGCCGCCACAATGCGGTCAACGCCGCGGGGGCGTTCGCCGTGCTCGTCGGTCTCGGGTTCGACCCGCAGGCCTCGCTCGACGGCATCGCCCGCTTCGGCGGCACCGAGCGACGCTTCGAACTGCACGGCATCGTGCGCGGCGTGAGCGTCTACGACGACTACGCCCACCACCCCACGGAGGTCGCGGCGGCGCTCGCGTCGGCGCGCACCGTCGTGGGCTCGGGCCGCATCATCGCCGTGCACCAGCCCCATCTCTACAGTCGAACTCAGGCCATGGCGGGGGAGTTCGCGGAGACCTACGAGCGGCTCGCCGATCACACGATCGTGCTCGACGTCTACGGCGCCCGCGAGGACCCGGTCCCCGGGGTCACCGGGGCTCTCGTGTCCGAGCGCTTCGCCGACCCGTCGCACGTCGACTTCCTCCCCGACTGGCAGCAGGCGGCCGACCGCGTCGCGGCGATCGCGCGCGACGGCGATCTGGTCATGACCCTGAGCTGCGGCGACGTGTACCGGATCGTGCCGCAGCTGCTCGACGCGCTCGCCTCGCCGCGCTCGGCGGCGTCGTCGGCAGGATGATCGGGGCTCGCCGATGAAGCGCCCGGAGGGGTTCGACCCGCCCGGGCCCGCCGTGCCGCCCCGCCGCGCCGCGAAGCCGACGCGTCAGCCTCGCACCCCGTCGTCGCCCGCCGCCGCGCGACCGAGCTCCGTGCCGGCTCCACCTCGCACTCCGGCCGCGCCCGCTGCGGTGCGCCCGTTGCGCCCGGCGTCGCTGCCGCCCCGGGCCCCCGCGCCCACCCCTGCCGGGGCCCCTCGATCAACGGGTGCGCGGCCCTCGGCCTCACGCTCGCCCCGTCCGGATGCCGCGGCTCGCGCCGACCTGCGCGCCGCCGCGAGGCAGCGCCGCCGCCTCGAGCGCGCCGAGGTGCGCCGCTTCACGCGCCGCGCCCGCCAACGGCGTCTCTTCCTCGCCGCGTTCGCCGGGATCATCGTGACCCTGATCGGCCTGGTGCTCGCGGCCGTGTACTCGCCCCTGCTCGCGCTGCGCACGGTCACGGTCGAGGGAACCGCCCGCGTGGATGCCGCGCAGGTGTCGGCCGCGGTCGACGACCAGCTGGGCACCCCGTTGGCCCTCCTCGACTACGGACGGATCACGACCGCCCTCGGGGCGTTCCCGCTCATCCGCAGCTACGTCACGGAGATCGTGCCCCCGGACACCCTCGTCGTTCACGTCGTCGAGCGGCAGCCGGTCGGTTCGGTGCTCACCCCCACCGGATACCGTCTCGTCGACCCGGCGGGAATCTCGCTGCAGGAGTCCGCGGACCGCATCCCGGGCGTGCCCCTCATCGACGTCGCGAACGCGAACACCCAGAGCACGGCGTTCGACTCGATGGCGGCGGTGCTCCTGGCCCTGCCGTCCGATCTGCTCGCCCAGGTCGACCGCATCTCCGCGCACACCGAAGACGACGTCGTGCTCGTGCTCACCGGCGTCGGTCAGCAGGTGAAGTGGGGTTCGTCGGAGAACTCCGACCGCAAGGCCGCCCTCCTCGCGGCGCTGATCCGCGTCACCGACCCGGGCCGCGCGGGCGTCTTCGATGTGTCGGCGCCGACCAACGGCGTGTTCCGCCCGGCCTGAGCAGCGCAATCGGCGACACGCGGGCCCCGGCTACGCGGCTGGCGGAAGTCGCAACATACTCTCGGAGGACGAGAAGCATACCGAGTAAAACTCTATTCCTCAAGTAGAGGTTGAAGGTTTTCCGGTAGCCGACACGAAGAATCAGCCAGCGGAGGCCGGAAGTGACGTCAAACCAGAACTACCTCGCCGTGATCAAGGTCGTCGGCATCGGTGGGGGCGGCGTCAACGCCGTCAACCGGATGATCGAGCTCGGCTTGCGCGGCGTCGAATTCATCGCGATCAACACGGATGCTCAGGCCCTCCTCATGAGCGACGCCGACGTCAAGCTCGACGTCGGTCGCGAACTCACCCGCGGTCTCGGCGCCGGCGCAGACCCCGAGGTGGGCCGTCGCGCCGCCGAGGACCACGCGGAGGAGATCGAGGAGGCCCTCGCGGGCGCCGACATGGTGTTCGTCACGGCCGGCGAGGGCGGTGGCACGGGAACCGGCGGTGCCCCCGTGGTCGCCCGCATCGCGAAGTCGATCGGCGCCCTGACGATCGGTGTCGTCACCAAGCCCTTCGCCTTCGAGGGCAAGCGCCGTTCGTCGCAGGCCGACGTCGGCGTCGCGAGCCTCAAGAACGAGGTCGACACCCTCATCGTGGTGCCCAATGACCGCCTGCTCGAGATCAGCGACCGCGGCATCAGCATGCTCGAGGCCTTCGCGACCGCCGATCAGGTTCTGCTGGCCGGCGTTCAGGGCATCACCGACCTCATCACCACGCCGGGGCTCATCAACCTCGACTTCGCCGACGTCAAGTCGGTGATGCAGGGAGCGGGCTCCGCGCTCATGGGCATCGGCTCGGCGAGGGGGGCCGACCGCGCGATCAAGGCGGCCGAACTCGCGGTCGCGTCGCCGCTGCTCGAGGCCTCGATCGACGGCGCGCACGGCGTGCTGCTCTCGATCCAGGGCGGCTCGAACCTCGGCATCTTCGAGATCAACGACGCGGCGCGCCTCGTGCAGGAGGCCGTGCATCCCGAGGCCAACATCATCTTCGGAGCGGTCATCGACGACACCCTCGGCGACGAGGTGCGCGTCACGGTCATCGCGGCCGGCTTCGACGGCGGCGAGCCCACGACCAAGTCGCGCGAGGGTCGGCGCACCAACTACGTCATCCCGGATTCCCCCAGCACGCCGACCGCCGGCGGCCAGGAGTGGTCCGCGGAGCCGAGCCTCGTGCACACCGCACCCGTCGATCGCTCGTTCGACGACGACGACGGCGATCTCGACATCCCCGACTTCCTCAAGTAGCCGTGACCGAGCTCGCCGAGCGGCTCGCCGGGGTCCGGGAGTCGATCGCGGATGCCGCGCGAGCGGCGAACCGCGAACCGGACGAGATCACGACCATCGTCGTGACCAAGTTCCATCCCGCGTCGCTCGTGCGCGAGCTCGCGGCGCTCGGCGTGCGCGACTTCGGCGAGAGCCGCCACCAGGAGGCGCAGCCCAAGATCGCGGAGCTCTCCGACCTCGACGCGCGGTGGCACTTCATCGGTCAGCTGCAGTCGAAGAAGGCGCGGCAGGTGCGATCGTATGTCGACGTCATCCACTCGGTCGACCGCGAATCGCTCCTCGAGCCGCTCGCGGGTGCCCCCCTCGACGTGTTCCTCCAGCTCAACCTCACCGAGGATCCCGACCGCGGGGGAGTGGCGCCCGCCGGCCTGGTTGCCCTCGGCGAACGCGCGGCGGCAACCGAGGGCCTGCGCGTGCTCGGGGTCATGGCGGTCGCTCCGCTGGGCGAGGAGCCGCGTCGGGCCTTCGCGCGGGTGCGCTCGGCCTCCGAGGCGCTGCGCACCGTCATCCCGTCCGCTTCGGGCTTGTCGATCGGCATGTCGGGCGACTTCGCCGAAGCGATTCTCGAGGGCGCGACACACCTGCGGATCGGCACGGCAATCACCGGAAATCGACCCACACCTGTCTAATCTCGTCACAGGAGTAACAGCGTTCGGAGGATTCCCATGGCCAACCCACTGCGCAAGACGATGGTCTACCTCGGCCTCGCCGATGAGGACTACGAGTACGACCACGCCGGTCCCGTCGCGCCCGTCGCGCCCGTGGCCCATCACACCGCGTCGTCGGCACCCGCCCGCGGGTCGGTCACGCCGCTTCGGCGTCCCGCCGCGCGCACGCACGGTGCCGAGATGAACGAGATCCTCACGGTGCACCCGCGCCAGTACAAGGACGCGCAGGTCATCGCCGAGAACTTCCGCGAGGGCATCCCGGTCATCATCAACCTGAGCCAGATGAGCGAACCGGATGCGCGCCGCCTCATCGACTTCGCCAGCGGCCTCTCGCAGGGCCTCTACGGCAAGATCGAGCGGGTCACCAACAAGGTCTTCCTGCTGTCGCCCGCCCACGTCGCGGTCAGCGGCGACCAGGGCGAGATGGAGAGCGACGTCGACGCGTCGTTCTTCGGCCAGCAGTGACCTGACGCCCGGCTAGTCTTACCCGGTGACCATCCTCTCGATCGTCGCCACGATCCTCTATGTGGCGCTGACGATCTTCGTCGTGCTCATGTGGGTGCGATTCATCCTCGATCTCGTGCGCGCATTCGCGCGACAGTGGCGACCGCGCGGAATCGGCCTCGTTCTCGCCGAGGCGGTGTACTCCATCACGGACCCGCCGATCCTGCTCGTGCGGCGCGTGGTCCCGCCGCTGAGGATCGGTGGAATCTCGCTCGATTTCGCCTGGAGCATCGTGCTGTTGGTCTGTCTGATCCTGATTTCGGTGACGCTGGGGTTCGTCAACTAGGCCCGACCGCGGTACTGTGGAATTCTCGTGCGGGGGCACTCGGGCTCCGTCGGGTACCATGGCGTTAGCGAAACGTTACGCGGGCGTTGTTCGGCGGCCGCGATCGAAGAAAGTGTGTGAGGTGACTCCAATGGCTCTGACTCCGGAAGACGTGGTCAACAAGCGGTTCCAGCCGACCAAGTTCCGCGAGGGATACGACCAGGATGAGGTCGATGACTTCCTCGACGAGGTCGTCGTCGAGCTGCGTCGCCTCAACCAGGAGAACGAGGAGCTGCGCCAGCGTCTGATGGCCAGCGACCAGCGGATCAACGAGCTGCAGCGCCAGGCGCAGCAGCAGCCCCAGCCCCAGGGCGGCTTCATGCAGCAGCCCGAGCCCGTCATGGCTCAGGCGGCCGCGCCCCAGTTTGGCGGCCTCGACCCGAACGCGATGGACCCCAGCAACACCAACAACCTTCTCCAGCTCGCCCGCCGCCTCCACGAGGAGCACGTGCGTGAGGGTGTCGAGAAGCGTGACGCGCTCATCGCCGAGGGCCACGCCACCGCGGCGCGCGTCGTCGCCGAGGCGGAGTCCCGTCAGCGCTCCCAGCTCGGATCGCTCGAGCAGGAGCGCGTGCAGCTCGAGCAGCGCATCGAGGAACTCCGCACCTTCGAGCGCGAGTACCGCCAGAAGCTCAAGGGCTACATCGAGGGCCAGCTGCGCGAGCTGGACACCACCAACGAGCTCACGGCCGCGCCCCAGCAGCAGTTCGCCGCGGCTCCCGCCGCTGCGGCCCCGCAGTACGCCCAGCCGCAGCAGTACGCTCAGCCGGGCCAGCCTCCCGTGAACTACACCGGCGGCTTTGCCGGAAACTGACGCGACGCCGTCGGACGACACGCCGCAGGTCCCTCGTCGAGGGGTTTCCGCCCGCGCCCTGACGTTCCTCACGGTGATCGCCGTCGTCGCCTACGCCCTTGACCGGGTGAGCAAGTACCTGGTCGTGACCTACCTGCCTCCGCTCGAGGCCGTGCCGGTGCTCGGGCCGGTGCTGCAGTTCTACTTCATCGAAAATCCCGGGGCGGCGTTCTCGCTGCTCAGCGGTTCGACCTGGATCTTCGCGATCATCGCGAGCGGCGTCGTCGTGTTCATCGTGGTGTTCGCGCGGCGCATCCGCTCGGTCGGCTGGGCCGTGCTGTTCGGCCTTCTGCTCGGCGGCACCCTCGGCAACCTCACCGATCGCCTGACGCGGGAGCCGGGCTTCGGGCGCGGGTACGTCGTCGACTTCATCCAGGTGTGGGGATTCCCGGCGATCTTCAACATCGCCGACATCGCGATCGTCTCGTCGATGGGCCTGTTCATCCTCCTCACCCTGCGCGGAGTGGGCCTGGACGGCCGCCGCGCGACGCGCGAGCGCGCTCCGGTCGACGAGGCATCCCCGACCGACACCCCCTGACGGCCATGGAGTCGCGCAGTCTTCCGGTGCCCGACGGGCTCGCCGGTGAACGGGCGGATGCCGCGATCGCGAAGCTCCTCGGATTCTCGCGCACCTTCGCCGCCGAGGTCGCCGAGGCCGGGGGAGTGAGCCTCGACGGAGCGGTGCTCGGCAAGTCCGATCGTCTCCGTGCCGGGGCATGGCTCGAGGTGACGTGGGAGTCCCGGCACGAGCCGACGATCATCCCCGTCGTCGTCGACGGGTGGGGGATCGTGTACGACGACGACGACATCGTCGTGGTCGACAAGCCCGCCGGGGTGGCGGCGCATCCGAGCATCGGGTGGGATGGGCCGACCGTGCTCGGCGCTCTCGCGGGCGCGGGCTACCGCATCTCCACCTCCGGCGCGGCCGAGCGGGCGGGGATCGTGCACCGCCTCGACGTGGGCACGAGCGGACTCATGGTCGTCGCGAAGTCGGAGCGCGCCTACACCGAACTCAAGCGCCAGTTCCACGACCGGGAGGTCACCAAGATCTACCACGCGGTCGTGCAGGGGCATCCGGACCCGCTGGCGGGCACGATCGATGCCCCGATCGGACGGCACCCGGGGGCGAGCTGGAAGTTCGCGATCACCTCCGACGGCAAGCCCAGCGTCACCCACTACGAGACCCTCGAGGCGTTCCCGTCGGCGGCGTTGCTCGAGATCGAGCTCGAGACGGGGCGCACTCACCAGATCCGGGTGCACATGGCGGCGCAGCGGCATCCGTGCGTCGGCGATGCGATGTACGGGGCCGACCCGACGATCTCGGCCCGCTTGGGACTCACCCGGCAGTGGTTGCACGCCCACCGTCTGGGGTTCGCGCACCCGGCCACGGGCGAGCCGGTGGCATTCGAGAGTCCCTATCCCGCCGACCTTCAACACGCGCTTGAGGTGCTTCGGGGCGACTAGGGCGAGTCCGGTCGAGACCGGTCCCGGCGAGGCTTAGTCTGGATTACCCCAACCCCCGGAGAGACCCCAGTGGCAGCCAGCAGCGACTCCTTCGTGCACCTCCATGTGCACAGCGAGTACTCCATGCTCGACGGCGCCGCGCGCGTCGCTCCGCTGCTCGAGGCCGCGGTTGCGGAGGGCATGCCGGCGATCGCCGTCACGGACCACGGCAACATGTTCGGCGCCTACGACTTCTGGAAGACGGCCACGGCGCAGGGCATCAAGCCGATCATCGGCACGGAGGCCTACATCACGCCGGGCACCCACCGCACCGACAAGACGCGGGTGCGCTGGGGGTCGAGCGGGCAGTCCGGCGACGACGTCGGTGGCTCCGGCGCCTACACGCACATGACCCTCCTGGCCGAGAACAACGAGGGGATGCACAACCTCTTCCGGTTGTCGTCGCTCGCCTCGATCGAGGGGTACTACTTCAAGCCGCGGATGGATCGCGAGCTGCTCTCGACCTACGCGAAGGGCGTCATCGCGACGACGGGCTGCGTGGGCGGCGAAGTGCAGACGCGTCTGCGCCTCGGCCAGTACGACGAGGCCCGCAAGGCCGCCGCCGAATTCCAGGACATCTTCGGCAAGGAGAACTTCTTCGCCGAGATCATGGACCACGGCATCGACATCGAGCGCCGCACGATGTCGGACCTCCTCCGCCTCGCCAAGGATCTCGGCCTGCCGCTGCTGGCCACCAACGACCTCCACTACACCCACGCCCACGACGCGACCGCTCACGCGGCGCTGCTGTGCGTGCAGTCGGCCTCCACCCTCGACGACCCCAACCGCTTCAAGTTCGACTCCGACGAGTTCTACCTCAAGTCGGCGGCGCAGATGCGGGCGATGTTCTCCGATCATCCCGACGCGTGCGACAACACCCTGCTCATCGCCGAGCGCTGCGAGATCGGCTTCGAGAAGCGCGACCTCATGCCGAGGTTCCCGGTTCCGGAGGGGGAGTCCGAGGCCTCCTGGTTCGAGAAGGAGGTCGCGACGGGGATGCAGCGCCGGTTCCCCCGCGGGATCTCGGACGCGCACCTGGCCCAGGCGAAGTACGAGGTCGACGTCATCACGCAGATGGGCTTCCCCGGCTACTTCCTCGTCGTCGCGGACTTCATCACCTGGGCCAAGAGCCAGGGCATCCGGGTCGGTCCGGGTCGTGGCTCGGCGGCCGGGTCGATGGCGTCCTACGCGATGGGGATCACCGAGCTCGACCCGCTCGCCCACGGCCTGATCTTCGAGCGGTTCCTCAATCCGGAGCGCGTGTCGATGCCGGATGTCGACGTCGACTTCGACGACCGTCGCCGACCCGAGGTCATCCGCTACGTCACGGAGAAGTACGGGGACGACCGGGTCGCCCAGATCGTCACCTACGGCACGATCAAGGCCAAGCAGGCGCTCAAGGACTCCGCCCGGGTGCTCGGGATGCCGTACTCCGTGGGCGAGAAGCTCACCAAAGCGATGCCCCCGGCGATCATGGGCAAGGACATCTCGCTCGGCGACGTGCTCGACAAGGATGCCGAGCGCTACAAGGAGGCCGCCGACCTCCGCGGGCTCATCGAGACCGACGCCGAGTCCGCCCGCGTGTTCGAGACCGCCCTCGGGATCGAGAATCTCAAGCGCCAGTGGGGCGTGCACGCCGCCGGCGTGCTCATGTCGGCCGAGCCGCTCATCGATGTGCTTCCGATCATGCGCCGCGAAGACGACGGCGCGATCATCACCCAGTTCGACCAGCCGCCGCTGGAGGACCTCGGCCTGCTCAAGATGGACTTCCTGGGCCTGCGCAACCTCACCGTCATCGAGGACGCGCTGCGGATGATCGAGGCGAACACCGGCATCCCACTCATCATCGAGGACCTCGATCTCGATGCGGATCAGCCGACCTACGATCTCCTCGCCCGGGGTGAGACCCTCGGCGTGTTCCAGCTCGACGGCGGCCCGATGCGCGCTCTGCTCAAGCAGCTCAAGCCCACGAACTTCGAGGACATCTCCGCCGTCATCGCGCTCTACCGTCCGGGCCCGATGGGGATGAACTCGCACACCAAGTACGCGCTGCGCAAGAACGGGCTCGAGGAGGTGGACGCGATCCACCCCGAGCTCGAGGAGCCGTTGCACGAGATCCTCGGCACGACGTTCGGTCTCATCGTCTACCAGGAGCAGGTGATGAGCGTCGCGCAGAAGGTCGCGGGCTTCTCCCTCGGCCAGGCCGACGTGCTGCGCCGCGCCATGGGCAAGAAGAAGAAGTCCGAGCTCGACAAGCAGTACGCCGACTTCGAGGCCGGCATGGTCGCGAACGGCTACAGCACCGGCGCCGTGAAGAAGCTCTGGGACACCCTGATGCCCTTCGCCGACTACGCCTTCAACAAGGCGCACAGCGCCGGCTACGGCGTTCTCAGCTACTGGACGGCCTACCTCAAGGCCAACTTCCCCGCTGAATACATGGCGGCCCTGCTCACGAGCGTCGGCGACTCCAAGGACAAGCTCGGCCTGTACTTGAGCGAGGGCCGTCGCATGGGCATCAAGGTGCTGGCGCCCGACGTCAACGAGTCCCGGGTCGACTTCTCCGCGGTCGCCGGCGACGTGCGGTTCGGCCTCGGCGCGGTGCGCAACGTCGGGGCGGCCGTCGTGGAGCTGATCACTCGCGCGCGAGAGGAGAAGGGGCGCTTCACGAGCTTCCACGACTTCCTGCGCAAGGTGCCGATCCCGGTCGCCAACAAGCGCACCGTCGAGTCGCTCATCAAGGCCGGGGCGTTCGATTCGCTCGGCTCCACGCGCCGCGCCCTTCTGGAGATCCATGAGGATGCCGTGGACTCCGCCGTGAGCGTCAAGCGCAACGAGGCCAACGGACAGGTCGGGTTCGACTTCGACAGCCTGTGGGACGAGCCCGAAGCCGTCGACCGCGTGCCCGATCGGCCCGAGTGGTCCAAGCGCGACAAACTCGCCTTCGAGCGCGAGATGCTCGGGCTGTACGTCTCCGATCATCCCCTCGCGGGGCTCGAGATCCAGCTCGCCAAGCATCAGACCGCCTCGATCACGGAGATCCTCGGCGGGGATGTCGCGGGCGACGGCGAGCACGTGACGATCGCCGGACTCGTCACGAGCGTGCAGCACCGCGTGGCCCGCAACAGCGGCAACCAGTACGGGATCGTCACCGTGGAGGACTTCGCCGGCGAGATCAGCGTGATGTTCCTGGGCAAGACCTATCAGGAGTTCTCCCCGGGCCTGACGAACGACTCGATCGTCGTCATCCGGGGCCGGGTGAGCATGCGCGACGACGGGATGAACCTCCACGCGGTGAGCATGTTCACGCCCGATACCGGGGCGAGCCTCGGGTCGGGCCCGGTGGTGATCTCCGTGCCGGAGCAGCGGGCGACGACCGAGGTGATCTCGGCACTCAACGACGTGCTCATCCGTCACGCCGGCGAGAACGAGGTGCGACTCAAGCTCGTCAAGGGCGAGACCGCGCGGGTGTTCGAGATCCCGTATCCGGTGACCGTCTCAGCGGACCTCTACGGCGAGCTCAAGACGCTGCTCGGGCCCAACTGCCTGGTGTAGTTTTTCTGGCGCGCCGGCGCCCCTGCGGCGCGCTCGTCTGGCGCGCCGGCGCCCCTGCCTCCGGGCCTCGAGGTCAGAGAGTGGTCGGCTTCATGTAGGCGCGCTCGTGGTAGAGCAGCGCGTCGTCTTCGGGTCCGAGGTCGCCGGTCTCGATCTGGAACACGATCACGGCGGCGCCGTGCACGGGGAGCACCTCGACGATGCGACCGAGCATCCACGCCGTCGCGCCGTCCAGCAGCGGCACGCCGTAGGGTCCCTCGTGCCAGTGGTCTCCCGTGAAGCGTGCATCGTGGTCGGCCGCCATCCGTTCGGCGAGATGGCGCGTCTGCGGACCGAGCATGTGGATGATGACGTGGTTGCCGACCGTCATCGCGGGCCATGCGCTCGAGATCCGCGCCATGTTGAAGGTGGCCAGCGGCGGGGCGGCGGCGAGCGAGGCGAGCGACGTGGCTGTGAATCCGACGGGATGCCCGTCCGGCGCGAGCGCGGTGACGACCGCGACACCGGCGGCGTGCCGACGGAACGCCGCCTTGAAGGCCTCCACTCCGAGGTCGGGGGAGGAGGGGGCGGGGCGGGCTGGCATCTCGTTCATACGTTCGTCTCAAGCATCCCACCCCGCGCGGTATTCCCCGCAGTCGGGGCGAATAGCATGGACAGGCCATGATGCAGACGATCGATCTCCGCGACCGCACGCCCAGCCGTTCCGAGTTGGCGGGGATCGTGCCGCGCGCGGCGACCGACGTCGCCGTCGCCCTCGAGGCGGCGCGGGAGCTCGTCGACGACGTACGGGCCCGGGGTCACGAGGCCCTGCTCGATCAGGCCGACCGGCTCGACGGCGTGCGGCCGCCGCGAATCCGGGCTACCGCCGACGACCTCGCTCGCGCGCTCGAGGAGCTCGACCCTGACGTGCGCACCGCCCTCGAGATCGCGATCACCCGGGTGCGCGAGGCGACCCGCGCGCAAGTTCCTCCGCCCGTGACGACGACTCTCGGGCCCGGCGCGATCGTCGAGCAGCGCTGGCAGCCCGTTGCGCGCGTCGGGCTCTACGTGCCGGGCGGCAAGGCCGTGTATCCGTCGTCCGTCGTCATGAACGCGGTGGCGGCTCAGGTCGCCGGGGTGCGGTCGATCGCCCTCGCGTCGCCGCCCCAGCGCGACTTCGGGGGAGCGGTGCACCCGACGATTCTCGCGGCCGCGGCTCTCCTCGGCATCGACGAGGTCTACGCGATGGGCGGCGCCGGCGCGATCGGCGCGCTCGCCCACGGCGTTGCCGGGATCGGACTCGAGCCGGTCGACGTGATCACGGGACCCGGCAACGTGTGGGTCGCCGCGGCCAAGCGGCTCGTGCGCGGCACGGTGGGGATCGACTCCGAGGCCGGGCCCACCGAGATCCTCGTGATCGCGGATGCCGCCGCCGACGCGCGCCTCGTCGCGGCCGATCTCATCAGCCAGGCCGAGCACGACGAGCTCGCCGCGGCCGTGCTCGTCACCGACTCCGCCGAGCTCGCCGCGGCGGTCGTCCGCGCGGTCGATGAGCTCGCCGCAACGACCCCGCACTCGGCTCGCGTCCGGATCGCGCTCGACGGGCCGCAGTCGGCGATCGTGCTCGTCGCCGACCTCGCGACCGCCGCCGCGTTCAGCAACGCGTACGGCCCGGAGCACCTCGAGCTCCAGGTCGCGGATGTCGACGCGCTGCTCGCGCTCATCGACAACGCCGGGGCGATCTTCCTCGGTGCGCACTCGCCCGTGAGCCTCGGCGACTACCTCGCGGGGTCCAACCACGTGCTGCCCACGGGCGGGCAGTCGCGCTTCTCGGCTGGCCTCGGAGCCTCGACCTTCCTCCGACCGCAGCAGATCATCCGCTACGACCGCGAGGCGCTGCGCACCCTCGAGCGGCACATCGTCGCGCTGAGCGCGGCGGAGGACCTCCCCGCCCACGGGGCCGCCATCTCGGCGCGCTTCCCCGACTGAGCGCGTATCCTTGCCTGACCATGTTCTGCCCCTTCTGCCGGCATCCTGACAGCCGCGTCATCGACTCGCGCACGAGCGATGACGGGCTCTCGATCCGCCGCCGTCGCCAGTGCCCGGAGTGCGGGCGCCGCTTCTCGACCACCGAGACCGCGAGCCTCAGCGTCATCAAGCGCAACGGCGTCGTCGAGCCCTTCAGCCGGGAGAAGATCGTCTCCGGGGTGCGCAAGGCCTGCCAGGGTCGGCCGGTGACGGACACGGATCTCGCCGTGCTCGCCCAGCGCGTCGAGGAGACCATCCGGGCGACGGGCGCCGCCCAGATCGAGGCGAACGACATCGGGCTGGCGATCCTCACGCCGCTGCGCGAGCTCGACGAGGTGGCCTATCTCCGTTTCGCGAGCGTCTACCAGGCGTTCGATTCGCTCGAGGACTTCGAGTCGGCCATCACCCAGCTGCGCGTCGACCACCACCCTGCCGTCGCCCCGGAGGTCTGACCGGGCGAGTCGCCCCGACCGCTAGCCTTGGCAGCGGTATGTATCGCCTCCTGTTCCGCCTCGTCCTCTCCCGCCTCGATCCGGAGCGCGCGCACACGCTCGCGTACCGGGTCATCCGGGCGCTGCCGGTGCTCGGGATCGGGTCGCTCGTGCGTCGGTTCACACGACCGCACCCGTCGCTCGCGGTCACCACCCTCGGCCTGACGTTCGACTCACCGTTCGGAGTCGCGGCGGGGTTCGACAAGGAGGGCACCGCGATCCGCGGACTGGGACAGCTGGGCTTCGGCCACGTGGAGATCGGCACGATCACCGCGGTCGCGCAGCCCGGCAACCCGAGGCCGCGGCTGTTCCGGCTCATCCCGGATCGCGCGGTGATCAACCGGATGGGCTTCAACAACCACGGCGCGGACGCGGCCCGACCTGTTCTCGAACGGGCCGTCGGCCGCCGAGGCCGCCCCGTGATCGGCGTCAACATCGGCAAGTCGCGCGTCGTCGAGGTGGATGACGCGATCGCCGACTACCGCGTCAGCTCGCGCATCCTCGCGCCCCTCGCCGACTACCTCGTGGTCAACGTCAGTTCTCCGAACACCCCCGGACTGCGCGGACTCCAGGAGCTCGAGCGCCTCGCACCGCTCCTCGACGCCGTCAAGGAGGAGGCCGGTGCGACCCCGGTGCTCGTCAAGATCGCGCCCGACCTCACCGACGACGAGGCTCGCCGCATCACCGAGCTAACGGTCGAACGACTCGACGGCATCATCGCCACCAACACGACCCTGTCGCGGGACTTTCTCGTCACCGACCCGGCCGTCGTCGCGGCCGCGGGCGCGGGCGGGCTCTCGGGGCCGCCGGTCGCCGAACGTTCCCTCGCACTGCTGCGCCTCATCCGGTCGATCGTGCCCGAGGGCTTCTGCGTGATCTCGGTCGGGGGAGTGGAGACCGCGGCCGACGTCGCGGAGCGCCTCGCGGCGGGCGCGACGCTCGTGCAGGGCTACACGGCGTTCCTCTACCGCGGCCCGCTGTGGGCGCGCGAGATCAACCGCGGGTTGCTCGCGGGACGATAGCGAGGGTCAGGCGGGGAACTGGCCGAGCTTGACCTGCGGCTTCGGCAGACGCATCAGGCGCAGCTGGAGGGCGCGCATCGCGGCGTACCAGCGCACCCGCTCCGCCTTGTCCTCGCCGAACTTGGCGCGCAGCTTGCGGGTGAGCACGAACCCGAGGATGACGACATCGACGATCGCGACGACGAAGAAGCCCCACAACGCGAAGATCGCGATGACCTGCACCTCGGGCTGCGGGAAGAACGTGAGGATGATGATCACGAGCATGAGCGGGATCATGAGCTCGCCGATCGAGAAGCGCGCGTCGACGTAGTCCCGCACGTACCGCTTCTGCGGACCGCGATCGCGCATCGGAAGGTACTTCTCGTCGCCGTTGGCCATGCCGATCCGGGCCTTCTCGCGCTGCGTCATCTCGGCGGCGCGGGACTGGCGTCGGGCCTCGGCGCGATCGGCGGACACGAGGGGGCGCTTGCGGGCCGCCTCCTTCTCGCGTCGGGACGGCGTGGGGTGCCCCTTGCCCGCGACCGTCTCGGAAGCGGTCGGGGTGGTGTCGGTCGTGCTGGGTGTCTTGGCCACGGCAATCCTGTCTTCAGCGTCTGCCTTAGATTACTCGCATGACCTCCACGCCGCAGCCGCATCCGCTCCTCGACCAGCTCCGTGCGGCGGTGGATGGCGGACTCCCCGTCGCGATCAGCGAGCTCGGCTCGCTCGTGCGCATTCCCAGCGTCTCGTGGGACGGGTTCGACTCCGAGCACGTCCTCGCGAGCGCGAGCGCAGCGCAGGCGCTCCTCGAGGGCCTCGGCGTGTTCGACTCGGTGCGCATCGCTCGGGCGCCGATCGACGCCGAGCGCACCGGCCAGCCCGCCGTGCTCGCGACGCGGGCCGCGCGGAACGGCCGGCCGACCATCCTGCTGTACGCCCACCACGATGTGCAGCCCCCCGGCGACCCGGCCGATTGGGAGTCGTCACCGTTCGAGCCGACCGTGCGTGGCGACCGCCTCTACGGCCGTGGCGCTGCGGATGACAAGGCCGGGGTCATGGCGCACGTCGCGGCGATCCGCGCCTTCGTCGAGACGGTGGGCCCGGACTTCGACCTCGGTCTCGTCGCCTTCTTCGAGGGGGAGGAGGAATTCGGGTCGCGCTCGTTCGCGAACTTCATCGTCGAGAACCGCGAGGCCCTCGCCGCCGACGTGATCGTCGTCGCCGACTCGGACAACTGGAACTCGACCACTCCCTCTCTCACGGTGGGGCTTCGCGGCAACGTGACCTTCAAGCTGCGGGTCTCGACGCTCGAGCACGCCTCCCACTCGGGGATGTTCGGCGGCGCCGCCCCGGATGCGATGCTCGCGGCGATCCGGCTGCTCGCGACCCTGCACGACGACGACGGCTCGGTGGCGGTGGCCGGCCTCACCTCGCGCGAGGCCACCACGCCCGACTACGACGCGCACCGGCTCGTGGAGGAGGCGGCGCTGCTGCCCGGAGTGACCCCGATCGGCCGTGGCACGGTTCTGAGCAGACTGTGGAACCAGCCCGCGATCACGATCACCGGAATCGACGCGCCCACCGTGCAGAACGCGTCGAACACGCTCGTGCCCGCCGTCACCGTCAAGGTCAGCGCGCGTATCGCCCCCGGTCAGACGGCGGCGGACGCGTATGCGGCCCTCGAGGCCCACCTGACCGCGAACGCGCCGTTCGGCGCCCATCTCGACATCGTCGACGTCGACCTGGGCAACCCGTTCCTCGTCGACACGAGCGGCTGGGCCGTCGCCGAGGCCAAGGACGCGATGCACCAGGCCTGGGGCGTCGCCCCCGTCGAAGCCGGCATCGGCGGCTCGATCCCGTTCATCTCCGATCTCGTGCGAGTCTTCCCGGAGGCCCAGATCCTCGTGACCGGGGTCGAGGACCCGGATTCGCGTGCTCACAGCCCCAACGAGTCGCTGCACCTCGGGGTCTTCCGCCGCGCGATCCTCACCGAGGCCGTGCTGCTGGCCAAACTCGAGGGCCGGTCGTAGGGGCGGGAGGGCGGCATCCGGGGTTTAGAATCGTGGCATGACCGACACGACTCTGACGACCGCCGCCCACGGGGTCGGCCTCACCGACGCTGCGGCCGACAAGGTGCGCAGCCTGCTCGCCCAGGAGGGCCGCGACGACCTGCGCCTGCGCCTTGCCGTGCAGCCGGGCGGATGCTCGGGCCTGATCTACCAGCTCTACTTCGACGAGCGCACCCTCGACGGTGACGCGAGTGTCGAGTTCGGCGAGGGCGTGGAGGTCGTCGTCGACAAGATGAGCGTGCCGTACCTCGATGGCGCCAAGATCGACTTCGAGGACACCATCCAGAAGCAGGGCTTCACGATCGACAACCCCAACGCGCAGGGCAGCTGCGCGTGCGGAGACAGCTTCCACTGAGCTCTCTGGCGCGCTGCCGCCTGGGCCCATGACGCCGGTTCCTTCGCATCGCGGAGCGATGTGAAGGCCGTGCGGCAGGGAAGGCGCGCGTGCCTGACGGCGAACGCCGGTCGCTCGCCGTCAGTGGCCACGGATCCACGATTGGCGCACCCGAAAGGTGCGCCAACGGTCGTTAAGGGGCGCGGCGGCGAACGGCTGGGGGCCCGGGCGGGTTATAGACTGGACCCGCTTCAATCCATGTTCTGCGAGAGGTCACAGGTGCGCTCTAACCGCCGTCTTCGATGGGCCGCCATCCCGATTGGGGTCGCGGTTGCGATCATTCTCGCCGGGTGCACGCAGGAGCAGCTTCAGGGCTGGCTGCCGGGTGACCCCGAGACCACCAACCACACCGGCCGCATCATCGGGCTCTGGGTCACGTCTTGGATCGTGCTCCTCGGCGTCGGCGTCGTGACCTGGGGTCTCATCATCTGGGCCGCGGTCGTCTACCGCCGTCGCAAGGGTCAGACGGGCCTGCCGGTTCAGCTGCGCTACAACATGCCGATCGAGATCTTCTACACGATCGTGCCCCTGATCCTCGTGCTCGGGTTCTTCGCCTTCACGGCGCGCGACCAGGCGATCATCGAGGAGCCCACCGCCGACCCGGACGTGACGATCTCCGTCTTCGGCAAGCGCTGGGCCTGGGACTTCAACTACGTCAACGAGAACGTCTACAGCGCCGGCGTCCAGGCCGATTTCAACCCCAACGGGTCGATCAACACCGACACGCTTCCCGTGCTCTACCTGCCCGTCGACAAGACGGTCGCGATGCAGATCGACTCGCGTGACGTCATCCACTCGTTCTGGGTCGTGGACTTCCTCTACAAGAAGGACATGATCCCGGGCAAGACGAACTACCTGTACTTCACGCCGACGAAGATCGGCACCTATCAGGGCAAGTGCGCCGAGCTCTGCGGCGAGTACCACTCGCTCATGCTCTTCGAAGTCAAGGTCGTCTCGCAGGACGACTACGACGCCTACATCGAGGGGCAGCGCGCGGCCGGGTACGAGGGTCAGATCGGCGCTGACTACAACGTGAACCAGAACCTGCCCGGCAACGGCAGCTCCTCCGAGGGATGACGCAGATGACCACGACACTCGCGCGACCGGTTCAGGCCCCCGAGCCCCTTCAGCCCGGCGTCAGCCTGAGCGCGCAGCGCAAGGGCAACGTCATCGTCAAGTGGATCACCACGACCGACCACAAGACGATCGGCTACCTGTACCTGATCACGTCGTTCATCTACTTCATGATCGGCGGGGTGATGGCGCTCATCATCCGCGCCCAGCTCTTCACCCCCGGCGAGTCCGTCGTGGCGACCGGCGAGCAGTACAACCAGCTCTTCACGATGCACGGCACGATCATGCTGCTGATGTTCGCGACGCCGCTCTTCGCGGGATTCGCCAACGTGCTCATGCCGCTTCAGATCGGCGCCCCCGACGTCGCCTTCCCGCGCCTCAACGCGTTCGCCTACTGGCTCTTCAACTTCGGCAGCCTGATCGCCGTCGCGGGCTTCCTCACCCCGCAGGGGGCCGCGGCCTTCGGCTGGTTCGCCTACGCGCCGCTCTCGAGCACGACCTTCTCTCCCGGCTACGGCGGAAACCTGTGGGTGTTCGGCCTCGCGCTGAGCGGTTTCGGCACGATCCTCGGTGCGGTGAACTTCACGACGACGATCATCACGATGCGTGCGCCCGGCATGACGATGTGGCGCATGCCCATCTTCACCTGGAACACGCTCGTCACGTCGTTGCTCGTGCTCATGGCGTTCCCGGTGCTGGCCGCCGCGCTCTTCGCGCTCGGCGCCGACCGTGTCTTCGGCGCTCACATCTTCGACCCCGCCAATGGTGGTGTGATCCTCTGGCAGCACTTGTTCTGGTTCTTCGGGCATCCGGAGGTCTACATCATCGCGCTGCCGTTCTTCGGCATCATCTCCGAGGTGCTCCCGGTGTTCAGCCGCAAGCCGATCTTCGGATACCGCACGCTCGTGATGGCGACGATCGCCATCGCGGCCCTGTCGATCACCGTGTGGGCGCACCACATGTACGTGACGGGGTCGGTGCTGCTGCCCTTCTTCGCGCTGCTCACGATGCTCATCGCTGTTCCGACGGGCGTGAAGATCTTCAACTGGATCGGCACGATGTGGCGTGGTTCGGTGACGTTCGAGACCCCGATGCTCTGGGCGATCGGCTTCCTCATCACGTTCACCTTCGGGGGACTCACGGGGGTGATCCTCGCGTCGCCGCCGCTCGACTTCCACGTTTCGGACTCCTACTTCGTCGTGGCTCACTTCCACTACGTCGTGTTCGGCACCGTCGTGTTCGCGATGTTCTCCGGGTTCTACTTCTGGTGGCCCAAGTGGACGGGCAAGATGCTCAACGAGCGTCTCGGCAAGATCCACTTCTGGCTCCTGTTCATCGGCTTCCACACCACGTTCCTGATCCAGCACTGGATCGGGGTGGTCGGGATGCCGCGCCGTTACCGCACGTACCTCGAGGAGGACGGCGTGACGTGGATGAACCAGGTATCGACGATCGGCGCAATGATCCTCGCGGTGTCGATGGTGCCGTTCCTCTACAACGTGTGGATCACCGCCCGCCGAGCGCCCAAGGTGACCGTGAACGACCCGTGGGGCTACGGCCGCTCGCTCGAGTGGGCGACGAGCTGCCCGCCTCCGCGCCACAACTTCACGTCGATCCCTCGCATCCGTTCCGAGTCGCCAGCGTTCGACCTCAACCACCCCGAGGTCGGCATCCCGGTGAGTGCGGGTGCCGCGAAAGAAGCGCACGACGCCGGCGCGTACGACCTCGCCGACGGGAAAGTGAAGTAGCTCATGGGGACCAACGCCCGCCTGTTCTGGATCCTCGCCGGATTCTTCTTCTTCGCGGATGCGCTGTACATCCTGTGGTCGTTCGCCGACCCGGGCTTCGGCGGTGAGGTCGAGTGGGTCGGCGCCATCGCGATCGGTCTCTCGGGACTCCTCGCCGTGCTCATCGCCTTCTATCTCGGTCGGATCCACGCCACTCAGGGCGGAGAACTGCCGGAGGACCGCCTCGACGCGAACATCGAGGATGGTGACGCCGAGCAGGGCCACTTCAGCCCGTGGAGCTGGTGGCCGATCACGCTGGGCTTCTCCGCCGCCATCGTGGTTCTCGGCCTCGCCATCGGCCCGTGGATCTCGTTCATCGGGGCCGGCCTTCTGCTGGTGAGCATCGTGGGGTGGGTCTATGAGTACTACCGCGGATACTTCGCCCGCTGATCTGATCGTTCGAGCAGCCCGTCCGGATGATGCGGATGGGCTGTTCTCTCTCCTGCTCCAACTCGAGCCGGAGTACACCCCGGACCGCGTTGCCTTCGCGGCGAGCTTTGCGCTCCTGGCGACCGGCGACGACACCGATGGTGCGACGTCGTCCATCCTCGTGGCCGACGATGCGGGACGCCCGGTGGGCTACGCCCTCGTGACCATCACGACCCTCCTGCACGCCAATGGTCGGAGTGCCCAGCTCCAGGAGCTCGTCGTGGATGAGTCGCGACGCGGGACCGGGGTCGGAACCGTGCTGATCGAGGCGGTGGAGACCCTCTGCCGCGCTCAGGCCGTGCGCCAGCTCACCGTGCCCAGCCGGCGCTCAGCGGACTTCTACGAGCGACTGGGATACACCTCCACCGCCGACTTCCTCAAGCGCACGTTCGACTAGAGGGCCCAGCCGCGCATCAAGTGCACCGTGGCCGTCACCGGATACTCGCTCTCGTGACGATGGGCTCCCACCTCGAAGAGGCCCACGAGCAGGATCATCGGATACGTGGGGGCCTGGGTTGACCGCAGCACCACAGCACCGTCGACCCCGATGACCGTGCCGGACGGGTCCCACTGGGCGCTCCACGTGCTGCGACCCGCGAGGCGAGCATCTGCGGGACGCTCGAGCATCGTCGTGGTCAACCGAGGATCGCCGTGCACCTTCAGACCCGTGCGGGCGATGACACCGGCGGATGCGCTCGACGCGGCTTCGAGCTCCACGATGCAGATCTCGCCAGAGTCCTCCGGCGTCTCGGATTCGGTCCCGACCAGCCAGGCCGCGGTGACGAAGCCCGGCAGCGTTGCGGGAGTGATCGTGACCTCGACTCGCCCGGCGTCGGGCGCCCAGAGCATCCGGGGCGGCGTCTCGGTGCGCACCAGCATGCCGTCGGGCCGATGGCGGTGGATGCCGAGCCCCGTCCCGAGGGCCCCGGACGCCGTGCCCGTCTGGATGCTCGAGACGCGCAATAGGGCATCCTCCGGCCGCCATTCGGGCTGATCGGCGTCGATGCCCAGCAGGAGGCCGCTCGAGACCCGGTAGCGCGCGTGGGAGCGGCTCGGCGTCGTCCAGTGGGGCAGGTAGTGATCGAGCCACAGGGAGGCGTTCAGCGTCGGTCCGGGGAAGTCATCCTGCACGTCCGGAGGGCGCGCGGGCGGAGCGGGGAAACGGTCGGCCTGACGCATCTCCAGACAATGCCACAGGGCCCCGACATCCTGGTGGATGGTCGGGGCCCTGTGATGGAGCACGGTGCCTAGTGGCTGCTGTGCGACTTCTCCAGCTCCGTCGTCGTGACGGGCTCGATGCGGTCCTCGAAGAACCAGCGGGAGGCCACCGCACGCAGGCGCTGGCGGTTCGTGATGCGGCCCTTGGCATCCGGGCGGATCATGAGCGGCTTGTAGTCCTCGTAGCTCACGAGCTTCCACCGCTCGTACTCGTCGAGCTGCTCGTGCACCTCGATGTACTCGCCGTGGGGCAGACGCACAATGCGACCCGACTCGTAGCCGTGGAGGGCGATCTCGCGGTCCTTCTTCTTCAGCGCGAGGCAGATTCGCTTCGTCACGTAGAACGCGATGATCGGGCCGATGATCAGCAGCCACTGGAGCGTGACGATCACGCCCTCGATCGTCAGCTTGAAGTGCGTGGCGATCAGGTCGGAGCTCGCTGCCGCCCAGAGCACGGCGTAGAAGGTGACTCCCGCGGCACCGATCGCCGTGCGGGTCGGCGCGTTGCGCGGCCGGTCGGCGATGTGGTGCTCGCGCTTGTCGCCGGTGACCCAGGCCTCGATGAAGGGATAGAACGCCACGAGCGCCAAGAAGATCGGCAGGATCAGCAGCGGAATCATGATGTTGAGCGACAGCGTGAACACGCCGAGCTCGACCTCCCAGCCCGGGGGCACGAGACGAAGGGCGCCATCGGCGAAGCCGATGTACCAGTCCGGCTGGGTTCCCGCGGAGACCGGTGACGGGTCGTAGGGGCCGTAGACCCAGATCGGGTTGATCTGGAACAGCGCCGCGATCAGCATGATCACGCCGAAGACGATGAAGAAGAACCCACCGGCCTTGGCCGCGAAGACCGGCATGATCGGCACACCGACGACGTTGTCGTTGGTGCGGCCGGGGCCTGCGAACTGGGTGTGCTTGTTCACGATGAGCAGGATCATGTGCACGCCGAGCGCGGCCACGAGGATCGCCGGCAGCAGCAGGATGTGCGCGACGTACAGTCGTCCGACGATGTCGACGCCCGGGAACTCGCCGCCGAACAGCAGGTAGGAGATCCAGGTGCCGATGATCGGGATGCCCTTGACCATGCCGTCGATGATGCGCAGGCCGTTGCCCGAGAGCAGGTCATCCGGCAGGGAGTACCCGGTGAAGCCCTCGGCCATCGCGAGGATGAAGAGCACGAATCCGATGACCCAGTTGATCTCGCGCGGCTTGCGGAAGGCTCCCGTGAAGAAGACGCGCAGCATGTGCAGACCGATCGCGGCCACGAACAGCAGGGCCGCCCAGTGGTGCACCTGGCGCATGAGAAGTCCGCCGCGGATGTCGAACGAGAGATCGAGCGTCGAGGCCATGGCGGCCGACATCTCGATTCCCTTGAGCGGCACCCACGAGCCCTCGTAGATCACGGGGACCATCGACGCCTGGAAGAACAGGGTCAGGAAGGTTCCCGAGAGCAGGATGACGATGAAGCTGTAGAGCGCGACCTCGCCGAGCATGAACGACCAGTGGTCGGGGAAGATCTTGCGACCGAGCTCCTTGACCGCACCGGAAAGGCTCGTGCGCTCATCGATGTAGTTCGCGGCCCAGCCGGTGAACCGCTGCCCGTTGGTGGGCTGGACGGCCGTGGGCTGCGCTGCAGCGGGCTGCGCGGCGGCGGGGGTGTCCTGCACGGTGGTCATAGCTTGCGCTCCCAGAAGCTCGGTCCGACGGGTTCGGTGAAGTCGCTCTGCGCGATGAGATAACCCTCGGCGTCGACCGTGATCGGCAACTGGGGGAGAGGGCGCTTGGCCGGTCCGAAGATCACGGTGGCCTCACGCTTGATGTCGAACTGCGACTGGTGGCACGGGCAGAGCAGGTGGTGCGTCTGCTGCTCGTACAGGGCCACCGGGCATCCGACATGGGTGCAGATCTTGGAGTACGCCACGATGCCGGCGTAGTTCCAGGTCTCACGACCGGGGGAGACCTGAAGGTCCTCGGGCTTCAGGCGCATGAGGAGAACCGCGGCCTTGGCCTTCTGCTCGAGCTTGTCCTCGAGTTCGTTGAGTCCCTCGGGAATGACGTGGAACGCGGAGCCGAGAGTGACATCGGACGCGCGAATGGGCGTGCCGGAAGGATCGCGCGTCAGGCGCATGCCCTTCTTCCACATCGTGTGCTGGAGCAGCGGAACGGGGTCCTCGGCCGGGGCCAGATCGCGGAACAGCACGACCGCGGGAAGCGGGCTCACCACGAGCGCGCCGATGAGGGTGCGCCGGATGAGCGTGCGGCGGCCGAACCCGGATTCCTGGTTGCCAAGCGTGAAGACCTCCACCGCCTTGGCGCGGGTCTCGTCGGTGCCGCGGGTGCCGTGGCGCTGCTCGACCATGTCGTGGCCCTCCATGAGCGCCTTGGACCAGTGCACGGCACCGATCCCGATGCCCAGAAGGCCGAGCGTGATGCCCAGACCCAGGAACAGGTTGTTGAAGCGCACCGAATCCAGGTTGCCCGGCACGATCGGGAAGATGATGTACGCCACGACGGCGAGCACGCTGCCGATGACCGACACGAGGAACAGGGCGCCCACGCGGCGCTCCTGCTGAGCATCCTTCTTCGGGTCGAGATCGGTCACGCGGGGACGGGGCGGCTCGAATCCCGGGTTCTGAATGCGATCGGCAACGATCACCGCGGTTCCGACCGAGGGCGGGTTGTCGCCGTACTTCTCGACCGTGGAGCCAGCGGTCGCCGGCTCGTCGTGGTTCGCCATCTCAGTTCCCTTTCACAAATTCTTCGCTGTGCATCGACCGCGGCCGACTAGTTCGACTTCGCGGTCAGCCAGACCGTGATCGCCACGATCGCGCCGAGGCCGAAGATCCAGATGAACAGGCCCTCGGAGACCGGGCCGATGTCGCCGAGGCCGAAGCCTCCGACCGAGGGCTGGGTCTCGAGGAACTTGAGGTAGGTGATGATGTTCGCCTTGTCCTCCGGCGAGATGTTCTGGTCGTTGAAGACGGGCATGTTCTGCGGGCCCGTGATCATCGCCTCGTACACGTGAACGGCCTCGACGCCCTCGAGCGGCGGGGCGTACTTGCCCTGCGTCAGGGCGCCACCGGCGCCGGCGACGTTGTGGCACATCGCGCAGTTGATGCGGAACAGCTCGGCGCCCACAGCAGCGTCACCGTCGCCCTGGAGGTACCTCTCGTCCGGGATGCCGGGGCCGGGGCCACGCGAGGCCACGTAGGCCGCGAGCGCCGCAACCTGCTCCTCGGTGAACTGCGGGGGCTTGACCTCGCCCTGCGGGCCGGTCGCCGCGAGCGGCATGCGTCCGGTGGCGACCTGGAAGTCCACCGATGCCGCGCCGACGCCGATGAGGCTCGGTCCCTGCGAGGTGCCCTGCAGGGCCAGCCCGTGGCAGGTCGCGCAGTTGGCGGCGAAGAGCTTGCCGCCCTCGGCGATCTGGGCATCCGCCGCGGCGGACGTCTCGGCCGTGGCCGAGGTCGTGAAGAGCGCGTAGGCGCCGCCGGTGGCGAGCAGGCCCACGGTGAGCAGCGCAACGGTGGCCAGAGGGTGACGGCGGCCGGCGGCACGTTCCCGGCGGACGGCTGAGGAGGAATTCTTCGCCATGGTGAGTTTCAGTTTCCGATTCCTATTTGAGGATGTAGATGACCAGGAACAGGCCGATCCACACGACGTCGACGAAGTGCCAGTAGTACGAGACGACGATGGCGGTCGTCGCCTCCTTGTGCCCGAAGGACTTGACCGCGAAGGCCCGCCCGATCACGAGCAGGAAGGCGATGAGCCCGCCGGTCACGTGGAGGCCGTGGAATCCGGTCGTCAGATAGAACGCGGAGCCGTAGGAGTCACTGTCGAGCGTGACGAACTCGCTCGTGAGAAGCGCGTACTCGTAGATCTGACCGGCGACGAAGGTGGCGCCCATGGCGTAGGTGAGGAAGAACCACTCGACCATGCCCCACTTCCAGAACTGCCCGAGCGATCCGGTGCGTCGCACCTGCATGCGCTCGGCCGCGAACACGCCCCACTGGCACGTGAACGAGGACAGAACGAGCACGGTCGTGTTGACCGCGGCGAACGTGATGTTGAGCTTCGCCGTCTGCTCCTCCCACAGCCCGGGAGACATCGACTTGAGCGTGAAGTAGATCGCGAAGAGACCGGCGAAGAACATCACCTCGCTGCCGAGCCACACGATCGTGCCGACGGCCACGATGTTGGGGCGTTGAACGGACGGAGCTCCGATCGAGCGGGAGAGAGAGGCTGTGGTCACTGTTCCATTATGGTCCTTCACCGGCGGGGAATTTGTCATTGCCTCGGGCCAATCGGGACGGGCTGGCTAGGATGTGCAGCATGTCTGACGACCGCACGTGGCCGAGCATCCTGGGACGCCTCGTGGAGGGTCGCGACCTGTCGATCAGCGACGCCGAGTGGGCGATGCAGCAGGTCATGGCGGGCGAGGCGACGCCTGCCCAGTTGGCGGGACTCCTCGTCGCGCTGCGGGTCAAGGGCGAGACCGTCGACGAGATCGTCGGATTCCGGGATGCCGTGCTCGCCAACGCGCTTCCGCTGCCCGTCAGCCCCGATGTTCTCGACATCGTCGGCACCGGGGGAGACCCTTACGGCGCCGTGCTCAACATCTCGTCGGTGGCGTCCATCATCGCCGCGGCCGCCGGCGTTCCGGTCGTCAAGCACGGCAATCGCGGTGCCAGTTCAGCGTCTGGGGCCTCGGATGTGCTGTCGGCCCTGGGGCTCGACCTCGAGATCGGCCCCGAGCGGGTCGCTGCGGTGCTCGAGGAGGTCGGCATCACGTTCGCCTTCGCCGCGCTGTTCCACCCCGGATTCCGACACGCCGGACCCACGCGGCGCGAGCTCGGGATCTCGACGCTGTTCAACATCCTGGGGCCCCTCTGCAACCCGGCGCGGCCCAACGCGTCGGCCGTCGGAGTGGCCAGTCTCGAGCGGGTGCCGCTCGTCGTCGGGGTCTTCCGCACCCGAGGCGCGACGGCGCTCGTGTACCGCGGCGACGACGGGATCGACAAGCTCACGACCACGGGGCACAGTCACATCTGGGAGGTCTCGCGCGGGTTCGTGACCGAGCACGACCTCGACCCGGCCGACCTGGGGATCGTGCGCGCCGACATCCAGAGCCTGCTCGGCGCCGACCCGGAGCACAATGCGGGCGTGGCGCGGGCGGTTCTCGCGGGGGAGCGGGGCCCGGTGCGCGACATCGTGCTGCTCAACGCGGCCGCGGGGCTCGTGTCGTGGGAGCTCTCCCGCGACCCGGAGCTGCAACAGGTGCCGATCGTCGACCGCTTGCGCGTGCAGTACGACCGCGCCGCCGCGGTCGTCGACTCCGCTGCTGCGACCGCGAAGCTCGATCAGTGGGTGGCGGCGACCCGCGCGTAGGCGCTACTGCACGTCAGCGTCGACCCAGTCGAGGGTCTTGGTGATGGCCTTGCGCCACGAGCGCAGAAGGCGGGCACGGTCCTCCTCGCTCATGTTCGGCTCCCAGCGCCCGCCCTCCTGCCAATTGGCGCGCAGTTCGTCGAGACCCGACCAGAAGCCCACGGCGAGTCCTGCCGCGTACGCGGCGCCGAGCGCCGTCGTCTCGGCGACGACCGGCCGGATGACGGGCACGCCGAGCAAGTCGGCCTGGAACTGCATGAGGTCGTTGTTGCCCACCATGCCGCCGTCGACCTTGAGAGCGGTGAGGGCGGTACCGGTGTCGGCATTGACGGCATCCAGCACCTCGCGGGTCTGGAATGCGGTCGCCTCGATCGCGGCGCGGGCGATGTGGCCCTTGTTGGAGAACCGGGTGAGCCCCAGGATCGCGCCGCGGGCATCCGGTCGCCAGTGCGGGGCGAACAGCCCGGAGAAAGCCGGGACGAAGTAGACCCCGCCATTGTCGTCGACGGTGCGGGCGAGCTCCTCGACGTCGCGCGCGTCCTTGATGATCCCGAGGTTGTCGCGCAACCACTGAACGAGCGAGCCGGTGACGGCGATCGAGCCCTCGAGGGCGTAGTTCGCTGGGCCGTCGCCGAGACGATAGGCGACGGTCGTGAGCAGCCCGTTGGTCGAGTGGACGATCTCCTCGCCCGTGTTCACGATGAGGAAGTTGCCGGTGCCGTACGTGTTCTTCGATTCGCCGCGGTGGAATGCGGCCTGCCCGAAGGTCGCGGCCTGCTGATCGCCCAGGATGCCCGCGACGGGAACCTCGCGCAGCAGGCTCGAGGGCTCGCACGTGCCGAACACCTCGGACGAGCTGCGGATCTCGGGCAGCATCGACGCCGGGATGCCGAAGTCGGCGAGGATCGTCGCATCCCATTCGAGCGTGTTCAGATCCATGAGCAGGGTGCGGCTCGCGTTCGTGACGTCGGTGGCGTGCACGCCGCCCGTGGGCCCGCCGGTGAGGTTCCACAGGATCCAGCTGTCGGTCGTGCCGAAGAGCAGGTCGCCCGCCTCGGCCCGCTCGCGTGCGCCCTCGACGTTCTCGAGGATCCAGACGATCTTCGTGCCCGAGAAGTAGGTCGCGAGGGGGAGACCCACGCGCTGCTTGTAGCGGTCCCCGTCGTCGCCGGCGAGCCGGTCGACGATGGGCTGGGTGCGCGTGTCCTGCCAGACGATCGCGTTGTAGACGGGGCGGCCGGTGAGCCGATCCCACACCACGGTGGTCTCGCGCTGGTTCGTGATGCCGAGGCCGGCGATGTCGTGGCGGGTGAGGTCGGCCTTGCCGAGCGCCTGTCCGATGACCTCGCGCACGTTGTCCCAGATCTCGATCGGATCGTGCTCCACCCAGCCGGCGCGGGGGAAGATCTGCCGGTGCTCGCGCTGACCGACCGACACGACGGTGCCATCGTGATCGAAGACGATCGCGCGGGTGCTCGTCGTGCCCTGGTCGATCGAGAGGATGTACGTGCTCATGGTGCGACCCTAGAACGTCACGCCATCGATGTACCACCATCGATCGTCTTCGCGCACGAATCGACTGCGCTCGTGGAGGGTGCCGATCTCGCTGCCCTTGTAGTGCGCCTCGAATTCAACGGTGCCCGTGTCGTCGCCGAGGCCGCCCCGCACGCGGTCGACGATGTCGAGCCGGTACCAGCGCAGTCCGGCATCCAGCTCCAGAGCGGCGGGGCGCGTCGACGGGTGCCAGGTCTCGAGCACGTAGTCTGCTTTGCCGAGCGCGAACGCCGCGAACCGCGATCGCATCAGTCTCTCGGCCGTCGGGGCCGACGCGGCGCCGGCATGGAACGGTCCGCAGCACTCGTCGTACGGCAGTCCGCTGCGGCAGGGGCAGGGCATGGGCTTCAGCGTATCCGCGACGGCACGGGACGGGGCGTCGGTCGCTCTAGGCTGGGAGCCGTGTCCAAAGTCTTGAGCAGCCTCCCGGTCGGCGAACGCGTCGGCATCGCCTTCTCCGGAGGTCTCGACACCTCCTGCGCTGTCGCCTGGATGCGGGAGAAGGGCGCAATCCCGTGCACCTACACGGCGGACATCGGCCAGTACGACGAGCCCAACATCGCCGAGGTTCCCGCCCGCGCCCACGAGTACGGCGCCGAGATCGCCCGGCTCGTCGACGGCCGCGCGGCGCTCGTGGAGGAGGGGCTCGTCGCTCTCGCGTGCGGCGCGTTCCACATCCGCTCGGGCGGCAAGACCTATTTCAACACGACCCCGCTCGGGCGCGTCGTGACCGGCACCCTCCTCGTGCGCGCCATGAAGGAGGACGGCGTCGACATCTGGGGCGACGGCTCCACCTACAAGGGCAACGACATCGAGCGCTTCTACCGCTACGGACTGCTCGCCAACCCGCGCCTGCGCATCTACAAGCCGTGGCTGGATGCCGCCTTCGTCGGCGAACTCGGCGGCCGCACCGAGATGAGCGAGTGGCTCGTGGCCCGCGGGTTCCCCTACCGCGACTCGACCGAGAAGGCGTACAGCACCGACGCGAACATCTGGGGTGCGACGCACGAGGCCAAGAACCTCGAGGAGTTGAGCACCGGCCTCGACATCGTCGATCCCATCATGGGGGTGGCGAGCTGGCGCGACGATGTCGAGGTGGCGACCGAGGAGGTCACCGTGCGCTACGACGCGGGTCGCCCCGTCGCGATCAACGGCGTCGAGTTCGCCGACCCGGTCGCCCTCGTGCTCGAGGCCAACGCCGTCGGAGGTCGACACGGCCTAGGCGCATCCGACCAGATCGAGAACCGCATCATCGAGGCGAAGAGCCGCGGCATCTACGAGGCGCCGGGGATGGCGCTGCTGCACCTGACTTACGAACGCCTGCTCAACGCCATCCACAACGAGGACACCATCGCGAACTACCACGCGGAGGGTCGACGCCTGGGGCGACTGATGTACGAGGGCCGCTGGCTCGATCCGCAGTCCCTCATGCTGCGCGAGTCGCTGCAGCGCTGGGTCGGTTCGGCGATCACGGGCGAGGTGACCGTGCGCCTGCGTCGTGGTGACGACTACACGATCCTCAACACCACCGGCCCGCACCTGAGCTACCACCCGGAGAAGCTGTCGATGGAGCGCGTCGGGGATGCCGCCTTCGGTCCGGGGGACCGCATCGGTCAGTTGACGATGCGCAACCTCGACATCGCGGACTCCCGGTCCCGCCTCGAGCAGTACGCGGCGATCGGCCTCATCGGAGGACCGACGGCGCAACTGGTCGGCGAACTCGAGAGCGGGGCATCCGAGCAGATCCTGGGCGTCACGACGCACCACGACGAGGAGCTGGATCGGGCCACGGATGCCGCGAACGAGGCCTCCGCGTTCGACTCCGGCACCGACTAGAGCAGCACCGCCACCAACGGCGCAAGCCCGAGGGCGCCGCCATCGGGGTCGGGCAGGAACGATCCGGCGATCACCGAGATCGCCAGGGTCAGCCCGCCGATGATGAGCGCTCGCATGATGGTGCGCCCGACGCTCGCTCGGCCCAGCCGCGCGGTGATCCACGCGGTCAGCGACAGCGAGATGAGCACCGCGATCCCGGTCGCGGCGGCGCGCACCTCCGGGGGAGCGAGGAGCACGATGGCGATGGGCAGTGCGCCGCCGAGGATGAACGCGAGAGTTCCCACGAGGGCCGCGACGTAGGGAGCCGATCGAGGGGTGCGCTCCCGGATGCCGTGCTCGATGTCGAGCTGCGCACTGAGGGCGTCATGGGCGCTCACCTGGCGGGCGACCTCGGCTGCCAGCGCCGGATCGACCCCCTGCGCGATGTAGTGCGCCGCGAGTTCGGCGGTCTCGGCCTCGGGCCGCGTCGCGAGATCCGTGACCTCCTCCGCGACGAGCACGAGCTCCGCGTCGCGTTCCGCCGCCGCTTCGCTGAACTTGACCCCGCCGAGGCTGCACGCGCCCGCGATCGTCGCGGCAAGCGACGCGGCCAGGAGAGCATCCGTTCCCGCGCCCGCCGCGAGGAAGCCTTCGATCACTCCCGCGGTCGCGATGATCCCGTCGTTCATGTCCGGGATGCGGGCGCGCAGGTCTGCAGCGCCGGGGATCGTCACGCGCCGTCGACCGCGCGAGTGACGAGAGAAATGATCACGTTCTCGCCCTCCGGCGTCAGTCTGGTGATCGCGTAGGACGTCGGCCACATCTCACCGTCGTCGAGGGCGGCATCCTCGCTGAAGCCGAGGGTGCTGTAGCGGGTCTTGAACTTCGCCGAGCTCTGGAAGAAGCAGACGACCTTGCCGTTCTTCGCATATGCCGGCTGCCCGTACCAGGTCTTGGGGGAGAGGCTCGGGGCGTGCTGCGTGATGAGCGCGTGGATGCGTTCCGCGATCGCGCGATCCTCATCCGGCATCTCGGCGATCTTCTCGAGCACGTCCTGGAGAGGGTCGATCTTCGTCGACTTCGCCGCGCGCAACTCTTTCGCGCGCTCCTTCATGGCGGCGCGTTCGTCGGCCGTGAAGCCGTCGTCCGGAGACCCGGCTTTGTTCGTGGTGGTCATGCGAATACCGTAGCCCCGCCCGATCGCGCGGGGGAGTGGTCGACGATCGCTCGCTGTCCTGCAGCATCGCGATCGGGCACCTCGCGATGCTGCAGGCAGCGTGCCGCGGCTACTTCCCGGCGGCAGCGAACTCGAACACGATGCGCGCGGGAACGTGCCCCGCGAGCACATCGTCCATGGCCGTGGCGATGTCGTCCAGTTGGCGCGTTTCGATCACGACCTCGGTGCGACCGGCGGCATGCAGGGCGAACACCTCCCGCAGGTCCTGGCGTGTTCCCACGATCGAGCCGACGACGGAGACGCCCTTGAGAACGGTTTCGAAGATCGGCAACTCGAAAGCGCCGTCCTTCGGGAGTCCGACGCAGATCAAGCGACCGCCACGGCGCAGGCTGTGGAACGCCTGTTCGAAGACCTCCGACGAGGCGGCGAGCACGATGGCCACATCGGCGCCGCCGACCTTCTGGATCTCGGCCACAGGGTCTGACGTTGCCGCGTTGACGAGGTGGTCGGCGCCGAGCCGCCCGGCGAGAGCGAGCTTCTCGTCAGTCACATCGACGGCGGTGACGAGACCACCGACGAGCTTGGCGTACTGCACGGCGAGGTGCCCGAGGCCGCCGATACCGAAGACCGCCACGCGTTCCGCCGGCACGATGTGCGCGACCTTGACGGCCTTGTAGGTGGTCACTCCCGCGCAGGTGAGGGGAGCGGCATCGCGCGGAGAGACCCCGTCGGGCACGCGGACGACATAGCGGGCATCAGCGACGGCGTACTCGCCTAAGCCGCCGTCGATCGAGTAGCCGGTATTCTGCTGCGACTCGCAGAGAGTCTCACGGCCGTCGACGCAGTAGCCGCACGCACCGCACCCGTGGCCGAACCAGGGGAGGGCGACGCGATCGCCCACCGTGAGGTTGGTGACGTCTGCGCCGAGCTGCTCGACGATCCCGACCCCTTCGTGGCCGGGCGTGAAGGGGAGCGACGGCTTGACCGGCCAGTCGCCCCGTGCGGCGTGAATGTCCGTGTGGCACAGCCCGGATGCCTCGATCCTCACCAGAACCTGATCCGCCGCCGGCTGCGGAACAGCAACGTCCTTGACGGTTGGCGGGGTGTCGAAGCGTTCGACGATGACGGCGCGCATGATGACTCCTTGGGAGGTGAGATGGTGGAATTTGCCCCCAGTCTCGAACCTCGGGTCGCGCGTCATCAGGGCCGAAAGTCCCGGGATCATCGGCGGGCGTGACGCGATCCCGTCGCTGGTCACCGCTCGTGGAGGGAGAGGAGTTACTGCAACTCAGTGATTGCGCTTTTCACTGATGTGTGCAACTCTGGAGTTGCATCACCGGACGCGATGAGAACAGGACCATCCCGATGACCCAGAACGACCCCTCGATCGTCGATCACAGCGATTTCACGGTACGGCGGTCGATCCGGATCGCCGCCTCGATCGACAAGGTCTGGGCCGCCGTGACAGAAGCGGACCTCATCACGCGCTGGTTCGGTGATCGCGCCATCATCGATCGGCTCGAGGTCGGGGCGGGCGGCATCTTCGGTTGGGACAGCGACGGCGACTTCGCGTTTCGGATCGAGGAGCTCGATCCGCCGCACATGATCGCCTACCGGTGGAGTGAGGACGGCACTGGTGCCCCGCTCGATCCGGCCCGATCGACCGTCTTCCGATTCACCCTCAAGGTGATCGCCGGGGGAACGGAACTCACGGTCGTGGAGTCCGGCTTCGACACACTCCCGGATCCGGCATCTGCCCTGGAAGACCACCGAAGCGGCTGGGACGAGGAGCTCGACGATCTCGTCGCATCCCTGGAGACCCGCTCATGACCTCGGCCTCTCTCGTGACCGTGTTCGCCGCCCTGGGGGACGAGACACGGTGGAGCATCCTCTCGGCGCTCGGGGGAGGGGAGGCGTCGGCATCCGCCCTCGCTGACCGCTTGCCCGTGACGCGCCAGGCGATCGCCAAACATCTCGCCGTGCTCAACGAGGTCGGACTAGTCGAGCCCGTTCGGGTCGGGCGGGAGATCCGCTACCGGGTTCTCGGAGCTCAGCTCACGGAGACCGCGCGACGCCTCGAACGCATCGGGAACGAATGGGACGACCGGCTGGCCGCCATCAAGATGATCGCGGAGGGCCTCTAGGGGTGGTTTGCGTCGCGAGCGGGCATCCCGAAACTATTACTTGACATAATGTGCATTATCGGATGTCCTGAGTGCGCCGGAACGGCCCGGAATGACGGGAGAAACCGCCATCCTCAGTCCGCCGGGATGAAGACCATCTTCTCCTCGGTGAAGTGCTCCGGAGCGTCCGGGCCGAGTTCGCGGCCGAGGCCGGACTGCTTGAAGCCTCCGAAGGGCGTGCTGTAGCGCAGGCTCGAGTGCGAATTGACGCTGAGGTTGCCGCTCTCGACGGCGCGAGCCACCCGGATGGCCCGTCCGACGTCGCGCGTCCAGATGGAGCCCGACAGGCCATACTGAGTCGAATTCGCGATCGAGATCGCCTCGGCCTCCGTGTCGAACGGCAGGACGGACACGATCGGACCGAAGATCTCGGTGGTCATGCACCGATCCTCCGCCGAGTCCGCCAGGAGCACGGTCGGCGCGAACCAGAAGCCGTCGCCCGACGGCGCCTCACTGCGGAAGGCCACCCGCGCGCCATCGTCGAGGAACGACGCCACGGCATCCCGATGGGTGGCGCTCACGAGCGGCCCGACCGCGGTGTCCGCATCGAATGGATCGCCGACCCGCACGGCTCGCACGGCGGTCTCCAGACCCTCGAGGAAGCGGTCGTAGACCGAGCGCTCGACGAGGATGCGACTGCGCGCGCAGCAGTCCTGACCGGCGTTCTCGAAGACGGCACCGGGAGCGGCGGCCGCGGCGGCATCCACATCCGCGTCGGCGAAGACGATGTTGGCGCTCTTTCCACCCAGCTCCAGGGTGAGGCGCTTGACCGTGGATGCCGCGTCACGCATGATCTGCTTGCCCACGGAGGTCGATCCGGTGAAGACGATCTTGCCCACATCCGGGTGATCGACCAGTCGCTGGCCGACGACCCGACCGGATCCCGGAACGACCTGGAAGAGCCCGGACGGCAGCCCCGACCGCTCCCCCAGTTCGGCGAGGCGCACGCTCGTGAGCGGCGTGAGCTCGGCGGGCTTGAGCACGACCGCGTTGCCGGCCGCCAGCGCCGGAGCGAATCCCCAGGCCGCGATCGGCATGGGGTAGTTCCACGGCGTGATGATGCCCACGACTCCGATCGGTTCGTGGAAGGTCACCCCGAGTCCGCCGTGTACGGGGATCTGCCGACCGATGAGCCGTTCGGGACCGGCGGAGTAGTAGTCGAGCACCGCGACGACGTTGCCGACCTCGCCGCGCGCCTGCTGGAGGGGATGTCCCGAGTTGGTGGCCTCGAGGGCCGCGAGCGTCTCGACGTCCGCTTCGACCTCGCGAGCGAAGCGGCGCAGGGCGCTCCCCCGGTCGGCGGGACTGAGGGCGAACCAGACCTTCTGGGCGGCCGCGGCGCGAGCGACCCCGTCGTCGGTCTGTTCCACCGTGGCGAGGGCGATGGTGTCGAACGCCTCCCCCGTCGCCGGGTTGATGAGCTCGATCGTCGTCATCGCGGGCTCGTCCCGGTTGCGGCGAGGATGCCACGGCGCGCGCGCCGAAGACCGCGCACCACCTCGGCCTGACGCATCCCCAGTTCCTGACTCACATCGGAGAGGGTGCGACCCTCAACGTGTACCCCGATCGCGAGGGGCCGGAGGTCGGCGGGCAGCGCCTCGATGCGCTCCGACAGCGCGTCAGCGGACAGCGCGGCGACTGCGAGCCGCAGCTCCTCGTCCCCCGAAGTCGTCTGGTCGAGATCGAAGTCATCCTGAATCATCTGAGGCTCCAGCCGGCGGTGCGAGAAAAGGATGCGGGTGGTCGGACACCGAAGCGTCCGACCACCCGCGGGTGGATCAGGACGCGAAGTCCTTGACCAACTGCTCGTTCTCCTTCTTGTTGATCACGCCGAGCAGGTAGCCGACGACGAGGGAGATGAACGGGAGCAGCACCAGGAACCAGCCCAGAGTGTTCAGTGCCCACGCGCTCTCGGGCAGCGACGGGTCGACACCCTCGGGCGCCGTGCCGGCGAGCAGGTTGAACCGCGACATGAGCAGGTAGAGGCCCACGGCCAACGCGAGGATCGAGATCGCGGGCGCGATCTTGGTCGACCACACATTGCCGCCCGGGTTCTTCATGAAGAACCGGATCACCGCGACGCTCACGAGGATCTCGACGAGAACGATCGCGATCACGGTCACCGAGCTCATCCAGGAGAAGAGGTTGGCGAACGGGTCGAGACCGGCGATCGCGAAGATCACGATGACCAGAGCGGCAAGCGCCGACGTGATGATCACGCCGACGACGGGCGCACCGGCCTTGTTGACCCGGGCGACGGATGCCGGCAGCACTCCCCCGCGCCCGAGGGCGAAGAAGTAGCGCGACGCGGCGTTCTGGAACGCGAGCAGACCGGCGAACAGGCTGGTGAGCACGAGCACCGCCATGACCGCGGCGAGCCACGGGCCGACGTACTGGGTGGTGAGGCCGAACAGCACGCCGGCGGGGTCGGCCAGGCCGCCCGAGAGCTCGATGACCTGGTCGGCGACCTGCGAGGCCCCCATCCCCGTGACCATGGCGAACGACACGACCGCGAACAGCACGCTGATCACCGAGATCGACACGTAGGTCGCAATCGGCACGGTGCGCTTCGGGTTGCGAGCCTCCTCACCGTAGATCGCGGTGGCCTCGAACCCGATGAAGCTCGCGAACGCGAACGCGAGCGCGATTCCGGCCGTGCCGGCGAAACCGCCAGCGAAGACCTCGGTCGGCGAGAAGCTCGCGGCCAGGTTCCAGCCCTCGGGTCCGCCGTTGGCGAGGATCGCGACCGCCGCGACGATGAGCGAGATCACTTCGAGGATGAGCATGACCCCGAGAACCCGTGCGCCGATGTCCACGCGCAGGAGCGAGAGCGCCGTCACGACCACCCACGCGAGCAGGGCCCAGACGTACCACGGGAGGGAGAGCCCGAGTCCGCCGAACACCCCGGAGGCGACGACTCCGAAGAATCCGTAGATCGCCAGCTGGATCGTCACATAGGCGACGAGTGCTGCGAGGGCCGCGGCGACTCCGGCGTTGACGCCGAGTCCCTTGCCCACGTAGGCGAAGAACGCGCCCGAGTTGGTCATGCTCCTGCTCATCGTGGCGTAGCCGACGGAGAAGATGAGAAGCGTGATGCCGACGGCGAGATAGGCGCCCGGCACCGCGGCCCCGTTGCCGAGCAGCATCGCGACCGGCACTGCGCCGGTGATACCCACGAGCGGCGCCGACGCGGCGACGACGAAGAAGACGATCCCGAGAACGCCGAGACGCCCGGATTTCAGCTTGGATTGCTGCTGATCAGTCATGGATGATGAACTCCTCTTTGAGTCACTTAATCGTTCGGGTCAAAACGACCTGGCACCAGAGTGGTGCACTCGCCCCCGCGCGTCAAGGACTGGGTACCCGTGTCGCGGCCGAGTCGCCCGCGGACTTTGCCTATCGTTCGAACCCGAATGACTCAGTACAGTGATCGACATGTCCACCCTCTCCGGCTTTCTCGCCCCCCTCACGCCCAGCGGCCGCAGCGCGATCGTGCCCGACATGCCGTGGTACTACTCCGGCACGCTGCTCACCGCCGAGTACCGCACCGATCCCGCCCGCGTCGCGGCACTGCTTCCCCAGGGGGTCGAGCTCGCCGACGAGGATCCGGGCGCCGTCGCCATGATCTGGGCCGACTGGCAGTCGTGCAGCGGCTCCCGAGAGGAACTTCTCGACCCCGTGCGATCGCAGTACCTCGAGACCTTCGTCGTCGTGCGCTGCCAGCATGCCGGCGTCACCTACAGCCGCTGCGTCGCGATCTGGGTGACCAAGGACTTCGCGATGGCGCGGGGATGGTTCCAGGGTTACCCCAAGAAGCTCGGCACGATGGCCGTGACCCGGGTCTTCAATGTCGGAAAGGCGACGCCGCGGCTCGAGGCCGGCGCCCGACTCGGGGCATCCCTGGCCGCGTACGACCACCGGCTCGCCTCGCTGATCGTGACGCTGCGTGAGCCGAGCCCGACGAACGGCTTCGTGAACGGGCATCCGATGCTCCACTCGCGCTGGATGCCGTCGATCACGCCGGGACTCGGCAACTCGCTCGACCAGCTCATCACGATGGGCGGCGTTGACGCCGAGATCGGCGAGACCTGGGTCGGCGACGCCGAACTCGTGCTGGCCGACTCCCCCTGGGACGAACTGGGCTCCCTGCTGCCCGTCGACGAGCCGATCGCGGCCTACTACCGCGAGATCGGGGTGACGTTCAACGGAGGCCGGCTCGTCGAGGATCGGTCGAACCCGACCATCTGAGCCGCGAGGAGCGCCTACAGGTCGAGGAAGTACTCCCGTACTTCCCAGTCGGTGACCTCCCGTGTTGTCGGGTCATCGACCTCGGCGGTGTACCGCTCGATCTCGTCTCGCTTCATCACCTCGAACACGTCGACGAGCGGACCCCCGAGCAGCGCGATGAGCTCGTCGTCGGCCCGCAGGGCGTCGAGGGCCGCGCCCAGGGTCATCGGCAGGACCGCCTGCGACTCGTCCTCGTAGGAGTATCCGATGGCCGCGGGCGGACATGCCAGTTCGCGACGGATGCCGTCGAGGCCGGCGGCCAGGAGGGCCGCCGTCATGAGGTAGGCGTTGGCCGCGCCATCCCCGAGGCGCATCTCGAGGCGCGTGCCGCCGCCCCGCTCCGGCGGAATCCGCAGCATCGCCGAGCGGTTGTCGTATCCCCAGTTGGCGCGGTACGGAGCGAGCGTGTCGGGGCCGAGCCGCTTGAACGCGTTGATCGTCGGGTTGCAGAACGCCGTCAGGGCGGCCGCGTGGTGCACGATTCCGGCGATCATGTACTTGGCCAGGGGGCTCAGGTCGTTTCCCTCGTGCATGAGGTTGTCCCCGGCGGCGTTCACGAGGGACATGTGCAGGTGGAACCCGCTGCCGCCCTCGTCACCCCACGGCTTGCCCGCGAAGGTGGCCGCCTGACCGAGGCGAGCGATGACATCCTTCACTCCGGCCTTGAGCATGAACGTGCGATCGCAGGCATCGAGCGCCTCGCCGTGCCAGATGTTGATTTCGTACTGGCTCGGGCTGAACTCGTGGTTGCCGGCGAACACGCCGATCCGCAACCGGTCGAGCATCCGCAGGAGGTGCAGGAACGTGCCCTTGGGGTCGACGGTGGCGCCGGTCGTGTAGACCCGTCCGGGCTGCGTGATCGCCCGGCGGTAGCCGCCATCCTCGGTGCGGTCGGCGATGTAGAACTCGAGCTCGGGTCCGACGATCGGAGTCAGACCGAGCGTCGCGTACTCCCCCATGATCCGTTCCAGCAGCACGCGCGGCGACAGCGAGCTCGGGGTGCCATCGGGGTCGTTGGCTCCGGCAACGACGAAGGCGACGCCGGGCTCCCACGGGAGGGCCCGCCAGCTCCCCGGAACGATCTGGCTGATGAAGTCCTCGAGCCCGTTGCTCAGCACGTCAGCACCGTCGAGCACGCCGCCCTGGGTGGTCGTCACCCAGACGCCCCGACAGAATGCCGGTCCCCCGTGACTGATCTTGTCGAGCTCGCTCACGAGCAGATCCTTCGACCGAACCGTGCCGATGATGTCGGCGTAGATCACGCGCAGCACGTCGATCTGGGCGGACTGGAGCTCGGATTGCAGAGACGTCAGACTGGTGCTCATGTGCTACTCCTTCGGGGCACGGCATCGTCCCAACCCAATCGTTCGGACTCAAACGAGATAGTAGACTACCGACCGCCACGATGAGGAGGCCCATGCGCGCATTGTTTGTTCAACACGACCACGTCAGCCCGCTGGGCCCGGTCGGCGAGCGGTTCGCTCACCACGGTTTCGAGATCGACACGCTGGTCGTCGTTCCGCAGGAGTCATTCGAGAATCCCGCTGTGACCGTCGAGTTTCCGGATGTCTCGGCCTACGACGTGATCGTCCCGCTCGGGTCGCCGTGGGGCGCGTGGGATGACGCGTGCATCGGTTCGTGGCTCCTGCCCGAACTCGAGTGGGTACGGTCGGCCGTGGAGGGCCCGACGCCCGTGCTCGGGATCTGCTTCGGCGGCCAGCTGATCGCCCGCGCGCTCGGCGGCAGCGTGGCCCCGGCACCGCGCAGCGAGATCGGTTGGACGGCGATCCACAGCGACCGCCCCGAGCTCGTCGGCGAGGGACCGTGGTTCCAGTTCCACTACGACCGGTGGATGCTGCCGCCGGGGGCCACCGAGATCGCCCGCACGCCGTCGGCATCCCAGGCCTTCACCATCAACCGCTCGCTCGCCGTGCAGTTCCACCCCGAGTTGGACGGGTCGGCCCTGCAGGGCTGGCTCGACTGGGGCGGAGCGGACCAGGTCGTCGCCGATGGCCAGGACCCCGCACTCATGATGGCGCAGACCGTGGCATCCGAATCGGCCGCACGGGAGCGCACCTTCGCGCTCGTGGATGCGTTCCTCATCGACGTCGCGGGACTCGTGCCGCGCCGCTGAGCCGCGGACGCGGGCCCGGATGGGCTCAGCTCACCTTCACCGGCATCCGCTTGATGCCGTGCACGAAGTTGGAGCGAAGGTAGTCGATCGAGCCGGTGCGCTCGATCGTCACCTCGCGCGTGAGCAGATCCTCGAACATCACCCGGAGCTCGATGCGGGCCAGCGCGTTGCCGAGGCACATGTGCGGCCCGCCGCGCCCGAACGACATGTGCTCGTTCGGGGATCGGGTCACGTCGAATCGGTACGGCTCCTCGAACGCCGCGTCGTCGCGGTTTCCGGAGGCGAACCACGTGACGACCTTCTCGCCGGCCTTCACCGCGGTGCCGGCGAAGTCGACGTCCTTGGTGGCCGTGCGACGGAAGTGGTAGACCGGCGAGGCGTAGCGCAGGAACTCCTCGACCGCCCACGGGATCAGGCTCGGGTCGGATCGCAGCAGATCGAGCTGGTCGGGATGCGCGAGCAGGTTGTTCATCGAGTGCGAGATCGTGTGGCGCGTGGTCTCGTTGCCCGCGACGACGAGCAGCAGGAAGTTGGTGTTGAAGTCGCGCTCGCTGAAGGGCACCCCGTCGCTGGGCACCCCGTTGGCGAGCAGGGACACGAGGTCCGTGCCACCCTTGCCGCGCCGCTGATCGGCGAGGTGACGGCCGTACTCGAACACCTCGATCGCCGCGGGCGAGCGGAACGGCACGTGCCGGTACTGCTCGCTGTCGGCCGAGCCGATGAGCACGTCGGCGTGCTCCGGGTCGGTGTTGCCGACCATCCGGTTGCCCCACTGGATGAGCTGTCCGGTGTCGGCGTCGGGAACATCGAGGATGCGCGCGAGAACCCGGATCGGGAAGTCGGCGCTGACCTCCTCCACGAAGTCGAACTCCCCTTTGGCGAATGCCGCGTCGAGGGTGGTCGCGGTGATGCCGCGCAGGAAGGTCTCGTACCGTGCGACCGCTTGGGGCGTGAACTCCCCCTGCAGCATCCGGCGCATCGCCCGGTGGCGCAGTCCGTCGGTCTCCAGGAGCGAGCGTCGGGGCTCCTCCTGCTCGGCGTCGAGCTCCTCGAGGTTGGTGAAGCGCTCCGAGGTGAAGGTCTCGGGATCGCGCAGGATCCGCACGACGTCGTGGTACCGGGTCGCCGAGTGGAAGCCGCGATTCGGGGCGTCCTCCGTCGACCAGTGCAGCCCCTCGCGGGACCTCAGGTCGTCGAACACCGCCCAGGGGGCACCGGACTCGAAGAGATCGAGGTCAGCCAGGGTGAGATCGGACGATCCGGACATGGGCGCCTGCTTTCGTAGGAAGCGAATGATTCGGATGCTAACGAACTTCGCGCCTCAGGTCGACCCCGCATAATGGGCGAGAAGGAGTACCGATGCCCAGTCCCCACACCCTCGCCGAAACCGAGGAGCGCGTCGCCAGCCTGCTCGGCACGCTGCCGATCGATTTCGAGTCGATGGCCGTGGCATCCAACCTCTTCCGGGCGGCCAACGCCACCCGCAACTATTTCGAGCGTTCCGTGCTGGCCGAAGCCGGACTCTCCTGGACCGCCTTCGTCGTGCTCTGGGTGGTGTGGATCTGGGAGCCGATCGAGACCCGGCAGATCGCCGAGGAGGGCGGATTCTCGAAGGCGACCCTCACCGGCGTTCTCGGCACCCTCGAGACCAAGGGCTATCTGCGCCGTGAACGCAGCGAACGGGATGGGCGGCTCGTCGAGGTGCGCATGACCGAGGAGGGCCGCCAGTTCATGACGACGATCTTCCCCCGATTCAACGAGCACGAGCGCACCGTCGCGAGCACGATCCCGCCGGAGCGCCGCGGCGACCTGGCCGACATGCTGCGGGCGATCACGATCGTCACCGAGCAATCCGGCTGAACTGCCCGCGGGCCGGGCTACCGTCCCTGCCGAACCGTCCGCTACGATTCGTTCGTACCCGAATGAAACGGTGAGCAAGGGAGCTGACGCGTGGAGCATGTCGACATCGCCGGGCTCAGCGTCGACACGCGACACCTCATCGGTGGCGCCCGCGTCGCGTCGGCGCAGACGTTCGAGACGATCTCGCCGATCGATGGCCGGGTTCTCGCCGAGATCTCCCGGGGAACCGCTCTCGAGGTGGATGCCGCGGTTGCGGCCGCGCGCGCCGCATTCCCCGGGTGGCGCGACCTCGGCCCGCACGGCCGCGGGGTTCTGCTGCATCGCCTCGCCGACCTCGTGGAAGCGAACGTCGAAGGCCTCTCCCAGCTGGAGACGCTCGACAACGGGTCGCTGGTGCGCTCGCACCGGCGCGGCGTCATGCCGCGGGTCGCGCTGAACATCCGGTTCTTCGCCGAGTGGGCGGTCAACGACCTCCACCATGACGTCTGGCAGACCCGCGGACACGACAACCACGTCTCGTGGGACCCGAGCGGGGTCGCCGCCATCGTCACTCCGTGGAACGCCCCCCTGATGCTCGCCACCTGGCGGATCGGTCCGGCCCTGGCCGCGGGCGACACCGTCGTTCTCAAGCCCGCCGAGTGGACGCCGCTGAGTGCGAGCTACTTCGGCGACCTCGTGGCCGAGGCCGGCATCCCCGACGGCGTCTTCAATGTGGTGCAGGGCTTCGGGGCCGAAGCGGGTGCGGCCCTCGTCGCACATCCCGGGATCGCCCGCATCTCGTTCACCGGCTCGGTGCCGACCGCGAAGGCGATCGCGCGAGCGGCAGCCGACAACCTCACCCCGGTGAGTTTCGAGCTGGGCGGCAAGAGCCCCTTGATCATCACGGATGACGCCGACCTCGCGCTTGCCGTCGACCTCGCGATCGAGCAGTACGACAACGCCGGCCAGGTGTGCCTCTCCGGCACGCGCCTGCTCGTGCACGAGAACATCGCACAGGACTTCGCCGAGGCGTTCGCCGCGAAGGCGGCGACGCTTGTGCAGGGCGACCCGCGCGAGGAGTCCACCCAGATCGGACCTCAGATCCACTCGGTGCATCTCGACCGCATCATGGGCTTCGTGGAGCGCGCCGAGCAGGCGGGAGCGCGCGTCGTGATCGGCGGAGCGGCGAACGAGGAGCTCGGCGGGCTCTACTTCCGGCCGACCCTGCTCGCGGATGCCGCACCCGGCAGCGAGATCCTCACTGCCGAGGTCTTCGGTCCGGTGCTCACGATGCAGACCTTCGCCACCGACGAGGAGGCCGTCGAGCTCGCGAACGCCACCGAGTACGGGTTGGCCGCGGTCGTCGTCTGCGGCGATCGGCACCGCGCCGAACGTCTCACGAAGAACCTCGTGGCCGGCACGATCTGGGTCAACTGCTTCTTCGTGCGCGACCTCGCCGCCCCGTTCGGCGGCAGCAAGAAGAGCGGCATCGGCCGCGAGGGAGGCGTGTGGTCGTTCGACTTCTACGCCGATGTCAAGAACACGGTGTACGCACCGACCGGATGGAAGGACTGACCCATGGGACGAGTCGTCGGGGCGGCCATGCTCGCGCATGTGCCGACGATCATGCTGCCGTACGAGTCTCGGCTGGATCTCAACGGGGGCAAGGAGATCACCCTCGTTCCCGGCCTCAAGAGGTTCCGCGAGGAGGTCATGGAGACCCTCGACTACGACACCGTGATCGTGCTGGACTCGCACTGGGCCACGACCGTGGAGTTCGTGATCTCGGCCCAGGCCGAGCGAAGCGGCCTGTTCACCTCGGAGGAGTTGCCTCGGGGCATGTCGCAGATCCCGTACGCATTCCGTGGCGATCCCCAGCTGGCCAACTCCGTGGCGAACTACGACGAGAAGAACGGCACCTGGGTCACCCCGATCAGCGACCCGCACCTGCCGATCTTCTACGCGACCGTCAACCTCTGGCACTATCTCGGTCGCGGCCTCGACAAGGCCTGGGTGAGCCTGTCGGTCTGCCAGACGGCCACGACCGAGGACTTCCTGCGGGCGGGCCGCGCGCTCGGCGAGGCCATCCGCGACAGCGACCGCAAGGTGCTCCTGCTGGCCTCCGGCGCGCTCTCGCACACGTTCTACCCGCTGCGCGAGCTGCGCAAGCACGAAGCGAGCGACCCCAGCCACATCTTCTCGGCCGGGGCCCGTGACGCCGACCTCGAGCGACTGGAGTGGATGAAGCAGGGCGACCACGCCCGCATCCTCGACACGATGCCCGAGTTCCGCAAGTTCAAGCCCGAGGCGGGATTCAGCCATTGGCTGCAGATGGCGGGGGCCACCGGCGAAGGCGCGAACACCGCGAAGGGCGTGCTCTACTCGGAGTACGAGAACTCCATCGGCACCGGCCAGGTGCACGTCTACTTCCCGGAGCCCGAGGGCGGGTTCCCGCTTCCCGTGGATGTCACCCTCTCCCGTGAGGACGGCGCCGCGTGACGGAGTACCGTCGCATCCTGCTCGGCGGTGCCCCCGTGCAGGTCGAGCGGGTCGGCGACACGCTCGTCGCCGCGGATGGCCGATCGATCGCGGTGGACGACGCGCAGCACCTCGCGCCGAGCGAGCCGACGAAGATCATCGCGGTGCACCTCAACTACCAGAGCCGCACCGACGAGTTCATGACGAAGCTGCCGTCGGCCCCGACCTATTTCCACAAGCCCATCACGGCGCTCAACTCGCACGGGGGCGAGATCGTTCGACCCGCGGGCTGCCAGTGGCTCAACTACGAGGGCGAGATCGTCATCGTGATCGGACGGGTGTGCCGCAACGTCTCCCCCGCCGAGGCGGGCGACTACATCGCCGGATACAGCGTCGGCAACGACTTCGGGCTCCACGACTTCCGCGACACGGATGCCGGCTCGATGCTGCGGGTCAAGGGCAGCGATACGCTCGCCCCCGTCGGCCCTGCGCTCGTGACCGACTGGGACTTCCGCGGCAAGATGCTGCGCACCTTCGTCAACGGCGAGCTCGCGCAGGAGGACTCGACCGACAACATGGAGTGGGACATGCACTACCTGGTCGCCGACCTCGCGCGCACGATCACGCTCGTGCCGGGCGACATGATCTTCTCCGGCACCCCGGCTCACTCCCGGCCGGTGCAGCCCGGCGACGTCGTCGACGTCGAGGTCGACGGCCTCGGCCGTCTGAGCAACCGGATCGTCGAAGGCCCCACCCCGATCCGCACGGATGTCGGCGCCCAACCCACGTCGAGCGAGGAGGTCGTCTCGACCGCGCTCGGCGGCGATTGGGAGTTCCGCGGCATCCGCACCCCGTCCAAGGACCTGTACCCGTCCCGCATCACCGAGGAGAACCCAGCATGATGAAGATCGTCGTCGACATGGACAAGTGCCAGCACTACGGGCAGTGCGTCTTCGAGGCGCCCGAGGTGTTCCGGCTCAACGCCGAGGACAAGCTCGAGTACACGGGTGAGGCGCCCGACGAGATGCAGGCCGACCTCGAGGCCGCGATGGACGTGTGCCCGATGCAGGCCATCCTCGTCACCAAGGTCTGATCGGCGATGACCGCTCCGCTGGTGGTCGTCGGCGCGTCCATGGCGGGCCTGCGCACCGCCGAGGGCGCCCGGCGCGCCGGCTACGACGGCCCGATCACGTTCCTGGGCGCGGAGCCTCACCGGCCCTACAACCGGCCTCCCCTGTCGAAGGAGCTGCTGCGCACCCCCGGCCAGGGGCACGACGATGTCGCCTTCCCGCTGCGCTCGGCCCTCATCGACAACGTCGAGTGGGTGCTCGGCACCCCTGCCGTGCGACTCGATCGTGAGGCGCGAACCGTGGAGGATGCCGAGGGCCGGATCCACCCGTACGCGGCGCTCGCGATCGCGACCGGGCTCCGACCGAAGCCGCTGCCCATCGCCGATCATGGGCTCGGCGGCATCCATGTTCTTCGCACCCTCGATGACGCCCTCGTCCTTCGCGACGCGATCGGTCCGGGTGTGAACGTGGTGATCCTCGGTTCGGGATTCGTCGGCTGCGAGATCGCCGCCACCGCGGCGCACGCCGGGGCCCACGTCTCGATCGTCTCGCAATCCCGGGTGCCTCTCGATCGAGCTCTGGGGCCGATCCTCGGTGCCGAGATGCGCCGACGCCACGAGCAGCACGGGGTGCGGTTCTTCTGCGGCGAGTCGTTGTTCGGGCTCGTGGGCGAGGATCGGGTGGCGCGCGTCATCCTGACCAGCGGAGTGATGCTGGAGTGCGACCTGCTCGTGGTCGCGGTCGGGTCCGACCCGCAGACGGAGTGGCTCGAGGATTCGGGTCTCGAGATCGGCAACGGAGTGCTCGTCGATGCGGCGCTGCGCGCCATGACCGTCGGCGGCACACCCGACCCGGCCATCGTCGCGGTGGGCGATGTCGCCCGCTATGCGAATCCCCTCTTCGACGACGTGCCCCGTCGCGTCGAGCATTGGAACCTTCCGACCGAGACCGGCAAGCGGGCGGGTCAGACGCTCGCGGCGATCCTCGCGGGTGATCCGGTCGACCTCGCGCCGTTCGCGCCCCTGCCGAGCTTCTGGAGCGACCAGTACGACGCCCACCTCCTGGCGTTCGGGATGACCTACCTCGGCGATCGCAGCGAGGTGGTCGCGGGCTCACTCGATGCCGAGTGCGTCGTGGAGTACTACCGGGACGACGCCCTCGTCGGCGTCTGCGGAATCGGGATGCGCACTGCGATTCAGGCCTATCGGGGCCGGTTCGCGCTGCCCGCCGCGTAGCCCGGTTCCCTCAGACCCCGGTTACCTCAGACGGGACGCTCAGTCCTCGTCGTCGGACGTGAAGCGTCGCAGCGACTCGGCGGTCGCGGCGTGATCGAGCACGTCCGGTTCACCCGACGTCGTGATCGTGCCGATCACCTCACCGCCCACGAGGATGGGGATCGAGCCGCCGTGCGCCTTGAGCTCGACGCCGTCGATGGTCTCGTCGGGATACGGGGTCCCGAGTTCCTCCTGGCGCAGTCGCACGAGCAGTGACGGCTCGCCGTGCTTCAGGGCGACGGCGGCCTTGCCGGCCAACCAGGGATCGTTGCCGGGGCCGGTGCTGCCGAGCTTGGCGCGGAACACGAGGTCACCGCGCAGCACGATGTCCACGGCGAGGTTGAGCTCCCACTCGGTGATCACCTCGACCGCAGTGAGTCCCAGGTTGACCGCGTCGTCGTAACTGAACTCGTCGAAGTCGTAGGAGAGTTCTTCGAGCTCGGAGATGGTGAAGGTCGGGAGGTCGCGGGTCATGGGGTCATTCTCGCCGATCGCGCCGTGCCTGGGTGCGCGCCACGGCGATCAACTCGGCCGGCTCGAACGGTTCGCCCGAGGTCTCGAGCTCGTCGAGCTCCCACCAGCGATGCGCCAGAACGTCGACGCGCTCCTCGTCGGTCCACTCGGCCTGCGAGGGCTCGAAGGCGTCGACCGTGGCGGTGTAGAACTCGGCATGGCCCGTGTCGTGGTCCGCGTCATCCCACTCGACGACGAAGTCGTGGGTGTAGACGGGCTCGCCGAGATCCTCGATCACGAGGCCGGTCTCCTCGCGCAGCTCGCGCACGGCGCCCTCGTGCTGGGTCTCGCCGGGGTCCACTCCCCCGCCGGGGGTGATCCATCGCGCGACGCCGCTCGTGTCGGGCGCGGTCGTGAGGAAGAGCAGGATGCGGCCCTCGCGGTCGAACAGGAGCACCCGGCTCGTGAGCCGATGCACTCCGTGCACGGTCATCGTCGTCTGGCCCTGGGCAGGCTCAGGCGCTCTGGAAGTCGGAGACGTCGCCGACGTAGCGCGTGTGGTCGGCCGGGATCAGCTCGACGGCCGCCAGGGCCACCTCGGCGGCGAACTCCTGCACGTTGTAGAGGCGGCCCGCCGCCTCCTTGCGCGCCTCGATCGCACCGGGGTTGGCCCGCTGCAGCAGCGTCGCCGTGATCGTTCCTTCGATCATGTCGCCCGAGACCACGACGAACTCGATGCCGTCGGCCTCGAGGCCGGGGATGAGCTCGCGCAGGGCATCCTCGCCGGCGCGCTTGCTGAGGGCCACGGGGAGGTACTCGGGCATCGTCTCGACCGTCTTGATGAAGTGCGCCTGGTGGCTCGTGACGAACACGACACGCGACCCCGGGCCGAGCAGCGGCCGGGCCGCGGCGAGGAAGTTGACCTGCGAGTCCCGGTTGAGCACCATCGCGTAGTCCTCGGCCATGCCGCTCTCCATGCCGCCGGAGGCGTTGAGCACGAGGATGTCGAGGCCGCCGAACGCCTTCCGCACCGTGTCGACGAGGGCCGCGACCGAATCCGCATCGGTGAGGTCGGCCCCGACGGCGATCGCCTCGGCCCCGGCCTCCTCGAGCTGGGCGACGAGCTTGAGCGCGCGCGTCTCCTTGTTGCGGTAGTTGATCGCGACGCGCGCGCCCGCCTCGGCGAAGTAGGTCACCGTGTCGGCGCCGATGCCGCGGGAGGAGCCGGTCACGAGGGCGCGCTTGCCGGCGAGAGCGCCGGGCGCGAGGGGGTTGGATGCACTGGTCACGCTACGACTTTAGCGGTCGGGATGTTCCCTCCCGGTCGCCCGGTGGTAGCGTCGAGCCAGCAGTCACCGACCCGAGGAGTGATCGACACATGTTCGTCGACCTGGTGCAGTACCTGTGGATCCTCTGGCTCGCCCTCGTCGTGCTGTTCATCGTGATCGAGCTCGTGACCCTCGACTTCACGTTCCTCATGATCGCCGCGGGCACCCTCATCGGCGGCCTCGGCGCGAACCTGCTCGGCCTGCCGTGGTGGGCGCAGATCCTCGCCGCCGCGGTCTTCTCGGTGCTCTTCCTGTTCCTCATCCGTCCGGCCCTGCTCCTGCGGGTGCATCGCAGCGGGGACCCGACCAAGAGCAACGTCGAAGCCCTCTACGGTCAGGGCGCGCGCGTGATGCGCGACTTCTCTGAGGGCCAGGGCCTCGTCAAGCTCGACAACGGCGAGACCTGGACGGCACGTCTGGATCCGGCCAGCTCGGCCGCGGTCCTCCACGAGGGCGACCGCGTCACCGTCACCCGCATCGACGGCGCCATCGCCGAGGTCGCGGTCCCGAACCCAGCCACCGGGGACTCCCCCGAGGAAAGGAATCCTGATGCTTGACTTCGGTGCCTTCATCGGCCAGCTCTTCGTCGTCATCCTGCTCGCGATCGTCGCGATCTTCGTGCTGGTGGTGCTGTTCCGGTCGATCCGGATCATCCCCCAGGCCAACGCGGGAGTCGTCGAGCGCCTCGGCAAGTACCACAAGACACTGCTGCCGGGCCTGAACATCCTCGTGCCTTTCATCGACCGGGTGCGCCCGCTCATCGACATGCGCGAGCAGGTCGTCTCGTTCCCGCCCCAGCCGGTGATCACCGAGGACAACCTCGTTGTCTCGATCGACACGGTCGTGTACTTCCAGGTCACGGATGCCCGAGCCGCCACCTACGAGATCGCCAACTACCTCGGGGCGGTCGAGCAGCTGACGACGACGACGTTGCGCAACGTCGTCGGTGGCCTCAACCTCGAGGAGGCGCTGACCAGCCGCGACAACATCAACGGACAGCTCCGCGTCGTGCTCGACGAGGCGACCGGCAAGTGGGGCATCCGCGTCGGACGCGTCGAGCTCAAGGCGATCGACCCGCCCCTCTCGATCCAGGACTCGATGGAGAAGCAGATGCGGGCCGAGCGCGACCGGCGCGCCCTCATCCTCACCGCCGAGGGCACGAAGCAGTCCGCGATCCTCACCGCCGAGGGTGCCCGTCAGGCGGCGATCCTCTCCGCGGAGGGTGACGCGAAGGCCGCCGTGCTGCGCGCCCAGGGGGAGGCCGAGGCGATCACGACGGTGTTCAGCGCCATCCACAAGGGCGACCCCGACGCGGCGCTGCTCGCGTACCAGTACCTCCAGATGCTGCCGAAGATCGCCGAGGGCGAGTCGAACAAGCTCTGGGTGATCCCGTCCGAGCTCACCGAGGCCCTCAAGGGCATCAGTGCGGGATTCCTCCCCAAGCCGCCGGCGAAGTAGGTGCCGGAGAACTACCTCTCCCCTGCCCGACCGCGGGTCTTCGCGCACCGCGGCCTCGCGATCGACGCGCCCGAGAACACGCTTCTGGCCTTCCAGCGGGCGGTGGATGCCGGCGCCGAGTACGTCGAGACCGACGTGCACGCGAGCTCCGACGGCGAGAGCGTCATCGCGCACGACCCCGACCTGTCGAGAGTCGCCGGGCGGCCGGCGAAGGTGCAGGAGCTGACCCTCGCGCAGCTCCGCGCCGTCGACCTCGGGCACGGGCAGGGATTCTGCTCCCTCACCGAGGCGCTCGAGACCTTTCCGCGCACGCGATTCAACATCGACGTGAAGTCGGCCGCGGCCGTCGCTCCGACCATCGCCGCCATCCGGGCCGCGGGTGCGAGCGATCGCGTGCTCGTGTCGTCGTTCGATGAACGTCGCCGCGCCGCCGCCCTCGCGGGCCTGCCCGGGGTCGTGAGCTCGGCATCCGCGGGCCTGTTCGCGCGTGCCCTGTTCGCCGGCAAACTGGGCCTCTCCTGGGTGGTGCGCCGCGCGCTGCGCGACGTTGTCGCCGTGCAGGTGCCCGAGCGCGCCCTCGGCCTCACGATCACCACCCCCCGGATGCTGCGGCAGCTTCACGAGGCCGGCGTCGAGGTGCACATCTGGACCGTCAACGACCCCGTGCGCATGGCCGAACTGCTCGAGCTCGGCGTCGACGGCATCGTGACCGACCGCGCGGATCTCGCCCTCGAGGTCGTGCGACACCGCGGGGAGGCGAGCCGAACGTCGTGAGTTTCCTGTGAAGCGTCTGTGAGACCCGTGCCCTTGAAAGGGTTTGCCCAGCTAAGGGGTCTATAAATTGGTCAACGACGCGAGACAGGAGGCCACACAATGGCAGACCGGAGTTTGCGCGGAATGCGACTCGGAACCCAGAGCTTACAGAGCGAGGTGGGTGTCGAGTTCTCTCCGCGAAAGAAGAGCACGTACCAGGCGGCCGACGGAACCACCTTCGAGGTGATGTTCGCGGCCGACGCCGAGATCCCGCAGCAGTGGGAGTCCGCCAAGACCGGCCAGGAGGGCATCCTCCTCGGCCCCGACGGCGAGCCGGTCGTTCTCGACCTGGCCGAGACCAAGGTGCCCCGCAGCCACTGGGACATGCTGCTCGAGCGCCGCACTCGCCCCGAGCTTGAGGAGCTGCTTCAGGAGCGGCTCGACTACCTGCGCTCCCGGCGCGGGCAGGATCGAATCGGCGCCTAGGCCGATCCCCTCCGCGGCCGGTGCTGCTGACCCGATGATCTGATCCGGGCGGCGGCACCGGCCGCCGTCATTCCCCCGAGCGCCAGCAGCGCGACGAGCCACTCGAGCTGGCGCCCCGCGATCACCGCCGGGGTCACCGTCGTCGCGAGCGGAACCGCCTCGACCATCGAGGCGGCGGTGTACCAGGGCAGCTCCGCGATCGTCGATCCGTCGGGCGCGATCATCGCGCTGATGCCGACGGTCGAGATGTTGACGACGGTGCGGCCCAGCTCCAGCGCCCGGATGCGCGCGATCGCGAGTTGCTGGGCGCTCTCGTCGGTGCGTCCGAAGTCGGCGTTGTTGGATGAGGCGAAGATCACCTGAGCGCCCTGCCGCACGCTGTCGGTGAGGATCTGGTCGTCGACGATGTCGAAGCAGATGTTGACGCCGGCGAGCACGCCGTTGCCGAGGTCGAACACCATGTCGGTGGTTCCCGGGGTGTACTCGCGGCCGATCAGGTCGATGAGGTCGGGGGCGAACGGGCGCCAGAACGGGCGGTCGGGGATGTACTCACCGAACGGCACCGGGTGCCTCTTGTCGTAGAAGTCGAGGGCCCCCTCCCCCGCGCGCCAGAGGATCGCCGTGTTGTAGGTGAGCCCGTCGCGCTCGGTCACAGCCCATCCCACGAGCGGGGCGTCGAGCTGCTCGCTGACGACATCGAACGCGGATGCCGTGTACGCGTCCTCGAGCGGGCTGTAGTCGGTCGAGCCCTCCGGCCACACGACGACGTCGACGTCCTGGCCGAAGAGCGGCGCGGTCGCGTCGAGCTGCGCCTGGAGCAGGTCGCCCGGCTGTCTCTCGTCGAAGTATCCCGCCTTGCCGTTGCCTTGAACGGCCGCCACCGTCAGGGACCCGGTCGTCGGGCTGGGGAAGGCCGGGATGGCCAGCAGCAGGGCCGCCAGGCCCACGGCCGTCACTGCCCGGGCGAGGCCACCGACGCCCCGCATCCGCACCGCTTCGATCGCCACCGCGACGACGAGCACCATGACGAAGCTCACCCCCGAGATGCCGAGCCAGGAGAACAGGGGGGCGAAGGGTCCCTCGGACTGGGAGAGCGCCACTCGGCCCCACGCGAAGCCGCCGTAGGGCCAGACGCTCGCCCACGCCTCCCGCGCCGTCCACAGTCCGGCGACCACGACAGGGAGGAGGAGCAGGCGTCCGGCGGTCCCGGGGAACGCCCGCGGCATCCATCGATAGGCGAGGGCGATGGCTCCGGCCCCGAGGGCGAAGAAGAGCGACTCGAGCACCGAGAGCGCCGACATCGGCAGGAGGCCGAGAAACAGGGATGCCCACTGGATGTGGGTGAAGTAGAACGTCGCGCCGGCGATGAAGCCGACGAGCAGGGCCGAGCCGAAACGGCGTCCGATGAGGCTCACGAGCACGAGGGCGATGCCCAGCAGGGTGAGCGGCCAGATGTCCTTGTCGGGGAACCCCGCATCGAGGATCGGGCCGGCCGCCGCGGCGACCACGAGTGCGGCCCACAGCGGCAGCACGGGTGCCGTCGCGCGGTCGGGCTCGGGGGTCACTAGACGATCGTAGGCGACGGATGCTGGGCGGATGGTCGGTGAGATCTCGACAAGCTCGATCCGCCGCGCGCGCTACGCGACCGAACTGTAGGCCACGATGCCGCGGCGGATCGCGTCGAGGGCGGTGCGCGCGGTGCGCCCGACCTCGCCCGGCGCGACGACGGAGAGCTGGTCGAGCAGGTCGATCGTCTGCTTCGTCCAGCGCACGAAATCCCCCGCGGCCATATCGGCTTCCTGCAGCACCTGGTCGAGGCCGGTGCCGCTCGCCCAGCGGAACATCGCCAGAGCCAGTCCCGTCGAGAGCGGCTGGCTGCCCGGCAGACGATTCGCCTGCTCCAGATCGTCGAGAACCGCCCACAGGTCGCCCGTGCGGTCGAAGGCCTCGCGGAAACGCCCGCGCGGCAGGTGCCGATCTCCCAGCTCGCCCTCCTCGCGCCGCGGTTCGTAGACCAGGGTCGTCGCCATCGCGGCGAGGGACGCGGCGTCCAGCTCGTCCCAGAAGCCGCGGCGGATGGACTCGGCCACGAGAAGGTCGCGCTCGCCGTAGATGCGCCGCAGCATCCGGCCGTCCGGGCTCAGGGTGAGGGCGCCCGCCTCTCCCGGGAGCAGGTAGCCGAGCTCGAGCAGCACGTCGGTGACGCGGTCGAAGACCTTCGCGACCGCGCCCGTGCGGGTGCGGATCTGCGCGGTGAGCTGGTCGGTCTCACGCTTGAGCTTGAACCACCGCTCGCCCCAGCGGGCGTGGCCCTCGCGCTCCGGGCAGGCGTGGCACGGATGCTGCTTCATCCGGCGACGCAGGTCGGTGAGCTGGCGCTGGCGCTTGTCGCGTTCGACCCGCGACGCGGTGTTCGAGATGCCCTTGCGCTCGAGGTCGGTGAGCTCGCGCCGGATGGTGGAGTACTCGCGGAAGTCGCCGAGGTGGCAGGTCATCGACTTCGCGTAGCCGTCGAGCGACTGCTCCTGCGACCGCACCTTGCGCGCGAGGTCGACCACGGCGCGGTCGGCCTGGAACTGCGCGAAGCTCGATTCGAGGATCTCGCGGGTGCGGTCGCGCCCAAACTGCTCGATGAGGTTGACCGCCATGTTGTAGGTCGGCCGGAAGCTCGAGTTGAGGGGGTAGGTGCGCCGGGAGGCGAGGGAGGCGACCGCTTGCGGGTCGAGGCCGTCGACCCACTGGATGACCGAGTGGCCCTCGACGTCGATCCCGCGTCGGCCCGCCCGTCCGGTGAGCTGGGTGTACTCCCCCGGCGTGATCGGCACGCGCGCCTCGCCGTTGAACTTCTCGAGCTTCTCGAGCACGACCGTGCGCGCCGGCATGTTGATGCCCAGGGCGAGCGTCTCGGTGGCGAACACCACCTTGACCAGCTTCTTCTGGAAGAGTTCCTCGACCACCTCCTTGAAGGCGGGGAGCATTCCCGCGTGGTGGGCGGCGACCCCGCGCTCGAGGCCGGTGAGCCAGTCCCAGTAGCCGAGCACCGCCAGATCCTCGTCGAGCAGGGTGCGGCAGCGGTCCTCGACGATCGCGCGGATCTCCTCGCGCTCCTCCGTGGTCGTCAGGCGCACGCCGGCGCGCAGCACGCGGGCGACCGCCTGGTCGCATCCGACTCGACTGAACACGAAGAAGATCGCCGGAAGGAGGTTCTTCGAATCGAGGAGCTTCACGACATCCGGGCGCTCCATGCGCTGGTTCTCCGGACGCCCGCCGCGCGAATGGTAGCGACCCACATCCTTCATCTGGCGCGAGCTCAGCGTGCGGCCGCCGTAGCGGGCCATCTGCACGAGTTCGGGGTTGACCCGGTTGGTGGCGGCCAGCCCCGAGGAGTCGAAGAGGTCGATGAGCTTGGTGCGCATGAGGATGTGCTGGTCGAGCGGCACGGGACGCTCCTCCGAGACGATCACCTCGGTATCGCCGCGCACGGCCTGCAGCCAGTCGCCGAACTCCTCCGCATTGGACACCGTCGCGCTGAGCGAGACCATGCGCACGTGCTCGGGCAGGTGGATGATGACCTCCTCCCACACGGCCCCGCGGAAGCGGTCCGCGAGGAAGTGCACCTCGTCCATCACGACGACGCTGAGGTGCTGCAGCAGGTCGGAGTCGGCGTAGAGCATGTTGCGCAGCACCTCGGTCGTCATGACGACGACGCGGGCGCCCGAGTTGATGTTCGTGTCGCCCGTGAGCAGGCCGACCTCGTCGGCGCCGTACTCCGCGACGAGCTCCTGGTACTTCTGATTGCTCAGGGCCTTCATCGGGGCCGTGTAGAAGACCTTGGAGGTGGCATCCTGCATCGCCTTGAAGATCGCGAATTCGGCGATGATCGTCTTGCCCGCGCCCGTGGGGGCCGCGACGAGAACGCTCTTGCCCTCCTCCACGACGGTGCAGGCGGCGATCTGGAATGCGTCGAGATCGAATCGCTGGCGGGACCGGAACTGTTCGAGGATCGGAGTGCCCCGCCGCTTCTTCGCTGCCGCGAAACGTTCCGCTGGAGACAGCTGATCGGTCACACGCTCAGCCTAGGCGACCGGATGCCGTCGGCCGTCCCGGCGCGGTGCGGCCCTCAGGCCGCGGTGATCGAGTCCTCGAGCTTGGCGGCGCGCCGCTCGGCGCCGCGGTCGTGCACCCACGCGATGAGGGCGGCGGCGAAGTAGAGCGCGACCATGGGGATCGCCAGCAGGAACATCGAGATCACGTCGGCGGCCGGCGTGGCGATCGCGCAGAACAGCGCGATGACGAGGATCGCGACCCGCCACCCCTTGAGAATCGACCGCGCCGACAGCACCCCGACGAAGTTGAGGAGCACGAGGAACACCGGCAGCACGAACCCGACGCCGATCGCCAGGGAGAGCTTGATCACGAAGTCGTAGTAGATCTTGGCGTCGAGGAAGGTCGCCTCCTCGTTCGACGAGAACGACGTCAGCAACTCGACCATGTGCGGGAAGAGGAGCCAGCCCGCCGCAGCGCCCCCGATGAAGAGCGGCACGGCCGAGAAGAAGAAGCCGAACGTGTACTTCTTCTCGCGCCCGGTGAGGCCCGGGACGAGGAAGGCGAAGAGCTGATACAGCCACACTGGGCTGGCGATCACGATCGCGATCGTCATCGCGATCGCGAACCGCAGATCGAACGCCCCGGTGACGGTGGTGTAGATGATCTGGGCGTTGCGCTGCTCGGCGATCGCGTTGATGGGCACCCGCAGCGCATCGATCACGAAGGGAGCGAGCACGAAGCCGGCGATGGCGGCGACGAGGATCGCGATGGCGGAGATGACCAGGCGCCTTCGCAACTCGCGCAGGTGCTCCCCGAGCGACATGCGCTGTCCCTCGCCGTTGCGCCCCCGGCCCGGACGGGTGGCCACGGCCCGCTACGGCTTCGGCTTGGTGGTGCTCTTCGGCGCGGTCTTCGTGGCCGTGGTCGGCGCCTCGGGCTCGGCCGCGGCATCCTCGACGATGATGTCGTTGCCGTTCTCGTCCTTCATGGTCTTGACCTCGCTGCGGAAGATGCGCATCGACTGGCCGATGCTGCGAGCGAGGGCCGGGAGCTTCGGGGCGCCGAAGAGCAGGAGCACGATGGCGAGGATGATGACGAGGTGCCAGCCGTTGAGGTTACCGAGCATGCGTGGTCACGATCCTTCACTGTCCTTGAGCGGGTCCGTCCATGATAACCGCTGTCGCCGTGAGCGCGCAGAGCGCGTGGCGGGGTACCAGTCGGCGGGCCACTCGACCTGGGTGGCGTCGACGCGCGTGATCCGGCGGGCTCGCGCGAGGCGTGCCTCGATCCGTCGTCGACGTCGCTCCCGACGGTGGAACTGCCGGGCCTCCTCGCGCGCTCGGATCTCGATGGCCGGGGTGAGCACGGCGAGCCGCGGGGGCACGAGCTCGGCCTCGTCCGCCTCGAGCGCCGCCGTCGTCTCGGCGAGAGTCGCGAGGTCGTCGAGCAGCACGAGCGACTTGCGGAACAGCCACCACGCCATGAGCCCGAGCACCACGAGGAGCGTGAGCACGAGGCCCGTCCAGATCAGCAGCCAGCCCCACCACTCGATCACGGGTAGCGCGCCGCTCCCGCCGCGGCCCACTCGGCGACGACCGCCCGGGCCTCGGGCGGATCGACGACCGTCGCGACGCCGGGCATGCTCGCGATGAGGCGCTTCAGTCCGTGGTAGTGCGAGACCCGCACCGTGGTGCGGATGCGGTCGCCCTCGACGACGGCCGTGGCGCCGTCGGGGATGTAGTCGGCGAGCAGCGGCGCGGCGGTGGCCGTGACATCCAACGTCACGAGCAGATCGTCGTCCGACCCCTCGAACAGCGCTTCCGGGAGGGTCACGTCGGCCGCGCGGTGCTCGATCGGGTCGGCCGTGACGGTCGGGCGGGAGATCCGGTCGAGGCGGAAGGTGCGCACGGCGCGGCGGGTGTGGCACCAGCCGCGGAGGTACCAATCGGCGTCGATCGATTCGACGCGCAGCGGGTCGACCCGACGCTCCTCGCTCTCGCCGCGCGAGTTGCGGTAGGTGAAGTTGAGCTGCACGCCCTTCTCCACCGACTCGCGGATGAGGGCGAGCGTGTCGTCGGTCTCGTTCGCCTCGACCGCGAGCTGGCTCGGCACTCCCTGGGATCCGCGCGACAGCTTGGACATCAGGCTCGCGATCGCGGCCCGGTCCGCGTGCTCGGGCAGCGACGAGAGGTACTGGAGGCCCGCGATGAGGGCGGCGGCCTCCCTGGCCGAGAAGCGGGGCGAGTCGTCGATCGCGACGAGGTGGGTGAGCACGATCTGGTCGTTGTCCTCGAAGTCGTCCCACGCAATGTCGAAGAGGTCGCCGTGCTGGTAGGTCGCCGTCTCGCCGGGGATGCCGGACACTCCGATAAGACGCACGGCGTCGCGGATCTGCTCCTCCGGCACCCCGAAGTGCCGCGCCGCGTCGCCCACGCTCACGCGGTCGCGGTCCATGAGGTACGGCACGAGGGAGAGCAGGAAGGCGAGCTTGTCCTGGGCGCGCTGGGGCGGGAGCTTCTCAGCCATGGTCGGCCGCCGTCCTCTCCAGGCGGGCGCGCACGGCATCCCGCAACTCCGGCGGGGCGGTCACGAGCACTTCGGGACCGTAGGCGGCGAGCTCGTCGGCGACGATGTTGATGTCGGAGTAGTGGAGCTCGAGCGTGCCGTCGTCGGTGACGACCGTGCCGCGACGCTTGGCCAGACGCACTCCGGCATCGGATCCGGGTTCCACCTCGACGCGCGCGGTGTGCGAGTTCCACACGGTCTCGAGTTCGGCGAGGGCCCGTTCCGACACGTCGGCGGGCGGCGCGGGGAACGTCGTCGTCGAGGCGACGATCGGGCTCACGATGCGACGCAGCAGGAACGTGCGGGTCGACTTCGACTCCGGCTCGTCGGCGTAGAGATGCCACCGTCCCTGATGCTGAATGAGGGCGAGCGGGGCGACGGTGCGCGTTCGCGCCGCCTCCTCCCCCGGCTTGAGGTAGGAGAACGACACCAGGACGCGCTTGGCGAGGGCGTCGCTGAGGGGTTCGAATGCGGCATCCCGCACCCGCAGCCGGGGCGCATACCCCAGCACCGGCTCCGTCGTGGCGACGCCCAGCGAGCGCAGCTTGATGATCGCGCGGCGCGACTCCGCCGAGAGCGATCCCTCACGCCACACCATCGCCGCGAGGGTGAGCAGCGTGGTCTCCTCCGGCGAGAAGGTGATGTCGGCGGGCAGCTCGTACTCGCCCTTGGGGATGCGGTAGCGCAGGTTCTGGTTGTTGCCAGCCTGTCCGGGGCTCTCGATGGTCTCCAGCGGCACGCCGAGCTCGCGGATGTCGTCCTTGTCGCGCTCGAACTGCCGCTCGAGGTTCGCGTTGTCGCCCGCCACCGAGTAGCGCTGGCGATAGCCCTGAACCGACGAGAGGATCTCGTTCTTGGTCAGGCCGGAGTCCGTTGCGAGGAGGGCCAGCACAAGGCTGAACAGCCGTTCCTCCACGGGAACACGGGCGGCGGCACTGGCTGAGGGCACGTCATGAATCCTAAGCTCAGGGACCTCCGGCCGGGTCCGGTCTGGGTCATCGAATGGCGAGGATGTCCACCACGAAGACGAGGGTGTCACCGTCGACGACGCCCGCGGGGGCGGCGGCGGCCGGGTAGCCCACGCTCGGCGGCACGACCACGACGAGGCGCGAGCCGACCTTCTGGCCGATGAGCGCGGTGGCGAGCCCCTGAACGATCCCGGTGCCGTCGGCGGCGAGTTCCTGCACGAGCAGAGGCGCGGGGGCCTGATTGGTGAAGGATGACGCGAAGGTCGTCTTCGCGCCCCACACGATGCCCGTGACGTTGCCGACCATGGTGTCGCCCTGCTTGACGATGCGTCCCGAACCCTGCTTGAGCGCCGCGACCGTGAGCTCGCTCGGAGGCGCACTGTCGGGGAACGTGAAGCCGGGCTGCCCGACCGGGGTGAACACGACGGCAGGGATGCCGCTCGGGGCGAACTGGTCGGTGCCGGTGGCCTGGGCCGGGTAGGCGGCATCCACATCGCTGATGGTGACCAGGGTCGTCTGCGGATCGAGTCCGAGGGCGTCGGGACCGAAGAGCTGCTCCGCGGTGCCCGTGACGACGAGCCGCGACCCGACGGTCGTGCACTCGAACGCTCGAGTGAAGGGGAACTGGCCCTTCACGAAGCTATTGAGGGTCACGGTGATGAGCGCTCCCGCTTGGGTGTTGAGCGGAGTGCCATCCTCGCCGGCGTAGATCGAGGTGCTGACCTCGATCGCGTCATTCGGCCCGATGGCCGCACCGTCTCCCGTGGACGGTTCAGCGACCTCGACGGCGGTGGACACGATCGGCGTCGGGAAGGTGGCCTCCGGGTCGGCGCCGAATGCGCCCGGTGTCGTGACGAGAAGCGCGTTGCCCGAAGGCGTGCAGTCGGTGAGCGAGGGCCCCGTCGCGCACGCGGAGAGGGACACGAGCAGGCCTGCGGCCGCCAGGATTGCCGGGAACTTGCGCACGGACACTACTTTCCTTGGAGTCACGAATACCGCTGGCTACTCTACTTGGTCGTCCGCGGCCGCTCGTGCCGCCGCCTGGGCCTCACGGGCGGCGCGGCGCAGCGACTTCTCGCTCGCGGTGCGCTCCCCGACGGCGCCGGGCGTCCAGACCTCGACGTCCTCGTCGGTGTAATCCGACTTGGAGGCCCGCCGCTTCAGCGCGGGGAGCACGGCGCCCGGGGCGAGCCGCCGGGCGACGAGCAGGAAGCCGGTGTGTCCGATCATGCGGTGGTCCGGACGCACCGCAAGTCCCTCGACATGCCACGTGCGCACGAGGGT